>CAYNOS010000030.1:0-29336 GCA_964398985.1 uncultured bacterium
CTGGCAAACCTTTGTGTCACTGGAAGTAATCGACAGGTTCGTCTACTGCAACCGGATTTTCAAGGTCCCCGCGCCCTCAGGCGCGAATACGTATTATGACCAGCCAAGACGCCTCATGTCAAGCCCCGGCGGTACCGATCACACGATGTGCTTCTCGATGGCCGCCTTGCCCGCGCCCGCCTTGCCATGCCGGTGACTGGCGCCATCGGCGAAGCGCTGGCTGCGGAACTCGTCGATGTCGAAGCTCTTGGCGCGACCGTCGATCAGCTCCTCGGCGATCGCGGTCGCGACCGCCGGCGCCTGCTGCACCCCGTGCCCGGAGAAGCCGCAGGCATCCAACCAACCCTCCGCCTCCGGTCGCCGTCCCAGGAGCGGGCAATGGTCGGGCGTGACCTCGTAGTAACCCCACCAGGAGGCTCGTCGGTCGAGGCTGACCTCGGCCAACCACGGGAAGCGCGAGAGGCCGGCCTCCAGCGTCGGCTCGAGCCAGGCCCAGTCGATGCCTTCGGTGAAGCCCACAGGCTCGTCCGGGTTCGAACGGCCCATCAGCAGCCGCTGCCCCTCCGAGCGCAGGTAGAAGCCGGTGGCCACGTCGACGCTCAGCGGGTAGCGGTGTTCCTCGCCCAGGGGGGCGCTCGCGAACACCATCCGCCTGACTGGATCGACCGGCACCACCAGCCCGGCCCTCGCACCCACGATCCGCGACCACGCGCCGGCCGCATTGACGATGGCCGGGGCGCTGACCTCGCAGCTGGTGGTGACGACCCGCCAGGCGCCCGCGCTTCGCTCTGCGCTCAGCAGCTCGGCGGCGACGCGAAGCTCGGCGCCGAGACGCCGCGCCAGCGTCAGGTAGGCGAGCGTGATGCCGTGAGGGTCGACGAACCCGTCGCGCGGTCCGAAGGTGGCGCCCGCCAACCCCTCCGGGTCGAACGGGACGATCTTGGCGGCCTCGGCCAGCTCGAGCACCTGTACCGGTGCCCCGGCAACACGCTGGACGTCCACCGCCGCGAGATGGCCGGGCCAAGCCGCTTCCGGCACCAGGAACAAGTAGCCGTAAGGGCGGTAGTCGGCCGCGTGGCCGTAGAGGTCCTCGAACGCTGCGTACTCCTGGATGCTCGCCCACGACAGCGCCACGTTGGCGGCGCTGGAGAACTGCACCCTGACGCCGGCCGCGCTCTTGGCCGTCGATCCGGTCGCAGGTGCCTCCGCTGCTTCCAGCACGCACACGCTGAGTCCCCTGGCGGCCAGCCGATAGGCACAAGCCGCGCCGATGATGCCCGCGCCCACGATCAACACGTCGAAGGACGATCGGCCAGCGCTCACTCGGCCAGCCTACCGGACCGCGCGCGCGGTCGGTCCACTCCGGCGGGCGACAGGCGGTACGCTGACCCGCATGAGGACCAACGAACTCGTCTCCTGGCTCGACGACTTCCTGGAGATCGGGGCCTTCGCCGACAGCTCGCTCAACGGCCTGCAGGTCGAGGGCGTCGATGAGGTGGCGAAGGTCGCGGTCGCGGTCGATGGCAACTACAACACCATCGAGCAGGCGGTTGCCGCGGGCGCCCAGCTGTTGATCGTCCACCACGGTCTGTTCTGGGGCAAGGAGCAGCCAGTCACGAAGATGCTCAAGGGCCGGCTCAAGCTCCTGCTCGAGAACGACCTCAACCTTTACGCCGCTCACCTGCCGCTGGACGCCCACCAGGAGGTCGGCAACAACTGGGGTCTGGCGCGCCAGCTCGGGCTCAAGGACCTCGCCGGCTTCTTCGAGGTCAACGGCCGCTGGCTCGGCGTCAAGGGCAGCCTGCCGCAGCCGACGCCCTTGACCGACCTCGCCGAGCACATCGAGCACGTGGTCGGCGAGCAGGTGCTGGTTCACGCCGGCGGTCCGGACCCGGCCGTGACCCTCGGCATCGTAACGGGGGGCGCGGCCGGAGCCGTGCTCGACGCAGCCGACGCCGGCCTCGACGCGTTCCTGACCGGCGAGCCCAAGCACGACACCTTCTACTACTCCTACGAGCGCCGCGTCAGCTCGCTGTTCGCCGGCCACTACATGACCGAGACGGTGGGCGTGAAGCTGTTGGCGGAGAAGCTCGAGGCGACCTTCGGGCTCGAGACGGAGTTCCTGCTGATGCCGACCGGCCTGTGACGCCCGGTCTTGCCTCCCCCGACGGCCGGCGCGGGCTGTTCGTCGTGTTCGAGGGGCCCGAGGGCGCCGGCAAGTCGACGCAGATCGCGAAGCTCGAGGCGCATTTGAGGGGCTTGGGTCGCGCGGTCGTCACCACTCGCGAGCCGGGCGGCACCGCCGTCGGCCAGGCGCTGCGCGCGCTGGTACTGACTCCCGGCAACCGCGTCGAGCCGCTGACCGAGTTCCTGCTCTACGCCGCCGATCGCGCCCAGCACGTCGCCGAGGTCATCACGCCGGCGCTCGCCGGCGGGCGCGACGTGATCAGCGACCGCTTCACCGGCGCGTCGCTGGCGTATCAGGGGTACGGCCGCGGGATCGATCTCGGGTTCGTCAGGGCCGTGAACGCCCAGGCGGCAGCCGGAGCCGAGCCGGACGTGACGTTCCTGCTCGACATCGACCCCGCTGCCGGGCTCGATCGGGTCGAGCGGCGCTCACGAACCGGCGGCGGGGAGCGCGACCGACTGGAGGGCGAGGAGCTGGCTTTCCATCAGCGCGTGCGCGAGGGCTACCTGCGGCTGGCCGGCGAGCTTCCCGGGTGGCAGGTCATCGACGCCGGCGACGGTGAGGACGTGGTGTCTGCCGCAGTGCTCGGCGCCGTCGCTCGGCTGCTGGCAGCACGACCCCCGGCGGGCGGATGACGGCGCACAGACGCGTCGCGCTGGTGGCGGCAGCCCTTGCGCTGCTGCTGAGCGGCTGTGGCGAGGCGGCTCCCGAACGCTTGACCGTCGAGGTCGTCGCCAGCTACCCGCACGACCCGAGCGCTTTCACCCAGGGTCTCGAGCTGGTGGGCGGCCGCTTGTACGAGAGCACCGGTCTTGTCGGCGCGTCGAGCCTCAGGGAGGTGGACCTCGCGACCGGCGAGGTGATCAGGATCAGGCCGATACCGGCCCCTCACTTCGCCGAGGGCCTGACCGCAGTCGCCGACGAGCTGCTGCAGCTCACCTGGCAGAGCGGCGTGGCCTGGCGCTGGGACCGCGCGACCTTCGAGCCGCTCGGCAGCTTCGACTACCAGGGCGAGGGCTGGGGGCTGTGCTTCGATGGCCAGGCTCTTCACATGTCCGACGGCAGCGCCCGGCTGTTCCGCCGCGATCCCGCGACCTTCGAGCTGCTCGGCCACGTCACGGTCACCGATGAAGACGGGCCGGTGGTGCGCATCAACGAACTGGAGTGCGTGGGCGATGCCGTCTACGCCAACATCTGGCAGAGTGACCGGATCGTGAGGATCGACCCCGACGACGGGCGCGTCAGCGCGTCGATCGACGCGTCGCAGCTGCGCCTGGCGCTGCCGCGAGGCGGGGTTGGCGTGGACGTGCTCAACGGGATCGCGTTCGTGGCGGAGCGCGACACGTTCCTGCTGACGGGCAAGTACTGGCCGCTGATGTTCGAAGTCAGGTTCGTGCCGGCAACGCGCTGACCCGCGACCGCGTCAGCTGGCAGGAGAGGCCGCGCTGCTCGAGGCGGCACTGCCCTCGCTGGCAGCCTTCGGCGCCTCGCTCGGCTTCGCCGTCTCGCCGGCCGCGGCTGCGGGCTTGGCGGCAGCGCTGCCGTTGCCGCCTGAACGGCTGTCGTTGACGTAGAAGCCTGAGCCCTTGAACGCGATCCCGACGGGCTGGATCACGCGCTTGACCGCTTGCCCGGTCTGCGGGTGCCTGGTCAGTGCGGGCTCGACGATGCGCTGCTCGATCTCGAACGTCTCGCCTGTCTCGATGATCTTGTATACGTATGTCGGCATCGACTGGGTCCTCCACGCAGGCGCCGGGTGGCGCGGCACGAAAGCCGATGATAGCACCGGTTGCTACTGTGGGGCATGCCGCACGCTGCCGACTCCGGGTCCTCCAACGACGTCCCACGCGCCGCCGTCCTCGGCGGCGGCGCCTGGGGGACGGTGCTGGCCACCTTGCTGGCGCGCACCGGGCATTCGGTCAGCTTGTGGACCAGACGCGTGGAGCACGCTCACGAGATCGAGCGGGCCAGGGCGAACCCCGCCTATCTGCCCGACCTGGTGTTGCCGGAGCAGGTGCGGGCGACCGCGGATCTGAGCGTGGCGCTGGCAGGAGCCGAGATGGCGCTGTTGGCGGTGCCGGTCAGCGGCATCAGGCCGCTGCTTCGTCGGCTCGCCGAGCTCGAGATACGCGACACACCGTTGTTCAGTTGCTCCAAGGGCATCGAGGTCGGCTCGTTCAAGAGGCTCAGCCAGATCATCGCCGAGGAGTTGCCGGGCGCCTTGGTGGGCGTGCTGTCAGGTCCCAACCTCGCGAGCGAGATCGCCAGCGGGCAGCCGGCCGCTACCACCGTGGCGAGCGCCGAGCCGGGTCTGGCACAGCTCCTCCAGGGCCGCCTGCAGCAGCCGCGCTTCCGCGTCTACACCTCGGCCGATGTCGTCGGCGTCGAGATCGGCGGCGCCCTCAAGAACGTGATCGCGCTGGCGGCCGGCATGAGCGACGGCCTCGGGCTCGGTGACAACGCCAAGGCGGGTATCATCACGCGGGGTCTGGCCGAGATGGTGCGCTTCGGCGAGTCTCAGGGCGGGGAGGCACGGACGCTCTACGGACTCAGTGGTCTGGGTGACCTGGTGGCGACGTGCGGCAGCGAGAAGTCGCGCAACCACACCGCCGGCAAGCGGATCGCTGCCGGCGCCACCGCCGCCCAGCTCGCTCGCGAGAACCTCACGGCCGAAGGCATCCCCACTGCGAAGGCGCTGCATCAGTACTCACGGGAGGCTTCAGTGGTACTTCCAATCTGTGATGAGGTCTACCGCGTCATCTATCAAGGCAAGCCGCCGAGCGCTGCCTTGGATGACCTCATGACGCGCGAGCGGAGGGCGGAGTGAACGTCATCAGCGCCTCCTCGCTCACCAAGCGCTACGGCCGGATGGCCGCCGTCGACAACATCGACTTCGCGGTCGCGCAGGGCGAGATCGTCGGCTTCCTGGGGCCCAACGGTGCCGGGAAGACCACCACCTTGCGGATGCTCGCTGGGCTCGTGAGACCGACCAGCGGCACCTGCAGCGTCCTCGGGGAGCCCGTTCCAGGTGCCACGCTCCTCGAGGTCGGGACGATGATCGAGGAGCCGACCTTCTACCAGTACTTGACCGGCCGTTCCAACCTCGTGCACGCCGCCTTGCTTCATGGTGGCGTGCCGCCGCGCCGCATCGACGAGGTGCTCGAGTTCGTGTCGCTACAGGATGCCGACCGCAAGAAGGTCAAGGCGTACTCGCAGGGGATGCGTCAGCGCCTCGCTCTCGCGCGCGCGCTGCTCACCCGTCCGAAGGTGTTGCTACTGGACGAGCCGACGAACGGTCTCGATCCATCCGGCATCGCGGAAGTGCGCGAGGCGTTGCGGGCGGTCTCGGACGAGGGGGTCACCATCTTGGTGTCGAGCCACATCCTCGCTGAGATCCAGAAGCTCGTGGACCGGATCCTCGCGATCGACAAGGGCGTCATCCGCTTCGACGGCACCCTGGAGGAGCTGCTCGGCCAGCTCGGCGGCGAGACGCTGAGCTACAGCCTGCGGGCGACCGACGGCCCCAAGCTGCTCGAGGCGTTGCGCTCGTTCGGCTACCAGCCGCGTGAGATCGAAGGCGGCGCCGAGGTCAGCGTCCCGAAGGCCGAGGGCGAGCCGCTGGTCGAGCGCCTTACGCTGGCCGGGGTCAGGATCGTGTCGGCCAGCGTCAAGGTCGAGGATCTCGAGACCGCGTACCTACGCATCGTCAACTCCGCGGGGAGGCCGTCGTGAGCGCCCTAGTCAACGTCGTCCGCGCAGAGGCCTACAAGGTGGCGCGCAAGCGCAGGGTCTACATCCTCGCGGGCCTCTACTGGGTGATCGCGCCGATCATCGCCTTGATATCCGCCCGGGTGATGGTGACCAACCTGGCGGGCACGTTCATCGACGAGGGCGCAGCCGTCGACCAGGTCGTGAAACTGTTCGCCTCGCCGCACGGGCTGGCCACCTTCCTGCTGGCGGTGCCGGCCTACGTCAGCCCGACCTTCTACATGGTGGCGGTCGCGCTGATCACGGCCCTGCTGATCGGCGAGGAGCGCGGTCAGAACATGTGGAAGACCGTGCTGGTGGTGCAGCCGAACCGGCCGGCGGTGCTGGCGGGCAAGCTGATCGTCGCGATGCTGGTGGTCTTCACCCTGATGCTGGGGGCGCTGGTCAGCTCGCTGCTGTTCGGAGCGCTGGGCACCACGTTCCTGCCGACCGATTTCAGCGGAGACTGGGGCAACGTCCTAGGGCTCTACGCGCTGCAATGGCTGTTCACGCTGGCGGCCATGGCGCTGGCGTTCCTGCTGGTGTTCGTGGTGCGCTCCGCGGTGCTCGGCATCGTCATGGTGCTGTTTCTGCCAGGCTTGATCGAGACCATCTACGCGATCCTCAACTCGCTCTTCCAGCTGCAGCCGCTCACTCGCCTCAACGCGTTCTTCCAGGCGCTGCGCATTCAGCAGGCGTGGGAGGCGATGCCTCGCTACTTCTTCACCGCCAACCTCTACGTTCCCGCGCGCTCGCCTCTCGGCAGCACCTTCACCGAGCTCATCGCCGACTCCGGGGAGGATATGGGGCCGTTCTCGTCGCTGTTGGGAACGGGACTCTCGCTGCAGCACTCGACGCTGGTGATGGTCGGCTATGCGGCGGTGTTCCTGGCGCTACTGGCGTGGGCCTTCCTGCGACGGGATGTCGATTGAGCGGCCTGCCGGCGGCGGCTGCATAATGTATCGCCATGGAATGGGTCACCAGTCCCGAGGCTTGGATCGCCCTGCTGACGTTGACGGTCCTCGAGATAGTTCTGGGCATCGACAACATCATCTTCATCTCGATCCTCTCGGCGCGCGTGCGAGAGGAGCAGCGCGCACGCGCCCGCACCCTGGGACTGGCCCTCGCGATGTTCATGCGTCTAGGGCTCTTGGCCTCCGTCAGCTGGCTGGCCGGCCTGACCCGCGAGCTGTTCACGGTGCTCGGCCACGCCGTGACCGCGCGCGACCTGGTCTTCATCGGCGGGGGGCTGTTCCTCATCTACAAGGCGACCGTCGAGATCCACGAGCGCCTCGAAGGAGCGACGCACGAGGTCGAGGTCAGGAAGGCCGCGACCTTCGGGTCGGTCATCATGCAGATCATCCTGTTGGACATCGTCTTCTCGCTCGACTCGGTCATCACGGCGGTCGGGATGGCGGATCACTTCGCGGTGATGGCAGCCGCCGTGATCATCGCCGTTGGGATCATGATGTTCGCGGCCGGTCCAGTCAGCCGGTTCGTCGAGAAGCACCCC
The DNA here is from genome assembly GCA_964398985.1 of uncultured bacterium. Classification (GTDB taxonomy): domain Bacteria; phylum Deinococcota; class Deinococci; order Deinococcales; family Trueperaceae; genus CAYMRL01. The sequence continues at coordinate 7,449 of CAYNOS010000030.1, forward strand.
ACCGTGAAGATGTTGGCGCTGTCGTTCCTGCTCTTGATCGGTGTCACTCTGATCGCCGACGGTCTGGGCCAGCACATACCCAAGGGCTACATCTACTTCGCGATGGGCTTCAGCGTGATGGTGGAGTTCTTCAACCTCAGGGCAGCGGCCGTCAGGGCGCGTAGGACAGAGGTGTCACGCCAGCCGGTGGCGCTTCACCGGCGCGTGCCGGAGGAGTGACGAACCGGGACGCGCGCACCGTGCGCCGGCTGCCGCCCCGTCAGTGCCGACGACGCTTCTGCTCGTACATGCGGGCGTCGGCGTAACTCAGCAGTCCCTCGAACGACTCCGCGTGAAGCGGGTGGAGACCGGCACCCACGCTGGCCGTCAAGGACACCGTCACGTGGTCCAGATGGATGGGTTCCTCGACGGCCTGCAGCAGGCGTTCCGCGACGCGATCGGCGGAGCTGAGGTCGGTCCCCGACAGCAGCACCGCGAACTCGTCGCCGGCCAGGCGCGCGACCATCTCTCCGGGTCGGACGTTCTGCTGTAGCCGTTGTCCGATCACGCTCAGCACGCGGTCCCCCATCTCGTGCCCGTGCGTGTCGTTGACGGCCTTGAAGCCGTTGAGATCGAAGTAAAGCAGAGCCATCGGGACGTTGTGCCGCCTGAGCACCCAGAAGCGCGACTTGAGGTGCCGCCGGTTCGGCAAGCCCGTGAGGTCGTCGTGGTTCATCAGCTCGACGGCCTGTCTCAAGACGTTCTTGTAGTGCGTGATGCTGCGGAACTGCACGACGAGGTGCTCGTTCGGCAACGGCAGCACCGTCACGGCGTACCAGGTGACTCCAGCCCCGGGCTGCCCGGCGCGCCGGTCACCGTAGCGCAGGCTCGAGCGCGGGTCGCCTCCGGTCGGCAGCGCCTGCTCGAACTCCTGAACGCGCCCGGTCACGTGCGCCGTCACCAGCCGCCGGTACACGCGAGGGTCGATGCGGTCGGGGTAGATGTTCCTGACCTTGTGTCCCACCACGTCCTCGCGCGCGACACCGAGGCTGCCGACCGCGGCGGGGTTCACGTCCACCCACACGAAGTCGCTCAGGCGGCCGGCGCCGTTGCGCTCGACCCTGAACACGACCATCCCGTGCGGCGCCAGCACGAAGTAGTGGCTCCACAGATCGTTGTGTTCGGTTGCCGTTCCCTTGGCGGCCGGGGACCCCACGCTCGCATTGTAGCTAGGCCGGTTGCCTCACCCGGTGACGATTTCGACCCCGGGCTCGCCGGTCGCCACCGGCAGTCCTGGGCGCGAGCTCCAATCGCTCCACGAGCCGGGATACAGCTTGACGCCAGTGAGGCCGGCGATCTCGAGCGCGAGTATCAGGTGAGCGGCGCTGACGCCCGAGCCGCAGTACGCCACCGCCTCGCGGGTGCCGGCCGGCAGCTCGAGCACGTCGGCGAGCCTAGCGGCGCTCAGCAGCAGCCCGGTCTCCTCGTCGATCACCAGTTGGTGGTGGAGGTTGACGGCGCCGGGGATGTGGCCGGCCTTGGCATCGAGGGGTTCGACCTCGCCTCGGTAGCGCTGCGGGGCGCGGGCGTCGATGACGGCCAACCCCTCTTCGCCCAGACGGGCATCGATCTCGGGAGCGTGCATGACGAGTTGGTGTTGCAGGTCGAGTCGAAACTCGGTCGGAGCGTGGCTGGCCACCTCGGAGGTGACCGGGCCTCCTGCCGCCAAATAGGCCGCGAACCCGCCGTCGAGGAAGCGTGTCCGGCGGTGCCCGGCGTAGCGCAGCAGCCACCAGGCCCTGGCTGCGTACATGCCGCCATCCTGGTCGTACACGACGACGTCACTGTCGCTGCCGATCCCTCGCTCGCCGAGCCTGGCGGCGAACGCGGCCATGTCGGGCAGCGGGTGCCGGCCGCCGGAGCCCGGGATCCCTTGTCCGTGCCGGGCTATCGCGGCAGGATCGGAGAGGTCCTCGTCGAGGCTGAAGTAGACGGCGCCGGGGACGTGCCCGGCCAGGTAGGTGCGACGGCCCGAGGTGGCGTCCGCGAGCTCGAAGGTGGCGTCGATGATCCGCAGGGCGCGGCCCGGCCCGGGCGGGTCGAGTATGCCGGCGGCCGCTGCGCCGGCAGGAGCGTCCTGCAGCCTGGCAATCAGCTCGCCCGCGGAGATCAGATGATCCACGGCGGTGAGTCTAGCGCCGTGGCTATGATGCCGCAATGCGCGCCAAGCTCGTCACCAGTACCGCGAACCCGCTGGTGAAGGAGTTGGCGGCGCTCAAGACGCGCCGCGGCCGTGAGGATAGCGGCACGTTCCTCGTCGAAGGGGCGCGCGAGGTCACCGCGGCCGTCAAGTCCGGGCGCGTCCAAGCCCTCAGGCTGCTGTTCGCTCCCGAGCTGATGGCGGACAGGTCCGTCCTGGATCAGCTGATCGCGGGCGGCGGCGACGCTCCGCTGTTCGAGCTGTCGGCGGCCGCCTTCGGGCGCTTGAGCTTGCGCCAGAACCCTGATGGCTTGGCGCTGCAGGCGAACGTTCCGCGAGTACCGCTGGCAGACCTTGGGCTGGCTTCCGCGTCGTTGGTGCTGGTCATCGACGGTGTCGAGAAGCCCGGGAACTTGGGGGCGTTGCTGCGCAGCGCCGACGCCACCGGTGTCGACGCCGTGGTGGTCACCGGCGGCGGCACCGACCTCTACAACCCCAACGTCGTGCGCGCCAGCCAGGGCAGCCTGTTCGCGGTGCCCGTCGCGGTCTCCACGGCCACGGAGCTGGCCGCGGCCGCGCGCGCCGCGGGCCTGGCGCTGGTCGTTGCCACGCCGGCGGCCGCGACCGTCTACTGGGACGCCGACCTGAACCGGCGGGTGGCGATCGTCCTCGGCGCCGAGGACCGTGGGGTGGGGCAGGAGCTCTCGGCTGCGGCCGACGCCAGCGTGCGGATCCCCATGCGGGCGGCGTTGGCAGACAGCCTCAACGTGTCGGTGGCGGGCGCCCTGCTGCTGTTCGAGGCGTTGCGGCAACGCAGCGCCAGCCGGCCGGCAGGCTGAGCCGGAGGTCGCGGAGCGCGAGTTCAGCTGCCGGCGGCAGCCGCTAGTCGAGCTCTCCGGAGACGTCGTGCGCGGCCGTCTCGACCGCCAGGCTACGGTTGGCGAGCAACTCTCGCACCTTCAGCCTGAGGTCCTTCCCCTCGAGCGGCTTGTAGATCAGCGCGTCGGCCTTGACGTACTTCGCTTCGGCAACGACGTGGTCGTCGCGATGCGCGGTCAGGATGATCACGGGGACGTCCTTCAAGCGGCTGACGCGCTTCATGCGGCCGCACACCTCGAGACCGCCGAGGTTGGGCATCACGACGTCTAGGATCACCAAGTCAGGCGTGTGGTACTTGAGGAAGTCGAGGGCCGCCAAGCCGTCTTCGACCATGTGGACCTCGTACCCGTCGATGCTGAGTAGCATGTCGAGGACCATCCGCTGCCCGGCGATGTCGTCCGCGATCAAGATGGTTGCCGGCTTGCTCACGACCTCAGCTTACGAGAGAGTCGCACCGCGCAACAGGGTAAACTACACCTGAGACATACGCGCCACCAGCGGCGCCGGCGGGAGGGAACATGCTCAAGGAGTTCCGGGAGTTCATCAACCGCGGCAACGTGCTCGACCTCGCGGTCGCAGTGATCATCGGTGGCGCCTTCGGCGCCATCACGACCTCGCTGGTCAACCAGGTGATCATGCCCGTCGTGGGCCTGATCTTGGGCGGGGTCGACTTCAGCAACCTCGGCATCATCCTCAAGGACCGGCAGCTGTACTCCTCGGTGCCCGAGGCGGTCGCGGCCGGCGCACCGGTGCTGCAGTACGGCTCGTTCCTGAACACCGTCATCAACTTCCTGCTGATCGCTTGGGTGCTGTTCATGTTGGTCAAGGCGTTCAACCAGATGAAGCGCCGTACCGAGGAGCCGGCCGCGCCCGCGGAACCGAGCGCCGACGTCAAGCTGCTCACGGAGATCCGTGACCTGCTTGCCAAGCGCGTGGAGCCGTGACGCCGAGCTAGTAGAGGATCATCAACTCGAGGTGAGCCGGGCCGGCCCGATGTATCGGCTCCGTCGCCACCAGCGCGATCGTGGCCGGCCCGGTGAGACGCAGCAGCATGTTGGTGAACATCTCTTCGGTCACGGCACCGAAGTCCGGCAGCGATCCCTCGTCGAGGCCGGCGCGCCGCATCTTGCGGACCGCCTCGGCCTTGAGTTGCGCGATGCTGTTGCGGATGTCGTTCTGGCTGCTTGGCAGGTCCTGCGATCCGAGGTGGATCGGCAGCGCGCTGACCAGCTGACCTCGCTCGAACAGCATGGTGTTCTCGATGGCCTCCACCAACACGTCGATGGTCGAACTGATCTGGTTGCTCGGCGAGATGAACCTGATCAGATCCGACTCCGGCGTCTGCGAGATCACGTCGACCAGCAGGCTGAACTGCTCGGGGGTGACGTTCACGCGCTCCACGCCGCGTCTGGCGACGAAGGTCGTGGCGTCGGCGATGAAGGCCGCCAGCTCCTGGCGGACCTCGGCGGGATCCTGGGCGTGGATGGCTCCCGAGTAGATGAGCTGGTCGCGTACGAAGTAGACGTCGCCGCCCTCGAAGCGGCCGGCGGCGAGCTGCAGCTCTCTCAACTCCCCCGCCTGGCGCTCCACCGACACTTGCAGGTCCGAGACGATCACCTGGAGGTCCTGCACGGCGGCGTTGCGTTGCCTGATCTGGTCCTCGAGGCTGGCGTTGAACTCCGCCAGGCGCTGGTTAGAGTCGACGAGCTGGGCGTTCTCCTCCTCCAACGTCGTCGCCTGCAGGCGTAGCTCCTCGGCGCTCGCTTCCAGCTCGCTGGTCTCCTGGGTGAGCTGCTGCACGCGCGCTTCGAGGTTCTGACTTTGGCGACTGGCCGCGTCCCTGGCCGCCTCGGCTTGGTCGCGGTCGAGCACCGCGGCGTCCCGTTCCGCGAGCGCCTCGTCGCGGATAGCGAGAGCCTCGGCCTGCGCTGCCAACGCCTCGTCGCGTAGCGCGATGGCCTCCTCGCGCGCCGCCAGCGCGGCGTCGAGCTCGATGCGTGCCGCCACCAACTGCCCCTCCGCCAGCCCCAGCTGGACGCCGGCGTCGCGCAACTGCTCCTGGAGTTGACCAAGTTGAGCGCTGACGTCTTCGAACCGCGAGCGGGCGTCGCCGGCCTCGAGCTCGAAGCGCTCGGCCTCGGCCTGCGCCTCGTCGCGGTCGGTGCGCGTCTGATCGAGAGCAGCGTTCGCCTCGTCCAGCGCGGTGCGGCTGGCCTCCAGATCGGCTGTGAGCATCTCGAGCCGGTCTTCGGCCAGCTCGATCTCACGCCCTGCCTGGGCGACTTGAGCCTCGAGCGCCGCCTGTTCCTCCAGCAGTTCCTGCTGCTCGGCGAGTGCGGCGTCACGAAGGCTGAGAGCCTCGTCACGCGCGGCTTCGGCAGTGGCGATCGTGGTCTGAGCCTCCTGCAGCGCCTGCCGGAGGTCGGCGAGTTGAGCGTTGGCGGTGTTGACCTGCACGTTGAGAACCCGCTCCTGCGCCTGCAGGCGGTTCAGCTCTTCGAGCGTGCGCTGGAAGTTGATGAGCGTGGCGGTCGCGTTCTGAAAGGCCAGCGCCAGCACACCCAGGGTCGACAGCATGATCAGGATGCCGGCCATGACGCCGACGAGCTGACCGGTGCGCCGCGGCCGTGCTCCGAAGAGGCTGAGGCGTCGGCGGCCGACGTAGGTGCCAAGCCGGTCGCCGGCGAACGCGATGATGCCAGCCAGGATGACCAGCCCAACCACCAGCAGGACGATGAAGGTCATGTCGTGGGCCGCTGGAAGTTGGGATCGGGGGCGCGCATCAGCCGGACCTAGAGCTGGAAGTCGTTCCCCAGGTAGTAGGTGCGGACGTCCGGATCGGCGGCGAACTCGGCCGGAGGGCCATCGAAGCGCACCTTGCCATCGAACATCAGCACCACGCGGTCGGCGATCGCGAGGGTCTCCCTGACGCTGTGGTCGGTGAGCAGAACCCCCAGACCGCGACGTTCACGCAAGTCGTAGATGATGTTCTGGATCTCGCGGATCGAGCGCGGATCGACCCCGGTGAACGGCTCGTCGAGCAGGAGGAAGTCGGGATCGATGGTGAGGCTGCGCGCGATCTCGAGCCGCCGCCGCTCACCGCCCGACAGCGTGTCGGCCCGGTGATGAGCCAGATGCGAGAGGTGGAACTCCTCGAGCAGGTCGTCGGCACGGCGCTCCTGGTCGGCCCGCTTGAGGTCCTGGAACTCGAGGATGGCGATCAGGTTGTCGCGCACCGACATGCGCCTAAAGGCGCTCGGCTCCTGCGCCAGATAGCCGAGTCCGAGGCGGGCTCGGCGGTGCATCGGCCAGGTGGTGATGTCGTTGCCCGCGAGCTCGATGCGGCCGCCGTTCGGCCGCACGAAGCCGACGATCATGTAGAAGCTGGTGGTCTTCCCCGCCCCGTTCGGTCCCAGCAGCGCCACGATCTCGCCGCGCTTGAGGCGCAGGTCCATGCTGTCGACCACTTTACGGCGACCGTAGCGCTTGCTCAGGTGTGTGGCGCGCAGCTCGATGGCGTCAGGGTCGACACCAGCTCGCGCGGCCTGTCGATGCGGCTCGGGGCCGTGGGAGACGCGTTCCAGAGCCGTCATAACGGCTCATGCTAGCACGGTGTCCCGTGAGCTCAGGGTGAAGTTCCGACCAGCACGTCGCGCGTTCGCTGCACCGGGCTCAGGCATCCAGCGCCATCGCGAAGGGCTCCTCCATCGCCTGGCACAGCCACCGTAGGAAGCGCGCAGCACTGGCGCCGTCGATCAGCCGGTGGTCGTACGTCAGGGCCAGCGGCATCATGGTCCGAGGCTCGAACGCCCCGGTGTCCTCGTTCCAGACCCCTTCCACCGCCGACCGCGAGACCCCGAGGATGGCGACCTCGGGCGGCGTCACGATCGGCGTGAACGCGTGGCCGCCGATACCGCCGAGGTTCGAGATGCTGAAGTTGCCACCCTGCATCTCCTCGAGGGTCAGCTTGCGGTCGCGCGCCTTGGCGGCCAGCTCACCGAGCTCGCGGGCCAGATCGACGAGGCTCTTGCGGTCGACGCCTCTGACCACCGGCACCAACAGTCCTGCATCGGTGTCGACCGCCACGCCGATGTTCACGTAGTGCTTGCGGACGACCTCGAGGTTGGCGGCGTCGATGCTGGCGTTGAAGTCGGGGAAGCGCCTGAGCGCGGCACCGACGATCTTCAGCAGTATCGCCGTGGGAGTGAGCTTGACGCCCTCGGGCATCTGCTTTTGATGGCGCTTGCGGAACTTCTCGAGTTCGGTGACGTCGGCCTTGTCGAAGTGCGTGACCATGGGAACCACGGCCCAGGCGTTGGCCATCGCCCGCAAGGTCGCCTTGCGCACGCCGCTCATCGGCACGCGCTCGACCTCTCCGTAGCGACTGAAGTCAGGCAAGGGCTGCGCCGCCGGGGCTGCCGGCGCGACGCCGGCACCGGCGCCGCTGGCTCGCACGTCGGCTGCCGAGACGCGCCCCAGGATGCCCGAGCCAGACACCCCGCGGATGTCGACGCCCAACTCCCGGGCAAGTCTCCTCACCGATGGCGCCGCCGGCACCAAGCGGCCGTTGCCGCTGGCATCGCCGGCACCGGTGGCTGCGTGCGCGGGAGCCGCCTTGCTCGCGGCTGCCGGTGGCGTGGCCGGCGCCGGTGCGGCTGCCGCCGTGGACTCGGCCTGTCGGGCGGCGGTAGCGGCGGGCGCGCCGTCCTTGGCGGCGGCTGCGTCGGCCTCGGCGGGCGCGGCCGCCGGCGAATCCTCGCCAACCTCTTGGTCCTCGAGGACGACCAACACCGAGCCGATCTTGGCCTCTTGGCCTTCCTTGACGTTGACCTGCTTGACGACCCCGTCGGAGTTCGAGGGCACTTCGACGACGGCCTTGTCGGTCTCCAACTCGATCAGCGGCTGGTTCTTCCTGACCGTGTCGCCCTGCTTGACCAACACCGTCACGACGGTTCCGGACTCGATGCCCTCGCCGACTTCTGGCAGTATCACTTCGGTAGCCACGACGCTTCCTCTCAGTCCGTGTAGGGATCGTGCTTGGCCGGGTCGATGCCGAGCTCGTCGCGTGCCTTGAGCACGGTCTTGGCGTCCAGATCACCCTGCTCCGCCAGCGCCTGCAAGGTCGCCAGCACGATGTGCTTCGCATCGACCTCGAAGAACTCGCGCAGCTCGGCGCGCGCCTCCGAGCGGCCGAAGCCGTCGGTGCCGAGCGCGGTCAACGGCAGAGGAACGTGCTGGGCGAGAGCGTCGGGCAGGATCTTCAGGTAGTCAGAGGCGGCGACGATGACGCCCTTGGCTCCCGCGAGGGCGCGCCTGACGTAGGCCACCTTGGGCTCGTCGGTCGGGTTGAGGCGGTTCCTGCGCTGCGTCCTGAGAGCGTCGCGGTGGAGCTCCTTGTAGGAGGTGACGCTCCACACGCTGGCGGCCACCTGGTAGTCGCGCTCGAGGATCGCCTGCGCCTCGAGCACGCTCTGCATGATGCTGCCCGACCCGAAGAGCTGCGCGTGGTGCTTGCCGTCCTTGGTGCTGCTGGGCCGGAACAGGTAGATGCCCTTGAGCACGCCCTCTTCGAGCTGTTCACGCGTCAGGTGGTCCGGCGCGCCCGGCTGAGGGTAGTTCTCGTTGCCGATCGTCAGGTAGTAGAAGACGTCCTCTTGCTCCTGGTACATGCGGCGCAGGCCGTCGCGAACGACGATCGCCAGCTCGTGCGCGAACGAGGGGTCGTAGGCGAGCAGGTTGGGCACCGTGTACCCGAGCACGTGCGAGTGGCCGTCCTGGTGCTGTAGCCCCTCGCCGGCGAGCGTGGTGCGGCCGGCCGTGGCTCCTACCAAGAAGCCTTTGGCGCGGCTGTCGCCGGCCGCCCAGATCAGGTCGCCGACTCGCTGGAACCCGAACATCGAGTAGTAGAGGAAGAACGGCACCGTGTTGACGCCGTAGTTCGCATAAGCGGTTCCGGCGGCGATGAATGACGACATCGCGCCGGCCTCGGTGATGCCCTCCTCGAGGATCTGGCCGTCGTGGGATTCCTTGTAGTACAGCAAATTGGCGCTGTCGACCGGCTCGTAAAGCTGCCCCACCGGCGAGTAGATGCCGATCTGCCTGAAGAGCGCCTCCATGCCGAAGGTGCGCGCCTCGTCGGGGATGATCGGAACGACCAGCTTGCCCCAGGTCTCGTCCCTCAGCAGCTTGCGCATGAGGTTGACCATCACCATGGTCGTCGAGACGGCGCGGTCCTCGCTGCTGAGCATGAACTCCTCGATCAGCTCGGCTGACGGAGCCGCGACGCTCTCGGCGGTCACCCGGCGCGAAGGCTGGAAGCCGCCCAACTGCTTGCGCCGCTCCAGGAGGTACTCGATCTCGGGGCTGTCCTCGGGGGGACGCAGGAACGGCGCGTTCGCGATCTCGTCGTCCGACACCGGCAGGTCGAAGCGGTCGCGGAACGCTCGCAGCTCGTCTTCGTCGAGCTTCTTCTGCTGATGCGTGACGTTCTGAGCCTCGCCGGCGGAGCCCATCCCGTAGCCCTTGACGGTGCGCGCCAGGATCACGGTCGGCTGGCCGGTGTGCTTGACCGCCCGCTCGAAGGCGGCGTAGATCTTCACGGGGTCGTGACCGCCGCGGTTGAGGCGGTTGAAATCGGCGTCGGTGAAGTCCTCGACGAGTTGCTTGAGCTCGGGAGTGTTGAAGAACTTCTCCTTGAGTTCGGGACCGCCGAAGGCAGCGTAGCGCTGCGACTCGCCGTCCACCAGTTGCTCGAAGCGCTTGACCAGGACGCCGTCCTTGTCGCGCTTGAGCAGCTCGTCCCAGGCGCTGCCCCAGGCGACCTTGATCACGTTCCAGCCGCTGCCGCGGAAGATGCCCTCGAGCTCCTGGATGATCTGGCCGTTGCCGAACACCGGTCCATCGAGGCGCTGCAGGTTGCAGTTGATGACCCAGATGAGGTTGTCGAGCTTGGCGCGCGACGCCACCCTGATGGCCCCGAGAGTCTCGGGCTCGTCGGTCTCCCCATCGCCGACGAAGGCCCACACCTTGCCGTCACCCTTCGGGTACAGACCGCGGTCCTCGAGGTAGCGGCGGAAGCGCGCTTGGTAGATCGAGGTGATCGGACCGAGACCCATGGAGACCGTGGGGAAGCTCCAGAAGTCGGGCATCAGCCACGGGTGCGGGTACGACGAGAGACCCGGGCCCGAGGGGCTCAGCTCGCGTCTGAAGTTGAGCATCTGCTCATCGGTGAGGCGCCCCTCGAGGTACGCCCGAGCGTAGAACCCCGGGCTGGCGTGGCCCTGGAAGTAGATCAGATCGGCGTCCGCGCCCTTCTCCGCACCGCGGAAGAAGTGGTTGAAGCCGACCTCGTAGAGGTTCGCAGCCGAGGCGTAGGTGGCGATGTGGCCGCCGATACCTGGCGAGACCTTGTTGGCGTGCACGACCAGCGCCATCGCGTTCCACCGGATCAGGTTGGTGATGCGCCGCTCGAGGGCTTGATCGCCGGGATACTCGGGCTGATCGTCGGGCGCGATGGTGTTGATGTACGAGGTGTCGCTCTCGAACGGCAGCACCACCCCGTTGGTCTCGGCGAGTGCTTCGAGCGCCTGCAGGATGTCGCGGACCCGGTCGGAGCCGCCGCTGGCGAGCACGTACTCGAGGGACTCGAGCCACTCGCGGAGTTCGACCCGGTTCAGTTCCGCAAGCTCGTTGGGCCCGAGCTGAGAACGGTCGAGGTCGAGGAGTTGGTCTAGCACGTCTGCCATGTGTCGTTCCTCTCGCCGCCGGCTTGAGGCGAAGCGTTCACCATGCACGGCGGTCGTCTTCGCATCGTTGAGCATGTCTGGCAAGCCTCTCGCGGCCGTGGCTCGCTATTAGGCACTGGAGCGCATTGTACGCCAGTGGTCGAGTACCGTCGGAGCCGTTGGTTACTCTCGGATCTCAGCCGCGGCTCACGGACTCCATGACGCCGGCGACGATGCGCTCGGAGCGGGCCGCCGCCAGGCGCGTGAAGCGCCTGAAGTCGACTTCGGCGGCGTGATCGGCGCTGTCGGAGATGCTCCTGACGATCACGAACGGCACGCCCCAACGAGCGCAGAGTTGAGCGCAGGCCGCGCCTTCCATCTCGGCGCAGACGGCGTCGAACCGTTCGCGGATGGCCGCGGCCTGTGCGCTGCCGGCAACGAAGGTGTCGCCCGAAGCGATGCGCCCCGTCACGATGCGTGGCGCCCGGCCAGCGGCCGCGGTCGCCTCGCCGGCCAGCGCGGCAGCAGCCGCCTCGGTCGCGATGCGCACCAGCGTCGGGTCGGCCTCGAACACCATGCCGGTGCCCGGCACCTCGCCGGGTCGGTAACCGAGGCCCGTGACGTCGACGTCGTGCTGAACCGCGCTCGAGCCGATCACCACGTCCCCGGGACGCAGCTCGGGGGCTAGAGCGCCGGCCACGCCCGTGAACACCACTCGCTGGCTGCCGCGCCGCAGCAACTCGTGGGTCAGCGCGGCTGCGTTCACCTTCCCAACGCCGGACTCGGCAAGCGCCACCTGGCCACCGCCGAGGCTGCCGAAGTGGACGACGAACGGGCCCACGGTCTCGCTGCTCGCGCCTTCGAGTGCGGCCCGCAGCGACTCGACCTCCTCGGGCATCGCACCGATGACCGCCGTCAGGGTCGGGGGCAGGTGCGCGCGCTGAGACGCGACTGTGCTTCTCGGGCCGCCTGGCACCTCAGCGCCGCGCGGTCTTGAACACCCAGCGCCCCAGGTAGGCGCCGCCCACGACCCCCAGCAAACCGAGTCCGGTCATCAGCCAATCGGCGGAGCCGCCGGGGCTGAGGATGCGCGCGGCGGTCACGCCGCCCGCCAGCGCCACTCCCGAGATCACCGTGAAGGTCAGCGAGTTGGCCATCCCTCGGCGCTCCAGGTTGAGCGCCGAGAAGTAGCCGAACAACAGGAAGAAGCCGGCGCCGGTGAAGCTGCCAAGCAAGCCCGCCTCGGGATCGGGGGCGACCGCCTGCAAGACGATGAAGAAGACGGTCGCGATCATGAAGGCGCCAGAGAAGCGGCCGGGCAGCTTCTTCTTGTCGGCAGCCGACAGCGACGCCACGTCGACGCTCTTCGCGGGAGCAGGCTTCGCCGCCGCCTGGCGCCTGGCCGCTTCGCGCCGTCTCGTGCGGCGCTCTTTCAACTCGCTGATGCGGTCGCGGCGCGCGTCCTTCTTCTTCTGTTTCTCCTGCTCGGCCTTCTTGTCCTGTTTGGCCTGAGCCCTGCGGAGCTGTCGATTCATGGCGGGTAGCATAACCGCGCGTGATAGGCTCGGCCCCGCCCATGACGGATGAGTTGCTGCTCGAGGTCGCCGAGCGCTTCGGTACCCCGACCTACGTCTACGACCTCGATGTCGTCAGCGAGCGCTACGCACGCCTCAGCGAGGTCCTTCCGGGAGCGCACATCCACTACGCGGTGAAGGCCAACGCGCTGGGCGCCCTGCTCAGGCATGTCGCCGCCTTGGGAGCCGGAGCCGAAGCGCTGACTCTCGGCGAGCTCGAGCGCGCGCTGCGCGCCGGCTTCTCGCCAGGCCGCGTGATCCTCGGCGGTCCTGGGCACACGCCGGCGTTGGCGCGCCGAGCCCTGGCCGCCGGAGTGACGACCGTCAGCCTCGACTCGCTGGGCGCCTGGAAGGTGTGGCGCGACCAGGATCTGGGCGAGACGCGCTTCTTGTTGAGGATCAACCCGGCTTTCGACCCGGGCACTCACGAACACCTCGCCACCGCGGCGGCCGGATCGAAGTTCGGGGTGCCGTTGGCGGAGGTCGAGAACGTCCTCGAGCAAGTCGCCGGCAGCGGTCGCCTGCTGGGTCTGCACGTCCACGCCGGCTCCATGATCAGCGACCCGCGCGTCGCCGACCTCGTCATCGCCGCCCTCAGACCCTGGTACCAACGTTTCGCGGAGCTGCGGACCGTCGATCTTGGCGGCGGCTTCGCGGTTCCAGGCGCCCCGGTGGCCGAGTTCGCCAGGCGGATGCTGGACTTCAGCCGTGAGTTCCGCCTCGAGTTGCTGGTCGAACCGGGCCGCTACCTGGTGGCCGAGGCTGGGGTTCTCCTGACCCGCGTACTGCACAGCAAGGGCGGCGCCGTCGACCACCTGATAGCCGACGCCGGGATGGCGGACCTGCTGCGGCCCGCTCTCTATGGCGCCAAGCATCCTGTCAGGCTGGTCGGTGGCGAGAACGCCGGAGCCGCGCTGCACACCTACGACATCGACGGCCCGCTGTGCGAGAACGCGGACAGGCTCGGGCGCGCGGTCGAGCTCCCCGAGGCCGTGCCCGGCGACCTTCTCGCCGTCGCGCAGGCCGGGGCCTACGGCTTCGCGATGGCCTCCAACTACGCCAGCAGCCTGCGGCCGGCCGAGGTCGTGGTGGTCGGAGGCGAGGCGCGCCTCGCCCGCCGCCGCGAGGATCCCGAAGACCTCTGGCGCCTGGAGACGTGAGCGATCAGGGCCGCGTGTCCACCGCGAACGCGACGGGTGCGCTCCCGCCTCCGTCGGCTTCGAGCGTGGCTCTGACCCGGTAGGGCCCAGGCACCGACGCCGAGTCCGTGCGCACTTCGAACAGGGCCCACAGCCGGTATCGGACGCCCGAGGCGACGCTGCGTCGTTCGGCTCGCATCTGCAACAGCCTCAGGTCCCAGCCAGCTGCAACCCTGACGTCCGTCATGTGAAAGCCGCCGGTCACGTCGCCGATCTCGGCGTTGGCACCGGCCGGCACCCACATCGCCGCCGGGAGGTCGCGGCCGTCGATGCCGAACTGATCGACGGCGAAGTCGACGCGTACCACGATCGTCTCGCCGCGCTTGACGAAGACGCCTCCGTCGGCGGCCACGAACGGGTTGGCGACGCTGCCGGCGGCACTGGGGGCGCACGCCGCCAGGAGCGCCACCACCGCAAGTGACAACAGGGCCACGAGGTTCCTAACGGGTCTCATGCGATCACGCTAGCAGAGAGGCGTAGGTGCTGGCAGTTGCGAGCTTGCCCCTCGGTTCCGGGTCAGGCTCACCGAGGCTCGTGTACTTCGTACCCAGGCGGGGGACAACCGCAGCAGCAGCGTGGGATACTCGCAGCATCCTCAACGGCACTGGCGCCGGGGCCTTGCGGCCTGGAGCCAGACGCGGACCTGACCGACATGGACCAGACTCCCCTTCCGACCCTGCCGTCTGCGGCGGCGAGCGTCTCACCGAGCCGCATGCGCCTCTTGGCGGAGCTGATGCGCAACCGCAGTGACGGCATGACGGTCGACGAGCTGAGCGAGCTCCTAGCGGTCTCCCATAACGCCGTGCAGCAGCACCTGACAGCGCTCCAGCGCGATGGGCTGGTGAAGGTGACGGCCACCCGCGCCACAGGCGGCCGACCGGGGAGGGCCTACGCCCCGACCGAGGCCGGGCTCGAGGTGTTCCCGCGCCGGTATGCCGAGCTCGCCGACGCGCTGCTGCGTCACAGCCTCGCGCTGTTCGGCGAGGAGGGGCAGGAGCGGCTCCTGGGCGCGATGGCCGCCGAAGCCGCCAAGGACAGCGAGCAGCGTCTGACGGGACTCGAGGGCCGCGAGCGCCTGGTGGAGGTCGTGGCCATCCTCAACGAGATCGGCTACGGCGCCACCGTCAACGAGGACGGCTCCGTCACCGCGCTCAACTGTGTGTTCCACAAGCTCACGCGCAGCAGCCGCGCCGTGTGCCGCTTCGACCGCGAGCTTCTCGGCACCCTGTTGGGAGTGGAGATCGCCCACGACGCCTGCATCGCCGACGGTCACGATTGTTGCCGTTTCCGCCCCGCCTGACCCACTCCGACAACTGCTGCAGGTAGGCTACTGGCGGTGAGCGCGCCGGCACATCCTCGCGATGTCGGACCCGAGACGACCCGCGAGGTGCGTGTCTCCGAGGTCGCGCGGTTGTGGGCGCCCCTGGCGATCAGCTGGCTGGTGATGGGGCTCGAGCTGCCGGTGGTCAGCGCCGGTTTGGCCCGGCTGGCGGATCCGGAGATCCACCTCGGCGCCTACGGGGGCGTCGCGTTCCCGCTCGCGCTGATCATCGAGGCGCCGATCATCATGCTGCTGGCGGCCAGCACCGCGCTGGCTCGCGACATGGCGGCGTTCGTGCTGATGCACCGCTTCATGATGATCGCCGGCGCAGCCTTGACCGCGCTGCACGCCACGGTCGCCTTCACGCCCCTGTTCGACGTGGTGATCGTGCCGTTGATCGGCCCTCCGCCAGAACTCGTGGAGCCCGCGCGCACCGCACTGCGTTACCTGCTGCCGTTCACCTGGGCGATCGGCTACCGCCGCTATCACCAGGGCGTGCTGATCAGGTACGGGAGGGCCAGGCAGGTCACCTTCGGCACCATGTTGCGTCTGAGCGCGATGACGATCACGCTCCTGATCCTGGCGGCCGCCGGGGTCCAGGGCGTCGTGGTCGCGGCGGTCTCCGTGATCGCCGGGGTCCTCGTCGAAGCGGCCTACATCGGCGTGGCTGCGCGCCCCGTCATCAGGCACCAGCTGGCGCGCGCCCCGGCACAAGCAGTGCCTTTGACCTGGCGCCGCTTCGGGAAGTTCTACTCGCCGCTGGTGCTGACGATGCTGGTGTCGATGCTGGCGCAGCCGCTCGGCAGTGCCGCCATCAGTCGCATGCCCAACGCGCTGACCTCTCTGGCCGTGCTGCCGGCAGTCGGTGGGCTGCTGTTCATGCTCAGATCGGTCGGGATCGCCTTCACGGAGGTCGTCATCGCGCTGCTCGACCGGCCCGGAGCGGCACGAGCGCTGTCGCGCTTCACCGTCGGCATGTCACTCGCACTCTTGGCGGTGTCGGCTCTGCTGGCGTTCACCCCGCTGTCGCGTCTGTGGTTCGCCGGAATCTCGGGACTGAACCCCGAGTTGGCGCAGCTGGCCGCCCTCGGAGTGGCCGCCGCGATCCTGTGGGCTCCGTTCGATGCCATCCGAAGCGCCCTTCAAGGGCGCCTCACCCACCTCGGTCGCACTTCGCACGTCGGTGAGTCGACGGTGGTCTTCATCGTGACCAGTGCCGTCCTGCTCGGGATCGGGGTGGCTTGGCAACGCTTGCCTGGCCTGCCCTACGCGATGGCCTCGTTCTCGCTCGCCACCCTGGTGCAACTCGGCTGGCTGGCATGGCGCAGCCGGGCCAAGGTCCCAGCAGCGTCGCCCGCCGCCGTCGAGTAGCCGGAGAATCCGCCTTCGGCAACGGTTCCTCGCGTCTCGCGGCACTATCCACCGGTGCCGCCCGCGGGCTATCATCCGCACTCGTGTAGGGGGAGTAGCCGTCCGGGCACCCGCGAACCTTGGGACCGGATGTTCGCGCTCGTCAGCACGGTGGCCAACGGCCACCCGGGCGCCAACTCACGTCGAGAACTTCGGCAGGCAAGACCCTAACGGAGGTTGTAGTGGATCTTCCGTTGTGGGCTTGGGTGGCGTTCATCACCGCGGTGCTGGGCATGCTGGCGCTCGACCTCGGCGTCTTCCACCGCAAGGCGCACGTCGTCAAGGTGCGCGAGGCAGCGTTCTGGACGTCCGTGTGGGTCACGCTGTCGCTGTCTTTCGGTGCCGTCATCTGGAACTGGCTCGGCCCCGAGAAGGGCCTCGAGTACCTCACGGGCTACGTCCTCGAGTGGTCGTTGGCGGTCGACAACATCTTCGTGTTCGTGCTGGTGTTCAACTACTTCCGCACACCGTTCAAGTACCAGCAGCGGGTACTGCTGTGGGGCGTCCTGGGGGCACTGATCCTTCGCGGGATCATGATCGGCGTCGGCGTCACGCTGATCGAGACCTTCCACTGGATCCTCTACGTCTTCGGGGCCTTCTTGCTGTTCACGGGCCTGCGCATGCTGTTCGGCAAGGACCACGGCGACACCGACCTCGGCAAGAACCCTGCGGTGCGCCTGGTGCGACGCTTCTTCAGGGTGTCCAGCGACTACGACGGCCAGAAGTTCTTCACCGTCAAGGACGGCGTGCGCATGGCGACGCCGCTGCTGTTGGTGCTGGTCGTCATCGAGTTCACGGATGTGATCTTCGCCGTCGACTCGATCCCAGCGATCTTCGCGGTCACCACCGACCCGTTCATCGTGTTCACCTCGAACGTGATGGCGATCTTGGGCCTCAGGAGCATGTACTTCCTGCTCGCGCACGTCGTCCACCGTTTCGTCTACCTCAAGACGGGACTGTCGCTGATCCTCACCTACATCGGCGCGAAGATGCTGCTGCTCGACGTCGTGCACATCCCGACCTTGCTGTCGCTCGGAGTCGTGATCGGCATCCTCGCTATCAGCATCGCGGCGTCGCTGCTCTTCGGCAAGCCGGACGAGGCGATGCGCCGCGCCAGCGAGGAGCGCGAAGCGGCAGGCTAGGACGGCTCTGGACCCGCTAGGAGGAAGGGCGCCCAGCATCCCGGGCGCGAGCGAGCTCCCCTGGCGAATCCCCGATCAGGCCGTCGACCCCGAGCCGCAACAGCGCCGCGGCCACTTCGTTGTCATTGACCGTCCAGACGTAGACGCCCAGACCCCTGTCGCGCCAGTCCTCCAGGCGTTCGGCGTTCACGAGCGTGTGATGGGGATGCACCGCCAGGACCGGCAGGCACGGCAGGAGCTCGAGGTGTACCGGTTCCGCTGCCAGCAGCGCCAGAGGAACGTCCACCTTCGCCACCGCCATGCGACAGAGCGCATGCGGATCGAACGTCGAGACCCAGGTCCGGCTCAGCATCTCCGGACCCCACGCGCGCAGTTGCTCGGCCAGCACGGCCTCGCGGCCGTCGGGTCTGCCGCCCGCCGTCTTGAGCTCGACGTTGATCCGCGCGGTCGGCCGGCCCTGCAGGTAGTCTGCCGTCTCTGCCAGGGTCGGCGCGTACGGGGCGGCCAGCCTGAAGGCGTCCACGTCGAGATGACCGATCATGCGCCCTCCGACATCGGGATCGTGATGGACGACCAGCACGCCATCGGCTGTGAGCTGCACGTCGAACTCGATGCCGTCTGCGCCGCCCGTCAACGCCGCCTCGAAGGCCGCCAGCGTGTTCTCTCTCGCCAGCCTGGGCGCCCCCCGGTGCCCCAGGACCAGTGCCCTGCCGCTCGTCTGCATCACGACCTCCGCACCAACACGTTCTCACAAGCGTCTCAGAGTTGGAAGACCAAGACGATCGGTCGCTGCGTCAAGAATGCGGCGAAGCAATCGAGCGAGGAGGTCGACCATGGCGATGGCCGAGATGTCTCACAGGCGAGAAGGCGAGAGCGACATCGTGCTGGAGCGAACCTTCCAGGCTCCACGCGAGCTGGTCTTCCGCGCCTTCACCAGCTGCGAACACCTGGAGAACTGGTGGGGACCACGGGGCTGGGAGTTGCCGGTGTGCCGCTTGGATCTGAGGCCCGGCGGAACCTGGGAGTATGCGATGCGCTGCGCTGACGAGAGCCAACCCGAGACCTACGGCATGGAGTCGTGGGGGAAGGCGGTCTACCGCGAAATCGAGGAGCCTCGTTCCTTGGTCTACACCGACTACTTCACCGACGCGGAGGGGATCCAGAACCCTGACTTGCCCGCTTCCGAGACATCTGTCGAGTTCATCGACGTCGGAGGCAGCACCCAGATTGTGAGCCGCAGCAGGTACAGCTCGAAGGACGACCTGGACACGGTCATGGCGATGGGCATGCTCGACGGCGTCGCCCAGACTTGGGACCGACTCGAGGAGCACTTGGCGAAGCTCATGTGACGCGCCGGTCACAGGTGAGCCGGCCGCAGGATCGGACGCCCGCGCAGAGAAGCAGATGCCGTCCTCGTTATGGCGGTTCGCAGGCGATTCTGACCCGTTTGCCGTCACGAGAAGCGACCTTGGCCGCAACGACTTGACGGATGATGCATACGGGGTTATGGTGAGGTTTATAGGCGCCCAAGCGGGCGCCGTTCTCGTTTCTGGTGACGCTCTCCGGGTGACCCGGCCTCTGTGATCGCTACAGTCTCGACGGCCGCTGCCGCCGTGGAGCCTGAGGTTCCGGGGTCGCTACAGTGAGTCATGAGCAGTTCGCACGATAGCCAGAGGAGTCTCGGCTCGCTCCTTCCTGACCTCGCGACCCACACCGCCAACGCGCTGACGTCTCTGCGCAACGCCATCATCGACGTCCTGCCCGGCGAGCGGCCGGCCTGGCTGGTGGTCGACCTGAGCGGCAGCTACCCGGCGCGCAGGAAGAGACAACGCCTCGTCTCCAGGGCCTTGGCGCTGGGCGAGAGACAGCCGAGCCTCGAGGAGTTCGAGGAGTTGGTCTCCAGGCTCCTGGCGGCGACTTGGCTCACTGGTGTGGTCGTCCGCTTCGAGCAGTTGAGCGTCGATCTCGCGACCGCCTACGCGCTGCGTAGACAGCTGACGAGGCTGCGCGAAGGCGGCAAGAGACTCGTGGTGAGCACCAACAACCTCACTACCGCGAGCTTCTACCTGGCCACCGCCGCCGAACGGATCATCGCGCCCGAGAGTGCCGAGCTGTCGGTCAACGGCATGAGCCTGAGCACGACCTTCATGGCCGACGCTCTGGCGCGCTACGGCGTGCGGTTCGAGAAGCTCGCCATCAAGGAGTACAAGAACGCCGGTGACCAACTGACCCGTTCGACGATGAGCGACGCCCAGCGCGAGCAGTACGGCGCCTTCCTCGACAGCTTCCAGCAGACGGTTACGACGACCGCCGCCCGGGACCGCGCCACCACCCCGGCGACGGTCACGCGTTGGCTGGATGAAGGGGTGACGTCGGCCGCACGAGCACTCGAACTCGGCATGATCGACGAAGTCGCTTACGAAGACGCCTTCATGACCAAGAGCCACCAGCCCTACGCCACCGGCCGACGCTTCCTCGCACGCCCTGCCCGGCCGGTCGGCGACAAACGCGTGGCCATCGTCTCGCTGACTGGCAGCATCGTTCAGGGTGAGTCGCGCAAGCTGCCGCTGCTCCTGCCGCTGCTGGGCGAGGAGTTGGCCGGCTGCCAGACTCTAGTGCGCGCGCTGCGGACCGCCGGTGCCGACGAGCGCACGGCCGCCGTGGTGCTCCACGTGGACTCCGGCGGCGGCTCCGCGCTGGCCAGCGACCTGATCTGGCGCGAGGTCAAGCTGCTGTCGGAAAGACTGCCGGTGGTGGCCGTGATGGGCCAGTACGCCGCCAGCGGCGGCTACTACGTCCTGACCCACGCCACCGAGGTGATCGCCGCGCCGACGACCGTGACCGGCTCCATCGGCGTGGTGCTGGGCAAGCCGGTGCTCGAGGAGTTCAACGCCAAGTACGGGTTCAACCCTGAGTCGGTGACGCGCGGGCGCTTCGCCGAGCTGATGTCGAGCGCCAGGGGCTTCGACGAGCAGGAGCGTGCGCTGCTGCAGCGCTACAGCGAGGAGGTGTACGGCCGCTTCGTGTCACGCGTGGCGTCGGGGCGGCGCCTGAGCGAGGAGCGCGTGAACGAGATCGGCCGCGGCCGCATCTGGTCGGGAGCCGACGCGCTCGGACTCGGCCTGGTCGACCATCTTGGTGACGTGGCGTCAGCCGTCGAGCGTGCTCGCGAGCTCGCCGGCCTAGCGAAAGACGCTCCCGCCTGGAACGTCGAGCCCCCGAAGCACTACCTGGCGCCGGTCATCGAGGACCCGCGAACGGTAGTCAACGTGCTCGGTGCGCTGCTGGCCGAGCGCGCTCTGCTGCTGCACCCCCTGGAGCTGAGGTTGCGTTGAGGCCGTCACGCTGCCTGAGCAAGCGTCCGCACCAGCGTACCCGGACAAGGCGTAAGAGCGCTTGGGGCCGCGGTCAGAAACATCTCCCCGCCGGTGGCGTCACCAGCGGTAATGCCTGATGTGCTCCCCGCGCTGAGCAATCTCGCTCATCGCCTGGATGCCGATCTCGATGTGCAGGTCGCTGAAATCGCTGAACACCCTGCCGGCGGACTCCCGCGTCTTGATGCCGCCGCGCCGCAGCGGCAGGTCCGATACCAGCAGCAGCGCACCGATTGGCACCTTGCTGGCGAAACCGACCGAGAACAGCGTCGCCGTTTCCATGTCGATGCCCAGCGCGCGCTCGTCGTAGAGCTGCTGCTTGAAGTCCTCGTTGAACTCCCAGAAGCGCGTGTCGGTGGTGTGGATGACGCCGGTGCGGTAATCGTAGCCGCGCTCGACGATGATCTGCGACACGAACTTCTGCACCTTGAACGTCGGCAGCGCCGGCACCTGCGGCGGCATGAAGTGGCGCGAGGCGCCCTCGTCACGGATGGCGGCGGTCGGCAAGACGAAGTCGCCGACCTTCAAGGAGCGGTGCAGGCCCCCGATCATGCCAAGGAACAGGGTCGCCTTGGGCTCCGCGGTCGCAAGGACCTCGATGATCAGTGCCGCCACCGGCGAGCCCACCGAGAAGTTGATCAGCGACACCCCGAGAGTGTCGCTGTGACGCGCGGTCATCGCCGAACCGCGCGTGGTGACGACGTCGTCGGCCATGCTCGTGAAGCGCTCCGAGTAGTGCTCGAAGTTGGTGAGCAGGATCTGCTTCTGCATGCCCTCGGGCGGCGTGCCCGTGTAGCGCTCGAGGATCTGCCTGCCGATCTCCCACTTCTCCGGGTTGTTGTAGATCAGGTTGCGATTGAGCGGCCGGTCGTCGTCATGCGAGCCGTGTTCGAGGCCGTCGTCCTCGGCGAGCTTGACGCTCTGGAGTTGCTGGTCTGCCATGCGCCATGCTACTCGGAGGAGCGGTGACCGCCGGCGGGCCGTCCCTAGGCGGTCTTCTCGAGCATCACTTGCGCTTCAGGGGGCGTGGTCGTCAGCCATGCTCGCGAGGTACAGGAGGGCGGCCGCATCCCACGCTTGGGGCCG
>CAYNOS010000031.1:0-27983 GCA_964398985.1 uncultured bacterium
GTCGGACACCCGAGGTTAGTTGCCGTCGCCCGGCGTTGTCAAACCGACTGCGACCAGGCCGGAGGAACCCGCGCGGACCCGAGCCACTCGTCGAGAGCCGCGCCGCCATGCGTGTGACCGGCGGTGATCATCTCGGCGTACCTGTCGAACTCCAGAGACGTCACGCCGTTGGCGGGGTAGGTGACCACCAGATCGGCGTACCGACCGGCCTCGTCCATGAGGCTCTTGCTGGCCAGCGAGGTGGCGCGCATCAAGGTGCCGAGGAGGCTCGGCGCCTTGAGTCGGCGTCCCACCGGCAGCAGCTTCGAGCGCAGGACCGCCCAGCCGGAGACGTCGTCTCCGAAACGCATCGGCTTGCCTTCCGACTTGCCGCCGTACGCGTTCGAGGCGATGATCACTCCGCTGCCGAGATGCTCGCGCAGCAACTCGACCGGCATGTTGTTCATGACGCCGCCGTCGACCAGCACCTCGGAACCGTCCTCGGTGAGCAGTGGCGTGAACACCCCTGGAATGGCGGCTGACGCCCTGATCGCCCGCCACAGCGGGCCGCGGTCGTGGAGCCGCAGCTCGGCGTTGGTGAGGCTCGCCGACACGCACAGGAACGGGATCCACATGTCCTCGATCAGCGTGTCCGTCCCGAACGCGCTCTTGAGGATCTCGTTGATCCTGCGCGAGCGCGTCAGCGCCACCAACGGCAAGGTGCTGTCCATCAGTTGCTTGCGGTCAGCGAAGCGCGCGCAGATCCGCTCGATCTCCGGCGCGCTCCGCGTCAAGGCGTAGCCGCCGCCGATCACGGCGCCCATCGACGCTCCGTAGACCACGTCGACGGCGATCCCGCGCTCTTCCAGCGCCTTCAGGAGGCCAACGTGAACGAAGCCCCTGGCACCACCCCCCGACAGCGCCAGGCCCACAGCGCGACCTGCCAGGCGGCGTGACAGCCGGTCGAGGTCGCTCTTGACGCCAAGCCTCACGTGGTGATGGCAACTGACGTCCCTGGCCTGCAGCCAGGCTGTCGTACCTGTCGGTTGGGTCACCGAGTCGGGATGCACCAGGACCAGGTCGCTCGGGAGGTCGGGAGCGTGCGAGCGCAGGCTCGACTCGAGTGCTCCTGGCTGTGACGGGCCGTCGGCTGCGGCGACCAGCACCAGCCGGTCGGCCAGATGGAGGCAGCGCCGCGTCCACGGCGTGAGGGTCGGATCGGCGACGAGCAGCACGTAGCGATGGCTCCTGACGGCTTCGTCGAGCCACAGCTCGAGGGAGGTCGCGTGGTTGTCATCGCTCGTCTGCGCCGCACCGACGCGCGCGAAGCGCCGATCGACCTCGGCGCTGGAGAGCACCAGCGCCGGTCCCCACCCGGCCATCCGCTCGGCCACTTCGCTCACCAGCCGGTCGCAGGTGGCATCGGCTGACGCCGGCGCGAACAGGAGCGCCGCGCCGAGGGTGCCCTCGACCGCGGAGCCGCCTTGCTCGTGACGCGCCAGCACGTCGGCCGCCAGCCGCACCAGGAACGTCGGGCTGGTGGCCGCCACCGTGGCCGGCACCGTCGCCAGATGCCCTTCGCCCGCCGCCACCGCCTCGGTGCGCCTGACGCTTTCGCCCACCACTGCCGCCTCGCCCAGCAGCGCTCCTCGTCCCGCGACCCGCAGCACCTTGCCGGCTGCGTCGCGCTCGACGAACCTGCCGGCCACGACCAGGTGGGCCTCGGCGGCGGCGTCCCCGATGCAGTAGACCGACTCACCGCGCGTCGTCCGCCGCCACGTCAGGCGCTCCTGCCACGCCTTGAGCTCCGCCTCGGTGCTGGCGCCGAAGCGCTCAGCCAGCAGCGGGGCGAGCTGGGCGCGCTCCAGACGCGGCCTGATCAGGTCGTGGATGCGCTCGAGCACCGCGGGTCGCGCGGCCGTCAGCGCGTCGAAGTCCTCGCGCGCCAGCCGCCATAACTCGCAGGCATGGGCGCCAGCGCTGACGGTGGCGTTGCGCACCGGCGCCGACAGCAGAGCCATCTCCCCCACCACCGCACCGGTACCCAACACGTCGACCGGCCGGCCGTCGACGCTGACGATCAGCTCGCCGGATGCCAGCAGGTAGAGGGCGTCGCCGATGTCTCGCTGGTGGAACAGAACCGTGCGCGGCGCGAGCGTCACGGGCCGGCAGAGCTCAGCGATCGCGTCGAGATCGGAGTCCTCTAGCCCCGCGAAGACTGTCGACTCCTGAAGGAGCGTCTTCAATGAATCAGTCATGACTTGTGTCGGTTGCCGCCCTGGCTCGCAGCATAGCTGTCAGACGGTGCGCACGCCAGAGGCCGAGCCGGCCGGTAGCAGCGGGCGCACGCCGCCGGAGGCGAACGTCGGCAACTCGGGGCGGTGGCCCACCACCTAGGTCGTGGAGGGGCGGCCAGCGACGACGTTACGGTGGCCGCATGAGCGATGACACCGCGCCCACCATCACTCCCTCACAGCCGCCGGTCCTCGACCCGGAGGCAGCGCTCGCGCAACTCAGCAAGCTCTTCGACAGCTCGTTGCGCGCGCTGGGAGACGCCGGCCACACCGACGCCGCTTGTGAGTTGGCCGCCGCCGGCTGGAAGCTGCTTCGCAACGGCTGGCCCCGCGAGGGCGAGCGTCTCAACGGCACGCTGCACTACCTGACGCGCAGCCCTAAGCCACGTGCCCGCTCGGAGGCCGACTTCGACCTCGAGGTCAGGCACCTGGCGCCCGCGCAGCGTCACCAGATCATCTTCGAGAAGTGGTTCGCGCTCGAGAGCGGCGCCGGCTACGTGCTGATCAACGACCACGACCCGAAGCCGCTCTACTACCAGTTCGCCGCCGAACACCCGGGTGAGTTCAGTTGGGATCCGATCGAGGAGGGCCCCACGGTGTGGCGCGTGCGGATCGGCAAGGTGGCGCGTCCGTAGACCTACGCGCGCTTGCCGCGCAGCCAGTTGCCCAGGCGGGCGCGCCAACTGGCCTTGCCGGTGCGCCGTTCGTGGCGGTCGGCGGACTTCGCCAACCACAGCCCCGCGTTGATGCCAACGTAGCGCAGCGGCTCGCCTTCCCAATCGCGCCAGCGGTGGTTGACCCAGCCGAGCGTCGTCAACTCGGTGTCGCGTCCGAGGATCATGTCGGCCAGCGTCCTGCCCGCCAGGTTCGAGAAGGCGACGCCGTCACCGACGTAGCCTCCCGCCCATCCCAAACCGGTCTCACGGGACAGGCCAACGGACGGTCGCCAGTCCCGCGATACGCCAAGCGGCCCGCCCCAGCGGTGAGTCACGCGGCGACCCGCGAGCTGCGGGAAGAAGTCGACGAGCACCGCGCACAGGTCGCGGTGAACGGCGTCGTTGACGTCGAAGGCGTCCGCGATCGAGGAGCCCCAGTGGTAGGGCGCTCCGCGACCACCGAACGCCAGGCGCCCGTCAGCGGTCCGCTGCCCGTAGATCAGCGAGGGGCTGTAGTCGGCGAAGGTCGCTCTCTCGGAGAGGCCGAGCTCGTCCCACAGCGCCTGGGGCAGCGGTTCCGTCGCGATCATGTGCGAGTAGAGCGGCACGATCTGGCGCCGCTGGCCGCTGAAGCCCCGCGAGTAGCCCTCGGTCGCCCGGATCACGAAGTCGGCGGTGACCGCGCCGCGGTCGGTGGCAAGTCTGCGCGCCGCGATGGTCGAAGCCGCGGTGCGTTCGTACACGCGGACACCGCGGCGCTCGCAGGCGGCCGCCAGCCCGTGCACCAGCGCGGCCGGCTGCACGGCGGCGGCGTGGGCCGAGTAGCTGGCGCCCAGGATGCCGGCGGCGCCGATGCTCGCGGCCGCCTCCTCGGCGCCCAGCAGCCGCGTGTCCTGCTCGCCGAAGCCCAGCGCGTGGTACTCCTCGACATCCCGCCTGGCGCGCTGCAGGTGCAGCTCGCTGCGCGCCGCCTGCAGGCTGCCGCCGTGCTGGAAGTGGCAATCGATCGCTTCTGCGGCAGCCACGCGGCCGACCTCGACGATGGTGGCGTTGAGCGCGCGCTCGAAGCGCACGCCCTCCTCCCTGCCGAAGTCCTTGACGAGCATCCCGAGGCCCAGCGGGTAGGCGGCGTGGCACCAGCCGCCGTTCCTGCCCGAGGCGCCGTAGCCGACGCGCTCCTTCTCGACCACGACGACGTCCAGCGTCGGGTCGCGGGCCTTCAGGTAGTAGGCGGTCCACAGTCCCGTGAAGCCCGCTCCGACGATCGCGACGTCGGCCGTGACGTCACCGGGCAACGGCTCGCGCGTCGGCTCGGTGGGGAAGCCGTCCCACCACAACGGTGTCTTGAGCGCCTCGGTCATGTCCATACTTACACCCATGCTCCCACGCCGCGGGTGGCCGCCGCCGCGCACTTCACGGCGAGTCGTCGCCTGCCTTCGCGCCTTCCCTCCCAACGAGCTCTTCTCGCACCTGCTCGACGCGGGCCATCAGCGCCGCGGCCATGCTCGCCGAACCCGCCGCTGCCGCCGGGTAGCTGCGCTCCGCTTCCTCGATCAACCCGCGGGCGCCGGCAAGATCGTCGGTGGCGAGAGCCACGCGCGCGGCATGGGCGATCGTCGAGATCAGCGCCAGAGCTCCCGCTGCCTCTCCGACGCTGCCGGCTGTGGCTCGCGTGAGCTCGAGCCCCTCGGCGGCGTGAGCACCGGCGGCCACCAGGTCCCCGCGGGCATAGGCGACGTCGGTTGCGTAGCTCAGGCACCTCGACAGATCCCAGAGCGCCAAGCCGTAACCGCCCTCTGCCGCCACTTGACGCCTGAGCGCCAGCGCCTCCTGGATGTGCGCCCAGGCGAGATCAGGACCGTCCGGCTCCCTGAAGTCGTGAACCGGGGACGCTTCGAGCATGGCCGCCGTCTCGCGCATGGCCCAGATCACGCCGGGCAGCGCCTCCTGGTTGCTCCGGGCGAGGCTCAGCGCCTCGCGCACCAGAGCGGCTGCCTCGCCACCCGGCCCTTGCCCTGCCATCACGATCGCCTGTGACAAGCGGTGCAGGAGGCCTGAGAGCTTGCTGTGGGAGTCGGGTCCGGGCTCCGCGACCGCCAACTGACGCGCCACGCCCACCGCGCCGCGCAGCTCCGCTTCCGCGCGCTGGTAGTCTCCGGCGACCATCGCGCACCCGGCCAGGCCGAGGCGATTGCTGAGCTCCCTGGCGACGTACTTCTCGCTGCCGTCGGGGTCGAGAGAGCGCAGGCGCTCCAACGACGCCAGGCAGTGGTGGAAGGTCCTCTCGGCAGCCGTCAACTGCCCCTCGTCGACCAGCCACTCGGCGTAGCCGGCATGCAGCCGCTCGTCGACCTCGAGCACGAAAGCATCGGCGCCGGCGTGCGAGAGGTCGACGGCAGCCTGGACGGCCTGCTCCCAGGCTGCCCGGGCCGCTTCACGCTCGCCTTGCTCCTGGTAGAACGCTGCCAGGTCGGCGATCGAGCGCGCGTGCCGTGCCGCGGCCTGGGAGTCTCTCGCGCCGGCGTCGGCCGCGCCGTGACGGACGCCAGCGGTGACGCGCTCGGCGCGCTCGAGCAGCGCTCGACGTACCTGGCTGGCGGTGAACTGGCTCAGCTGCATCGCGGCCGCGCGCAGCGCGTCGGCCTGGCTCGCCAGCTGCTCGTCGTCCAGGCTCAGCAGCACCTCGGCGAGCCTCAGCGACAGCGAGCTCATCGCGTGTACCTCACGCCGCCTGTGAGCCCACTGGCTGAGCCAATACAGAGCGTGGGCCGCCAGCCGGCGGTCGGCCTCGTCGCTGGAGCGCTCGAACAGCCTCGCCGCCAGGTCGTAGAGAGCGACGACCTCGCGCGGATCACGGAGCTGCTCCAAGCTCGCCATCCGCTCGCGGACGACCTCCTCGACGGCGAGCCGCGCCTCCTCGGGGTCGTACCAGTAGCCGAGGCGTTGGCTCGCTACCTCCCGGTAGATCGGCTGAACGAACGCAGCGAAACCCGGGAACGTGGAGGCGAAGTAGGCGTGCGGGTTCTCGGCGCGCGCGACCGCTTCTGCCAGCGCCTGCGGCTCGTCGGCAAGGCCGGCGGCGGTGGCGGCGACCATCTCGGCGAGAAACTCGCCGCCTTGCAGACCGGCCAGCACCACGGCCTTCTGCACCTGCTCGGGACTCTGCATCAGGCGGCGCCTGACGAGCTCGTGGAAGGCAGTGCTGGCGTCGAGCAGCTCACGAAGTCCGGCCTCGGTCAAGGGGCCGTGCGGGTCGCGCCCGACGAAGAAGCCTCTGCCACCCAGCTCGACGAGCTTCAAGACCTCGTCGAGGAAGCGCGGGTTGCCGCCGACGCGCCCCAGGATCGCCGCTGACTGCTGCGAGGTGAGACCCGGCAGCTTGACGCTGAGCAGCGGCGCCAGGTCCTCGATCGGTCCCAGCGACAGGAGTTCGACCGCGCCGTGTTCGGCGCCGGCCACCGTCAGCACGCCGGCCACCGTCTGGTCGTCCGCGTCCTGCGCCTGCGCCGCCCACTCCCGCTGCCAGTGCGTGACCAGCAACAGGACCGGCCAGCGCCCGGCGGTCATGGCTCTCACCAGAGCCCCCGCGAAGGCGACCATGCCGGCGTCGGACGCGCTGAACTGGGCGTCGTCGATGACGATCACAGCCGGCACCGCGTGAGCCGCCGGCCCCGCGAACAGCTTGCCGAGGTCGGCGATGACCTCGTCGACCAACGAGGTGCGCTGCTCGCTCGCGAACTCCTGCGCGCTGGTCGGCCGCTGGTCCTTGCGCCACGCGTCGTGGATGCCCTTGAGCTCGAAACCGACCTCGCCCACCTTCTTCAGCAGCCCAAGCACGGGAATCAGGTCGAGAGCAGCGTCCAGGGCGACGTTGGTGCCGACCTTCGCGACCTCGACGAGGCGCTGCCGGCGCCGACGCTCGCGAGCGAAGGGCTCGAGGTGCGGCGCCAGGTACGGCATCACATGGCTCGCGAGCGCGCTCGTCACCACCTGGTTGTGGTCCTTGGGGTCGGTGAGCCTGATCCCCCACCACAGGTAAGGCAGCGGCGCGCCAGCGTCCCAACTGGACTCCGGAGGGTTGACGTAGAGGTTGTTGCCGTCCTGAGCGAGATCAGCCGGCCAGTAGCGGGTCTCGCCCTGCCCCTCGGCGGCCAACCAGCCGTAGAACTCCTGGACCAGCCGTGTCTTGCCGAACCCGGACTCGCCGAGCAGCACCAGCGTGCGCGGACCCTCGCCGCCGGCGACCGAACCCCAGGCCTCGCGCAGCCGGGCAAGCTGCTCCTCACGCCCGCAGAACGGCCGCTCCTCAGTCGGCATGCGCTGGCAACCTCCCAGCCGGCGGCAGCACCAGGAACGCAACCGCACCGCTCACGCCGATGGCTGCCAGGGCGCCGAAGGCCAGGCCGTAGGCCCCGGTGGAGTCGGCGATGACCCCGATCAGCAGTGGACCGATGACCGCTCCGACCATCAGGATCAGCGAGGAGTAGCCCATCACCCTCGCGAACGCCTTGCGGCCGAAGTAATCGGCGCGCATCGCGCTCATCAAGGGACCCCTGAGTCCCCACGCGAAACCGTGGAGGACGGCCGCGACGACCACCGCAGCCGCCGCGGTGGCCCAGATCAGGATGGCCATCGCGGCCGCGTGCATCAGCATCCCGCCGCCGGCCAACCAGCGCTTGTCGTGACGGTCGCCGAGGAAGCCGCCCGCCGCCTGGCCGATGATCTGGCACACCGTCACCAGGGTCAGTAGCCCGGCGGCGGTCGTGACGCTCATGCCGAGCGTGTCGCGCACGTAGATGACGAAGTGCACGGTGACCGCACCGACGATCGCCAGGGCGTTCGAGTGGCCCACCGAGAGCAGCCAGAACTCCTTGTTGCGCAACAGTCCGTTCGCGCTCGCCGGCGGCTCGTGCGTCTCGGTGGCCGCGGCGGTTCCGCCGCCGTCTCCGGCTGTCGGGACGAAAGCGCCGTCGGGGCGCAGCCCTACCGACTCGGGGTCGCTGATCATCAGGCGACCGAGCGGCCAGGCGAGCAGCAGGTAGAGCACGCCCGAGCCGATCGATACCGGCCGCCAGCCGTAGTTGACCAGCGCCCACGCCAGCAGCGGCACCAGCAGGCCGCCGATGCTCATGCCGAGCCCGACCATCGCCATGGCCCGCGACCTGTAGCGCTCGAACCAATTGACCACCAGCGTCATCAGCGACAGGAAGCCGCTGAGGCTGGCGCCGATAGCCATCACCAGGAAGACCGTGAGGAACTGCGCGAAGCCCTGCACGAAGCCGAGCGCGACCAAGCCGCCGCCCAGCAGCAGCATGCCGCCCTGGATCACGCGCTGCGGGGAGTAGCGCTGCAGCAGCCAGCCGTGAAGAGGCCCCAGCAACCCGCTCTCGGTGCGGTGCAGCGAGTGGATCAGTGAGATCGTGGTGCGGCTCCAACCGAACTCCGCCATCCAGAAGGGCGCGTAGACCCCGAAAGCCTGGAAGAAGAAGAGCGACTGCATGCCCTGCATCGCCATCGACCCCGCGACGATCCACCAGCCTTGGAACACGCTGGTCGGGCGCTTCTGCGGGTGCTGCACGAGGCTAAGCTAACCCGCAGGGCCGCTTGGCGGTCACGACCGCGTTCGGGCCGCGCGCTGCCCGGCCTGCAAGTCCTGGCTGCGCCTCGACGAGGTCAAGTCAACCTCCAAGCCCGGCGTCCCTTATCTTGTCTCATGGCCAGGCCCGCCTCGGAACCCGAGCGCGAGAGACGCTTCGACCTCCCCGACCTGTCGCGGTTCGGCGCGGTGCTCTTCGACCTCGACGGCGTGCTCACGCCCACCGCCGAAGTCCACATGCGTGCGTGGGCGACGCTGTTCGAGGAGTACCTGACAGGGCACGACGCCGTGGCGCCATACTCGCGGCAGGACTACTTCGACCACATCGACGGCAAGCCGCGCTACGACGGCGTCGCTGGGCTGCTGCGTTCCCGCGGGATCGAGTTGCCGTGGGGCGACCCGGGGGACGCGCCAGGCACCAACACCGTCTGCGCACTCGGCAACCGCAAGGACGAGGTGTTCGGAGAGATCCTCGACGAGGAGGGTGTGGCGCCCTATGCGGGGTCGGTCGCGCTGCTCGACCTGCTCGAAGCGAGCGGCACGCCCGTGGCCGTGGTGTCGAGCTCGCGCAACGCGGCCAGGGTCTTGGCCGCCGCCCGCCTGACCGAGAGGTTCCCGGTCGTGGTCGATGGCGTCACGGCAGCGGCCGAGGGGCTGGCTGGCAAGCCGGCGCCGGACACGTACCTTAGAGCTGCGGAGCTGCTGGGTGTCCGGGCCGCGCGGGCGGTCGTCGTCGAGGACGCCGTCTCCGGTACCGAGGCCGGCCGCCGCGGGGCTTTCGGCCTGGTGGTCGGCATCGACCGCGGCGCTGGCGTTGCCGCGCTGCTCGCGTCGGGCGCCGATGTCGTCGTGAGCGATCTCGGGGAGTTGGCCTCCAGCGTGGCTCCCAGCCCGCTCGACCGGCGGCTGTACCCCGTCGACGAGTGGCGCTTCGTGGAGCGCACGCCACCCACCGCCGAGCGGCGCGGCCAGCTCGAGACGGTGTTCGCGCTCGGCAACGGCTACCTCGGCCTGCGCGGCAACCCCGACGAAGGGGGCGCCGCACACGAGCACGGCACGTTCATCAACGGCTTCCACGAGACCTGGCCGATCCGCTACCCGGAAGCCGCCTACGGTTTCGCCGAGGTCGGGCAAACGATCCTCAACCTGGCCGACGCCAAGACCGTCGAGTTGGAGGTCGATGGCGAGCAGGTGAACCTGGACACCAGCGAAGTCGGGGAGTACGAACGTGTCCTCGACATGGCTGCCGGGGTGCTGGAGCGCCGCGTGGTCTTCCGCCTGCAAGCCGGCCCGCGCGTAGAGGTCCGCTCGCGGCGCATGGTCAGCTTCGAGGACAAGCACTTGGCGGTGCTCACGTACTCGGTCACGCCGCTCGATGCGGACTGCGTCATCACCCTGCGCTCGCTGCTCGTCGACAGGCAGGCACCGGACGTCGCTGACGACGAGGACGAACCGCGACCCTTCGACCCCCGCCGCGCCGAGGACATGACCGGAGCGCTGAAGCCGCGTCAGCACGGAGCCGACGGCCTGAGCGCCCACCTCGCGCACGCCACCGAGCACTCGCAGCTCGGTGTCGCGGTGATGGCCGAACACCTGATCGAAACGGTCGCCGCGACGGGCACGTCGGCTGTCGCCACCCCGCGGCGCACCGAGACCGCTTTCACTGTCGCCGCTGGGCGTGGCGAGGTGGTGACCCTTCACAAGCTGGTCGCCTATCACGACGGCGCGGCCGGCGACGTCGAGGCGTTGCTGGCCGCCTGTTCGTCGACCCTCGCGACCGCTCGCGACCGCGGTGTTGGCGAGCTCTTCTCGCGGCAGCGCCGTTGGCTCGACGCTTTCTGGGATGACGCCGACGTTCGCGTGCCCGGTCAGGCGGCCATCCAGCAGGCGGTGCGCTGGAACCTGTTCCAATTGCTGCAGGCTTCGGCGCGCGCCGATGGCCGCGGGATCGGCGCCAAGGGAGTGAGCGGCAGTGGCTACTCCGGTCACTACTTCTGGGACACCGAGATCTACGTCCTGCCCTACCTGATGCACAGCCGCCCCGAGATGGCGCGCGCCGCGCTCGAGTTCAGGCACTCGTTGTTGCCGGCAGCCCGCCTTCGCGCGCGGACGATGAACGAGGCAGGGGCGCTGTTCCCGTGGCGGACCATCAACGGCGAGGAGGCTTCCGCCTACTACCCGGCTGGCACCGCGCAGTACCACATCGACGCCGACATCACCTACGCCGTGGCCAAGTACCTGTGGGCCACCAACGATCGCGCGTTCATCACCGCCTACGGCGCCGACATCGCCGTGGAAACCGCCAGGATGTGGACGACGCTGGGATTCTTCTCGGCGCCGGCCGCTGCTGCCGCGGGAGCGCCTCCGGCCGCGGCCGCAGGCGCCGCCGGCAGCGGCGAGACCTTTCACATCCACGCCGTCACCGGCCCCGACGAGTACAGCGCCGTGGTGGACGACAACTTCTACACGAACGTGATGGCGAAGTTCAACCTGGAGTTCGCCGCCGCTGTGGTGTCGACGCTGGAGAGCGAGGATCCGGCTGCCCACCGCAGGCTCACTGAGCGCCTCGACCTGCAACCTGATGAGCCGGGCACCTGGCGCCGCGCGGCGGCCGCGATGACGCTGCCGTTCGACGCCGAGCGTGGCATTCACGTTCAAGACGCGCGCTTCCTCGAGCGCGAGCCCTGGGACTTCGCGAACGAACCGCGAGCGAAACGGCCGCTGCTGCTTCACTACCATCCGCTCGTCATCTACCGACACCAGGTGCTCAAGCAGGCTGACCTGGTGCTGGCGCTCTACCTGCACGCGCGGCTCTTCGATCTGGCGCAGAAGCGCGCCGACTTCGACTTCTACGATCCGCTCACCACCGGCGACTCGACGTTGTCGGCGGCGGTGCAGTCGATCATCGCCGCCGAGGTGGGCCACGCGGACCTCGCGATGAGCTACTTCGAGCGCATGCTCTACGTCGACCTCGCCGACCTGCACGCCAACACGGCGGATGGCGTGCACGTGGCCTCGGTGGGCGGCGCCTACCAAGCGCTGGTGGGCGGCTTCGGCGGCATGCGCGACGACGGCGGCGAGCTGCGCTTCGACCCGCGGCTCCCAGACGGGTGGAGTGGGCTCAGCTTCAGCGTGCGCAACGCAGGAGCCAGACTGCGCGTCACACTGGAGCCGCACCAGATCGCCTTCGAGAATAGGGGCGGTCCGCCGGTCGCAGTGAGCGTGGGCGGGCAGAAGATCGCCGTCTCCGGGGGCGAGCCGGTCACGGTGAGCCTCTGACCCAGGCGTCGTTGGCGTGGGCCGAAGGCTCGCGTGCTACGTTCCGAACCGATGCTCGACATCATCGTCAGCCTCGCGGTCGTAGTCGGGACCGCTTGGCTCGGACGCATCCTCCTCGACGCGCGCGAGCTCGGCTGGGGGCGACTGCTGCTGGCAGCCGTCCTCGGCATCGGCATCGGGGACGCCACGGCCCTCTTCCTGATGGCTGCGGACGTGAGCGAGATTCAGGCGCTCGACTACCAGCAGCTGCAAGTCGTCTCGCTGCCGTTCCGGATCATCGTGACGATGGGCTCGATCGTCGTTCTCGAGTTGCTGTTCCGGCGCCGGCGAGCGACTGACGCCAGACGCGCCTTCGGCAGCCGCCGGCCGCGACGCGGCGGGCTCCTGCTGCGGCCCTCGCTGTTGCGGCGGGCTCTGCAGGTGTCGCGCATCCTCGCGCGCCACGGCTTCGCGCCGCTGGTCGGCTGGGGAAGTGGCCGCGCCTCCTCGCTCGAGGCGCACGACCTCGCGAGGCGGGCGAGGCAGGTGTTCGAGGACGCCGGAGGCGTCTTCATCAAGCTCGGCCAACTCCTCGCTACACGCCCCGACCTGCTGCCCCCCGCGGCTCTCAGCGAGCTCGCCAAACTGCAGTCGGGAGTCGCGCCGGTGGAGCAGGGAGCGATCAAGGCGCAGATCGAGGCGCAACTCGGCCGCCCCGTCGAGGAGGTGTTCGCCAGCGTCGACTGGGAGCCGCTGGGGTCGGCGTCGATCGCCCAGGCTCACGCGGCAGTCCTCAAGGACGGCTCGGCGGTGGTCATCAAGGTGCGGCGCCCCGGCCTCGAGCGAGTCATCGAGCGCGACCTCGCGATCCTCGCGTGGCTGGCCCGCTCGGCGCAGGAGCGCTTCGCTTGGGCCCGGCAGTTGGACGTCGTCGCCCTGGCGTCGGAGTTCGCCGACACTCTCGCGATCGAGCTCGACTTCCAGGTCGAAGCCAAACACATCGCCGACATCGGGCAGGCTCTGGCCGCGGAACCGCTGCTGCACGCTCCCAGGGTCTTCGAGGAGCACACGCGTTCGGGCATCATCGTGATGGAGCGGCTCGCGGGCACGCCGCTGGCCAAGCTGAGCGGCGACCGCAGCGTGCCGCGCTCGCTGGCGCTGGCGGACGCGTTGTGCTCATCGCAGTTGCGCGCCATGCTCGAGGGCGAGCGCTTCCACGGCGACCCGCACCCGGGCAACGTGCTGCTGTTGGAGGACGGCCGGCTCGGCCTCATCGACCTCGGCATCAGCAGCCGGCTCGACGCGTTCGAGCGCGCCGCCGTCTTCCAGATGCTCTTGGCGTTGCAGCACGAACAACCGGCGCTGCTCTACCAGTCGCTGGTGACCATCGGCGCCGTCGATCCCGAGATCCATGACGCCGACGAGATCGAGCGTGCGCTGGCGCGGTTCATGAACGCCTACCTCGGTCCGGGACTGCCGCCCGCCAGGGCGATGACCGATCTGCTCCGGCTGACGCTGGTGCTCGGGCTCAAGCTCCCGCCGTCGACCACCGCGATGTTCCGAGCGCTGGCCACCCTGACCGGGACCCTCGAGCAACTGCATCGCGGCTACCCGGTCATCGACAAGATCGCCGAGATCGGCGGCGCCGAGTTCAAGAAGCGTCTGATGCCGGCATCTGCCGCCGAGTTCATTCGTCAGGAGTGGTCGGAGTTGGCGCCGCTAGTGATGCGCATGCCGCGCCAGCTCGACCGGCTCGCCACCATGGCTGAGCACGGACGGATAGCGACCCGGACCCGCGTCCTGGCCGACCCTGACGACCGCCGCTTCATCGAGCTGCTGTTCAACCGTTTGCTGTTGACGCTGCTCAGCGTCGGGGGCGGGGCGGTCTCGGTCGCGCTGCTCTTGGTGCCGAGCAGCATCCGCTTCCCGTGGTTCGATGTCGGGCTGTTCGAAGTCCTCGGTTGGATCGGGCTGTTCATCGCGATGACGCTGCTGTTCCGCGTCTTGCTGGCGGTGCTGCGCAGCGAGACGCCCCCCAGGGCTCGAGCTT
The DNA here is from genome assembly GCA_964398985.1 of uncultured bacterium. Taxonomy (GTDB): domain Bacteria; phylum Deinococcota; class Deinococci; order Deinococcales; family Trueperaceae; genus CAYMRL01. Next base: position 13,834 of record CAYNOS010000031.1, read on the forward strand.
GAAGCCTGCCAGGCTCGGGCCGGCGGACACGCCGAGAGTGCCGGGAGTCTCAGCGCCGAAGCGGAGCCGCAACCGCGGTTACCGGGTTCGACTTTCGCGCTGACTACGGCCTCCGGGCGCCTGCTAGACTCCTCGCCCTAGGAGGCCAGCGAGATGCCCGCCACCCCGAACGCGCAGCTGCCGCCCTTCACGCTCATCGACCAGACGTGCCCGCTGTTGGGAGCGCTGCCGGAGACGTACCGCCTGTGGAAAGACGGCGGCGCCGCCGTCGCCACGCCGACGGTCGCCATCAACGACAACAGCAGGGACGCGCTCGCCAAGGTGGCGGCGTGGTTGGCTTTCATCGAGCGGCACCCCGACGACCTGCTGCTGATCCGCGAGGCGGCCGACGTCGACAGCGCCGCGGCCAGCGGCCGGCTCGGGATCGTCTTCCACTTCCAGAACTCGCTGCCGATCGAGCGCAACCTGGAGCTGCTGCGTGTCTACCACGATCTCGGCGTGCGCATGATGCAGCTCGCCTACAACCAGAAGAACTTCGTGGGCGACGGCTGCGAAGAGCGCACCGACGCCGGCCTCAGCAAGTTCGGCGTGCGCGTCATCCACGAGATGAACCGGCTCGGGATGATCGTCGATCTCTCGCACGCCGGCCGCCGCACGACGTTGGAAGCGTGCGAGACGACGCGCGCGCCGCTGGTCTTCAGCCACGCCAACCCGCGGGCCGTGCACCCGTCCCCGCGCAACATCGACGACGAGCAGATCCACGCGGTGGTCGCGACCGGCGGGCTCATCGGCGTCGTCGGCTACCCGGCGTTCGTGGCGGAGGGCACGCGTCCCCGCGTGGCCGACCTCGTCAAGCACGTCGACTACCTGGTCGAAACGGCCGGCGTGAACCACGTCGGCCTCGGCATCGACTACTTCGAGATGATGGCGGGCGTCGCGACCGACGAGGCCGCCACGCGCTGGTACCAGCGCGCGCTCGCGGACGGCCAGTGGTCGCCCGAGAGCTACCCTCCGCCGCCCTGGCACTACCCGGAGGAGATCGCGTTGCCCTCGCAGCTCGCGAACCTGGTGCCGGCGCTGCTGGACGCCGGCTACGCCGAGGACGACATGCGCAAGATCGTCGGCGGCAACTTCCTGCGGGTGTTCGGGGCGGTGCGGGAGCACGCGCGCACGGAGCGGCTCAAGAACGAGCCACGGTGAGTCACCAACGGTCGTATATCGATGTATAACCAACTACACGCATGCGCTGTCCTGGACGCGAAGCATGAGAAGGGAACCCCGTGAACGAACAGCGAGTCAGAGAAGTCACCGTCGCCGAGGAAACCTATCGTCAACGCGGCTTCCGGCACGAGTGCGGGTTCGGCTCCAACCCCGCTCTGCTTCACATCGACCTGGCGAACGCTTGGACGCGGCCGGGATCGGCCTTCACCTGCGAAGGCGTGGAGCCCATCCTCGAGAAGGTCGCCAGCCTCAACGAAACCGCGCGCGCAGCGGGCGTGCCGGTGCTGTACACGACCACCGCCTACGACCACCCGGCAGAGGCCGGCAATTGGCTGCGCAAGATCCCGGCGCTGGCCGAGCTCCAGGCGGGCAGCAAGGTGATCGAGATCGACGACCGGGTGGCGCCCCACGCCGCGGACGTGGTGATCGTCAAGAAGCGGGCCAGCGCGTTCCCCGGCACCGAGCTGGAGACGCTGCTGCGGCGCATGTCGATCGACACCTTGATCATCACCGGACTCACCGCCTCGTGCTGCGTGCGGCACACGGCAGAGGACTCGATCGCCGCTGGCTACCGCACCATCGTGGTCGGCGACGCCGTCGGCGACCGGATACCCGGCGCCGTCGAGTACAACCTCTTCGACATCGGCTCGAAGTTCGCCGATGTCGTCGCCGCTCATGAAGTCGATGCTTACTTGAAGGGTCTCGGCCAGACGGGCAAGCAGCACACGACCCACCTGGTATCGGAAGGAGCAAACTGATGCGTTTCGCCAAGTTCCTGCTCGCACTGCTCATCGTGGGCGGCCTCGCGACGGCCGTCCACGCGCAGGCGGAGATCGACGAGCTCGTCGTCGCCACCGTAGAAGACGCCCCCACCATGGACCCGCACATGTCCTCGACCCGCTCGGGGCTGAACATGCAGAGCCAGTCGATCCAGCACCTGATCCGCCGCAACCATGAGGGGCGCCTGGTGCCCGAGTTGGCGCTCAGCTGGGAATCGGTCGACGACCTGACGTGGCGCTTCCACCTGCGGCCCGGCGTCAAGTTCCACAACGGCAGGGAGTTCACCGCCGACGCGGTCGCCTACTCGCTGGGGCGGATCATCGACCCAGCGCAAGGCTCGCCCAACGCCGGCAACCTGCGGGCGATCGCCAGCATCGAGATCGTCGACAGCCTCACCGTCGACATCCACACGCACGAGCCGGCGCCGACACTTCCCAACAGCCTCGCCGCCTTCTCGGGCATCATCGACGGCGTGCATGCCGAGGAAGTGGGCGACGCCGCGCTGGTGCAGAACGTCGTAGGCACCGGCCCCTTCGTCCTGGTCGAATGGCAACGCGACGACTTCGCGCGCTTCGAGCGCTTCGAGGACTACTGGGGCGGCCCCTCGCACATCCGCACGCTGGTGCTGCGCCCGATGCCGGACGTGAACTCGCGCGTCTTCGCCCTGCAGGCAGGCGAGGTCGACATCATCCAAGAAGTGCCGGCCGACCTGACGACGATCATCGAGGCCGACCCGAACACGCGCGTGACGGCGGTTCCCAGTGTTCGCGTCCACTACATCCAGTTCCGCACCGACACGGCGCCGTTCGATGATGCGCGTGTCAGGCAGGCGATCAACTACGCAGTCGACAAGGAGCGCATCGTCAACAGCCTCCTCAACGGCTACGGTCGCGTGATCGGGCAGCCCGTCGGGCCGCAGTTCTTCGGCTACAACCCCGACGTCGAGCCTTACCCCTACGATCCCGACCGTGCCCGCGCTCTGCTGGCCGAAGCCGGCTACGCCAACGGCTTCGAGACCGAGTTCTACATCTACCCTGCCATCCAGGCGGTGGCCGAGGTGATCGCGTCCGACCTGGCCGAGGTCGGCGTCAGGGTCAACTTCAAGGTCAACGAGTTCGGCGTCTCGTACGAGGATCTCATCAACAACCGCGCCTCGCCCATGCACTACGGCACCTGGGGCGGCTACAGCCTCTTCGACGCCGACGGCACGCTGCCGCACGTCTTCCGCGAAGGCGCGCTGTGGACCTACTACACTCACCCACGCGTCGACGAGCTGACCGAGCTGGGGGCCACCACCCTCGACCAGGCGGCGCGCGAAGCGGCCTACTTCGAAGCGATGGAGATCCTGCACGACGAGGCCCCGTGGCTCTTCCTGTGGCAGCAGTTCGAGCTCCACGCCACGCGCGCCGATGTCGACTGGACAGGCAGCCCCGACAACATCCTGCGCTTCTACGACTACGGTGACTGATTGAAGTGATATGAGTGACCGCTGATGGCCGGGTACCTCGCGGTGCGCTTCGTGCACGGCATCCTCGTGGTGCTGGCCATCACGACGGTCGTGTTCTTCGCGCTGCAACTCACCGGCGATCCGGCCGCCTACCTGATCTCGCCGAACACCACGGCTGAGGAGTTGGCGGCGCTCCGCGCGAAACTGGGCCTCGACGGGTCCGTGATCGAGCAGTACTTCCGTTTCGCGCGGAGCGCCCTCGCCGGCGACTTCGGCGACTCGTTCAGGCAGGGCGAGCCGGCAGTGCGGCTGGTGCTCCAGCGGCTGCCGGCGACCCTCGAACTGGCGGCCGCTGCCGCCGTCGTCACCATCCTGATAGGCATCCCGGTGGGGATGCTGGCAGCCGTGAGCCGCGGCACCATCATCGATCGCGCGCTGTCGACGTTCTCGCTGCTCGGCCAGGCGGTGCCGGTGTTCTGGTTGGGCTTGATCCTGATCCTCGTGTTCGCGGTCGAGTTCCGCGTCCTGCCGGCAGCGGGGCGCGGCACCTTCTCGCACCTGATACTGCCGGCGGTCGCGCTCGGCGGCTACGCGATGGCGCGCGTCACGCGCGTCACCCGCTCCAGCCTGATCGAGGCGCTGCAGCAGGACTACGTGCGCACGGCGCGCGCCAAGGGCGTCGGCTTCGCCAAGATCGTGCGCAACCACGCCCTCCGGAACGCGTCGATCCCGATCCTGACGGTGGCAGCCATCGAGCTCGGCACCTTCCTCGGCGGCTCGATCATCACCGAGACGATCTTCAGCTGGCCGGGCCTCGGCCGGCTACTGATCCAATCGATCCAGTACCGCGACTTCCCGACCGTGCTCGCCGGCGTCTTCTTCTTCAGCCTCGTGATCATCACGATCAACATCGTCGTCGACATCCTCTACACCGTTCTCGACCCGCGGATCACCTACCGGTAGCCGATGAGCTCCGAGGCACTGACCACCAGCCGGCCGGAGGCGACGGGGCCGCGGCGCAGCTTCCTGAAGCGCTGGAAGGTCGACGCCGCGGTCATCTTCAGCGTCGCGTTCCTGTTGCTCCTGACGCTCAGCGCCGTCTTCGGCCCGTCGTTCGCTCCGCACGCCCCGGGCCAGCAGGATCTGCTCGCACGCCTGGTGCCGCCCTCGTGGTCGGCCAACGGCTCCCCTGAGCACCTGCTGGGGACCGATCACCTCGGCCGCGACCTGTTGAGCCGACTGATCGTGGGGGCGAGGATCTCGCTGCTGGTCGCGCTGATCAGCGTCGCGTTCTCCGGCACCATCGGCGTGTTGATCGGGCTGGCGGCCGGCTACTTCGGCGGCAGGCTCGACGCGCTGCTGATGCGCATCGCGGACATGCAGCTCGCCATCCCGTTCATCCTGCTCGCCATCATCATCATCGGGATCTTCGGTCCCAGCCTCAGGAACATCATCCTGGTGCTGGTCCTGACCAACTGGGTGATCTACGCGCGCGTGGTCAGGGGCGAGGTGATCTCGCTGAAATCCAGCCAGTTCGTGGAGGCGGCCCGCGCCGTCGGCCAGTTCGACCTGAGGATCATCCTCAAGCACATCCTGCCCAACGCCTTCAACACCGTGCTGGTGGTCGCGACGCTCGACATCGGCCGCATGATCTTCTTCGAATCGGCGCTCAGCTTCCTGGGCCTCGGGGTGCCGCCCCCCACCGTGTCGTGGGGCGCGATGCTGGCCGACGGCAAGATCTACATGGCCTCGGCGTGGTGGCTGGCGACGTTCCCCGGCCTCGTGATCACGTTCGCGATCCTCAGCGTCAATCAGCTCGGGGACTGGCTGCGCGACGTGCTCGACCCGAAGGACTGAGCCACGACGCGTCCCAGCCGCGCGGCGCCCTCCTCCAGTTGCTCTGCCGGGTAGTAAGCGAAGCACAAACGCAACGCGTCACGGCTCCTGCCTGCCGGCGAGAACTGCTGGCCGGGCTGCACGCGCACTCCGGCTGCCAGCGCGGCCACCGCCACCGCCTGGGAGTCGAGGCCCGGCAGCCGCACCCAGATGAAGTAGCCGCCGTCCGAGAGTCCCAGCTCGGCCTTCGGCAGGTGGCGCTGCAGCGCGCCCCTCAGCGCGGCCGCGCGCCCGGCGTACTCGGCGTTCAAGCGGTCGAGGTGAGCCGCCTGGAAGCCGGTGTTGATCAGCTCGGCGACGCACGTCCCGATCACCGGGTTGCTGCCGCCACCGCTGTCGATCACGCCGCTGCTCACGAGCGCGTCGATCAGCGGCGCGGCTCCATGAGCCCAGCCCAATCGCAGTCCCGGTCCCAGGATCTTCGAGAACGAGCCCAGCGAGAGCAGCCGATACTCGTCCAGCCAAGCGGCGAGCGCCGTGGGCGCGCCGCGGCCGTGGTCGAGGAGCTGGTAGACCTCGTCGGCAACGACCAGCAGATCGTGCCGCCGCGCGAGCGCGGCCAGCTCCTCGCGCCTGGCATGGGACAGGGTGACGCCGGTGGGGTTCTGGAAGGTCGGCACCAGGTAGAGGAAGGCCGGCTTCACCTCCTCCAGCGCCTCCGCCAGCGCGTCGAGCCGAATTCCGTCGTCGTCGACCGCCACGCTACGAACCAGCAAGCCGTGGTCGCGGAAGACCTTCAGCGCCAGGAAATAGGTTGGCTCCTCGACCAGCACGACGTCGCCGGCGCGCGCGAACGACGCGCAGACCAGCGACAGCGCCTGGCTGATGCCTGAGGTGGCGAACAGTTTGTCGGGATCGACGGTGAAGCCTTGCCGGTCGCTCAACAGCCGCGCCACCGCCGACCGGTAGAAGCCGCTGCCCTGCCCCGCGCCGTACTGCAGCACCTCGGACGTGGCCCTCGCCAACACCGACGCGGCAGCGGTGCGGAACTCCTCGAGCGGCAGGAGTGCCGGATCGGGGTGGCCGCGCGCCAGGTCGATGACTCCGGGCGGCGGTCTTCCTTGAGGGTCTACTACGTCAAGCATCGGCTGCTACTCGGCGTCGGCGGCGGCCTGGGCGTCCGCGGCCGCCTGGGCCTCGGCGGGGCTCAATCCACTCTTGAGCGCTGTCATCAGGCGCTTCTCGCGCTGCTCCCAAGCGTTGCCCTGCTCGGCCACCGCCGCCGCGCGGGCGCGCGGGATCACGACCACGCCGTCCTCGTCGCCCAGCACCACATCGCCCGGCTGCACTGTGAGGCCGCCGCAGGCGACGCTCTCGCCCACGGAGCCCGCCAGCCCCAGGTCCCGCGTCGTCAACGCCGAGAGGTGGCGGCAGAACACCGGGAACGCGAGTTCGCCGACCTGCTTCCAGTCGGTGGCGGCGCCGTCGATGACCACTCCGGCGAGGCCGCGGCGCTGCGCCATCAGCGTCATCACGCCTCCCCAGCAGGCGTGCCTGGTGTCGCCCTGGCGGTCGATGACCAGCACGTCGCCGGGCGACGCCTGCTCGATCGCCTTCATGATCCAGCGGTGATCGGTGGGTGCGCTCGACACCGTGACCGCCTGCCCCACCAGTTTCGCGGGCCGGTGCAGCGGCTGGATGTCGGTGGTCAGGAAGCCGTCTCTGAGGAAGTGGCCGACGGACCCTGACGTCACGCCTCTCAAGGTGGCGAGGATCTCGGCGTCGAGTCGGTCGAACACGTCTCTCCTAGGGGCTTCACGAGTCAGCCTGTAGCCTCGGCAGCCCGACAGGGAGGATAGCCCATGCGTGCGTGTATCATCCCGGCATCCATCCAGCGGTCGGCGACGTCAAGGTTCGCCGACCCGCGCGAACCTGGAGGTGGCCGATGGCCGAGAACAAGACCAAGCCCACCGGCGCCAGCGTCGAGGACTACCTCGCGTCACGAGCCAACGAGCAGCAAGCAGCGGACTCTCGCCAGCTGATGACGCTGCTCGCGAGTGTTACCGGCGAGGAGCCTGTTATGTGGGGTCCCAGCATCGTCGGCTACGGCAGGTACCGCTACACCTACGAGAGTGGCCGCACCGGCGAGGCGCCGGTGGTTGGGTTCGCGATCCGCGGCCGCGAGACCGTGGTCTACCTGGTGACGGAAGGAGCCGAGCAGCAGGCGCTGCTGGCCAAGCTCGGCAAGCACCGGATCGGGAAGGTCTGCGTCTACTACAAGAAGCTCGCGGATCTCGATCTCGAGGTGCTCGAGAGGCTTGCCGAGAACACGGTCGAGTTCCTCAGGCGGAGGTATCCCTAGGTCCGAACAGCCCACGCCCCGGCGCCAATCACTCCAGCAGTCGCACCCAACGCGGCCGGCACGATCGGCAAGCGCAGCCTCGCGTCCAACCGTTCTACCGCGGCTTGCACCGCCAGCAGGAACGCATGGTTCAACCCCACGCCGCCGCCGAGGGCGACGATCTCAGGATCGACCAGCACCTTCACGTCGGCCAGCGCAGCGGCCAGAGCTTCGGCGGCGTTCAGCAGGAGACTCGCCGCCCAGCCGGCGCCGGCTTCGGCCGCGGCGATCACTTCGCGAGCCCCTGTGACCGGCTGACCGGCCTCCGCCGCCAGCCGCGCGAGAGCCGTGCCGGAGGTCGTCCGCTCTAGCACCCCACCGCCCAGGTGGCCGACATGGCCCGCCAGACCGGTAGCGCCCTGCCACAAGCGGCCTCCCAACACCAGGCCGCCACCGACGCCCGTCGACACGGTCACGAACAACAGCGAATCCCGTCCTTTGCCTGCGCCGTGACGCCACTCGCCGAAAGCGGCAGCTTGCGCGTCGTTGAGGATGGCGACCTGCGAGCTCAGCGCGGCCTCGAGTCGTTGCGCCAGCGGGAAGTCTCGCCAGCCAGGCAGCAGCTCGGGGCTCATGGCCCGCACCCTGCCGTTGCTGATCACACCCGCAGCGGCGACGCCAACGGCGCTCGGCCGCTCCGCGGCGCCCGCCAACAGGCGACGTGCGGCGCTCACCACCGCGTCCACCACCGCCTCGGGCCCGGCTGCGGCAGGCGTGACGCCCAACTCTTGCGCGAGCACCGAGGCGCCGCGCACCAACGCCACCGCCACCTTGGTGCCGCCGATGTCGACGGCTAGAACCACTGGCGGTCGCGGCATTCCGGGAGCATGTTACGGCCTCAGGGAGTGTCCGACATCTCGGCCGCGAGGGCTTTGCCGGGCCGCGCTGGCTGCCTAGCATGTGCTTGGTAGTTTCGGAGGCGAGCCGCCAGCGGACGGGGTGGCCAGGTTGCGATGACGGAGGACGACGTGACGACCGAGAAGGGGGCAGCCATCTTGGCGGCCTGGCGCGGCGGGGTGGTGGTGTCTTGCCAGGCACCCGAGGGGTCGCCGCTGCGACGGCCCGACGTGATGGCGGCCATGGCGCAAGCTGGCGAGCTGGCCGGCGCGGTCGGCATCAGGGCGAACGGCCCCGTCGACGTGGCCGCCATCCGCGCCAAGGTCGGCCTGCCGATCCTGGCCATCGACAAGCGCCCCGACATCGACCCCCTCGCCTACATCACGCCGAGCCTCGCGGTGGTTGCCGGCCTGGTGGCTGCCGGAGCCGACTTGGTCGCCGTCGACGCGACGCTGCGAACGCGAAGCGGGAGCGGCGCGGCGAGCGCCGCGGAGCTGCTGGCGCAGATCCGGCAAGCCTTCCCGGGCCTGCTGGTGATGGCCGACGTGTCGAACGTCGCGGAGGGCGTGGCGGCCGCTGCCGCCGGTGCCGACCTCGTCGCGACCACGCTGTCCGGTTACACCGGCGATGACACCGCGGTCGACGGCCCCGACATCGCGTTGGTGGCTGCTCTGGTGTCGGCGCAGCCGCGTCCGGTGGTCGCCGAGGGCCGCTACTCGACACCCGAGCAGGTGGCCGCAGCGTTCGCGGCAGGCGCGCATGCCGTGGTCGTGGGGACCGCCATCACCGATGCGTTGTCGTTGGCGAGGAAGTTCGTCGCGGCTGCGCCGTCAACCGCGCCAACCCAACGTGCGAGGCCGCCTGCGGGCGCTTGAGGCACAGGCCGCAGCGCACGCCAGCACAGGGTGCTTCCAGGACATCTCACCCTTTCGATTCTCGCGCTCCAGCGTGCACTCTCAGCACAGGGTCGATCGTTCGAACTGCACACGCGCCATTCCTCGCAGGTGAGAGGAGCACCATGACGACCCGAACCGTAAGAACCCCGTACAGGACGATCGGGTTGGCGACCGCCGGTGTGAGTCTGTCCGCGGGTCTCGCGGCGTGCGGCGTGGCGGCGCTCTCCGGGTTGCTCGCTGCCCTGGCGATGCCGAGAGGCCCAGTCACCACCGCCCAAGCCGTCACGCTCATCGCCGGAGGACTGGTGGTCGGCGGCGCGGGTGGCTACCTCATGCGTTCGCGCTGGTCGCTGCTGCTGGTCCCAGTGGTCCACCTCATCGCCTTCGAGCTCGGGCGCATCGGCGCGGTCGGTCCTACGGTGGATCTGCCGCGCTTCGACAGCGCCTTCGGCGTGCTCGCGCTACTGCTGGGTCGCGGCGTATACGCCATCCTCGGCGTGCTGCCGCTGGTCGTGGGCGCCGGTTTGAGCCTCGCCCTGGCTCGGCGTGCCGCCGGCAGCGCTGTGAGCTTCGTGCCTTCGGCGATCGGTCTCGTGCTTCTCGCCGCCCTCGCTGCCTGGCTGCTGGTGCCCGCGCGCACACCGCCGATCCTCGGCGCCGACGGGCGGCCGGTGGCGGGCAGCATCGCCGAACTGACCACGGTGCTCCTGGGCGGCAGCGAGCAGGCGATCATGATCCGGGGCCACAGCACCGAGAACCCGGTGCTCCTGTACCTCAGCGGCGGCCCCGGGCAGAGCGACCTACCCTTCGCGCGCGTGCTCTTCGAGGACCTGACTCGGCAGTTCGTGGTCGTGGGCTGGGACCAGCGCGGCTCCGGCAAGTCGTACGCGGCGCTCGAACCGACGTCGGAACTTACGTCAGGCCAGCTCGTTTCCGACACTATCGAGTTGAGCGAGTACCTCATCGCGCGCTTCGGAGTCGAGAAGATCTACCTGCTGGGCGAGTCGTGGGGCTCGACGCTCGGAGTCGTGGCGGTGCAGCAGCGGCCCGACCTCTACCACGCCTACATCGGCTCCGGGCAGATGGTCAGCCAGAACGTCACCGACAGGATCATCTGGCGCGACTTGCTGGCCTACGCGCAGGCCGCCGGCGACTGGCAGCTCTACGATCGGGTCTTGACGCTCGGCGAGCCGCCTTACGACGACGTGCCTTACAGCAACGCGTTCGTGATGAGCCACTACGACAAGCTCTACCAGCCCTACACGCCGCCCGCCGCGTACGTGACCAAGGGCTCGGAAGCCGGGCTCGGGCCGTACGGCGTCTTCGGCAGCGAGTACGCGCTGATCGAGAAGGTCAACGTGCTGCGCGGGCTCCTCGACATGTTCGCGGTCGTGTACCCGCAGCTGCAGGCGATCGATTTCCGCGAAAGCGTGCCGCGCCTGGAGGTGCCGGTGTACCTGCTTGACGGGCAAGCCGAGCTGAGCGGCAGGCGCAGTCTGGCGCTCGAGTGGTTCGAGCCTCTCCAGGCGCCCATCAAGCGCATCTACTCGTTCGAGAATGCGGCACACTCGGTGGCGTTCGAGCAGTTCGAGGCGCTCGCGCGCATCGCGGCCGAGGAGATCCTGCCGCAGACGCAACGTCTGGGTGAGTGAAGTCATGAGGGTCAGGCTTCGCGGTGACCCTGGCCCTCCCTCATGCCTCCGGCGTGTAGGTAAGCCGAACCGCGTCCTCGCCGATCAGGTCGCTGCCCACGAAGCGCAGCGGAGGCCTGGCTCCGGCGAAGAACGGCTTGCCGCTCCCGAGCACGTACGGCCTGAGGTAGAGGCGGTACTCGTCGATGAGGCCGAGGTCGGTCAGGCTGCCCGCGAGAGCGGGACCGGCGACCTCCAACTCGCTTGGCGCCTGGCGCTTGAGGTCGCGCACGAACTCGCCCAGGTCACCGCTGATCAGCTGGGCGTTGGGGCCGAGCGACGTCAGGGAATTGGAGGCGACCCACTTCGGCATCGCTCGCCAGACCTTCCCGAACTCCTGTTCGGCCTCCGTCCACCCGCGCTGGTCGTCGTCCCAGTAACGCATCAACTGGTAGATGCGGCTCCCGTAGAGCGCTCCGGACAGCGACCGGACGTGCTCGATGAAGTGGCGGAAGAGGGCGGGTCCCGGCTCCGGCAGCACCAGGTGGTCCACGTAGCCGTCGAGCGATTGCATCATCCCGTAGATCAGCTTGGCCATCAGAACAAGGTGGTCCTTTCCGCACCGCTGAAGATCTCCGCCGAGAACGTCTGTACCCGGTAAGGAGCCACCGGTGCCATCTCGATGTGGAGCTCCAACTTGCCGAACTCGCCCTTCAAGGTCCAACGCGCCTGCGACGGGCGGTCCGCGGCCGGCGCCTTGGGCTTGTCGTCGTTTCGCAACCGTCCGAGACTCACCAGAGCCTGCTCGAGGTACTCGATGCGCCTGACGAGCGGGAAGTCCAGCTCGACGTTCTCGGCGAAGAGGGCGGCGTGCCGCGCCGCCAACTCCTCGGCGGGTAGCAAGCGCACGTCGCGCACCAGGCTCTCGATCTCGGCGACTGCTGCCAGCGTCTCGGGCCAGGTGTCCACCTTGACGGCCGCCAGCCCGCCTCCGGCGGCGATCTTGGATGACGCGACCAACGGCAGTAAGACGCTGCGGGCCGGCGAGGGCGCCGCCGAGTGAGTGCCGTTGGCGGACGCTATCACCGTGTAGCCGGACTCTTGGTGCCAGCACATGTACGCCGTGAAGCCCGGGTAGCCACCGGCGTGGGCGACGACCGTACCGTGGGCCGTGAACTTCTCGATCCCCAGCCCGTAGCCGTACGCTTGCCTCAGGTAGCCGCGCAGCGGCGCGGGCGCCGGTCCGAAGTAGTAGTCGGTCAGCGGCTGCTGCGCTTCGAGGAGGTCGGCGGCGGTGAAGCCGACCCCCGCTGGGACCTCGCGGCTCAAGTACAGCTGCGCCCACGCCGTTAGGTCCCTCACGCTCGAGTACAGCCCGCCGATGGGCGAGAACGCTCCCGGCCCGCTCGGCACTTGCGGAGTCCAGCCGCCGCGCTGGCCAGGCATGGGGGGTTCGCGGTGGTACCCCTGAGCCACTGCGTCGAGCTCGTAGGCGGCGAAGCGCGTGTCACTCAGCCCCAGCGGGTCGATGATGCGCTCCCTGACGAACTGGCGGTAGTCCTGCCGGGCGAGGCGCGCGATGACCTCGCCCAGGAACGCGTAGCCGAGGTTCGAGTACTCGAACGAGGTGCCAGGTGGGAACACCAGCCTCAGCCCGCTGGCCAGCCAAGCGCCGAGCTCCTCGCGTGAGCGCGACTCCTGCCGGTCACCCCACGGGTTGTCGGTCGCCAGACCCGCCGACATCGAGACTAGATGCCGGATGCGCAGCGTCGGCCAGTCGGCTGGGGCTTCGATCTTCAACTCGGGCAGGTGCTTCGCCACCGCGTCGTCGAGCTCGATCAGGCCCTCGCGGCGCAGGATCAGCAGCGCCAGCGCGGTGAAGCTCTTGGTCAGCGACGCGATCCGGAAGGGCGTCGTCACGCCGTAGCCGTCGTCTCCCCAGGTCTGCGAGCCGAGGATCTCGCCGCCGCGCGCGACCGCGACGATGCCGCTGGGGCTGTGGTTGCTCGCCACATACTCCTCGATGGCGGAGGCGATGTCTGGCAAACCTGTGTCGCTGCTCGTGGCGCCGTGCTGGGACATGGTCGTAAGCATAGGGCGGCAGCCCCGAGTGACCCAGCCGAGGCCCCTTGACACCGCCGCGCGGCCAGCGTATTTTACCTGTCACTTAATTAGCAAGGAGGTTAACTACGCATGTCGCCTGTCGACCAACTGAGCCTCACCTTCTCGGCTCTGGCCGACCCGACGCGCCGCGCCATCCTCGCGCAACTCGCTCGGGGCGAAGCTACGGTCAACGAGTTGGCCGCGCCCTTCGACATCAGCTTGCCCGCCGTGTCCAGGCATCTCAAGGTCCTCGAGCGGGCCGGGCTGATCTCCAAGGGCCGCGTCGCTCAGAGCCGCCCCTGCCGGCTCGAGCCGGCGGCCCTGGAAGCCGCCGGTCACTGGCTGAGGGGGCAACGAGAAGCGTGGGAGCAAGGCCTCGACCGACTCGAACACCTGCTGAGCACCGCCGGTGACCTCAGCAACTGACGCCTCGCAGCAAGAGCTCCCGCCGAAGGAGACCAACATGTCGACGACCGAGAACGTACTCGTCCTGGAACGCATCTTCGACGCCGAGCCCGAGCGCGTCTACCGCGCCTGGACCGAGCCGGAGATCCTCAAGAAGTGGTTCGCACCGAAGCCCTTCACGACCCCGAGCGCCGAGCTGGACGTGCGTCCCGGCGGCCGCAGCGTCATCGTGATGCGCGGCCCCGACGGCACCGAGTTCCCCAACGTCGGCGTCTACCTCCAGGTGGAGCCCGGCCGGCGCCTGGTAGAGACCGACGCCTACACCGAAGCCTGGCTACCCTCCAGCAACCCGTTCATGACCATGGACCTGCGCTTCGACCCATTGCCCGGCGGCAAGACCAAGGCGACCTACTACGTACGCCACTGGACCAAGGAAGCCTACGACCAACATGTCGCGATGGGCTTCCACGAGGGCTGGGGCACCTGCGCGGATCAGTTGGCGGCATTGCTGGCTGAGGAGTAGAGGACGCCCTGCCTGACGGGTTCAGTTGGTCAGTGCCTCCGTCAAGGCCAGTAGGTCCTTGTAGACGAAA
>CAYNOS010000032.1:0-1800 GCA_964398985.1 uncultured bacterium
GCCGCTGCCCTATGCTGTCGCCGAGGACACAGACGGGGCGTGGGCGAGCGAGACGACTGAGGTCCGCCGGACCTGTCGCTGGTCGGCCGCAGCCTGGGCGCGCCGTCGACGAACATGATGCAAGCCAAGTCCGGCCGCGAGACAGCGGTCGATCCGGCGGGCCTCCGCCGCCAACCGACGCGCGCCGCTTCGGCGCCGACGTGGCTGAGGCTGTTGTGGTTGGCCCTGCTGGTGGCGTTGATGGCGCTGTTCGCGGTCGGGGTGCCGGCGAGCTATCGCCTGCTCAGCTCCGGCATGCTTGGGGTCTTGGTCGAGATGGACCCCCAGGGGCAGGCGTTGCTCGAACCCATCCCGGAGCAGCCAGCCGAGAGTGCCGGGGTGCGCGCCGGCGACGTCCTGCTGGCCGTGAACGGCGAACCGGTCGCCCTCGGTGGCCTGGCGGAGATCATGACGACCTTGCGCGAGGCCGTCGGCACGTCCCTGACGCTCACGGTGGGCAGGGAGGGCGGTCAGGCCGTCGACATCTCCATCGAGCGGTCGCACTTGGGTGCGGAAAGTCTCGGCATCTCCCCACGAACCTACGCGTTGGTCCTCGTCGTCCTCGGCGTCCTGTTCGTGGCAGCCTACGCCCTCCCCGCAGGCGTCATCGCCCTGCGTCGGCCCGACAACTGGGTGGCGGCGCTCGTCTGGCTCACGTTGGTGTTGATCGCCATGTTCAACTCCCGCGCCAACGCTGACATGCGCTTCTCGGACAACTGGGCCGGCCTCGCCGTCGAGGTGGCGTATCACCTGGCCGTGCTCGTCGTCCTGCTCGTCTTTCCCGATGGGCGACTGAAGCCACGCTGGACCCGCTGGTACCTGCTGGTCGGGGTCTTGTGGATCGTCGTGAAGCTCGCGCCGGTGCCAGCCGCTCAGGCCCTCACCGCAAGTCCCTTCTGGGTCTTGATCGACTTCCTCGTGTTCGGGATCGCCGTGGCGGCGCAGGTGCAGCGCTTCCGGCAGTCGAGCGACCCGGCTGCCCGGCAGCAGACCAAGTGGCTGGTGTACGCGTTCGTGACCGCCTTCCTGGTGCAGTACGCCTACTACATCCCCCGTGAGTTCGTCGCCGCGTTCCAGGGACGCTCGGTCTACGAGTTCGTGGGTTCGGTGCTCAACCACGTCCTGATGCTGGTAATTCCGTTGGCCTTCACCCAGGCCGTCATGCGGCATCGCCTTTACGACATCGACCTGATCATCAACCGCACGCTGGTGTACGCACCGCTGACCGCCATCCTGGCGGGCGTGTTCACGGCGTCGGTCACGCTGCTCCGAGGCCTCTTCGACAACCTGATCGGCGGGTCGTCGGACGCGGCCACGGTTCTCTCGAGCGTGATCGTCGTCGCCCTGCTGACGCCGGTCAGATCCCGCCTGCAGAAGACGGTCGACGCGCACTTCGCGTACTTGTCGAGAGCCGACCGTGCCCTGAAGGATCTGGAGACGCAGGTCACGGCGCGACTGCAGGTCGTCGACGCCGGGCCGGTGATCCGACGACTGCTGGAGCACGCCGTTCGGGGCTTCGACGCCGTCGGCGGCGCCGCCGAGCTCGTCGCGGGCGAGAAGACTCGCGCCCTGTGCACGTCCGGAGAGTGGACCGGGGAGGTGGCGCTCGACGTGCCGGTGCAGGCTGGCGCCCGTACCTTCGGGCGCGTCAAGCTCGCTGCCCGCCGCCGGGGTCTCGGCTACAGCGAGGCCGATGTGGACCGCTTGCGCGCCGCAGCGACGATCGTGGCCACCGCGATCGCTGAGGATAGCGAGGTCGAA
>CAYNOS010000032.1:1900-27420 GCA_964398985.1 uncultured bacterium
TAGCGTGCCAGGAAGACCCTTGGTTGGAGGACCCCAGCAGACGCCTTCAACGACGAGCTAGGATCCTTCCAACCAGGTGTTGAGACGACCCATTCAACCCAGGCGGTGTGTGGTTTGTCTGCCGCTAGCCCCCTACTGGTTCCCCAGCCCCGCGTACCGGATCACGCCACCGCCGGGTCCGCCTGCGCCGTTGACGGTCAGGTAGACGTCGCCGTTGGCCGCGATGGCCACTGCCGTCGGGAACGACAGGCCGGTGAGGACCTCGGTGACGCTGCCATCGTCGCCGATGCGCACCAGCCGCCCGGAGTCGGGGGTGGGGCCCTGGTCGGTGAAGACGGCCATCTGCACCGCGTAGAGGCGGCCGTCGGGCGCGCGCTGCATGTCGGTTGTCATGGTGAGGCCGGTGGCGAAGTCGCTGAGCGTGCCATCGGCAGCGACCGACACGACCTTCGAGGAGCCTGGCACGAACGGGAAGCCGGCCAGCAGCGACACCAGCGGGTTGCCTGCAGCGTCGAAGGCGACGGCAGTCGGCACAGGGTCCATCTCCATGGCGCCGCCGCGGCCCGGGTTGGGCAACGGACCGGGCTGGCCCGGCATCAGGGCGACGAGCGTCGTCGCGCCGCTGGCAGGGTCGATCTTCAGGACGGCGTTGGCGCCTGCGTCTGCGACGTAAAGCATGCCGTCGGGGCCAGCAGACAGGCCATACGGGTGGGAGTCGAGGATGTTGGGGTCGGGGTTGTTGGCCAGTTCGAAGGCGTAGGTGCTGGCCACCTCGGTGACCTGCCCGTCGTCGCCGATGCGCACGACAGCGCCCATCAGCGGCCGCGGGTCGCCCTCGTAGGGACCCTTCCAGATGCCCGACGTGGCGTACAGCTGACCGTTCAGGAACGCCAGACGGGAGCCACCCTCTGCTTCGGTGCCGTTGAGGAGCGAAGGCAGGTTGGCGACGACGGTCTGAGTGCCGTCCGGCGCGATGCGGATGACGCGCGAGGTGCTGCCGAACTTGCCGACGGCCGGGGCACCGGCCGCGTTGTCGATGACCATGATCTCTTCATCGCCGCCGGTGCCGGAGTCGACTACCCACACGTTGCCTGCGTCGTCGATAGCGAGGCCCATGGGGGCGGATAGATCCTGCGCCACCATCTCGCCCTGCGGCTGGGCGAACGCCAGGCCGAAGCCGAGGATGAGGAGAAGCATGAGAACTGCACTGCGCAACGTCTTCATTCACTACCCTTCTTCAAGAACATTGGATGTCCTACGCTCTCTGGGCTTCGCACGCGAAGCCACCGCAAGGGTCGCCGACCGGACCGGCCTCCTGGGCGCCATGCCTCCTTCCCGGAGTGGTCATTGGGCCAGCAACATCTCGACGAGTGCCGCGATGTCGGCCTGTGGCAAGTGGCCGAACGACGGCATGGGGTGAGCAGACGTGGCGTAACCGGGCGCGATGTACGCGCTCGGCTGCAGGATGCTCTCGGCGATGTACTCGGCTGCCGTGGTGGCGCTGCCGCCGTAGGTCGGGTCGAGGATGCGCTGTGCGGCGATAGTGCCCATGCCGGCATGGCTAGGGCCGAACGTGCCCACGGTGCCTGCCGCCGGGAGCTCGTGGCAGACACCGCAGTAGTTGGCGCGGTAGATGGCGATGCCGGGATCGGTGGGTTGCTCGGCGGTCGGCTCGGCCTGCGGTGCGGTCGCGGGCGGTGTCGTTGGCGCGGCTGCAGGGGCGGCCGCTGGCGTGGCCGCAGGCTGCGCGGCCGGGGCTGCCGCGGGGCCTACGCTCAAGACTCCCACGAGTACCAGGAGGATCCAGAAGAGATTCGGCACAGCCGTGGCCACCGTCCTCGTCGTTCCGACGGCTGTCAGCCGTGGAGTTCATTTGCAGACAGCAGACTATAGAGGATAGGGGGCCGATTTGCGCAAGTACGGGAGATACAGCGCTCGAGGAGCTTTGCGCTCGAGGAGCGTCCGGAACTCCGCGACGCGGTCGTGGAGCGCCGTGCGCAGCACAGTGGTGTCGGTCGCGATGGTCACGAAGTCGACGCCCCGCCTGCCACCCCCAAGAGGCATACCGCCGCTTGACCGCCGAGAGCATCCGCGCTACCCTTCGTGCGGCCCGACCCGGATGCCGGGGGCCATTCCCGTCCGCGACCAGCGGCGGTACCGACGCATGAGGAACTGACTCCGACACCCACCTTCACAGGTAGCAGCGACCTGATCTCAGGCCGCGATCCAGTGGCTCGCCGCCCGGCGGACGAGGCCACACCGCGTCACAAACCACGGAGTCCTCATGTCGATCCTTCAGTTCCACGACGTCGGGTACGACCTGCCCGACGCACCGCTCTTCGACGGCGTGTCCTTCACGCTCGCCCGTGGCAGTCGCGTGGCGCTGGTCGGCGCGAACGGCGCCGGGAAGACCACGATTCTGCGCCTGGCTGCCGGGGAGCTCGAGCCGGATCGCGGGCGAGTGAGCGTGAACGGCTTGGCGATGTTCCTACCCCAGCACCTGCCGGAGGCCCCGGATGTGCCAGGCTCGGGCGGCGAGGTGCAGCGGCGGCGGCTCGAGGCGCTGCTGTCACGATCTGCCGACCTCTACCTGCTCGACGAGCCGACCCACCACCTCGACGCGGAGAACATGGCCTGGCTGGAACAGCGCCTACTGGCTTCCGGCGCTGCGGTGTTGCTGGTCTCCCACGATCGCGGGTTCCTCGACGCCGTGACTACCGACGTCGCGTTCCTGGAGCGAGGGAAGCTGAGCGTCGAGAGCGGCAACTACAGCGAAGCCACCGCGAGGCGAGCTGCGGAGGACGCCGCCGCTCTGCGGCGCCACAACGTCCAGGTTCGCAAGAAGGCGGCACTGGAACGCGAGTTCCACCGAACGCGGTCGCAGGCCCGGTCGGCGGACAAGTTCAGCCATCGTCGTGCCGGCGCGCAGCCGCTGATGGCCGCGAAGAACAAGGCCGAGGACGTGGCCCGCACGTTGGCGCGCCGCGCCAAGGCCCTCGAGTCGCGGCTGGAGGACCTCGAGCTCGACGAGAAGCCGTGGCAGGACAACCGCCGCCTCGAGTTCGTGGCGCAACCCGCCACCCCCGGACCCAACGAGGTGATCACCGCCGAGGGGTTGGTCGTAACGAGAGGCGGGAAGGTGATCGCCGGTGGCGCCGCGCTCAAGGGAGTCGACCTGCACGTGCGGCGCGGCGAGCGCGTCGCGCTGGTCGGCCCGAACGGCTCGGGCAAGTCGACCTTGCTCGGCGTCCTGAGCGGCCGCAGCGAGCCTGACGCCGGCACTGTGACTCTCGGCAGCGGGTTGCGTGTCGCTGTCAGCGACCAGGCGAGCGAACCCTGGGGTGAGGGCGACAGCCGAGCCGCGACCGTTGGCGACGCTCTCCGCCAAGTGAACGAGCGATTGTCTGACAGCGAGGTGTGGCGAGTCACCGCTGCTGTCGGCGTGCCATCAGGGCCCGGCCGGGCGCTGGCCGACCTCTCGGGCGGCGAACGGCGGCGCATGACGTTGGCCCGCATCGCCGCGACGAGCTGCCATCTGCTGGTGCTGGACGAGCCGACTCACCACCTCGACCTGCGGGCCGTCGAGGCCCTCGAAGCTCTGCTCGAGACCTACACCGGCACGCTGCTGTTCGCGACCCACGACCGGAGGCTGGTCGAGCGGGTCGCGACGCGCGTGTGGCGGCTCGGTGGGGAGGATGGCGTCGTGGAGGACTGAGAAGTGCCGCCAGACCCGAGACTCACCAACCTCCACCCGTACGTATGCGAACGCTCTTGAGCTGCGTGTAGTTGTCGACGGCCTGCTGCCCCTCCTCGCGCCCGATGCCGCTCATCTTGTAGCCACCGGCCGGGCAGCTGATGTCGCCACAGAACCACTCGTTGACGTAGACCTGGCCCGAGCGCAACGCAGCTGCGACGCGGTGGGCGCGTGCGAGGTCGCGGGTCCACATGCCATTCGCGAGTCCGTACTCGGTGTCGTTTGCGATGCGCACCGCTTCGTCTTCCGATTCGAAGTCGATGACCGTGACAACCGGGCCGAAGATCTCCTCGCGCGCCACGCGCATGGAGTTGTCGACGCGGTCGAAGACCGTGGGCGCCACGAAGTAGCCGTCCGCGAGGTCCCCGGCCACGCGCTCGCCGCCGGTCACAAGGCGTGCGCCCTCACCCTTGCCGATCTCGATCATCTGAAGAACCCGCTGCATGTGCTTCTCGGAGACGAGGGGGCCTACCTCGGCGTTCTCGATGCCGGGACCGACGCGCAAGGAGCGCACGCGTTCCACGAACCTCTCCAGGAAGTCCTCCCTGATGTCACGGTGCAGCAGCAGCCGTGGACCCGACACGCAGATCTGGCCGGCGTTGGAGAAGGCCGCCCAGATGCTGCCTTCGACGGCCGCGTCCAGGTCGGCGTCTTCGAAGACGATGTTGGCCGCGTTGCCGCCGAGCTCGAGCGTTACGCGCTTCATCGTGTCGGCGGATGCCCGCAGCACCCTTTGACCAATCACGACAGAGCCGGTGAAGGTGATGCCATGCACGCCTGGGTGCGTCAGGAGGGCCTCGCCGACGACCGAGCCGGGGCCGGGCACGACGTTCACGAGCCCGTCGGGCATGCCGGCCATCTTGGCGATCTCGCCGAGGCGGATGGCCCCGAGCAGTGCCTCCTGGGCGGGCTTGAGGATCACGGCGTTACCGCCGGCCAGCGCCGGCGGCAAGGAGCGCGAGGCCTCCCAGAGCGGACCGTTCCAGGGGATGATGTGAGCCGTGACGCCGAGTGGTTCGCGCACCGTGTAGACGTGATGGCCGCTGCTCACCGGTATCGCCTGACCCTCGAGCTTGTCCGCTAAGCCCGCGAAGTACTCGAAGCGCCGCGCCGCGATGTCCTTGACCGTCAGGTGCGAGTACCAGAGACTGCCTCCGGAATCCAACGTCTCGAGGAGGGCGAGGTCATCCTCCTCTGCCAGCAGCGCCTCCGCGTACCGGTACATGGCCCGCGAGCGCTCGCGCAGAGGCAAAGCCTGCCACTCCGCCGCGGCCGCTGTCGCCGCCGCTACCGCGCGATCGACGTCCTCTGCTCCGCCAAGGGCAACGCTGGCGACGGGCTTCCCGTTGGCCGGGTCGATGGCTTCGAACGTCCCGCCGCGGGCGGCTTCGACCCACTCGCCGGCGATATAGAGACCGTACTCTCTCATTGACCTATCCTTCCTTTGCGTTGGCTCAGCCTTCGAGCTCAGTGACGCGGCGTCTGCGCGAGGCGCTGTAGAACACGAGCGCGATGAGAGTCATCAGGTATGGCATGGCGAAGAGCAGCTGCGTGGGGAGCTGACGGGCGGTGATCTGCAGGGAGTTGGCGACGCCTTCGGCGAGACCGAAGAGCAGCGACGCAGCGGCCGAGCCCCAGGCGCTCCCGTTACCGACGATCGAGGCGACGAGGCCGATCCAGCCCCTGCCGCCCGACATGTTCTGGACGAAGCCTCCGAGGGTGAGCGACAGCTGCGAGCCGGCGAGCCCACACAGTATGCCGCTCGCGGCGATCGCGAGGTACTGGATGCGCCGCCCGTCGATGCCTGCCGCCCTGGCCGCCTCCGAGTTCTCCCCGACGGCTCGCAACCTGAGTCCGAAGCGCGTGCCGAAGAGCAGGTACGAGACGGTGGCGGTGAGTACCCATGCCAGGTAGTCGAGTGCGGTGTGACCGCTCAGCCACGACAGGGCGGCGACGTCTTCGAGGATCGGGATGTCAATTCGCGGCAGGGTCGGAGAGCCAGCGTACCTGAGCGACCCCTCGCGCCCTGAGATCAGCCAGGCGGCGTAGGTCGTCACGGCGGCGGCGAAGGAGTTCGTCGCCAGACCGACGATGAAGAGGTTGCCCTTGAGGTGAAGCGCAGACCACGCGAAGAGCAGCGATAGCAGGCAGCTGGCGAGCACGGCGGACACGACACCGACCAGCAAGTTGCCGCTGAGGCCCGTGCCGAGCACCGCCGCGAACGCCCCGAACACCAGCAGGCCCTCGAGCGCGATGTTCAGGACGCCGGCCCGGTCGGTGATCAGGGCGCCCAAGGCGACGAGGATCAGCGGGGTCGACATGCGCAGCATGTCATGAGCGAGTTGGAGGTTGAACACCTCGCCAAGACCGGTCACTCGGCAGCACCCGCTTCCGTCGGGAGGTCCGGTGCAGGCCTCTGTGTGGCATCCCGCCGTCCGTCGGAATGAACCCGGCGGCGCAGCCAGACATACAGGGCTTGCGCGGTGATGAGATAGAAGATCAGCGACATGATGATCGAGGCGATGCGGGGCGAGACGTCCGAGAAGAGGCTGGCAGTGTTCGCCCCCGTCTGCAGGTAGCCGTACAGCAGAGCGGCTGGGACGACGCCGAGCGGGTGAAGGCGGGCGATGAGCGCGACCGTGATGCCGTTCCAACCGAGGTCGGACGAGAAGCCGGTCAGCAGCCGACCGTGCACGCCGGTGAGTTCGAGGATCGCCGCGAGGCCCGCGAAGGCGCCGGACAAGATCATGGCCGTGACGAAGAGCCACTTGACCGGCATCCCGGCGTAGCGGGCGAACCGCGAGTTCGCTCCGGTCATCCGCAGTTCGTAGCCGAAGGTCGTCCTGAACAGCACGAAGTGCATCAGGAGCGCGGCGGCGAGGCCCAAGAAGAAAGAGACGTTCAGCGTCGAAGGCGGCATCAACTTGGAGAGCCGGAAGGCACCGGCGAACATCGGGGTCGCCGGAAAGCCGGCGCCCGGGTCGACGAGGAAAGTGCGCAGCACGTAGTCGAAGAGCTGTATGCCGATGGCGCCGATGAGAAACGAGGTGATCACCTCGGTGGCGCCGAAGCGGGTGCGCAGCCAACCGGCGAAGCCTGCGAGCACCCCGCCTGCCACAGCGGCCGCGGCGACGGCCACAGCGATCATCAGCGGGCTCTCCATGGGTGCGTACAACAGGACGGCCGCTCCGGCCAGGCCTCCGACGTAGACCTGCCCCTCTGCCCCGAGGTTGACGGCGCCGGCGCGGAACGCGATGACGAGGGCCAAGCCCGTGAAGATGAGCGGCGCCGACGTCTGCAGCATGTTCCCAAAGAAGAACGTGTTGCTCAGGGGTCCCCAGAAGAACGCGCGCAGCGACGTGGCCGGATCTGCACTCGTCAGGTAGATGACGAGAACGCCGACTCCGACGGCAACTGCGACGGTGACCAGGAGGCTGAGCCCGTCCGCCAAGCGGTCGAGAGTGCGAGACTCGAGCCGACGCTTATCGTGCCCTGTGCCGCTCCCGTCTCGACTCACGCCGCCGCCCCATGGAGCATGTAGGCGCCGAGCTGTTCCTTGCTTGCCTCGCCCCGCCCGGGTACGACCGCTGCGATGGCCCCTCCGTAGAGTACGGCGATGCGATCCGATAGCGACAGAATCTCGTCCAGGTCGGTCGAGATGAGAAGCACGGCGCAGCCGTCGTCGCGGAAGCGCCTGAGGAGCGCGTGAATGAACTCGACGCCGCGGATGTCGATGCCGCGTGTCGGCATGGACACGACCAGTGCGGTGGGCCGCTCGGCGCCCAGTTCGCGGCTGAGTATCAGCTTCTGGATGTTGCCGCCAGAGAGGCTGGTGACAGGCATCCAGTGCGCCGGCGACCTGACGTCGAAGCGCCTGAACGCCTCGTCGAGCGACTCGCGTAACTGCCGGCGGCGCAGCACGCCGCCGGTCGAGTGCTGTCTGTAGTGCCGTGAGATGGCGTTGTCAAACACCGATGCGCTCGGGGCGCAACCCCAAACCATCCTGTCGCCGGGTATGTAAGCGAGGCCGCGGTGCCGGCGAAGCCTGGCGGAGCAGTTGGTCACATCGTGACCGTCGAGTGACACCGTTCCCGATGTCGGTCTGAGGAGGCCGCCCAGTACCTGCTCGAGCTCGAACTGACCGTTGCCTTCGACGCCGGCAACGCCGACTATCTCGCCGACGTGCACGGTGAGGTCGATGTCCCTGAGCAGCGGCTTGCCGGCTGGTCCGTCAAGGGATAGGCCGGCGATCTCCAGCGCGGGGCGGTCCGGGTCACCGTAGACGCGCTGGCCAACCGTGTCGATGTCCTCGCCGACCATCAGGCGCACGAGCTCGGCCTTGGAGGTGTCGGCGCAGCAGCGCGAGGCAACGACTCGTCCCTTGCGGAGGACCGTGACGTCATCGGCGATCTCCAGGATCTCCTCGAGCTTGTGGGCTATCACGATGACGGTGTAGCCCTCGGTGATCAGGCGGCGTATGCCCTTGAAGAGCTTCGCGACCTCCTGCGGGGTGAGGACCGCCGTCGGCTCGTCGAGGATCAGGAGCTCGATGTCGCGGCGCAACGCCTTGAGGATCTCGACTCGCTGCTGCTCGCCGATGGACAGCTCGCCCAGGCGCCTGCGCGGGTCGAGTGGCATGCCGTAGCGCTCGGACAGCTCGCGCGTCTCGCTGACCGCTCGCGCCGCGTCGAGGCGCAGGGGGCTGCCTGGCTCGGCGCCGAGGATGATGTTCTCGGCCACCGTGAGCGAAGGGAACAGCATGAAGTGCTGGTGAACCATGCCGATCCCCTGCGCGTCGGCATCGCGCGGCGAGGAGGGCTGATAGGGGCGGCCCTTGAACTCGATGCTGCCGGAGTCGAAGGGGACGAGGCCTGCCAGCACCTTGGCCAGAGTGCTCTTACCGGCCCCGTTCTCGCCGATGATCGCGTGGACGCGACCCTTGGTGACCGAGAGGCTGACGCCATCGAGGGCCTTGACGGTGTCGTCATAGGTCTTGTGAAGAGAGGTTACCTGCAGATAATCGGTCACGTCGCGCTCCAGGGCGAGCGGCCCCTCGTACCGAGAGCGTGGTGGCGGCGCTTGGCCGCCACCACGCGTCGGGCCTCAGTCGTTGAGCTCCGCCTGGAGCAGGGACAGGTAGTCGATCGAGCCGGATTCGATGCCGGAGACGACCTCGCTCATGCGCTCTCTGATCTCGGCGGGCACGTGCTCCTCGTAGAGCGCGTCTTCCGCGAGGGAGATGGCGCCTTCCCGAACGCCTGCGGTCTCAGTGGTGCCGTAGGGCAGTTCGCCTGCGATGGCGCGCTCGACCGCGGAGTAGATCGAGTTGTCGAGACGCTTCAGCACGCTGGCGAGGATCACGCCGGGCTGCTGGGCGTTCTGGTTGGTGTTCACCGCCACCGCGTAGGCGCCTGATTCGGCCGCCGCGCGGTGCACGCCGGGGTCGCCGCCGCCGGTGATGGACATGATGGCGGTGGCGCCGCGGTTGTACATGTTCAGCGCGAGATCACGGGCGCGGTTGGGGTTGTTCCAGTCGCCGATCGCTGCGAACATCACCTCGACGTCCGGGTTCACGTAGTGGGCGCCGGCCTCGTAGCCGGGGAGGATCTTCTCGTCCATGGCCGGGTACGGCGTGCCGGCGAGGAGGCCGATCGTCGGCTGGCCGGTATTGCGGCTGGTGGCATCGTGACTGGCCAGGAGGCCTGCGAACGCCCCGCCCAGGAACCCGAGCGCCTCATCCGAGTAGACCAGCGAGTAGACGTTGGCGAGGCCCGGTGCCTGCGAGTCGAGTAGGGCGAACTTCTGGTTCGGGAACATCGCCGAGACCGTGCCCAGGATCTGGGGCATGCCGTCGGTGAAGGTGATGATCAGCTCGTACTGGCCGGTCGCTGCCAGGGCGACGATGCTGCTTTCCCAGTTGGAGGCGTCGCCGCCCTCGACCACGCGGATGGTGACGTTGTCGAACTCGGCGTCGACCCGTTCGACACCGGCCGTGATGGGCGGCTCGAGCGGGTTGCCGCCGAGCTCGCCGGGGAAGTGGACGGCCACGTCGAACGCGTCCTGCGCGAGGGCCGAACCAAGGGTCAGGGCGAGCAGGCTGGCCAGGAGTGCCGACTTGATGCGGAGGTGCATGTGGGGGCTCCTATCTTGGAGGTCGTGTCCCGCGTTTCGGGCTCGGTCGCTGAGCAGGCTGACGACAGGGGAAGCGGCGTGTTCACCGCGCCCTCCTTGGTTCCGCCAGGCTGGCGAACGTCCCGCGCAGGCTCTCGTAGAGCTCGAGGAAGTGCGGGTAGATGTCGTCGTAGACGGCTCTGTTCTTCTCGTTGGGTTCGATCACCTCCGTATAGCTGACCATCTCCTTCGATACCTTCGAGAGCGAGTCGCCGGTGGCCGCGGCGCGAGCGAGAATCGCCGCGCCCAGGACTCCGGATGACTTCATCGCTGCCACTTTGACGGGAAGGCCGGTCACGTCGGCCTTGATGTGATTCCAGAGCTGTGCGTTGGCAGTGCCGCCGGTCGCCACGATCTCGCGTACCTCGCCGCCGACTTCGCTGAGGACGTCAGTGACGCGCCTGAGGCCGAACGCGACGCTCTCGAGAAGCGCCCTGCCCATGTGCGCTCCGGTGTGGTCGTGGCGCAACCCGAGGAAGACTCCGCGGGCGTTCGGATCGTAGATCGGGGTTCTCTCGCCCATGAAGTACGGCAGCGCAAGCAGGCCCGCTGCTCCGGCAGGACAGGCTTCCATGTCGCGAAGGAACGACTCGCGGCTGCCGTTGCAGCCCAGCTGCCTTACGGCCCAGTCGAGTAGGCCACCGCTGTTCGACATGGCCCCTCCCACGACCCAGCCCGAGCCGAACGGGCTGGGGATCCCGAAGACGCGATGCCTGGGGTCGTCAAGAGGACCATCCCAGGCCAGCGACGCGCCCTCAGACGTTCCCCCTATGTTGCAGAGCGTACCGGCTCGACTGAGGTCGACCCCGATCCAATGGGCGAAGGCGTCGACGATCCCGCCGACTACCATCACGTCGGGTGCGAGGCCGAGTTGGGCGGCCATGCCCGGCTCGACATGCCCGATGAGGTCACCGGGCGAGAGCATCACGTCGGGGAAGCGGTCAAGGTCCAGTTCGGCAGAGGAGAGCTGTTCGGAGGTCCAGGGTTCGATGCCGTCGATGGGTCGCACCGTCACCGCCCGGCCCGTGAGCCGGAACGGCAGGTAGTCGACGGCCTGCATGAACCAACGTGTCTGCTGGTAGACCTCGGGCTCGTGATTCCTCACCCACACGATGCGCGGGAGCGCCTCGAAGTCGACGTTGACTTGGCCGCGCCCAAACCGCTCGGTGAGCCAGCGCGCTTCGAGGGCGGCGCGCCTGTCTGCCCAGGTGATGGCGGGCCTCAAAGCAGTTCCGTCCGCGGCCACGGGCACGACGGTCGGTGACTGAGCGGCGACGCTGATGGCTCGCACCCTGCTCAGGTCGACCTCGGACCTGATCTGCTGGAGCGACGCCAGGAAGCCATCCCACCAAGCGTTCGCGTCCTGCTCGGCCCACCCCGTCATGGGAGTGTGGAGCTGGTACCCCGCCTGACCCAAGCCGAAGCATTCGCCGGCGGCGTCGAACACGCCCAGCTTGAGTGCCGTCGTGCCGAGGTCGACGCCCAGGTACAGGTCGTCCCGGTTCATGCGCAGGGACCCTTCGCGCCCCGCTGACCCGCTCCAGTCATCGGCCGGACCCCTTCTTGTTCATGAGTTGGAAGGCCGCCACTCCAGCACTGGTCACCGCGATCCCCACCCACATCTGGGTGTTGATGAACTCTCCGAGCAACAAGGCGCCTCCCAGTGCCGTGAGCAGTGGCGTGAGGCCATTGAGTACGTACACGGTCGCGGCCGGCAAGAGCCGCATCGCGTTGAACATCGAGTACACGGCGACGACGCCGCCGAAGACGCCGCTGGCGAGCAGCGCGCCGAGGTCGCTGGTGGTGATCGAGCTGTATACGTCGAACTGGCCGGACACCAGGAGGAACGCGAGGCTCGCCAACAGCGACGTGCCGTAGTTGACCGTGATGCCCGTGCTCCGGTCCACGCCGCGCTGCTGTCCGTAACGCCAGATGACGCCGGAGAGACTCCAACCGAGAGCCGGCACGAGGGCCAGCAGCAGCGCCCAGTGCCAGTCGGGCGAGACGGGCACGCCGCGACTCTGACCGAACGCGAGCACCACGAGGCCCGCGAGGGTGATGACGACCCCGATCATCATCCTGGGCGTCAGGCGCTCTCCCAAGATGAGGGCCCCGAACAGGGCGCCCCACAGGATCTGGGTCTGTATGACAGGGACGGCGATGTTGATCCCGCCCAAGTTCAGCGCAAAGAAGAACGCGAACGTGCCGATGACCGATGCGATACCGCTGCCGATGAAGGGCAGCAGCCGCCGGCCCATGTACTCCTGCCTGCCGGGCACGAGCTGCCGGTAGTGCCGGCCGCGCAGGAGTAGCACGATGCCGAGGATGAAGCCGGGCAGGTCGCGAAGAATCGGCGCCGCCAGCGGGTTTCCGGTCACGACGGCCGCGCGCCCGAACAGGTTGGCGCCGGTGTACCCGAGGACGGCACCGAGCGCCCACAGCTCGCCCTCGGCCTTCTGCGGCCCGGTACTCGTGGTGCTGGAAGCGTCCGTCATCGTCTCCCTGACTGAAACTACAAGGTCGGGGTCCCCAGTCGGCTGGTCGTCAGCTCGGCTGAGGCACCGCCTTATGCGGCGCTCTTCAGCTCGCCAAGAGCTTCCTTGGGCGAAGCGTTCTCGTGGATGATCACGGACAGGGCGCGCACGATGCCTGAGACGTTGGGATGCTGCCACACGTTGCGTCCCACGGCGACCCCTGCCCCGCCGGCCTGCAGCGAGTCGTAGACCATCGTGAGGAGCTCCTCCTCAGACTCCTTGCGGCTGCCGCCGAGCACCACGACCGGGGCGTACACGCCGCGCGTGAGCTGTCCGAAGGACTCTCTGTCGCCCGTGTAGATGGTCTTGATGATGTCGGCGCCGAGCTCGACGCCTATGCGAGCGGCCAACGTCACGTTCTCGGCGGTGTGCATCGACGGGTTGAAAGCGCCGGGCATCATCTCCGCCAGGACCGGCATGTTCCACTGGAGGCCGGAGTTCGCGAGCGCGGCGATGTTGTGGAGGGTCTGGCCACTGTTGATGCCAGGGAACCCCATGCATGCGACCGCGTCCGCGTTGAGGCGGAGCGCGTTCTCGACGCTGTTGCGCGTCTGGAACTCGTAGGTCTTGTCAAGGCCGGAACCGGACCCGTCGGCGCGGAGTATGAGGCTCATGTCGCCGATGTTGCTCGCGAACGTGTCGGCGATCCCGAAGTTCGTGAGGAGAGCGTCTGCGCCGGCCTCGCGGATCTGGTCGATGATCCTGCCGGGGTCGGCCGCCTCTGGCAGCACGTTCATGTAGGAGCCGTGGTCCATGGCCACGATAAGGGCGCGGCCGTCCTGCCGGAAGATGCTCTGCATCCTGCGCTTCTGGGTGATCTTCGTGTGCACGTATACCTCCAAGGTACTTGTTCTGTTCGTAAGGTTTGTGGTTAGCGGGCCGGGGCTGGTCGCCGCCGCTGTCGCTGGTGGACGATCCGCCGGTGGGTCACGCTTCCATGTTGACGACGACGCGCTGAACGGCTCCCGACGGCACGCCGCGTTCGAGCTCCTTGGGCAGTTCCTCTAAGGGAATCTGGCGCGACACGATCGGCTCGAGCTGTTCCTTGAGCTTGGGAAGCAGCGCGGAGGCCTTGCGCACATCGGCGCGCGTCCTCGACTCCGTGCCGTCGATGCGGATCTCGTTGTAGTGGACTCGGTTCCAGTCGAGTTGGAACTTCGCGGGCGGGTGCGTGGACCCGTAGAGCACGACCGTCGAGTACTTGCCGGCCATCGCTATCGCCTGCTCGGCCGCAGCGGGGACGCCGGCGGTGACGAACACGGCGTTGACACCGCGTCCGTCCGAGAGCTCCTTGGCCGCCGCGACAGGGTCGCCGTCGGTGGGGTCGACGACCATGTCGACGCCGAGCTTGTCGGTCGCGAATGCCAAGCGCTCGCGGTCCGAGTCGCTGACGAGGACCTTGCACCCTTGGAGACGGGCGAGGACGGCG
The DNA here is from genome assembly GCA_964398985.1 of uncultured bacterium. Classification (GTDB taxonomy): domain Bacteria; phylum Deinococcota; class Deinococci; order Deinococcales; family Trueperaceae; genus CAYMRL01. Next base: position 15,789 of record CAYNOS010000032.1, read on the forward strand.
TGGAGCGAGCCCATGGTCCCGGCGCCGATGATCGCGACGGTGTCGCCGAGCGTCACGGTCGTCTTCGAGAAGGAGTGGAGGACGCATCCGATCGGTTCGGACAGCGCGACGATGTGGTGCGGAACGTCGTCGTCGACCTTGAAGACCTTGGCGGGGTCGACGGAGATGTACTCACCAAACCCGCCGCCGATGATGTGGTGACCCTGCCACATGAGGCCCTCGGAATAGAGGCGCTCGCACTGGTTGTCCCAGCCGCGCACGCAGTAGTAGCAGCGGCCGCAGCGGAACACCAGATCCAGTGCGACCTTGTCGCCAGGCCGCAGCCCCGTGGAAGCAGGGGCGTCCTCGACCACTCCTGCCACTTCATGGCCCGCGATGGATGGCATGGGGACCCTCGACTGCAGCCCGGAGTAGATCCGCCGCTCGAAGGTGCAGATGCCTGTACGGGTGACTCTGACGAGAACCTTGTCAGGTTGGGGTGCGGGCCGCTCGAGGCGGTTCACCTTGATGTCGCGGGCGCCGTGGAAGACGGCGACCCTCATCGTGGTGCTCATTGTGTTGCTCACTCTTCTCCCTTCACAAGCCGGGCGATGTCGCTGATCTCCGGGTCGTCCACATGCGCGTCCTCCGCTGTCGTCCCCCCGAGCCCGAGTCGGTCGCGGTACTTGCGGATCTTGCGCAGGAGGATCTCGTTGTATGTCCTGTACGCTCTTCTGAAGCGCTCAGGGTCGCTGGCGAATAGCTCAATGAACAACAGGTCGACGACCCAAAGCTGGGCGATGCGGCCACCGAGGCTTCCGTCGGGCACTAGGTGTGACGAGACCGAAGTCGGTAGGACGATGTCGGCGTGTTCCACGATCGTCGAATCAGGGAAGTTGGTGAGGGCGAGTGTCGTCGCCCCGCGGTCCTTGGCGATGGTCATACTTTCGATCACGCTGCTCGTCTCGCCGGAGTAGGAGACGGCGAAGGCGACGTCCCCCGGCGCGAGGCCACCTGACGAGATCGCCTGCATGTAGTCATTCGCGTAGGTGGACGCGTAGATGCCTATGCGCTTGAGTTTCTCCACGAGGTCAGACGCGACGAGAAACGAGCTGCCGGCCGCGTAGACGTCGACACGATTCGCGCCACCTAGCACCTCGGCCGCGCGCTTCACGACTTCGTGGTCCAGGCCGGCGAAGGTCTCTTGGAGCCCCTTGACCGTGTTCTCCAGTAGGTAGTGGGCGTGTCCGCTTGGCTCGCGGAGTTCGTCCATCTCGATCCGGGTCACGAGTGTCCCGACCTCTTGGGCAAGGGCGATCTTCATCTCCTTGAGGCCCTCGAAGCCGATGTCCTTCGCAAGTCTCACCACAGTGCTCGTGCTCGTTCCACAGCGGGCGGCTATCTCCTGCACGGACGACCCCAACGCCTCGACGGGGTGTTGCATGAAGTACTCGGCCACCCGTTGCTGGGTTGGCGATAGTCGATGGAAGTAATGCCTGAGGCGCTGCAGACTGTGTCGCGAAGCGCGCCGCTCACCGGTTGGCATGGCTCGAAACTGAGAGTACACCTGCACCAGGAGACCGTCAAGAATTTGTTTGAAGGCACGGAACAAAGTTTCTCCGGGCGCCCGATTCGTGGTAGAACGAGCGTCTATGCAACTAGACCTGGCCTTCGCCCCGCCGTGGGAGGCGGAAGATGTGGCTGTCGTTGTCGACGTCCTGAGGATGACGACCACTGCGGCGGCGCTCTTCTCCCGCGGCCTCGACGAGCTTGCCGTCTTCGCCGAAGTGGACGCCGCCAGGGAACACGCTCGGCGCTTCGGGTCGCTTCTGCTCGGTGAGCGCGGCGGTGTTGCGCTCCCCGGCTTCGACGGCGGCAACTCCCCGCTCGAGCTGGAGGCGAACAAGGTGAGCGGGCGCCAGGCGATCCTGTGCACCAGCAACGGCTCCAGGGCTGTGGAGGCGGCAGCGGGCGCGCGTGAGCTCCTGTTGGGCTCGATCGTGAATGCCGCGGCCGTCGCAAGGCAGGCCGTCCAGCTGGCGAACGGGTCGATAACCCTGATATGCGCCGGTACGGACGGGCTCCCGTCGCTCGATGACGCGTTGGGAGCGGGCTGCATAGCGCGCGAGGTGATGCGCCTGGTCCCAGGAGCCGCGGCGAGCGATGCAGTCATCATGGCCGCCGAGTTGGCCGCTTCGCCCAAGGGTCTAGCGGTCATGCTGGCGATGAGCCACCACGCCGAAACCCTCGGGGCCCTGGGGTTCAGTGCCGATGTCGAGTTCGCGGGACTCCGTGACACGCTGTCAGTTGTCCCACGCCGGAGCGCCAGCGAACCCACGAGGTTTCGTGTCGACGCGGCGGCCGGAGCACAGGACGCTGACGTGACAAACCTCCAGGCGACGGCGAACCGCGGCAACTGAGCGCTATGCGAGAGTTCGTCCTCCGCCGGCTTGCTCGCGGGCTGTTCACGGTTTGGTTCGTGCTGACGCTGGTGTTCGTAGCTTCGCGCGTGGCCGGAGACCCAACGCAGCTCCTCCTACCAGATAACGCCACGCCCGAGCAGCTGGCTGAGATGCGCATGCGCCTGGGACTCGACCAGCCGCTGACGACTCAGTACCTCGTCTACCTCGGCGGCGTCGTGAGGGGCGACTTCGGCGAGAGCTTCAGGGAGAGGAGGCCGGTCGTCGAGTCCATCCTCGAAAGGATGCCTGCGACCATCAAGCTGGCCACCCTGTCGTTCCTGCTGGCATTGGTGCTGGGAGTCTCGGCCGGAGTCCTGGCAGCACTCAACCAGAACGGGCCTCTCGACCGGCTGATCATGTCGCTGACGTTCGTAGGGCAGGCTTTGCCGAACTTCGTGCTCGGCATCGGTCTGATCCTGGTGTTCAGCCTGTTCCTGCAGTGGCTGCCGAGTGGGGGACACGGCGATTGGCGCAGCTTCGTCATGCCCGTAGTCACGCTCGGCACCAGCTCAGCCGCCGGCATCGCGCGCCTCACCAGGAGTGGGATGCTCGACGTTCAGAGGCAGGACTTCGTCCGCACCGCCAGGTCCAAGGGGTTGCGCGAGCCGACGATCGTGCTGAAGCACGTACTTCGCAACGCCTCCTTGGCCGTCCTCACGATCGTTGGGCTGCAGGCGGGAGTTCTGATCGCCGGTTCGGTGATCGTCGAGACGGTGTTCGCTTGGCCGGGCGTCGGCCGCTTGATCGTGACCTCCGTCATGTTTCGTGATTTCCCGGTGCTGCAGTTCGCGATCATTCTCGTGTCCGCCAGCGTCGTCGTTGCGAACGGCCTCGTCGACGTCTTCTATTCCGTGCTGGACCCGCGGGTCAGGACAGCGTGAGCGCCAGAGTCGTGGCCGGCACCAACGGCGAGCGGGCGAGCCGCAGGAGACCTCGCAAGAGGATCCCTCTGCTGATCGTCGTGAGTTGGGGGGTCCTGGCTAGCCTCGTGTTGGTAGCGGTCTTCGCTCCAGTGCTGGCGCCCCACGACATCCGCGAGCAGAGCCTGCTACTGAGGTTGAAGCCCCCGACCGTGATGGGTGGCATCGACGGTCACGTACTGGGCACCGATCAGTTGGGTCGCGACGTTCTGTCGCGGCTCCTCTACGCGGTGAGGACCACTCTCGCCGTCGCGGCCATCGGCACGGTGATCGGCCTGATGCTGGGGACCACGCTCGGCCTTCTGTCAGGACTCCTCGGGGGCTGGTTCGACAACCTCATCATGTTCTTGGTGGACGTTCAGGCTTCTCTCCCGTTCGTCCTTGTCGCTCTGACAGTCATCGCCCTCTTCGACACGTCGCTGCTGGTGCTGGTCCTCGTCGTCGGGATAGCCGGCTGGGAGATATACGCTCGCGTCGTTCGTGGTCAGGTGTTGGCGGTGCGAGACCTGCCTTTCATCGAAGCGTCACGCGCCCTCGGGGCCAACCTCGGACGCATCGGCTGGCGCCACGTTCTCCCGAACGTCTCTTCACCGATCATCGTGATGGCGACAGTGAACTTCTCGTACGTAGTGCTGCTCGAGTCGGCACTCTCGTTCCTTGGCCTCGGCGTGCAGCCACCGAACACCTCCCTGGGAGCGATGCTCGGTGCGGGCAGGGACTACATACTGACCAACTGGACCCTCCCAGCGTTGCCGGGGGCTGTGATCGTGCTGATAACCATGAGCATCTCCCTCATCGGCGACTGGGTGCGCGACGTTCTGGACCCGCGACAGGTGAACTGAGCGTGGCCGGGAGAGCCGACGACCTGTGCTTCATGGGGTTCAAAGAGCTCGCCGAGCAGCTGGAGACCGGCCGCACGTCAGCTCTCGAGGTCGCGGAGGCGCACCTGGAACGCATCGCGAGCCTCGATCATGTGCTCAACGGCTTCATCACCGTGACCCATGACGGCGCGCTCGAGCGCGCACGTGCAGTTGACCGCGAGCTACTTCTCCGCCGCCCCCGCCGGAGCGGGCTTCTCGGCGCCCCGGTTGCCCACAAAGACAATGTCGCGACTGCGGGCGTGACGACTACGGCGGCGTGCCGGGCGCTGGCGGAGAACGTGCCAGCAGAAGACGCCTCGATCGTCACCTCCCTGCGTGAGGCAGGGACTGTCGACCTCGGCAAGACCAACCTGCACGAACTCGCCTGCGGAGCGATGGAGAGCTACGGGGTCACGCGCAACGCCTGGGATCTGTCGCGAGCGGCGGGAGGTTCGAGTTCTGGCTCAGCCACGGTGGTAGCGGCCGGCATGGCCGTGGCGGCCACGGGAACCGAGACCGGCGGTTCCATCCGGGTGCCGGCATCGTTCTCGGGCGTGGTCGGTTTCAAACCCACGTACGGCCTCGTCGACGCGCGTGGCATCTTGCCCATCAGCCGGACTCTGGATTCGCCTGCCTGGCTCACTCGGTCGGCGTTCGACGCCGCGCAACTCCTGCATGTCCTCAGTGAGCCACCAGGATCGGAGCCCTTGATCGGGCCGGCGGTGCTGGCCGGCAAGACGATCGGGCTTGCGACCGACTCCCTCGAGCGAACGGTGGAAGAGGGCGGAGTGGAGAGGGAGGTGGGTGCGGCGATCCGAGCGGCCGCCAGCGTGCTCGAAGGCTTGGGTGCGCAGATCGTGGAGGTCGCGTTGCCGGATCGCCACGAGGTGGCGGCCGCGCATCACGCAACGTGGCTGTACGAGGCGGTCAGGTGCCTGCACCGCTTCCTGTTCGAGGAGACCGAGCGTGTCGGCTTGGTCGTCAGGAACCGGCTGCGACCTGGTGCGCTGTTGAGCGATGCGGACTACGCGATCGCGGGGCGTTTGCGTGCCCGTGTGGTCGACCGCTTGGCGCGCACGTTCGAGAAAGCGGACGCCGTGCTGTGTCCTGCGACCCCATTCCCGGCCTACCGCCTGGACGACTTCGTCAGGGCACGCAGCGACGTCTCGCGCTTCAACAGGTTGACGAACCTGTCGGGCAACCCGTCGGTGGCGCTTCCCAGCGGGTTCGACCGCGAGGGGCTTCCCCTCGGCATGCAGCTGATCGGTCGCCACGGTGAGGACCGTCAACTCCTTGGCATCGCGATGGCGTACCAGTCGGTGACGGCTTGGCACGAGCGAAGACCAGATGCCGCCGAACGTCACGTGCTCGCCGAGGCCGCCGGCGAGGCCCCGGCGTTGCCCACCGGGCGCTGGCCGGCCGCTACCGCCGGCTTGCCACCACTGGAGCCGCACATGCTGCCGACCCTCGACGCCCTCAAGAAGCGGTCTTTGGCTGCCGGCCTGGGCCTCGACGACAGCGAGTTGGAGAGCGCCACACGCCAGCTATACCCGACACTCACTGTGCTTGCCGCCAGCGCCGCCGGCGGCCAATGAGAGGCGGCCACCCGTTGGGGTGGCCGCCGGCGCTCCTCGGTGCGGAGTCGTCCTATTCGAACGACAAGTTGTACGGTCTCAGGTCGATGAAGAAGTCGCTGTACGGCGTCCAGTTCACGCCATCCGCAACGCCGTAGAACTCCACGGAGTAGTAGAGGACGGTGCCGGGCGCCTCCTCCTCCCAGATGTCGAGCATGCGGAGGTAGTTCGCGCGTCGCTGGGCGCGGTCGGTGATCTGGCTGGCCTCGGCGCCGAGCCGGTTGAACTCCTCCGGCGCAGTCCAGTACTTGCTGGCCTGGGGTGGGCCGCCTGGATTCCAGTTCGCCCATAGCCCGCCGGCAGGGTCCGCGTAGCGCATGGAGTTCGACCAGGAGTTGACGACCGCGAGCGGATCTTCAGAGCTGAGCCCGAAGAGCTCCGCGGGACCGGCCACTACACGCACCTCGGCGTTGATGCCTACCGCGCGCCACATCTCGACGATCGCTTCGGCGGCCGGCATTCCGTTCGTGTACCAGGTCGGGTGGGCGTTGAAGTAGACGGTCCCCCCATCGTAATCAGACGCTGCCACGAGCTCCCTGGCGCGCTCCGGATCGAACTCGGCCACTGGCCTGTCGGCGTCGTACATGTCCCCGAAGGCCTTGAACTGGTGGCTCCGCGGGATCTCCGCAGCGCCGCTCCAGAGTGCGTCGGACAGCAGCTGACGATCGATGGCGAGGTTCATCGCCTGGCGGAGCCGTGGGTCTGAGAGCACGGGGTTGTTGGTGTTGTACCGGAGGATGTGGATGTTGTCCAGGACGCCGCGCCGGACCTCGACGCCGTCGAACCGTTCGATGGTGGCCAGCTGGTCCGGCGGGATGGAGGCGGCGATCTCGATCTCGCCATTGATGAGTGCCGTGACGCGAGCAGCGGTCTCCGGGATCACCCGGAAGATCACGGTTGCGGCCGCCGGCTGACCACCCCAGTAGTCGTCGTTGGCGGTCAGGGTGAGCTGGTCGGCGGTCGTGAACGATGCGACCTGATACGGGCCGGTTCCCACCGGCAGCTGGTTGAAGGCTGAGGCCCCGTTCGCGTATGCCTCCGCCGGGACGATCGAAGCCTCCTGCATCGTCAGCACCTGCTCGAGAACCGGATCGGGAGACTTGGTCGTGATTCGGACCGTGTAGTCCCCGACAGCCTCGACGCCGGCGATGTTCGTGAACGTGCCCCTGGCCGTCACGAAGTCGGACGCGGGGTCGAGTATTCGCTCGAACGAGAACACGACGTCCTCGGAAGTGAACTGACTGCCGTCGTGGAACGTTACACCTTGGCGCAGGTTCAGGACCAGAGAGGTATCCGACTCCCATGCCCACGACTCGGCCAGGCCAGGGGTCAGCCCGCCTGCGAGGAAGTCGCGAAAGATCAGGCGGTCATAGACGGAGTAAAGCGTCCGGAAACCGTTGGCGCCGATGTTGATGTTGACCGCGGGGTCCAGGCCGTCTGGCAGACCGGTCACCCCGATACGCAGGTCGGGGCGTGCCTGTGCGCTGACCATGCCGATCACGAGTGCTACGACGAGGGCGATTGCTCTACGCATTCAGTGACTCCTGTTCGGTCCGCGACAAGCTGGCGCAGCGACTCAAGCTGCCGGCGCCCCTACACGAGGCCTTGCCGGTGGACTGGTCCAGATTTGTAACCGGCGAACATTGTATCAGGTGAGCGAAGAAAGTTCTACGCGATGGCTCATCCGCTCGTGAGGACAGCCCGCCGGGTCGACGGTGTCGGCGCCAATCGATACATCTGTGGGAAGTCCGGTGATAGAACGTTCGCATGAGCCGATCACAGAGCCGCTCTGCCTCGAGCGAACGCCGGGTCCTGATCTTCGGTGCCGATGGCCTGCGCCCCGACCAGATCGATCCTTCACTGATGCCGAACTACGCGCGCCTCATCGCTGGCGGGACCCGCTTCGACTCGTTCTACTCCGCGTACCCAACGCACACGCGGGTGAACATGAGCACTCTGACGACCGGCACGCGGCCCGGAACTCACGGCGTCGTCGGAAACGTCATGTTCGTGTCCGGGGCCAGTGATGACGGACTGGTGGACACGTCCAAAGACGCGGCTCTGATCGGCTTCGAGGAGAAGACCGGGGAGAGGGTTCTGCTGGCCCCCACACTCGGTGACAGGCTCTATGACCAAGGCGCGAGGCTGTTCGTCGCGGCCTCGAGCTCACCCGGCGCCTCTTTGCTGTGGAACCTGAACCACCCCTACCACGTGGTGAACGCGTCATCGACATATGGACAGGCAGATCTGATGGCGCTCCACGAGAAGCTGGGACCACCTCAGGCCGAGGAGGGCCGCACGCGCTACGAGAGCACGAAGTGGGCGGCGCAAGCCCTGATCGACCTAGGACTGCCCGACCCGAGCAATCGCGTGATGACGCTGTGGCTGACGGAACCAGACGCCAGCCAGCATTGGTTCGGGCTCGGATCGAACCATGCACTCCGCGGCCTGCGGGTGGTCGATGAGTGCCTCGGCTGGGTGCTGGCCGGTGCGCGCCGGCTCGGACTCGAGGACCAACTCGACATCCTGCTCATCAGCGACCACGGGCATTCGACGGTGCATGCAGCGCGCTCGCTGAGCGAACACCTGGCCGACGCACGGCTGGAGACGGGTCTGTCGCTCCCCTACGTTGCCGTCGGAGATGGGCTGTTCGCAGCCCAGGGGGCTAGACAGGCCGCGGTCGAGCAACTCGGGACCCTGGTCGAATGGCTCGTTTCACGGCCATGGTGCGACCTCGTGTTCACGACCGGTGAGGCGGACGGGATGCCCAACACGCTGCCCCTGCGCCTCGCGCTTGGCGAGCCTCGTCACGCACGCGCGCCCCTCGTGACCGTCTCACCCACCTGGCGGCACGAGACCAACGACTACGGCGTGGCCGGGATCGTCAACACCCTGACCTCGTATGCTCCGCTGCGGTCCACGCACGGGAGCGCGTCGCCATACGACATGCGGGCAGTGTGCGTCGGATACGGCCCAGGTTTCGAGGCGGGCAGGACCGTCGCTTGGCCGTGTGGCACGGTTGACGTGGCACCAACGGTGTGTGACCTGGTGGGCCTGCCATTGGACGGCTTCGAAGGCCGGTCACTGCTGCGCGAAGTGCCGCCACTGGCCGTGAAACGCGAACGCGTGGCAGCGGGTGACGGCAAGGGCATCGAACTCGCAGAGGTGGCGGGGCACCACTACTTCCTGGGCAGCAGCCCGGTCGGCGAGAACTAGGCCCTCGCGCTGCGCTCGACTACTTGCCGGCCGCCCCGGTACCTGCACCGTGCCGGTGTCTGGCGGTTGGCCAGTCGCCGGGCAGGTCCACGTAGCTGGCGTCCAGTTCGCGCACCGACGGGCACCCCAGGAGTTTGAGCGTGCGCTCGAGTTCGGTTCGCAGGATCTCGAGCGCCCGGGTCACGCCTTCACGACCCGCGGCGGCGAGTCCGTAGGCGTAGGCGCGTCCCACCAGAACGGCGCGGGCCCCCAACGCGAGTGCCTTGGCGACGTCGGCGCCTCGCCGGATTCCGCCGTCCATCAGCACTTCGGCTTGGCTGCCGACAGCCTCCAGCACCTCGGGAAGAACCCTCAAGGTCGGTGCGACGCCATCGAGCTGCCTGCCACCGTGGTTGGAGACGACGACGGCGCTGGCGCCGGCGTCCACCGCGCGCAGAGCGTCGTCAGCCGTGTGCACGCCTTTCACGACGATGGGGCCGCCCCAGGCATCCGAGATCCAGGCGAGGTCGGTCCACGACACGGCCGCTGCAGCAAGCTGCGCGCCGATGTCGGTGTAGGGCATCGGTCCTTCGGGCAGCATGATGTTGGGGAACGACATCTGTGCCCCGTCACGCAAGAAATCGAGAAGCCATCCGGGGCGGGTGAGGATCTGCGGGAGGAACGGTACGAAGTCGGGAAACCGGCGCGCGATGAGCTGTGCTGAGCCGTTGCGCACGTCGCGCTCGCGCATGCCCGCTACTGGGGTATCGACGGTGACGACGAGCGCCGAGTAACCGCAAGCCCGGGCTCGCGCGATTGACTTGAGGCCAACCTCACGACCGCCGCAGAGGTAGAGCTGGTACCAGACGGGTGCCGTGCTTGCCTCCCTGACCTCCTCCATGCGGGTGCCGGAGAGGGTCGAGAGGGTGTAGATGGTGCCGGCCTGACCGGCTGCGGCAGCCGCTTCGGCCTCGCCGCGGGGCCAGAACATGCGGCTCGAGCCCACCGGCGCCAGAATCACCGGCAGAGCCAGTTCGTGCCCGAGCACGGTGGTGGAGAGACCCACTTGAGGATGTACGACTGCCGAGCGCGGCCGCCACGTCAGTTCTGCGAACGTCGCTTCGTTCGCCCGCAGCGTCCGTTCATCCTCGGCGCCGCCGTCGATGTAATCGAATGCCATGCGGGGCAACCGCCGGCGTGCACGTTCGCGCAAGTCTGCGATGCCGACTACCGTTGGTCCTAAGCGTGACAACGAGCGAGTCTAACCTGCCAGTACTCACCCGGGAACCCGTGAGAGATGGAACCGCCCTGTACCCAAGGCCCGACCCTCAATCGACCCCGATGTCCTCGTTCCACAGCTCGGGCCGCTTCGCGATGAAATCGGTCATCATCGCAACGCACTCGGGGTCGTCGACGTCGATGACCCTCACGCCCTGCTCGCGCAGCCAGTCGGCGCCGCCCCTTAAGGCGCGATTCCCGATGTGCGCGATTGCGCCGCGCGTCGCACCCCAGGCTGACTTACGGTAAGGCCATGACCGAGACCAAGGCGGTCGCCGGCCCCCGCACGGAGCGCGAGCGACTCGAACCGGCTCGCGAGCGGTTGGGTCACCTGAGGCGACTCGAGGCCGAGTCGATTCACATCTTCCGCGAGGTGGCAGCGGAGCTCGAGCGCCCCGTGATGCTCTACAGCATCGGCAAGGACAGCTCGGTGATGCTGCACCTCGCCCACAAGGCCTTCCACCCGGCCAAGCCACCGTTCCCGCTGCTGCACGTCGATACCACTTGGAAGTTCCGCGACATGATCGAGTTCCGCGACCGCCGGGCGGCGGAAGCGGGCATGGAGCTGATCGTCCACGTCAACCACGAAGGCGTCCGGCAGGGCATCCACCCGTTCCACAACGGCAGCGCCGTCTACACCGACGTGATGAAGACGCAGGGCCTCAAACAGGCCCTGGACTTGCACGGGTTCGACGCCGCGTTCGGCGGGGCTAGGCGCGACGAGGAGAAGAGCCGTGCCAAGGAGCGCGTGTTCAGCTTCAGGGACCGCCACCACACCTGGGATCCGCGCAACCAGCGTCCGGAGCTGTGGAACCTCTACAACGCCCGCCGCGGCAAGGGTGAGACCATCCGCGTCTTCCCGCTGTCGAACTGGACCGAGCTGGACGTCTGGCAGTACGTCCTGCTCGAGAACATCCCGGTCGTGCCGCTCTACTTCGCGGCCGAGCGGCCGGTCGTCGATAGGGACGGCGCCCTGATCATGGTCGACGACGAGCGCCTGCCGCTGATGAACGGAGAAACGCCGCGCTTCGAGCGCGTGCGCTTCAGGACGCTCGGGTGCTACCCGCTGACCGGCGCCATCCGTTCCGAGGCAACCACCGTGCCCGAGGTCCTCGAGGAGATGCTCAGGTCACGCACCAGCGAGCGGCAGGGCCGCGTCATCGACAGCGACCAGGGCGCCAGCATGGAGCTCAAGAAGCGACAGGGCTACTTCTGATGCGCCAAGACGCGGCGCCCTTGGCGGCGCGCAGCGAGGAGAGAGCGGAGAAGGACCTGCTGCGCTTCATCACCTGCGGCAGCGTCGA
>CAYNOS010000033.1:0-26495 GCA_964398985.1 uncultured bacterium
CAGCAGTCGATCAAGGACGCGGTCACCTTCTTCAACGAGTTCTACGTCCTCGACCTGATCCTCGCCGATGGCGAATGCCGCGGTGTCATCGCCTACGAACTGGCTACCGGCGAGGTTCACACCTTCCACGCGAAGGCCACGATCTTGGCCACCGGCGGCAACGGCCGGATGTTCCGGGTGACTTCGAACGCGCACGCGCTGACCGGCGATCTGATGAGCATCGTCTACCGTCGGGGCCTGCCGGTGGAGGACCCGGAGTTCTACCAGTTCCACCCCACGGGCCTCTACAAGCTCGGAGTGCTGCTGACGGAGGGCGCGCGCGGCGAGGGCGGAATCCTACGCAATGTCGACGGCGAGCGCTTCATGGAGCGCTACGCGCCGACGATCAAGGACCTGGCGCCGCGTGACATGGTCAGCCGGGCGATGTACCTGGAGATCCGTGACGGCCGCGGTTGCGGGCCTGAGAAGGACTACATCCACCTCGACCTCACCCACATCGACGCTCACATCATCGAGGAGCGCCTGCCCGACATCACCGAGTTCGCGCGCATCTACCTCGGCGTCGACCCGGTCAAGGAGCTGGTTCCCATCCAACCGACCGCCCACTACGCCATGGGCGGAATACCGACGACGATCGACACCAACGTCATCTCGGACGGCGCCAGCACCATCGTGCCGGGCCTTTACGCCGCCGGCGAGGTGGCGTGTGCCAGCCTGCACGGCGCCAACCGGCTCGGCACCAACTCCCTTGGCGACCTCATCGTGTTCGGCCGCAGAGCCGGCCGCAACGCCTCGGCGTACGCATCACAGACCGGGCACGGCGAGCTTCCGAAGGACGCCCGCGAGCGCACGGAGCATCTCATCGATCGCATCATGAACGGGCCCCGCAGCGAGCGCGTCTCGCACGTCCGGTCCGAGCTGCAGGCTTCGATGATGGACAACGCCTCGGTGTTCCGCACCCGCGACACCCTCACGGCCCAGGCTGCCAAGCTCGCCGAGTTGCTGGCGAGGTACGCAGGCGTCGGCGTCGAGGACAAGGGCAAGCGTTTCAACACCGAACTGACCGAGGCGATCGAGCTCGGGTTCCTGCTCGACAACGCTGTGATGTTGGTGCATGGCGCGCTGAATCGCACCGAGTCGCGAGGTGCGCACTCGCGCGAGGACTTCCAGGAGCGTGACGACGAGAACTGGCTCAAGCACACCCTCGTCTACCAGGACGACGCTAGCAGCAGTGGCGTGCGCATCGACTATAAGCCCGTGACGCTGGGGCGCTACGAGCCCAAGCCGCGGGTCTACTGAGGGAGCGACATGGAGATCACGGTACGCGTCAAGCGCTTCGATCCGGAGGCCGACAAGCGGCCTCGCTGGCAGGAGTTCAAGCTCGAGGCCAAGCCCACCGATCGGGTCCTCGACGTGCTGCACGAGATCAAGTGGGAGCAGGAGGGCAGCCTGGCGTTCCGGCGCAGCTGCGCTCACGGGATCTGCGGCTCCGACGCGATGCTCATCAACGGGACCAATCGCCTGGCCTGCAAGGTGCTGGTTCAGGACCTCGGCAGCACCATCACCGTCGAACCGATTCGCGGGCTACCGGTGCTCAAGGACCTGATAGTCGACATGGAGCCGTTCTTCGACTCCTACCGCTCGGTCCTGCCCTACTTCATCAACGAGGAGCCGGCGCCCACCAGCGAACGGCTGCAGAGCCCCGAGGATCGCGAGCGCTTCGACGCCACCACCAAGTGCATCCTGTGCGCCGCCTGCACCACCAGTTGCCCGGTGTTCTGGACCAACGGCCGCTACGTCGGGCCCGCCGCCATCGTCAACGCCCACCGCTTCATCTTCGATTCTCGCGACCAAGGTTCGGCGGCGCGGCTGGCTGCCCTCAACGGCATCAACGGCCTGTGGCGCTGCCGCACGGCCTACAACTGCACCGAGGCTTGTCCGCGGGACATCCCCGTCACCCAGGCGATCGAGGAGGTCAAGCGCGAGCTGCTCTACCGCCGCGCTTGATCAGCTCAGCCGCGGGATCGGGCCGTGCTCGGCCGGGTCCTCGGCGGGGCGCACCATGACGATCGGGACCAGCACCATGCGCAGGACCTTCTCCGCGACGCTGCCGAGGATGGCGCGGTTGAGCCCGCTGCGGCCGTGCGTCGCCATTACCACGGCGTCGAAGTCGCCGGCTTCGACGGCGTCTGCGATCTCCTGAGCCGGGTCACCGAACAACGCCTTGACGCGAACGGTGAAGCCGGCGTCCCGCAGCCTCTGGGCGTCGTCCTCGAGCGCTGCCTCCACCTCGGCTCTCGCCGACTGCCAAGCCTGCGAGGTGTAGATCGCCCGCGGCTTGGTGCTTTGGCTCCACGAGACGTGATCCCCCACCACCAGCGGTTCGGGGATGCGCTCGTAGGCGCCTTCGGGGACATCGCCGACCTGCACGAGCGTGACTTCGGTGGTGTCCGGGCCAAACAGCCTGCCGAGAGTCCTGAACGACGAGCGGCTGAACTCGGAACCGTCGAGCGGGATTAACACCTTCCGCGGTCTCATGCGAGCCTCCTTGGGAGCGGTCGGAACTGGCGAGCCGCCTCCGCCTCTGGCTTCATGATGGGCTCGCTGGCCGCCCGGCGCTACGGACAACTGTCTCGCACACCGCTCGGCAGCGCGGTCGGGTCAGCGTTCCTCGTTGCCTACGGGATGCGCGCGATCAGCTCGACTTCGACGCGTGAGTCCTTCGGCAGGCGCGAGACCTCGACTGTGCTGCGCGCCGGTGGCTGGGCGCCGAAGTACGAGCCGTAGACCGCGTTGAAGTCAGCGAAGTCGTCCATCGAGACGAGGAAGCAAGTGGCCTTCACGACGTCGTCGAAGCCGCAGCCGGCGGCTGCCAGGACGGCCGCCAGGTTGTCCATGACGCGCTTCGTCTGAGCCTTGACATCGCCCGCGACGAGCGTGCCGCTGGGATCCAAGGCGGCCTGGCCGGCGGTGAACAGCAGGTCGCCGGCGCGCACGGCCTGCGAGTAGGGTCCGACAGCTGCGGGGGCGTCCGTGGTCGCGATGATCTTCTTCATGAAGCGAGGGTACCGCAGCGCGTGCTGCGGCCGGGCGCCCCGGAGTCGTCGGGGCTCAGAACCGCAGGGCGAAGTACAGGATCAGCGCGAACATCAGTGCCGAACCGAGCAGCCATGCGCGGTAGGGGTACAGCGGGTGCTTCCTCAGGCGGCTGAGCGGTCCGTTGGCTGGGTACTCGTCCTCGACGCGGCGGATCCCGGAGAGCGTGTCGCCGATGTCGACGGTGGCGGGCACCAGGGCCTTCTCGCCCAGGTCGTAGCGCTTGGGGCGCCGCACGACCTCGTCGATCCTCATGACCACCGCGGTGACGTTGTCGGGGCTGCCGCGGTCGTTGGCCTCGCGGATCAGGCTGCTCGCGGCCGCGTCGGGCTCCCTACCGGCGACCAGCTGCGCCATCAGGGGCTCGCTCAGCAGCATGCTGACGCCGTCCGACACGACCAGCACCGCGTCGCCCGGCTCGACCTCGAAGTGCAGCACGTCGAGCTTGAACGACGGCATGGCGCCGATCGCGTTGGTGATTACGTTGCGGTAGCGGTGCTTGTTGGCCTCGTCCTCGCTCAGAAGCCCGAGGCGGACGCGCTCGGCGACCCAACTGTGATCGAAGGTCAGGCGCTTCACCTCTCCGCCTCTCAGCAGGTAGGCGCGAGAGTCGCCGACGTGGGCCACCAGACCGACCTGGTCGTCGATCAGCACCGCCGTCATGGTCGTCCCCATGCCGGTGTGCTCAGGGTGCTCGATGGCGTGGTTGTAGACCTCGACGTTGGCGGCCTGAGCGGCGCGAGCCAACGCCACCGGAGCGTGGCTGCGGCTGCGTCGCAAGGTGTCGATCAGCACCTCGACGGCGCGATGGCTCGCCACCTCGCCCGAGATGTGCCCCCCCATGCCGTCCGCGACGACGGCCAACTCGCCGAAACCGGGGATGGGGCCGTTGAAGTAGCAGTCCTGGTTGACGCTGCGAACGCGGCCGGCGTCGCTGGCGCCGGCGCTCAGCACGCGGGTCTCGGTCGCCTTGGCGCCACCGCTGGGAGTCATCAGGCCTGCGGCCACGCCGTCATGATATCCACTGCCAGTCGGGTGCCGGTGGTGGCGGATACCACAGGGATGCCGTCGGGGACGGTGCAAGCCCCCGTCTCGAGAGCACTGATATGCTGCTCGGCATGTCCGGGGAGTCGGCCAGCGTCATTGACCTCACCGAGGCGGTTCGTGCCGGCGTCACCAGCGCGGAGGCGCTCACGCTGGCTGCGCTGGGGCGTGCCGCGCAGGCTCAGGAGAAGCTCAACGCCTTCATCAGCATCCCGGCACAGCAAGCCACCGCCCGTGCCCGCGAGCTCGATGCGCTGCCTGTCGAGGCGCGGCGAGCCTTGCCGCTGGCGGGGCTGCCGATCGTCGTCAAGGACAACATCGCCACTCTCGGCATCGCCACCACTGCGGGGTCGCGACTGCTGGAAGGGTTCGTGCCGCCCTTCGATGCGACGGTGGTCGCGCGGCTCAAGGCTGCCGGCGCCGTGGTGATCGCCAAGGCGAACATGGACGAGTTCGGGATGGGCTCCACCAACGAGAACTCGGCGTTCGGGCCCGTCAGCAACCCGCTCGACACGGCACGCGTTGCCGGCGGCTCATCGGGTGGATCGGCGGCTGCGGTCGCCGCCGGCGTGGTGCCGGTCGCCCTCGGGTCCGACACCGGCGGATCGGTCAGGCTGCCGGCGGCGTTCTGCGGCGTCGTGGGCTTCAAGCCGACCTACGGCGCGCTGTCCCGTTGCGGCCTCATCGCGTACGCGAGCTCGCTCGACCAGGTGGGGATCCTGGCGCGCTCGGTCGCTGACGTCGGGGCGGTGTTCGAGGTCATGCTCGGCGCCGACCCGCATGACCAGACCAGCTTCGACTTGCCCGCCGAACCGGCGGAGCCGCTGCGGAGCCTGAACGGGCGCCGCTACGCGCTGTTGGAGGACCTGGGCGCCGCCGGGCTCGACGGCGCGGTGGCGGCAGCGCTCGCGCGCGCTCGCGCGATCCTCGAGGGGTTGGGCGCCGAGGTCGTGCCGGTGTCGCTGCCGAGCGTTAGGTACGCGGTTCCTGCCTACTACCTGATCGCCACCGCCGAGGCATCGAGCAACCTGGCGCGCTACGACGGCATGCTGTTCGGAGGCCGGCGCGGCGAGGAGGCCGACGGTCAGGCGGCCGTGATCACCCTAAGCCGCAGCGAGCTGTTCGGCGCCGAGGTCAAGCGCCGGATCCTGCTGGGCTCCTTCGCGCTCTCGGCCGGCTACGTCGACGCCTACTACGCACGCGCGCTGGCCGTCAGGGAGCGGATCACTGCCGAGCTGCGGGCCGCCATGGCGGGCTTCGATGGGCTGCTGACGCCCACCAGCCCGACGGCTGCGTACCGGCTCGGCGAGAAGCTCGGCGATCCGGTCTCGATGTACCTCGGCGACACCGCGACGTGCCTCGCCAACCTCGCCGGCCTGCCGGCCATCAGCCTGCCCGCCGGGACCGCTGACGACGGCATGCCTGTCGCGGTGCAAGTGTTGGCGGCGGCGCGGAAGGACCGGCGTCTGTTGGCCGGGGCGGCGCTGTTGGAGGGCGCCCTCTCCTCCAGCCCGCGCGGCACCTTCTGAGTGGTCAGCCGCTGGGCGGTGTGATATGCTTTTTCGGCTTGGTCGCCTGGGCAGCCGCTCAGTCCGCCTGCCTGGCCCGTCCAACACGTTCGGCGCGGCCTGCGCACCAGGAACCCCAAAGGAGAAGGCATGAAACGGACGTACCAGCCGAACCGCCGCAAGCGTGCCAAGACGCACGGCTTCCGCGCGCGTATGGCCACGCCCGGCGGTCGCAACGTCATCAAGCGTCGGCGCGCCAAAGGCCGCAAGCGCCTGTCGGTCTCGGACAACTGAGCGGGATCGGGCAGGGATGGCGCGCTCTACCTTTGAGCGTGACCGTACCCGCCTTCGTCCGCTGAAGGGCGACAGGGCGTTCAGGCGCCTCAGCAAGGGGCAGCCGGCCGGCAGCAAGCTGCTCAGCTTGCGCTGGCGCGCGACTCGTCAGGGAGAGGCCCGAGTGGGCATAGTCGTAAGCCGGAAGGTAGGGAAGAGCGTAGTGCGCAACCGCGTCAAGCGGCGCCTGCGGGAGGCCGCGCGCGAGCTGCTCGGCGCCCGGCGCGACGCGCCCCCTGCCGATCGGCCCGCGAGCCTCGAACTGCTGATCATCGCGCGGCCCGCGGCCGCGACTGCCAGTTACCAGGAGCTCAAGCGCTCCCTCGAGACGGCGTTCACGCGTGGCAAGCTGGTCGTATGAGCAGCTGGCCGCAACGCGTCGTCTTGGCACCGGTCAGGCTCTATCGGCGGTTCATCTCGCCGCTGAAACCAGTACCCAGTTGCCGTTTCCATCCCACCTGCAGCGCCTACGCCGTCGAAGCCGTCGAGAAGCACGGCGTCCTGCGCGGGACGTGGCTGGCGGTGCGGCGCGTGTTGCGTTGTCATCCGTTCAACCCCGGAGGTTACGATCCGGTGCCACCCGTTCACGGTCACGAAATCCGCTCGGAGGCCACTTGAGACGTCTATTAAGCACCGCATTGGTGGCCGCCTTGGCCGCCACGCTGTTCCAGGTCGCCGCCGCGCGCATCGTGTTCGAGGTCTCGGAGTTCCCGGTCGGGCAGTTCCGCAACTCCGAAGACATGACCGCCACCTGCGGCAGCCCGCAGGCTTCGTTCCTCTGTGCGTACGAAGACGACGAGCTGATCCGGGTCCCGACCAAGGGCGCCGACTTCTTCTTCACGCCGGCGGGAGAGCTGGCGGCGGCGTTCACGAAGTTCCAGCGCGGTCAGACGCTCAACAACTACAACCTCAACGACCGCGTCAACCTGGTGCCGTTCGCTTCCGAGTCACCGGCTGCCGCTTTGCTGCTGGACGGCGTCTACCACCAGCCCGAGGACGTCAGCGGGGGCTTCACGAAGCTCGACGAGAACACGATGATCGGCGAGTTCAGTTACTCGGCGGGCGGCTACCGAGTGGAGCGCGTCGTGCTCATCAGCGCCGTCAGCGAGACCGCCGAGCACTACTTGAGCGTGACCCACCTCGACGCGGGCGCCGCGGGCGCCGAGCTGCTCCAGCTCTCGGTCCCTGGCATCGCCAACGTCGCCAGCCCGGTGGTCAAGATCGGTTTCGAGTCGACCTTCGTTACGAACCCGGCCGAGCGTCTCTACCAGTCGCCGAGCTACGCGTCGCTGCAGAAGAACGACAACAACCGCGAGCAGGCCTTCGTGATGTTGCCCTTGGATCCAGCCACCTCACGCTTGGCTGCTCATGGGTTCGAGGTGCGGCCGGCGCTGGGCGACGATGTCGCGGCCACCTTCATGCGGCCCAATCTGATCGCTCTCCAGACGGCTTCTGACGCCAGTGGCGTCACCAACCTGGGCGTCAGGCTCTACGCCGGCAACAACGAGCTGGTCCGCTACACCCAGGAGGGCTTCCTCGAGCTGCCCGGTCTGTTCCGACCGAACATCCTCGGTCGCCTGTCGCTGGCGGTCGTCAGGGCTCTGCAGTTCATCCACGAGTACGTGCCCAGCTGGGGCCTCTCGATAATCGTGCTGACCCTGCTCTTCAGGGCGCTGGTGTGGCCGTTGATCACCACCCAGACCAGGTCGATGTTCGGGATGCAGGCGCTGCAGCCGAAGATCCAGGAGATCCAGCGCAAGTACAAGGACGATCGCGAGAAGCTGACGCAGGAGACGATGAAGCTCTACCGCGAAGCCGGCGTCAACCCCGCCGGCGGTTGTCTGCCGATCCTCGTACAGATGCCTCTGTTCATCATCTTGTGGCGCGTGTTCGTGAATTTCGAGTTCGCCGAGGGCTTCTTGTGGCTGCCCGACCTCGGTCAGGCCGACCCGGTGTTCATCCTGCCCATCCTCTACATCGGCGTGATGGTGGCGATGTCGTGGTTCTCAGCCAGGAACAACCCGACGATGCTGCGCCAGTCGATGATCATGAACCTCGTCTTCGGCTTCATCATCTTCGCGTTCCCGGCCGGCGTGCTCCTCTACTATGTGGTATCGATGTTGATACAGGTCCTGCAGTACTGGCTGATCAGCCGCAACCAGCCGAAGGTGGCACCGTTGGTGCCTGCCGCGGCCGGCAAGCGTGGCAAGTGAGGCGGTGTGAGTGGAAGGCTCCGATCTCGACAAGTATCTAGAGGGCATCGGCATCAACGTCGATGATGAGCGAGAAGACGGCATCCTGCCCGATGAGAGCGAGGAGTTCGTCGAGCCGGAGTACGACGTCGGCCCGATCGCGACCGGCGACAGCATCGAGCGCGCCGAGACGTTCCTCGTCAACCTGCTCCTCAACTTCGACCCGACCTACGCTGTGGAAGTCACGCAGGTCGACGGCGGCGAGATCCACGCGGAGATCTTCGGCGGCGAGCCCGGCAAGATCATCGGCCGCGGCGGTCGCACGCTGGCCGCGCTCGAATACGTCACCAACGCCGTGGTCAACCGCGACGAGGTCGACGGCGTGCGCGTCAACGTCGACGTCGGCGGCTACAAGCGGCGCCGCGACGAGCGCTTGCGCGAGAGCGCCTTCGCTGCCGCTGCCCGCGTGCGCAAGGGCGGTCACGCAGTCGAGATGGATCCGATGAGCGCGGGCGAGCGCCGTGTCGTGCACATGGCGCTAGCCGACGAGCCCGACGTGATCACCGAGTCGACCGGTGAGGGGCCAGACCGGCGCGTGGTGGTCAAGCCAGCCTGAGCATGCTCAAGGACGCTCTGGTGGCGGCGGAGCGGCGCCTGGGGGCCGCGGGCGTCGCGAGTCCACGCGCGGAGGCGCTGTTGCTGCTGGAAGCGGCGATCGGCGTCGCGCGCGGTGAGTTGTTGACCCAACTCGACCGCCCCCTGAGAGCCGATGAGGGCGGCGCCCTGGCGGAGCTGCTGCGCCGCAGGGTGGCGCGCGAGCCCCTGCAGCACATCCTCGGTGAGGCTCCCTTCTACGGCCTGATGCTCTCGGTATCGGGAGACGTGTTGGTGCCGCGTCCCGAGACCGAGCGCCTCGTCGAGATCGTACTCGGTGAGCTCGCCGATGACAGCGGCCGGGTGCTCGACGTCGGCTGCGGCAGCGGCGCGATCGCGTTGGCGCTGAAGGCCGAACGCGGCGACCTCGAAGTGTGGGGCACCGACGTCTCCACGGCCGCGTTGGCCGTCGCTCGCCAGAACGCCCAGCGCCTCGGCCTCGACGTGAAGTTCTTGCGGTCGGACCTGCTGGCCGACGCCGAGGCTGCGCGCGGAGCGGCAAGCTGCATCGCCCTGGTATCGAACCCGCCCTACCTGCCGGACTCGGACCGCGAATCGCTACCGGCCGAGGTGCTCAGCGATCCCGACCTCGCCCTCTTCGCCGGCGCGGACGGCCTCGACCTGGCCAGGCGCCTGCTCAAACAGGCGCGCAGCCTGCTGCCGCCGCGGGCGCTGTTCGCGCTCGAGCTCGATCCGCGCAACGCCAGGGAGTTGGCCGAGGGGATGCACGACTTCAGCTCCGTGAGGCTCGCGAGCGACCTGAGCGGCAAGCTGCGCTTCGTGATCGCCAGGCGTTAGGAGCGGCCCCCGCAGACGGGGGCAGTCGGGTCAGTCGGCGGTGCTGCGGCCGCCGAGCGGCGGCAGGTCGGGGAACTCGTCGAGCCCGCTCGGATGCGGAGAGCGCACCCCCGTGGCCGGCGCGACGCGGCTTCCATCGCTGGGGCGCGCGAAGCTGGCGATCACCAGCAGCCCGGCACCGATCACGATGCAGATGTCGGCGATGTTGAAGACCGGGAACGAGAAGCTGCCGCTGCTGAAGTGGATGAAGTCGGTGACGTAGCCGAGCCGCAAGCGGTCGAGCATGTTGCCGATGGCGCCCGCCAGTACCAGCGCCAATGACAGCCCCACCAGCGTGCCGAGCTTGGCGCGGTTCCTCGCCATGAACACGATCAGGACCACGGCCACCGCCGCCGACAGGAGCCCGAGCAGGAAGGTGCCGTCGACATGGACTCCGAGGACGGTGAAGTCGAGGTTGCGCAAGATCCCGAAGGCAGCCCCGTTGTTCCTCACGTGCGTGATCGAGAACCCGAGCCCCACTTCGATCCCGTTGCCGCCCAACGGCAGCGAGCGGTCGACCCACAGCTTCAGCAGCTGGTCGAGCGCGACGAGTGCGGTGGCCAGGGCGAACATCACCCGCGCAGTATACCGGTGTCGGTCACGGCGCTCCGTGTGACGCGACAGAGAGCGCAGCGTCTAGCACGCGCATGACGCTTCACCACACGGTGCCTCGAATGGGGGCTATCTTGGGATCGACAAGGGACCTAGCGGCGCCGACAGCAACGGCGCCTGGAAGGGTGCGACCGTGGTGGCCAATCTCGAAAGACTCGGCAAGCGACTCTCGCTGCGCTCATTGGAAGCTGGAGGCAGCAAGCTCGTCACGTTCGCCGCTGCCTTGTTCGACAAGGTCGAGGAAGGCTTCTTCGACGCCTACGATCCAGATGCGCTGAGCGCGATGGCCGTGGACAACCTCAACTTCCTCAAGGCGCTCGGGACCGACGAGCTCAAGGTCCAGGCCTACAATCCGACCTTCGAGGGTGACGGCTGGGAGTCGCACCACACCGTGGTGCGGTTGGCGCTTGCTGACCGGCCCTTCATCTTCGACTCGGTCCAGGCCGAGCTGGTCAGGGGCGGGTTCGACCTGGTGTACCAGTTTCACCCGCTCTACAAGGTCAGCCGCGACGCCGACGGCCGCGTGCTCGCGATCGGCTCGGACGGCGGCAGGCTCGAGGCGTTCGAGATGTTCTTCATCGGACGCGTCGACGATCCCGACGTGCTCAGGCGCATTGAGAAGAACGTCACGCAGGTGCTGCGCGACGTCATCCTCGCCACCGGCGACTACCTGTCGCTGCGCGAGAAGGCGCGCGAGGCTGCGGACTACCTCCGCGACCTGGCGTCCACCACCGGCGAGCAGCCTGTCGCCGTCACCGGCGCCTCGCTCGGCATGTCGGCCGACGACCTCAGGGAAGCCGCCGAGTTCATGGAGTGGCTCGACGACGACAACTTCATCTTCCTCGGCTACCGCGAGTACGAGATCGTGAAGGTCGACGGTGAGCCGAACCTGCGCGCCCGCAAGGACAGCGGTCTCGGCATCCTCAGGAAGCTGGCTGCCAGCGGCTACCGCAACGCCGTCCCGATCAAGAACCTGCCGCCCCAGCTGCGTGAGCGGGTCACCGGCGGCAAGCTCTTCATCGTCACCAAGACCAACGCCGAGTCGTCGGTTCACCGCGCGCGGCGCATGGACTACGTCGGGGTCAAGTCGGCGACCGAGGACGGCGAGGTGCTCGGCGAGCGGCGCTTCGTCGGCCTGTTGACCACCAAGGCGCAGATAGCGGCTGTCGGCGACATCCCGATCCTGCGGCGCAAGCTCAAGCAGGTGCTCGAGCTCGACCAGGCCATCCCCGGCACCCACGACTACAAGGAGATCGTGTCGGTGTTCAACACGATGCCGCGCGAAGAGCTGTTCTCCAGCGAGAGCGAGCAGCTGCACGCCGACATCCGCACGATCATCAGCATCGAGCAGGAGCGCAGCGCCCGCCTGCGGTTGCGCCCCGACCCCCTCAAGCGCGGGATCAGCGCGATGGTGATGATGCCGCGCGAGAGCTTCAACGCCGACGTCAGGCGCTCGATACAGGCGTTCTTGCAAGAGCGGCTCAAGGCCCGGCGCGTCGACTACCGCCTGGCGATGTCGGACGAGCAGAGCCACGCGCGCTTCCACTTCTACTTCGTCACCGACCTCGACGCTGGCGAGCTCGACGTCAAGGACCTCGAGCGCACGATCCGCGACCTGGCCCGCAGCTGGCAGGACGACTTCCGCGCCCGCCTGGTGGAAGCCCACGGCGAGCGTGTCGGCCGCGCGCTGGCGGCCAAGTACGCCCCGGCCTTCGACGACAGCTACCGCGCCGACGTAGCGCCCAGCCAGGCCGTGAAAGACGTGGTCAACCTCGAACGACTGACAGCCGACCGCCCGGTGTTCGACCTCGCCAATCGCGAGGAGCAGCCGGAGTCGTCGCGGCTGAGCGTCTATCACCGCGACCGGGCGCTGGCTCTCTCGGACGTCCTGCCGACGCTCGAGAACCTCGGCCTGAGGATCTTCGAGCAGTACCCCTACAACCTCAACGTCGAGGGTGAGCACGTCGGCGTCGACCTGTTCCTGGTCCAGACGCTGGCAGGCGCGCAGCTCGACCTGGAGCGCGACCGTGAGCGGCTGCTGGAAGCGCTGTCGGCGGTGTTCGCGCGCGAAGCCGAGGACGACGACCTCAACCGTTTGGTCCTCTACGCCGGCCTCACTCATCGGCAGGTGACCTTGCTGCGGGCGTATCAGATGTACTACGCGCAGCTCAACCTCGTCACCAGCCGCGCCTTCGTGACCTCCAGCCTGCTGGCGAACCCCCGGCTCGGCGGTCTGCTGTTCGACTACTTCGAGGCGCGCTTCGACCCCGACGCGCATGGCGGCGCGGGACCGCATGACGAGGCGCGCACCGCAGCGGTGGCGTCGGCTCACGAGGCCGTCGTCGACGCCTTGGCCGCCGTGACGTCGCTGGCGGAGGACCAGGTGCTCAGGGGCCTGCTCGACCTGATGGCCGCCACGGTGCGCACGAACTTCTACCAGCACCACGAGCGCATCAGCTTCAAGGTGCGTTCCTCCAGCGTCGGCAGCATGCCGGAGCCGCGGCCGCTGTTCGAGATCGCCGTTTCGAGTCTCGGCGTCGACGGCGCGCACCTGCGCGGCGGCATGGTCGCCAGGGGCGGCATCCGCTGGTCGGACCGCTTCGAGGACTTCCGCACCGAGGTCCTCGGCTTGATGAAGACCCAGATGACGAAGAACGCGGTGATCGTGCCGGTCGGGTCGAAGGGCGGCTTCGTGCTCAAGCGCGCCCCCGCCGACCGCGACGCCCTGCGCGACTACGTCAAGCGGCAGTACCAGACCTACCTGCGGGGCCTGCTGGACGTCACCGACAACGTTGTCGACGGCCGGGTCGTACCGCCTCAGCGAGTGCTGCGTTACGACGACGACGACAGCTATCTGGTCGTCGCTGCCGACAAGGGAACGGCGACCTTCTCCGATCTGGCCAACGCCACCGCCGCCGAGTACGGTTTCTGGCTCGGCGACGCCTTCGCTTCCGGTGGCTCGGCCGGCTACGACCACAAGGGCATGGGCATCACCGCCAGAGGCACCTGGCGCTGCCTCGAGCGTCACTTCGCGGAGCGCGGTACGGGCGTGCATCAAGAGCCCTTCACGGTGGTTGGGATCGGCGACATGTCGGGCGACGTGTTCGGCAACGGCATGCTCTACAGCCAGCAGATCCGCTTGGTCGCGGCCTTCAACCACCTACACGTGTTCGTTGACCCCGATCCCGACCCGCGTACCAGTTACGCCGAGCGCCAGCGTCTCTTCGAGAAGCCGCGCTCCACCTGGCTCGATTACGACCCGGCTCTGATCAGTGCCGGCGGCGGCGTGTTCGAGCGCAGCTCGAAGAGCATCCCGTTGAGCGACCAGATGCGCGAGCTGCTCGGCTCCAAGGCGGCCACCATGACCGGCCCTGAGCTGATCAAGGCGCTCTTGACGCTGCCGGTCGACCTCCTCTACAACGGCGGGATCGGCACCTACGTGAAAGCGTCGAGCGAGAGGAACGCCGAGGTCGGTGACGCCGCCAACGACGCCGTCCGCGTCGACGGCAAGGACCTGCGAGCGAAGTTGGTCGGCGAGGGTGGCAACCTCGGCTTCACGCAGTTGGGCCGCATCGAGTACGCCCTGGCCGGCGGCCGCATCGACACCGACGCGATCCACAACTCAGGTGGCGTCGACGCCTCCGACCACGAGGTCAACCTCAAGATCGCCATGCAGCCGCTGGTCGCCTCCGGCCGGCTCTCGGGGGCCGAACGTGACGCGCTGCTCAAGGAGATCGGCTCCGACGTCGCCGACCTGGTGCTCACGGACAACGCTCGTCAGACGCTGGCGCTCAGCCTCGCCGAGCGCGGCGCGCGTGCGGACATTGCGCTCTACTCCTCGCTGCTTGACTACCTCTCGGAGGAAGGCGGGCTCAACCGCACCGTCGAGTACCTGCCGACGGCCCGCCAGCTGGAAGAGCGCCGGCGCGACGGAGGCGGCTTCACGCGTCCCGAGCTGGCCGTGATGCTGGCGTACGTGAAGATGGGCCTCTACCGGCGCCTCCTCGAGACCGGGGTGCCCGACGAGCCGCGGCTCGCCCATTACCTCGAGGAGTACTTCCCCGCCGAGTTGCGCCGGCGCCTGCCCGAAGCGGTCAGCGGCCACCGGCTGAAGCGCGAGATCGCCGCCACCCAGATGACCAACACGCTGGTCGACGTCCTCGGCATGGCGTTCGTTCATCGGGTGATGCGCGAGAACGCCGTGGGGGCGGTGCGCGTCGTGAAGGCGGCTCTGATGGCCCTGGAGTTGCTGGATGCGCGCGACCTCGCCGAACGCGTCGAGGGTCACGGCCTGGCTCCCTCGGGCGACGCGGCACGCGGCCACGGCGGCCCGGACACGGGGCCGGAGACCGGGGCCGCCGCCGACTCGACCGAAGGCAGCTACCAGGCGCTCGAAGCGCTGTCTGCGGCGGTGGCCGGCGTGGTCAGCTGGCTGATCAACGGCGACCGCGATGAGCTCGATGTCGAGCAGGTGCTCGCGACCTACGGACCCGCGCTGCGCGAGCTGCGCAAGAGCCTCGACGAGCTGTTGCCGGCCGCCGAGAAGCGCCGACTGCGCGCGGCCGCCAAGGCTCTCGGACGTTCCGGCTTCGACGAGGACCTCGCCTTCGAGATCGCCGGTCTCCAGTACGTGCCGTCGGCCAGCGGGATCATCGACGTGGCCCGGGCAAACGGAGCCGATCTGCTCGACACCGCGCGCCTCTACTTCGACCTCGGCGACCGGTTGTCCTTGGGCTGGCTGCGCGACTCGCTGATGCAGCTACCGGCGTCTGGACAGTGGGACACCTTCGCCATCTTCGGGCTGGTGGTCGACCTGAGGGAGACGCAGGCCCGGCTGACCAGCGGCTACCTGAAGGCGCGCGGCGCCGCTGGCGGGCTGTCACTGGACGCCTACGTCACCTCGCTCGCGGGCGCATCGCGCTACCTGGAGGCGCTCAGGGACGCGAAGTTGCCGGGAGCCCTGAACCTGGCGGCCGGCTCGGTGCTGGCGCGGATGTTGGCGCACGCCCACGCCTAGGCGGGCGCCGCGCCCCTAGCTGCCGGAGGCGACGAAGGCGCGGAGCACGCCGTCGAGCCTCTGAAGGCCGGCCGGCGTGGCGTACAGGGTTTCGCCGTCGCCGTCGTCGGCGTGCCGCAGCGCGAGCAGCCCGGCGCCGACGAGCTTGGGCAACCAGCCCGGCGCCAACTCCTCGAGCGTGAGCCCGGAGGCGCGTTGCAGGGAGGCGAGCGGCACGCCCTCGCGGGTGCGAAGCCCTGTCAGCAGGCGCTCCAGCACGTAGCCGGGGGCATCCAGAACGTCGCGCTCGGCCGCCGCCCCGAGCAGCCAGGTCTTGATCGGTGGGTTCTTGGTGCGCGTGCCGAACGGGCCTCCCTCCGGCAGATAGGCCGAAGCCGAGGGTCCCAGCGCCAGGTAGTGGGCACCGCGCCAGTAGGCGAGGTTGTGGCGAGACTCGTTGCCGGGCACCGCGAAGTTGCTGACCTCGTAGCGAGCCAGGCCGCGCGCGCTCAGTAGCTCGCCGGCCAACTCGAACGCGTCGGCATCGGCGTCGGGGTCGACGGTGACCCCGCGGAGCGCGAACGGCGTGGCGGGCTCGATCGTCAGGTTGTAGACGCTGACGTGCTTGGTGCCCAGCGCCAGCACCGCCTCCAGGTCCTTCGCCAGGTCCTGACCGGGCACTGCAGCGATCACGTCCACGTTGACGTCGAAGCCGGCTTCCAGCGCCAGCGACACCGCGGCCAGCCCCTGGCTGCCGTCGTGCAAGCGGCCGAGGAAGACGAGCACTGCGTCGTCGGACGACTGCAGCCCGATCGACAGCCGGCTGACTCCCAGGTCGCGCCAGCGAGCCAGCCGCTCCGCGTCGAAGGTCAGCGGGTCGGCCTCGAGCGTGGTTTCCTCGACTCCCGGACCGCCCCAGTGTCTCCCGAGAAGCGCGAACACGCGCTGCAACTCAGCGTCGCTCAGGTGCGACGGGGTGCCGCCGCCGAGGTAGACCGTCGCCAGCCGCGATCCGCCGTGCCGCTCGGCCACCTCGACCGCCTCGGTCTCGAGGCGCGCCAAGTAGCGCGCGACCAGTCCCTCGTGCCGCAGCATCTTGTGGAAGTCGCAGTATGGGCAGATGCTCGGGCAGAAGGGCACGTGCAGGTAGAGGTGGCGGACCACAAGCCTCAGCCTAGGCCACGGCAGCGGCCGCGTCGCGCCGTTGGGCGCCAACGCGGCCGCTGCCGGAAAGACTGGAGCCGAGGACTACTCGAGCGACTCCATCTGGTCGGCGAGGATGTCGTTGGCCTCGACGGTGGCGTCGGCCAGCGTCGCTTCGACCGGAGCGCCGTTGACGATCGCGACCATCTCGGCTTCGATCATGTCGCGCACGAAGTCGTAGCCCGGCACGGGCGGCTCGGCGACGCCGTAGGGAAGCAGGTTGAACGCCACTTCGAAGGCCGGCATCTGGTCGAACAGCGGCTCGAGGCCGGCTGCGACGCTCTGGCGGACCGGGAAGTACTGGCTGGCGATGGCCCACTCGGCCTGCGCTTCGGTGCCGGTGTAGTACTTGAGGAACAGCCATGACGCGACCGCTTCTGCGGGGCTCTGGCCGGCCGGGAGGCTGACGCTGGCGCCGTAGATGTTCATCACCGGCTCGGCCGTGGTGTGCGGGACGGCGGCGACGTTCCACTCGAACTGGGCGCCGGCGTCGACCGCGCTCTGGTAGAAGGGTATGCCCGAGGAGGAGCCGACGGTGAACAGCGTGCGGCCGGCGCCGAAGTTGGTCTGATCGCCGAAGGCCTCGGTGGTCAGCGCGGCGCAGCCTTCGTTGAAGAGGTCCTGAAGGAAGGCCATCGCGGCGACCGAGGCGTCCGAATCGAAGGTGAACTGGTTCGCCTCGTAGTCGAAGATGTCACCGCCGAACGCGAAGGTCCAGGAGGCGAGGCGGCTGGCCTCGGCCGCGAGCTCGTAGCCGATGCTGCCGGTGGCGGTGGCGCCGGAGAACGGCCGGGAGGTGGCGGCGCAGGCGGCGGCCTTGAACTGCTCGGGGTTGGCAGGCGGCCCGTCGAAGTCGATGAGGCCGGCCGCGCGCAACTCGGCCAGCCAATCGATGTTGTAGTACATCATCTCCATCGAGCGGTTGGGAGCGATGCCGAGCCGCTGGTCGTCGAACATCGAGAGCACGTCGGAGTTCCAGAAGCCGGGGAAGAAGTCGGCCTGGTCTTCTGCCGAGAGGCCCCAGCGCGGTGAGTCGACCAGCGGGCGCATGTCGAGCAGTCCGTCGACGAGCTGGTAGGTGGCCATCTGGTTCTGATAGGCGACGACGATGTTGGGCGCGTCGTTGGTGCCGAGCAGCGCCAGCATCTTCTGGAAGATGTCGCCGTAGCCGCCCTGGTACTCGGCGACCACGGTGATGCCGTACTCGTTGTTGGCGTTGAAGTCGGCGACGATCTCCTGCAGCGCGGTCTCGCGGTCGCGGGTGTGCTGGTGCCAGAACGTCACGGTCTGGCCGCTCGGGTCGACGTTCTCATAATCTTGCGCGAAGGCCGGAACCGCCAACATGGCGGCCAGCGCTAGGGTCCAAACAGCTCGTAGCTTCATCCGTGGTGCCGTCCTCTCGTCCGCGCGCCCACCGAGGCGGCGGTCCAGTGGGTTCCCGCTCCATTGGCGCACGCGGCGCCTAGCGGTCGATGTGAACCGCCTTAAGGTTATGCCAACCAGTATCACCCTTTGAGTCCCGATGTTGCGATGCCTTCGGTGAACTGCTTCTGGGTGAAGAAGTAGATGACCAGCACCGGCAGGACGGTGATGACCGCGCCCGCCATCAGCAGATGAGTCTCGGGACCGGCCTCGGAGAGGAACGTGTACAGGCCAACGCCGAGCGGGCGCCACGTGGGCGAGGTCGTCACCAACAGCGGCCACAAGAACTCGTTCCAGCTGTTGACGAAGGTCAGGAGCACGGCGGTCATCAGAACCGGCTTGCTCATCGGCACGACCACCGCCGTCAGGAACCGCAGATGCCCGGCCCCGTCGATGCGCGCCGCGTCCCACAGCTCGTGCGGGATGCCCGCGAAGAACTGCCTGAGCAGGAAGATGATGAAGGCGGTCGCCAGGAACGGCACCGTCAACGCTTCGAGCGTGTTCAGGTGCGAGCCCCAGGGGATGATCTCGCCGCGCACCAGCAAATAGTTGGGGATGAACGTCACCGTGCCGGGGATCATCAGCGTGGCGAGCAGCACCATGAAGATCGTCTCGCGCCCCGGGAACCTGATGCGGGCGAACGCGTAGCCCGCCAGCGTGCAGGTGATCACCACCCCGACGATCACGATGGCGGTGATGATCACGCTGTTGCGGAAGTAGTGCGCGAAGTTGGCTTCCGACCACGCGACCTGGTAGTTGCTCCACTGCGGCGTCGACGGCACCAAGCGCCTGTTGATCGTCTCGCCCAGGGACATCAACGAGGTCGAGATCATGTACAAGAACGGCGTCGTCGACACGATCGCGCCGACCAGGAGCGCGAAGTAGACCGGCAGGTGCCACAAGCGGAACTCGTACGGCTCGCGTAACGGGCGAGCTCGGGCCGGCGCGCGCCTCGCGTCGAGGTCACTCACGGAACACCCTGCTGCCGAACAGCCGGTTCTGGAACAGCGTGAGGATCAAGATGATCGCGAACAACACCACGGACTGCGCCGCGGCCATGCTGAAGTCGGTGCGCCGGTAGAAGGTGTCGAAGATGACGACGCTGGCGGTGTCGATGGCGTCGCGGGTGGCGGGTGCCCGCATCACGTAGATGTGGGTGAACGCCTGGAAGGTGCCGATGAACCCCAGCACGGTCAGGTAGAAGGTGACCGGCGAGAGCAGCGGCACCGTGATGTGCGAGAACTGCTGCACCTTCGTGGCCCCGTCGATCTCGGCCGCCTCGTAGAGCTGCTTCGGGATCGTGCCCAACCCGGCGAGGAAGATCACGGCGTTGTAGCCGGTGTGGACCCAGGCGCCGAAGATGATCACGGTGATCAGAGCCAGCGACGGCCCCGCCCAGAAGCCGGTCCAGTCGACGCCGAACAGGACCTGGGATATCGGCCTCGTCTCGAACAGCCACTGCTGCGGGCCGATGCCGAGCCACTCGAAGAGGGTGTTGACGGGCCGTTCGGGCCGCGGGCTGAACAGGTTGCGGAACACCGCCGCCCCAGCGACCGCCGGTGTCACGTACGGCAGGAAGTACAGCATGCGGAAGAACTCCTGCCCGCGGACCTTCTGGAACAGCAGGCTGGCGATGACGAGGGCCAGCGCGATCTGGATCGGCACCGAGCCGAAGCCGTAGTAGACGGTCCGGATGAGGCTCTCCAGGTAGCGGCGGTCGCCGTCCTCGACCATCATCTCCCAGCCGAGCGCGACCAGCACCCCGGAGCCGAGCAGCACGACGGCGCCGGTGACCTTCGCGGCCCTGCGCGCCGCGCCTTGATGGCCCTTGAAGGCGTCCGTCCACAGCCAGTGAGCCGCCAGAATCAGCAGCAGCCCGCCGAAGAACGCCAGGGCGCCCCACGGGCCGCCGAGCAAGTCGTAGTAGTTCTCCAGACCGATGAACCGCCCCTGGCGGATGCGCCAGCGGTAGAGGCTCATCCAGATCGCGTAGCCGATCGGGAACAGCCCGAACAGCGCGATGAGCAGCGTCGCCGGCATGATGAACAGGTAGCCGGTGAGCCACTCACGGCGCTCGGCCGCAGAGACGCGGTTGGGTCGGGTCGAGCTGGCGGCGGTCGCCATCGGAGCTAGGCGGGACCAACGCTGGGGACGGCCCGCGGGTCTTGGCGCATGTCTCGACTATACAGAAGGAAGCGGTTCGCCAGCGGGCTAGCATGGCACGTGGCCGGGAGCTGGACGCACTTCGTCGACGTCGAGGAGGGGCTCGAGGAGATCGCGGCCGAGGAACTCGCAGCCATGGGCGCCAGCGTGGCGAAAGGCGCCGGAGGGTTGTTGCTAGCCGTGCGCTCGCAACCCGAGCGACTGCTGCGGGCGCGCACGATCGGCGCGCTCTACCGTCGTGAGGTGTTCGACGTCCCTCGGCCGAAGGCGCTGCTCGGCTCCCAGCACTTCACGCGGCTCGTGCGCAGCGCCAAGGAGGTCTCCGACGGCGCAGCGGAGCCGTTCACCGCGCTGCGGATCGCGGCCGCCGGCGCCGACTCGAGCGTCTTCAGACGGCTGGCGGCGGAGCTGGGCGAAGCGCTGGGTCTCGAGGTCGATCAGGCCGACGGCGACCTGTTGCTGCGCGTCAGGCCCGCCTCCGACGGTTGGGAGGTGCTGGTGCGCACCACGAGGCGTCCGCTGTCGGCGCGCTCGTGGCGCGTCTGCAATCTCCCGGGAGGCATCAACGCGACCGTCGCGGTGGTCATGAACCGCCTGGTGGGCGAGGTCGAGGGTCAGCGCTATCTCAACCTGATGTGCGGCAGCGGGACCCTGGTCATCGAGCGGGCCCTGAGTTCGGCGCCGGCGTCGGCCCTCGTCGGAGTCGATAGGGCAAGCGAGGCGCTGCGCTGCGCTGCCGACAACCTGGCCGCAGCGGCCGCCGTCGAGCGCTCGGCGGCGCGCGCCGCCGGCGCGGTGCGCTGGCTAGCCGGCGACGTGCGCACGCTCGACCTCGGCGAGTCGTTCGAGGTGATCACCGCCGACGCGCCGTGGGGGGACGCGGTCGGCGAGCACGCCGGCAACGAGGCGCTGCACGCCGCTCTGCTCGAATGCGCGGCCCGCCACGCAGCCCGTGGCGCGAGCTTCGCGCTGCTGAGCCACGAGGTGAAGATCACGGGGCGCTGCGTCGCCGCATCCCGGCAGTGGCGTGAACGGAGGCGGCTGAGGGTATCGCACGGCGGTCACCGGCCGCTCCTCGTGCTGCTGGAACGCGTTTAGGCGGAGTTTTCGCCGTGCTAGACTTCGCTCTGCGATCATGAACGCGACCGGCAGCCGTCCACCGCCCGCTGAGCACGAACCGACGGCGTTGGAGCTGGCGTGGGCTAACTACTGGGTTCGCGCCGTGACCTACGTCGGCCTCAGCTTGTTCCTCGCGGTAGTGCTGTGGCGCTTCCGGGCCAGCTACGCGTTCGCCCTGCAAGTCGGCGTGCTCGGCTTCGTGCTCGCCTATATCCTCAACCCTCTCGTCGAGCTGCTGCAGCGCCTGCGGATCCGACGCCGCTTCGCGGTGGTGCTGGTCTACTTCATCGCGCTGCTGATGCTGGGTCTCGGTTCGGTGCTGATCAGCCAGGTCGTCATCGAAGCCGGCCGGTTCGTCAACCTGGTGCCGGCAGCGTTCGAGAACCTTTCGCAATGGTTCGGCCGCGTGCAGTCGTGGTTCGCAGGTCTGATGGAGGGGTTGCCCGCGTTCCTATCCGATCGCTTGGGTGTCGCCGACCCCGAGGGTGACCTGGCCACCGAGATACAGGTCCAGCTGATCGCTTACCTGCAGCAGCTCGGACGCGGCTTCGCGAACCTGTTGGAGAACTTAGCGGCCGGCGGCCCCGGGCTGTTGGTTTCCGGAGCCACGGCGGTGATCTCGACCACCGTGCAGATCGTGCTGATCGTCCTGGCGGCGGCCTACTTCCTCTATGACTTCCCGCGCTTCACCGCCAACTTCGCGCGCTTCGTTCCAGTGCGCTATCGGCCGTTGGCCAGCGACTTGGCGTACAAGGCCGACCTCGCGGTCGGCGGCTACCTGCGTGGGCAGTTGCTGATCACGCTCACGATCGGGGTGATGATCTGGGTCGGTTTGTCGCTGATCGGCGTGCCGCTCGCCACTTCGATCGCGTTCCTCGCCGCGGTCTTCAACCTGGTGCCGTACCTGGGACCGATCGTCGGGGCGCTGCCGGCCGTGGTGCTGGGTCTCACCGTCAGCCCGCTCACCGCCCTGCTGGCGATACTCGTGTTCGTGATAGCCAATCAGCTCGAAGGCAACCTGCTGTCACCGTTGATTCTCTCGAAGTCGACGAACCTCCACCCGGTGACGGTGCTCCTGGCGATCCTCATCGGCTTGGGCTTCTTCGGCTTCGTCGGCGCGCTGTTGGCGGTGCCGACCGCGGCGCTCGGCAAGGTGGTGCTCGACGAGTACCTGCTGAAGCGACCCGCGTTCTCCGGGGCCTCACCCGCTCTGGGCGTCGTGACTGAAGACGAGGTGGCGCCCGAGACTGGTCCGTCGGCCTAGTCCGCGGGCCTTGTCCTGATACATCAGCTGGTCGGCGAACTTCAGCAGCGTCTCCGCGTCGCCTCCGTCGTCGGGGAAGCTGGCGATGCCGTAGCTGGCGCTGAGCGCCATGCCTTCGACCTCGACTTTGCCGATCATCTCGATGTAGCGGTTGGCGGCCTCCGTCGCCTCCTCCCGGTTCACGCCGGGTAGGGTGACCACGAACTCGTCACCGCCCCACCGGAATGCCAGGTCCGATTGGCGCACGTTGTGCCTCAGCACATCGGCCACCAGCCTCAGTGCCTGGTCCCCGACCGCGTGGCCGAAGCTGTCGTTGACGACCTTGAAGTTGTCGAGGTCGATCATCACGAAGTTGAGGGGCTGGGAGTAGCGCTTGGCGCGCTCCAACTCCTCGGCGACGGCGCGCTGCAGGCCGACGCGGTTGCCGAGGCCGGTGAGACCGTCGGTCACCAGGTTCTTCTCGAGGGCATCGACGTGACGGGCCTGTCGGACGATCACAGCGATGTGCTGTGCGTACGCCTCCGCCACCCTCACGGCGCTGGAACCGAACGCGTGCTCGGTCGAGTAGTTGTCGACGTTGAGAAGCGCGACCACTTCGCCGTCCACGGTGATCGGCACCAAGACGTTGGCTTTCATCTCGGCGACGCGCGCGCCCTTGAGGTTCGCCGGGCTGCGAGCCGGCGAGGATGCGAAGCTCATCGCCTGCACGGCCGCGCCGCGCAGCACGCGGGCCACGCCGCGGCGATAGCGCTCCGGCGACTCGCCGTACCACCGCAACTGCTCCTCGAACGTGAATGGCCCGGCCGCCTTGAGCACCTGCTCGAGGTCGAAGCCGACGGCGCCGGCGAAGCGGAAGCTGTCCTGCTCGCGGACCAGCACGGTGGCCGACTCGGCGTCAGGGATCAACTCGACGGCCGCCTCGGCGGCTTGTTGGAACAGGTCGTCGGGATCGTCGGTGCGTGAGATGCGCCTGACGACCTCGAGGACGGCCAGCAGGCGGCGGTTCAAGGTGGTGCGCCACAGCGACACCGCCAGCATGTCGCAGACGGTGTCCACGATGTGGCGCACGCGCTCGTCGGTCACCAGCGCTGGGGGCATCACGGCGATCAGCAGGGCCTGGACCTCGGCCTGGGAGTTGACGACGGGTAGGAGCAGGGCGACGCAGGCAGCGTCGGGTGACGCCGCGCATTCCAATCCCAGCGTGGCGAGGTCTTCGACGACGCTCGAGGTCCTGCCCTCCCACGAGCGTTGGCCGGGGCCGCCGTAGGCGATGCCGTGGCGCATGAACTCGATGGGCAGCTCGCCTTGCATGGCGAGGGGCCGCAAGCGGCTCTGAGCCAGCATCACCACGGTCGCGGCCGAGATCACTGGGAGGTGCGAGAGCAGGCCGGCGAGAGCGACGCCGGCCGCCTGCCCGGCGCTGTCGGCATGCAGCAGCTCCTGGCCGAGGCGGGCGAAGAACTCTTGGTCGGAGGTGTTGAGCGACAGCTGCTGGCGCGCGGCGATGCGCTCGAGCACCTCTTCCATGATGCGCGTGAACGCCTTGAGGGCCGCGTGATCGCTGGCGTCGAACGCGTTGGGCTTCGACAGCTCCAGGTTCAACACCGCCACCACGGCGCCCATGTGCTTCAGCGGCAGCGCGACCTCGGTGCGGGTGCCCTCGGGGCCCTCGCCGGGCACCGGCACGAACTCGGGGTCCTGATGCGTGTCCGGCACGTACTGCGGCTCGGCGGTGCGGAAGGCGCGGCCTATCACCCCGCGCAGCCCGAGGCTGAAACCGCGCTCCAGCGGCGAGCTCCAGCTG
The DNA here is from genome assembly GCA_964398985.1 of uncultured bacterium. Classification (GTDB taxonomy): domain Bacteria; phylum Deinococcota; class Deinococci; order Deinococcales; family Trueperaceae; genus CAYMRL01. Next base: position 24,248 of record CAYNOS010000033.1, read on the forward strand.
CTCTGCAGCACCATCTCGCCGCCTTGCGGGACGAACACCTCGGCATGGTCGAAGCGCAGGATCTCCGAGAGGAGCCGGAGCCCCGTCTCGAAGAGCCGCTCTTGGTCATCGGCCTGGTTGAGCTCGAGGGCGGCATGCTGAAGCAGGCGGGCGCGCCGTTCGCTGAAGGCGGCCCGACGCTCGTTGGCGCTCCACACCTGATGCAGGCGTTGGCCCACCAGGGTGGCGATCGTCAACGCGAACGCCAGCGGCACCAGCCTGCCTGCCTCGAGGACGCTGCCGGTCGCGACAGCTCCTCCCCAGAACGCCGCCAACGCAACCGGCGCCAGCAGCAGCGCAGCGCGCCAACCGCGCCAGGCGGCCACCATCGTGAACGGGATGGCGGCGAGGGCGCCGCGCGCCAGGCCATACTCCTCTGCCGGGTAGGCGGCAGCCAGCATCAACAAGGTCGAGACGACCCAGAAGGCCGCGCTCACAGATGGGCTGCGAACCAGTGGGCCACGACCATCGTCGAGTCGCTCGTCGCGGCGCATGTTGACAGAATCATCGCACCGGGCGAGGCCGCGGGCCGTGGGCGACTTCTCTCCGGAGCCTCCTGCGCAAGGCGGTAGACTACTGCCCGTGAAGAAGTCCCGCAGGGACAAGTCGTCCGGCAGCGGGGGAGCGGACTTGGAGGCGATCGGGCTGGTCGCCGTCGCCGCGGGCGTGTTCCTCCTCGGCGTGCTGCTGCCGGCCCTGCCCACGGGCGAACTCGGACGGGCCGTGAGGTCCGCGTTGGTGGGGCCCGTTGGCTGGGTCGCTTACGGCGCCCCGCTGCCGCCGTTGGTGCTGGGGAGCCTGTTCCTGCTGCGTCGCAACCCGCGCTGGTGGCCGCGCCTGCTGCTCGGGTACCTGGTGCTGCTGGCGGGCTTGTGGGGCTTGTCGGCTGCCGTCGCTCCGCAACTGGCGGGCGCCTGGGGAGCCGGCCTGCGCGCTTCGCTGGGCGGCGCCTGGGGCTTCCTGGCGGCGCTGCCTGCCGTGGTGGTCGCCACCATCGGCATCGACCTCCTGGCCGGCCAGACGCCCACCAAGACACTGCGAACAGCTCTCGGCGCGTTCGCCGGATTCGTCCGGCGCCTCTTTCAGGGCGCGCTGCAGGCTCGCGGACGGGCCCGCGAGAGCGCCGCGCTGCACGCTGACGCCGCGCAGCTCAGACGCTCGCTGAGCGAGCTCGACAAGGATCTACAGGCACTCAGCTCGCTCTACCCCGGCAGCGGGGAGCTGACTCGCTGGCGCGAGGAGGTGAAAGCGAGCTCCCTGCGTCTGCGCCGTCCGAGCCTCACCGGCCTCAAGGAGGCGAAGGCGGACCTCAAGGCGTGGAGCAGCGCCGTTGGCGACTTCGCGCGCGACCGCGCCGGCGACATGGTCGTGCACCTCGACGCTGAGGAGGCGCTCTCCCCAGAGCCGGAGGGCGGCGGCTTCGCGATGTGGTGCCAGGCCATCAAGCAGGGCCTCGACGATCCGATCGAGACGAGCACTCGCGCCGCTGCCTCCCTCGACCGCATCCGCAAGGCGCTGGCGCTGGACCTGACCGCTCTCGTCGAAAGGCACCGGCGCCTGACCAGGGAGCGCGACGTCGACAAGCGCGCCCTCAAGGGCATGTCGCCGCGCCAGCTGGTGCAGGCGTCGCAGGCCCACGAACAACGGCTAGTCGAGCTCTCCAGGCTCGAGGCGGATGCCGATGCGTTGAGTGTCGACGCCGACGCCCTCGAGCCCTGGCGCGATCTGATCGACCGGTTCCGCGTCGGCATCGAGGAGTTCCCCGACGCGGACGAGCTCGAGGAGTACGGCGCCACGCTGGCCAAGGAACTGGACGCCAAAGGCCGGAGCGCCCTCACGCAACTCAGTGGTTGGAACCAGGCGCTGGACGCGGTGCTGGAACGCGCCTGGCGACAGCAGCAACGCGAGCAGGAGCTGCGTGCGCAGGCAGCCGCGGAACCCGAACTGCGCACGGCGGCGGTGGGCTCGGTCCTGGCGCCAACCGAAGGTGCAAGAACCCACGGTGCCGGCGCGACGGCAGCGAACGCGGCGCCGGCGTGGTCCGCGAACGACGGGCTGCCGGATGTCCCGGCGTTGACCGAGGACGACCTCGCCGACCTCGCGCCCTGGCAGAGCGCCGACGCCGACTCGGAGCCGCCAGCGGCGCACCTGACGGGCGCGGTGCAGGCGGCGCTGCTGGCTGACGAGGAGGTGCCCGCCGCCGGCCATG
>CAYNOS010000034.1:0-24988 GCA_964398985.1 uncultured bacterium
TTCGCCGCCGACCTGCTTGATCGTGTCCATGGTCGCCATCGCGAGGCCGGCGCCGTTGACCAGGCAGCCGATGTTGCCGTCGAGCTTGATGAACGAGAGGCCGAACTTGCCGGCCTCGACCTCGGCCGGGTCCTCCTCGCTGAGGTCGCGCATCTCGACGACGTCCTGATGTCTGAAGAGGGCGTTGTTGTCGAAGCTCATCTTGCCGTCGAGCGCCATCACCTCACCGGACTTGGTGACGACCAGCGGGTTGACCTCGACCATGTCGGTGTCGAGCTCGGTCGCCAGCGCCGCGAGCGCTTTGATGAAGCGCGCGCCGTTGCGGTGCGCGTCCCCGCTGAGACCGAGGCCGAAGGCGAGACGCCGAGCCTGGAAGTCGACGAGGCCCACCGCCGGATCGATGCTCTCGCGCAGGATCTTCTCCGGTGAGTGGGCCGCGACTTCCTCGATGTCCATGCCGCCCTCGGTAGACGCCATCACGACGTTCTGGCCGAGCGAGCGATCCAGCACCACCGACAAGTAGAGCTCTCGCTCGATGTCGATGCCCTGCTCGACGTAGAGCCGGTTCACCTGTTTGCCCTCGGGGCCTGTCTGCACGGTCACCAAGGTCGAGCCGAGCATGCGCTTGGCGAGCTCGCGGACTTGCTCCTCGGCCGCCTTGACCCCGCCCTTGAGCCCGGCCGTGACCACGTTGACGCCGGCTACCTCCGGATGCTCGACGAAGCGACCCTTGCCGCGGCCGCCGGCGTGGATCTGCGACTTGACGACCACGACCTGATTGCCACTCGCCTCGACGAGCGGGCGCACGGCTTCGACGGCCTCCTCGACGCTGTGGGCGACCTTGCCACGCGGCACCGCGATGCCGCGCTGCTTCATCAGCTCCTTGGCCTGATACTCGTGAACCTTCAACTCGTGACCTCCGAGGGGGACTGGCTACCGGCGCCGGCCGCCGTCAGCGGCCGGACAGGTGTCGGCGCCAACGTTACCGCGCTCCGGCGGCCCAAGGGCGGCCGTCGCGTCGCCGGTCGGCGACCGTTCGGTGGCGGCCGCGCGGCTAGGAAGGCGTCGGCAGCGGGCCGGGCGGCCCCGATAGTGATGGAACCCGCGTCACGGTCGCGGCGACGCCTGTAGATTCACGACATGGTACGCACCGCGATCCTGACCGTCAGCGACAAGGGCGCTGCGTTGTCACGGGAGGACTCCTCGGCGCAGGCCATCAGGCAGGTGCTGAGCTCCGGCCCCTTCGTCGAGGTCGACTACCAACTGCTGCCCGACGAGCAGGCGATGATCCGCGCCAAGCTGCGGCTGTGGTGCGACCAGGGCAACATCGACCTGGTACTGACCACGGGCGGCACCGGCCTCGGTCTGCGCGACCGCACGCCGGAAGCCACGTCAGAGGTGATCGAGCGTCCGGTGCCCGGGATCGCCGAGGCGATCCGCGCCCACGGCGCGGTCAGCAACCCACATGCCTACCTGTCGCGAGGACTAGCCGGCGTCAGGCGCTCGACCTTGATCGTCAACCTGCCAGGCAGCCCGGAAGGAGCCGCGGACTCGCTGAAGGCCGTCCTCGGCCTGCTGCCGCACGCCATCGACGTGATCAGGGGCGAGGGGCGCGACGCGCCCAACGCGTGGCACGAGTGACGCCGGAGCGCTAACCTACGCCAGGTGAGTCCGGTCCTGGCGAGCACCTTGGCTACCATCTTGTTCTCGGCGTCGCTGGTGATCGCGGCCGCCGGTGTCGTCGTGCCGCTGCTGCCCGGCGTGCCGCTCGCCGCCATCGGCGCCGCGGCGGCGGCGCTCATCGTCGGCGTCGAACGCTTCGGGATCGACGGGCTCGTGTACGTCGCGGTGTTGACGATCCTCTCGCAGCTCGTGGAGGTGGCCGGCACGTGGCTGGGGAGCAAGCACTACGGAGCCGGGCGAGCCGGACTGTGGGGCGGCGTGGTCGGCTCGCTCATCGGCGTGTTCGTGCTGCCGCCTTTCGGGTTCCTCATCGGCGCGCTGGCAGGCGCCACCGGCGCCGAGATGCTCGCGGGCCGCAGGCTCGAAGAGGCTTTCCGCTCAGGAGTGGGCGCGTTCGTGGGTACTCTGGGTGGGACGATCGCGAAGCTCGTCATCGTGGTAGTCATGGGCATCGTGGTGTTCCCGCGGCTGTTCGGCGCGTGACAGCCAGCCGCGACGAGGAGTTCTAGATGGACCCGATAATGGTGCAGGTCGGTCCCCTGGCGATTCGCTGGTACGGTTTCCTGATCGCTCTGGCGGTGCTGCTGGGAGCCTTGTGGGCTCTCAGGTTGGCGTCCAGGCGCGGTCTCGATCCGGAGAAGCTGCTCGACATGGCGTTGTGGCTGGTGCTGGCCGGCGTCATCGGTGCCCGCATCGGGTACGTGTTGACCAGTCCCAGCGCCTACTTCGGCCCGGGCGGCAACTGGGTCGACGCGTTCAAGGTCTGGGAGGGCGGCGTCAGCATCCACGGCGCGGTCGTCGGCGTGCTGATCGCGATGTGGTTCTACGCTCGCCGTCACGGCCTCAACATGTGGTCGTACCTGGACATCCTCGTCCCCTTAGGAGCCCTCGGGATCATGGGCGGACGCATCGGCAACTTCATGAACGGTACCGACACCGGCGGCCGCCTGACAGACTGGGCCATCGGCTTCACCTGGCCCGAACCCGGCACCCCGTTCCTGGGCGGCTTCGGCAAGTTCCTCTTCGGCGACAACCTGTGGCAGTTCGGCCCGCCCGTCTGCTTCGCGGTCCCTGCGGGCGAGCCGTGCGTGGTTCACCTGACGCAGATGTACGGCTTCGCCGTCGGGTTCATCCTGCTGTTCGTGGCGCTGTGGGCGTTGGCCGGCAAGCGTGCGCCGGGCTTCGTGTTCTGGACCTTCGTGCTGTGGTACTCGGTGCTGCGCAGCGTGATCGAGGAGCCCTTCCGCGACAACCCGCTCGGCTGGGAGATCTACCTCGACACCTCGGGAGGCGTCGGCCTGTTCACCATCACCCAACTCGCCAGCTTCGTGATCGTGCTGATCGCCGTCTACATGCTCCTGACGCTGCCCGAAGACGGGGCGCGCTCGGTCAAGGCGACCGCCACGCCCGCCAACAAGGTGGCGGCCCCGACCAAGAAGGCCCCTGCCGGGACCCGCGACTAAGTGCCCGAGAAGGCCGCCGCCATTCCCCCGTTCCACGCCCTGGTGCTGGCCGCCGGCCAGGGGACCCGGATGCGCTCGCAGCTCCCCAAGGTGCTGCACGAAGCTGCCGGCAAGCCCCTGATAGCCCACGTGCTGGCGGCGCTGGCGCCGCTACGACCGCTTCGCACGCTGGTGGTGATCGGCCATGGAGCCCCGGCCGTGAAGGCCGCGCTCGCCGGCCATGGCGTCGAGTTCGTGATCCAGGAACAGCAGTTGGGCACCGGGCACGCGCTGCTGACGGCGGCAGCCATGCTGGAGCCGCTCGAGGTGCCGCTGCTGGTGCTGGCAGGCGACGGACCGCTGCTTAAGAGCGCCACGCTCGCCGAGCTCATCCGCACACGCACCGCCGGACTCGGCATGAGCGTGCTGACTGCCGAGGTCCCCGATCCCTCGGGGTTGGGCCGCATCGTGCGCGGCAAGGATGGCGAGCTGGTGGCGATCGTGGAGGAGAAGGACGCCGACCCCGCTCAACGCCTCCTGCGCGAGATCAACACCGGCATCCTCGCCTTCGACAGCGACGTGTTCGACTTCGCGCGGCGCTTGCGCCCCAACAACGCCGCCGGCGAGTACTACATCACCGACCTCGTGGAGCTCTACCTCGCGGCGGGCCGCAGGGTCGACGCTGTCGTCGCTCGCGATCCCGAGGAGGCGCTGGCCGTCAACGATCGCGAGCAGCTCGCCAGGGTCTCGCGCATCCTGGCCGACCGCGTCAGGCGCGCTCTCATGCGGGGCGGCGTGACGTTGCTCGAGCCCGAGACGGTATTCGTCGACGAGCAGGTGAGGCTCGGGCGCGACGTGGTGCTCGAGCAGGGGGTGGTCCTCCGCGGCGACACGGTCGTCGAGGACGGGGCGCGCATCGGCGCCTACAGCGTGTTGCGCGACTGCACGGTCGCAGCAGGCGTCGACGTCCAGGCGCACACGGTGGCGACAGGGCGCGTCTTTCAGAACTAGCGGAGCGTGCTACAGTTCTGCGCGGTATGCCGCTCTTGGACAAACCACCCGCCGTGCTGGCCCTCGAGGACGGGACCGTCTACTACGGTTACGCGTTCGGCGCCACCGGCAAGTCGGTGGGCGAGATCGTGTTCAACACCTCGATGACGGGCTACCAGGAGATCCTCACCGATCCCAGCTACCACGGCCAGATCGTCACGATGACCTACCCGCACATCGGCAACTACGGGGTGAGCGTCTACGACATGGAGTCCAACCGCCCTTACGCGCGCGGCTTCATCGTCAGGGAGTTCAGTCGGGTCGCTTCCAACCACCGCGCCAACCAGGACCTCCGGTCGTTCATGGAGCAGCACGACATCGTCGGCATCGAAGGCATCGACACCCGCGCGCTGACGCGCCGGCTGCGCGTCGGAGGGGTCGTCAAGGGCGTCATCTACCACGGCGCCACCGACGACGAGCTCGAGGCCCAGCTGGTCCAGGAAGCCAAGGACCACGAGGACATCGACGGCCGCGACATGACTCCGGAAGTCACCACGCCCCTGCCGTACGCGCGGCCGACGTTCCGCGCCGATCCGCGGGTGGTCGTCATCGACTTCGGCATCAAGCACTCGATCGTCTACAAGCTCGAGCAGGCCGGAGCCGAGGTGATCGTGGTCCCGGCGCAGACGAGCCCGGCGCAGATCATGGCGCTCGATCCCTACGGCCTGGTGATCTCCAACGGCCCGGGTGACCCCGGGGGGCCGCGTTACGCGCATGACACCGTTTGGCAACTGCTGGGCCTGCTTCCGACCTACGGGATCTGCCTCGGCCACCAGCTGCTGGGTCTGGCGGTGGGCGGCCGTACGTACAAGCTCAAGCACGGGCATCACGGAGCCAACACGCCGGTCAAGAACCTCGTCACCGGCGAGGTCGAGATCACCAGTCAGAACCACAACTACGCCGTCGATGTCGCGTCGATCCCCGGCGGCCAGTTCGTGGCCACCCACATCAACCTCAACGACGGCACCAACGAAGGCATGGCGCACGCGCGCTACCCGGTGTTCAGCGTCCAGTACCACCCCGAAGCCAGCCCCGGACCGCACGACTCCGGCTACCTGTTCAGGCGTTTCATCGAAGAGGTGAACGCGTTCGAGGGCGCTACGTCGCTGCCGCTCACCACGGCCGGCATCTAGGCGGGGCTCAAACCGCTCGCGTCACAGCTCGTCGGTGTCCAGCCACAACGTGATCGGCCCGTCGTTGACGAGCTCGACCTCCATGTGCTGCCCGAAACGGCCCGTGCGGACCGGGAGCCCCGAGTGCTCCAGGCGCTCGGCGAACCGCCGGTAGAGCGCCTCGGCCAGCTCGGGAGGGGCGGCGCGCGAGAAGCCGGGGCGGTTGCCGCTTCGCAGGTCGCCATAGAGAGTGAACTGGCTGACCACCAAGCAGCTGCCGCCGACCTGCGAGACCGACAGGTTGACCTTGCCGTCGGCGTCGCCGAAGATGCGCAGCCTCGACACCTTGTCGGCCAGCCGCTCGCAGGTCGCGACGTCATCGGAGGGCCCGACGCCGAGCAGGATCAGCAGCCCCTGGGCGATCGCAGCCACCTCCACGCCGTGCCCGGGAGCAGCCGAGCCGCCCTCGCCGGCGATGCGAACCGCCGCGCGGCTCACCCGCTGGACCAGCGCTCTCACGGCGACGCGCCGCTCAGAAGAGAGCTTCCTGCCTTGGAGCATTCGGCGTCACGCCGCGCGACTTGGCCGGTAGCCCCGCGAGCAGCGCCTTGAGGGCCTGGACATCCTCCCAGGTCTGCCACTTGGGCGCTCCCTTCTCGCGGCTGGCGTTCCTGAGCAGATAGGCGGGGTGGTAGAGAGGGAAGACCGACAGGCCGTTCCACGCGAACACGCGCCCGTGCGTCTTGGTGATGCCGTCGGTGGTGTTCAGGAAGTACTGCGTCGGCACGTTGCCCAAGGTGGCGATGACCTGCGGCGATACCGCGGCGATCTGAGCGAGCAGCAGTTCCTCGCTGGCCTTGATCTCTTCGGGCTTGGGGTTGCGGTTGCCGGGCGGGCGGAACTTGACGATGTTGGTGATGTAGATCTCGTCGCGGGAGATGCCGACCGACGCGAAGACCTTGTCGAGCAGTTGGCCGGCGCGCCCCACGAAGGGCCGGCCGCTGAGGTCCTCGTCCTCACCCGGCGCCTCGCCGATCACCATCAAGCGAGCGTCGGGATCCCCCTCCCCGAACACGAGGTTGTCCGACAACTCGGCCAGGGCCGGCGGCTTCACGGCGGCCCGCCGTCTCAGTTCCGACAACGTCACGGCTTCCCGACCTCGGTCCTCAGGTGCTGAGGGCGCCCTGGTTCGAGGTCGAGCGCAGGCTGCGGACCTCGCGCCGGACCTTCGGCTCGAGCCCGATCATCAGGAAGAAGTTCTCGAGCGCGTTCTCGCGCCCCTTGATCTCGATGTGGTTCTCGTCTTCGGAGCCGGTTACGAACGGCAGCTCCTGATAGGCCTTGAGGGCTTCCTGAACGACCTCGCTCGGGCTCATCGTCTCGGCGAGCTCGGAGAGGTGCGCGTACACGCTACGACGAGCCTCCGCGTGGCGGCGGAACGCGTCGGGGTTGTCCGTTTCGGTGGCAAGAAGGAGGTCCTGCTTGGCGATCCGCCGATAGTGCTTCAGTCCCCGCTGGATCTCCTCGCTGGTCAGCACCACCTTGACTTCCATGTCGTCTCCTTCCGGACCGTGAGCGGCTTCGCTGCCACTGACGGCCCTTGCATCCGTGGACTTGGGGGAGTGCCTAAAGCAGAACGCGACCGGCGGCACCGGTCGCGTCCAAGACGACGATCGCGGTCGCTCCCAGCGGTGAGGATCATGCCTTCATGCTCCTGAACGGGACCGGCGGGCCGGCCGACTCTGGCCCGCGGTCGCGATCCCCGGTCCGGAGACGAGAGCCGTCGCGTTCCAGCAGGTCGCCGGTGGCGCGCTGCAACTCGGCCAGCGCCTCGGAGTCCGACCGGTAGCCGCAGTTTCCGCACTCGAGCTCTTCGAAGCCCTCCGAGTAGTGATAGGTGATCGTCTCCAGGCTGCCGCAGTTCGGACAGGGGGTCTGTTCTCGAAACCCTTCAGCGTCCACCGCCGCAACCTCCCAACCTGTCACCGAGTCTAGCGCAAGCGCACGCAGCGTTGGTGTGCTTTGGAGTCGGTCCCGGTACCGGCTCAGCCGCCGAGAGTCTTCCGGGCTGACTCCAGGAGCTCGCCGGCATGCTCGATGGAAGCGTCAGTCGCGATCCCCGACAGCATCCTGGCCAGCTCGGCCGGGCGTCGGTGCTCCGCCAGGCGCTCGACGGTCGCGATCGTCCTGCCGGCGAGATCGGACTTGCCGACGGTGAAGTGCGCGTCGGCGAACGCCGCCACCTGCGCCAGGTGGGTCACGACCAACACCTGGTGATGGCGGCCGAGGCGCGCCAGAAGGCGGCCGACGGCGTTGGCGGTGGCGCCGCCGATGCCGGCGTCGACCTCGTCGAACACCAAAGTCGGCTGGTCGGCGCCGGTAACGAGGTGGAGAGCGAGCATCAGACGCGACATCTCGCCGCCGGAAGCCACCTCGGTCAGTGGCGCGAGGCCTTCGCCAGGGTTGGCGCTGAACATGAACGTCACGTGGTCGCGGCCGGCGGGCCCCGGCCGGCGCGCGGGCGTCAACGCCACCTCGAAGCGCGCCCCTGGCAGCCCCAGCTCCGAGAGCAGTTGCGGCATGTCGGCTTCGAGTCGGCGAGCCGCTTCACGCCGCGCCTGGCTCAGCTGAGACGACAGCTCGTCGGTCAACGTCCCGAGCCCGGCGGCTTCGACCGCCAGCCGGGCGATGTCTTCCTCGATGCTCGCCGACGCCGAGACCTCAGCGGCGACCCGTTCGCGATGGGCCACGACGCCGGCCACATCGCCCCCGTACTTCCGCTTGAGCCCTTCGAGCTTCGCGAGGCGGGACTGCACGGCGTCCAGTCGTCCGGGGTCGGCGTCGAAGCCGGCGAGGAAGCCCTCCAGCTCGGTCGCGATGGCTCCGAGCCCGTTCAGCGCCTCCTTGAGATCGTCGGCCAGGGGCCGCAGGGTAGGGGAGTGCCGCGCGGCCGCGGTGAGCTCGCGCACGGCGTCGGCCACCAGCGTCAAGGCACCCGGCTCGCCGTCGCTCAGGGCCGCCAGCGCCGCCCCCGCGCTGTGCGCGATGCGCTCGGCATGCTCGAGCTCCTCGAGCTCGGTGACCAGGGCGAGGTCCTCTCCCGGCACGGGCTTGACGGCGTCGATCTCGGCGAGCTGGAAGGTCAGCGAGTCGCGGCGGAGCGCGGCCTCGCGCTCCCGGTCCCGCAGGGCTTCGAGTTCGGCCGTGACGCGCTCCAGCCCCACGAACGCCGCAGCGTGGCGCGCCAGCAGATGCGAGTGTTCCGGCGTCAGGAGGTTGTCGAGCCGATGGCGCTGCTGCTGGGGACTCTGCAGTTCGAGTGCGGATCCCTGGGCGTAGACCGCGAGCAGCGCGCCGGCTCTCTCGGTGAGCTCGGCGACGGTGACGAGCTCGCCGTCGATCCGGGCGGTGTGGCGCCCGTTGTCGGCCAGCCGCCTGCTGGCGAACGCGAGGTCGGCGCCGGTGAACTCGGCCTGCACGAGGGCGCTGTCGGCGCCGCCGCGTATCTGCCTGGCGTCGGGCCGCCCGCCGGCCAAGAGCGCCAGGGCGTCCACGAGGATGGACTTGCCAGTACCGGTCTCGCCGCTGAGCACGTTGAGACCCGGCTCGAACTCGAGGGTGAGCTCCGCGACGATGGCGAAGTCCCGCAGTTCCAACGCCTTCAGCACCAAGCCAGTATAGGGGCGTGTCGCACCACTTGCCGGGCGGTCCTCGGCTAGACTCGCGCTGTGCTGGGCGAGAGTCGCCTGACCTATGTGGAGTGTCCGCGCGATGCGTGGCAAGGTCTCGACCACATCGTGCCGACGAGCCTGAAGATCGAGAGGCTCCAGGCACTGCTCGATGCCGGCTTCGATCACCTCGATGCCGGCTCCTTCGTGTCGCCGCGTGCGGTGCCGCAGATGGCCGACAGCGAGGAGGCGATCGCCGCCCTGCGGGTGCCAAGCGGCGTCGACGTCCTGGGCATCGTGGCCAACGAGCGCGGCATCGAGCGCGCGCTGGCGACCAAGGGAGTCACGAGCGTGGGCTACCCCTTGAGCGTCAACGACACCTTTCAGCGCCGCAACGTCGGTCGCGGCATCGAGGCCTCATGGCCGCTGGTCGCGACGATGCAGGCGATGAGCGAGCGCGCGGGGCTGGGATTCGTCGTCTACTTGTCGATGGCGTTCGGCAACCCGTACCGCGAGCCGTGGGTGCCGCGCATGACGATCGAGGCCCTGCAGCGCCTGCGCGACATGGGGGTGGGGCGCATCGCTCTCGCCGACACGACCGGCTCGGGCGACGCTGAGCGCCTCGCCAGGGTGCTAGGCGCGACCTCGGACGTTGGCAACCTGGGCCTCCATCTGCACGCGCGGCCGGACGGCTGGCAGGCGCAACTCGAGGTCGCTCTGGATCACGGCGTGCGCTGGTTCGAAGGCGCTCTGGCAGGCGTGGGAGGTTGTCCGTTCGCCAGCGATGGCCTCGTCGGCAACCTCCCCAGCGAGGCTGTGCTGGCGTGGCTCGCCGAGCGCGGGCTGCGGTGCCGGGTCGACCTGGCGGCCCTGCCGCGCCTGGCGCAAGAGGCGCGCGAGCTGGCGCGCCGCTACGGCGGTGACGTGCTCAGCATGCCGTGAGCCGCGCTGCTAGCTGTGACGGTGGCGCGCCAGCTCGCGCTCAGCCGCGGCCAGCAGCTGCCGCTGCGCTTCGTTCACGCTGCCCTTGACCGTCGCGCCCGCTGCCGCCACGTGACCCCCGCCACCGAGCTCGACGCAGATGGCCTGGGCCGACACGCCTGAGCGGGTCCTGACGGAGACCTTCACCTCGCCCTCGCGCTCCTTGAGGATCGCGGCGATCTTGACGCCCTCGGCGTACCTGATGACGCCAACGAAGTCGTCGGAGTCGTCATCTGCCGCCCCCGCGCCCTGCCTCATGGCGGCCGTGAAGCGGGCCGTCACGAGCAGCCCGTCGAGGTGGAACTCGACGGTCCCCATCACCTTGCCGAGGGTGTGGAAGTACGTCGGGTGGCGCCATTGCAGGCGATCGGTCAGCTCGACGTAGTCGACGCCCTGGTCGATCAGCTCGCCGGCGGTCTGAAGCGCGTTGCGGCTGGTGTTCGAGTAGCGGAAGGTGCCGGTGTCGGTGAGGATCCCGGTCAGGCACGGCTTCGCGATCCGCGGCGTCCAGGTCACCCCCAACTCGTCGATGAGCTCCTTGATCAGCACCGCTGTGGCTGCCTTGTCGGGTTGCACGACGAAGAGGTCTCCGAAGCGGTCGTTGGTCCCGTGGTGGTCGATGTTGACCGTGAAGGCGGCAGCCAGTGGGGCACCCTCGGCGCGTCCGCGATCGGCGACATCGAGCACGAACAGCAGGCAGCCCGGCGGCAACTCGCTGAGCGCGGGCGACAGCTCGCCAGCGTCTGCCAGGAACTCGAGGAAACGCGGTGGCGTCAGGGGCAGCGTCACGCTCTTGCCGAGGGCCTCGAGCGCGCGTTTGAGGGCCAGGCTGCTGCCGAGCGCGTCGCCGTCGGGGTCGACGTGGCTGACGATGACGATAGGCCCCTGCCACCGGCGGGCGACCTCGGCGATCTCAACCAATTTGAGGCGGTAATCGCTGTCACCGCGGTTGTCAACGCGCGCAGGCATGCGAGCAATGATACCTGCGCGCTGCGCATTGGCGGCATAATGGCGGGGATGCGGTCGGCTCCACAGCGGTCCCTAACCTGGCTGTTGTTCGCGCTGCTGGCGTTGGTGGCGGTCGCCGCGACTCAGGTTCGTGGCGTCGAGCCTCACCTGCAGCGGGTCCAGGCCGGTCCGCCGCCGGTGGAGGAGCCCACCGGCGGGATGCTGGCGGCGTACGAGGTCGCTCGCAGCGCGACGATCAAGATCGAGGCGCGCTGTTTCGACCGCGAGAGCGGCCCGGTTCTGGGAGTTGGCAGCGGCTTCTTCGTCAGCCCGCATGGCGACGTGCTGACCGCCTATCACGTCGTCGATCCCACGAACGCGTCGACCAGCTGCCCGGTCGCCTACTACGCGGTGACCGTCGACGAGCAGCGCTACCCGCTGGAGTTGGTGGGCTTCGACGCCTACATGGACATCGCAGCGCTGCGGGCCGCTGTCGACCACAGCGTCGACTTCCTGCAGCTGGCCTCACGGCTGCCGACACCCGGCACCGACATCGTCGCGATCGGCAACAGCCGCAACCAGTTCCTGGCCGCGCGGGCAGGGCGCGTGACGCGTCTGGGCGTGCAGGCCGGCCGCAGCGACTTCGCCAACGACACCATCGAGCTGACGGCTTCCTTGGCTCCCGGCGACTCGGGCGGGCCGGTCATCAACGCGCGGGCCGAGGTCATCGGCGTCGTCAGCTACATCAGCTTCAACCCGACGGCGATGTCCTCGGACAACTACGTGCCGCCGTACCTGCGGGGGCTTGCGCTGCCGCGCTCGTTCGCCGGCTACGCGGTGCCGGTGACCACCACCAGCGACCTGGCGGCCGCCGTTCTGCAAGGCGCGCAGCGCGACATCCCGGTCGTTGGCTTCACCTGGAGCCCGGGCATGGACTACGACCCCGAGAACTCGGAGTTCTACCTCGGCTCGCGGCCCGGCCCGATTGTCAATGCGGTGCAACCCGGCGGTCCGGCGGAGCGTGCCGGACTGAGGTCGTTCGACCAGGTCCGGCAGGTCGCGCCCGACGGCAGCGTGACGGTGGTGCCCATCGCCGACGTGATCACCTCGATCGACGGCGTCGCGACCCCGACCTTCTACGACCTGCTGGCGCAGATCCGTGGCAAGGAGATCGGCCAGACGGTCGTCTTGACCGTGCAAAGGGGCAATGCCACCGTCAGGATCGAGCTGGTGCTCGGCTCCAAACGCGGCGTGTTCCTGGGCTGAAGGCGCTGACTCGAGCGGCAAACGCAAGGGCGCCCACAGCGGGCGCCCTTGCTTCGTTCCTGGTGGGCGATAGTGGACTCGAACCACTGACCTCGTCGTTATCAGCGACGCGCTCTAACCAGCTGAGCTAATCGCCCCGGTCGCTGGCGGAAGAGCGGCTGCCGGCCCGCCGACGCGAGAGCGGCAGTGAGTCTAACACGCGCTCGAAGAGGCCAGCAACCGCGGTGAGCGCCCGCCAGCGCTACCGTTTCGCCCTGCTCTCCCCGATACAATCGATGACCGTGGTCGAGACCGTCTACCTGGCCAAGCCGCGCGGCTTCTGTGCTGGCGTCGTGATGGCCATCGAGGCCGTCAAGGAAGAGGCCCGCCATGAGCGCGAAGCGGGCGGCGGCGACTTGGTGGTCTACCACGACATCGTTCATAACCGCACCGTCGTCGACCGCTTGGCGGAGGAGTACGGGGTCACCTTCGTCGAGGAGCTGGACGACCTGCCGGAGCTTCGGGAGGCAGCGAGCGCGCACGGCCAACGGGTCGGCAACACCGTCGTGTTCAGCGCTCACGGGGTCAGCCCGAGGGTCAGGGAGCAGGCCAGAAGGCAAGGGCTGACGACGGTCGACGCCACCTGCCCGCTGGTCACCAAGGTCCACAACGAGGCCAAGCGTTATGCGGCTCTCGGCTACCACATCCTGCTGGTAGGCGACTCGACGGCGCACCAAGAGGTGGTCGGGACGCGCGGCGAGGCGCCCGAGCAGACGACCGTCGTCGCGGTCATCGGCAATCGCAAGCACGATCCGCTGCTGCAGGACCCCCTGACGGTGACGGTCCCCGATCCGGACAAGGTCGTCGTGTTGACGCAGACGACGTTGTCGGTCGACGACACTATGAAGACCGTCGAGCTGCTGAAGGCACGCTTTCCTCGGCTGGTGGTGCCGCCGTCGGATGATCTGTGCTTCGCCACCAAGAACCGCCAGGACGCCGTCAGGGCGATCGCGCAGCACGTCGATCTGTTCCTGGTCGTGACCAGCGCCGCCAGCTCCAACGGCATGCGGCTGGTGGAACTCGCCGGCGACCTCTCGCCGCGCTCTCAGCGCATCGAGTCGGCCGCCGACATCCGCCAGGAGTGGCTCGAGGGCGTGAGAAGCGTCGGCGTGACCTCGGCGGCCAGCACCCCCGACGACCTGGTGCAGGGCGTCGTGGAGAGCTTCCGCGCACTGAATCCTGACCTACGGGTGGTCGAGGAAGGCGAGTGGGAGAACATCACCTTCCGCAAGCCGAAGCGCGTCGTGCCGGGTGGCGCCCCGTGAGCGCTGGCATGGTGCCGGCTTCCGGTCGCGCGGCGCGGGCGGCGCCCCTCTCGGTGGCGCCGATGATGGACATCAGCGACCGCCACTTCCGTTACCTGGTGCGTCAGATCACCTCGAAGACGTTGCTCTACAGCGAGATGATCACGGCTCAGGCCGTCTTGAACGGCGACACGGCCACGCTCCTCGCGCGCAGCCCTGGCGAGGGCAGCGTCGTGCTGCAGCTCGGCGGCGACGATCCGGAGCAGCTCGCCAGGGCTGCGGAGCTCGGGGCGCGCTTCGGCTACCAGGAGCTGAACCTCAACGTCGGCTGCCCCTCACCGCGCGTGCAGAGTGGCAACTTCGGAGCCTGCTTGATGAGCCGCCCCGGCCTCGTCGGGCGCAGCGTCGCGGCCATGGCGCGCGCCAGCGGCCTGCCGGTGGGTGTCAAGCACCGCATCGGCGTGGACGAGCGCGACGCCTACGACGACATGCTCGAGTTCGTCGACGGCGTCGTCGAGGCAGCCGGCGGCGCCTGCGCGAGGTTCGTCGTCCACGCGCGCAAGGCCTGGCTGCACGGCCTCAGCCCGAAAGAGAACCGCAGCGTGCCGCCGTTACGCCACGAGCTGGTTCACCGGCTCAAGGCCGAGCGGCCGGAACTCACCATCGAGACCAACGGCGGCATCCTGGACCTGCCGAGTGCGGCTCGGCAGCTGGCGCACGTCGATGGGGTCATGATCGGACGTGCTGTCCACGAGGACCCGAGCGTGCTGGCCGGCGCCGATGCCCTCATCGACGACCCGCTGCGCCGCGCCGGCACGGAGCTCTTGGAGCCGGCGGCCCGCCTGTCGGTCGGCGCCGCCGCCGTGATCGGCGTGCTTCCTTACGTCGACGCTGAGCTCGCCAGGGGCACGCCGCTGACGGCCATCACGCGGCATCTGCTGGGGCTGTTCAGGGGGTTGCCGGGAGCGCGCGGCTGGCGGCGCGGGCTGACCGAGGGCGCGCGGCTGCCCGGCCAGGGGTCCAACCTTGTTCGCGGGGCACTCGAGCGCCTGGTGGATGCCGCGGGCCGCGGGCTAGCCTTGGCCGGCCAGCCCGGCGAGGAACTCGCGAGCGATGACCAGGTGCTGGATCTCGTCGGTGCCTTCGCCGATGCGCGTTAGGCGTGCGTCGCGCCACAACCTCTCGACCTGGTAATCGCGCATGTACCCGTAGCCGCCCAGGATCTGGATCGCGTCGTCGCAGGCCTTCACGCCGGCCACGCTGCCCTTGAGCTTCGCCATCGCGGCCGCGGCCGTGTGGTCGCGACCGGCGTCCCGCAACGCCGCCGCCTTCAACGTGAGCAGGCGGGCAGCTTCGAGTTCGGTGGCGGCTTCCGCCAACTTGAACGCGACCGCTTGGTGGCGAGCGATCGGCGTGGCGAACTGAACGCGTTCCTTGGCGTAGCGACCAGCCATCTCCAGCGCGGCCCGTCCCAGCCCGATGCCCATCGCAGCGATGCCGATGCGGCCGCCGTCGAGCACGCGCATCACGTCGCCGAACGCCTGTCCCTTGATGCCGAGGAGCTGGGCGGCCGCCACCGGCACGCCGTCGAAGCTGACGGCGGCGGTGTCGGAGCTCTTCAGCCCGAGCTTGTGTTCCGGGGTGCCGCGCTGGACCCCGTGGCTCGCGCCGTCGACGACGAACGCCGAGATCCCGGTGGCTCGCGACGCGCCGGCTGCCGGCTCCGCGGTCCTCGCCATCACGACGTAGGTGGAGGCGACGCTGCCTTGCGTGATGAACATCTTGCTGCCGTCGATCACGTAGCCGCCGGAGACCTCGCGCGCCCGCGTGCGCAGGCTGGCGGCGTCGGATCCGGCTCCGGGCTCGGTCAGGCACCAGGCGCCGAGCCGCTCTCCGCTCGCCAGCGGGGGCAGCCACTGAGTCAGCTGCTCGTCGCTGCCGGCGACCAGCAGGTGGCCGACGCACAGCGAGTTGTGGGAGGCGACCGTGAGGCACAAGGAGCCGTCGACGGCCGCCAGCTCCTCGATGACGAGCGCCGTCGTGACGCTGCTGAGCTCCGAGCCGCCGTAGCGTTCCGGCACCTGTAGGCCGAACAGCCCCAGTTCGGCCAGCGCTGGGACCAGTTCCCATGGGAACTCGCCCGTGACGTCCCTGTGCGCGGCTCCGGGAGCGACCTCGGCAGCCAGGAACGCTCTCAGGCTACCGATCAGGCTGCGCTGATCGTCGTCCAGATCGAACCACGGGGTGCTGCTACTCGATGCGCCTCGTGTCATGCGTCACGCTAGCCGAAGTGAGCAGGTCGCGCCTAGCGTCGTGTGAAGTTGCTGGTACACTCCGGCGCATGCAGGAGGGCTACTGGTTACGGGGTATCAGGGGTGCGACGAGCGTCGAGGAGGATACGCCGACCGCGATCTTGAAGGCCACCAGGGAACTCCTGGTCGCGATGCTCGAAGCCAATGACATCGACGATTTCGAGGTGATCGCGGCGATCTTCTTCACCACCACCCCGGACCTGACGTCGACCTTCCCGGCCGAAGCCGCCAGGGACATCGGGATGGACATGGTGCCCTTGATCTGCAATCAGGAGATCCCGGTCCCTGGACGGGTGCCGCGTTGCGTCAGGGTGATGATGCAGGTGAACACGCTCAGAGGGCAGAACGAGATGCGCCACGTCTACCTCGGCGCGGCTCGCGCGTTGCGACCTGACCTGTCGAGCGCGCAGTAGGGTGCGCCCTGGCGGGCAGGGCCGCCTGGCCCAGCGCCTGCGAGTTCGCGGTAGCGGCCGCTGCGCTGCGGGCAGCCCTGGCCGGCGATCCGATGGTGCCGGACGGCGAGTGGCCGTGACCGGCTTCCTTGGCGAGCTTGACGAGACTGATCCGGGCGGCCTCGAGGCTGAGGCGTGAGTGGCGGTCCAAGTGTAGAAGTTCGGGCGGGAGCATGAACATAGGCGTCCTCCGATAAAGATGATAGGCGAACGCCGACTAATTGTCAATAGGTCTACGCCGATGTAGGTTCGGGCCGGTGGGCAACGGCCCGGAGCCGCGGCTCACGAGGAGAGAGCCTGCTCGAGTTCCGCCAGCAGCGCCGAGACCGCGTCGTGGTCGAGGCGATAGAACGAGCGGTTGCCTTCCTTGACGACATCGACGAGGCCCATCTCGCGCAGCAGCCTCAAGTGCCCGCTGGCGGTCGGCTGACTGACTCCGAGCTGCTTGGCGAGGTCGCCCACCGTCATCGGGAACTTGGTCAGACGCGCGATCAGCACCATCAGGAACAGCCGCGTCGGGTCGCTGAAGGCCTTGAGCCGGGTGGCGAGGTCGGCGGTCTCGCGTTGCTGTTGCTCGAAGGCGCTCTCGCCGTGAACCCCGAACCCGATGTAGGCCGTCTCGCCGATGTCGAAGTGGAAGCCGCCGGTGGCCGCGAAGTAGAGGGGCGCCACGTAGACCTTGCCGTGCTTCAGCCGTTCGCGGATCTCCTCGGCGGCCGCCTCGAACTGCACGAAGTGGTGCGCGGGCAGCGCCGGCAACAGGTCGCCGGCGGCTTCCGCGTCGGCGGCCAGGCGCAGCGCCACCTGCTCGGTGAGAGCCCGACCCTCGCGCTCCCAAGCCGGCTCCAGGTAGTGCCACAGCGCTCGGATCGACGTTTGCATGGGGTTGGCCCAGCGCTCCTTGCCCACTTCTCGGTACACGCGCTTGAGTTCGGAGTCCTTGGCCTCGTCCCCCTCGCCGGGCCGCATCGTGGCCTCGAGCATGGCCAGCATTCTCGCCGGCACCCCAGGGAGGTCGTCGAGGAACCTCTCGGGAGTGGGATCGGCGGCGTAGCCGAGCCCGCAGGCGGCCAAGAACAGTTCGTAGCCGACGCGCTCCAGTGCCTGTTGAGCCCACAGCTCGCGCAGTTCAATCAGCCATCCCGGAGGCGACGCGCGGAGCTCCGCGAGCCACGGCAACTGGCTGTCGCCGCCGGCGTCGAAGCGCTTCA
Organism: uncultured bacterium; assembly: GCA_964398985.1. Lineage (GTDB taxonomy): Bacteria > Deinococcota > Deinococci > Deinococcales > Trueperaceae > CAYMRL01. The sequence continues at coordinate 17,409 of CAYNOS010000034.1, forward strand.
TGACGCTGAAATAGGCGTAGGAGAGTTCGAGGACCGGTGACGGCCTCACCTCCAGCGGGAGGTGGCTCGTGAGCGGCGCGGAGAAGCGGAGTATCGAGCTATCTACCATTGGTCACTACCTATATTAGCAGGTCGCTGCTGGTTGGAAGTGACAGAAGTCCGCCTAGCGCCAATCCTTGACGGGCACCAACTCGCCGCCATCGACGGTCGCGACGCGCACCTTATGGGCGCGGTCGGTGGTGACCTCGAGGGTCGCCTGATCGAGCGTGTTGGGACCTATCAGGCTCTTGCGCACGAAGTAGCCGGCGCCCTGCAGGCTCATCTCGCTGGTCTTCGAGAGCCTCACCTCGATGACCTCGCCCTTGCGGTCGGTGCGGACGCGGCAGATGAGGAAGTTCGCGTCGTCCTTGAAGCGAGGGTCCTGGCGGCGGAACAGACCGAACATGAGACATCCTACCGGCCTTCGGCCATTCGCCGTGCCAGAAGGGCAAGGGCTCACGCTGGTAGCCTTCGGCCATGGACGCGACCTCCTCGCTGAGAGACGCCTTCGCCGCTGCCGTCGCGGCCTGTCAACCGGAGGCGGCGCTGGCGGGCCTCTATCCCGACCCCGCCGGCGACCGGGTGCTGGTGGTGGGCGCCGGCAAGCCGGCCGCCGCCATGGCGAAGGCGGCCGAGGAGCACTACGCCGACCTCGGAGCAGCGGTCGCGGGGGTCGTCGCCACCCCTTACGGACACAAGGTGGCCACGCGGCACATCACGGTGCTCGAGGCGGGACATCCGTTTCCCGACGAATCGAGCCTGGCCGCCGCCAGCCGCGTGCTGGCCGCTGCCGCAGCGGCGCGCGCCGGCACCACCGCCTTGTGCCTGATCGGTGGCGGCGGCTCCGCGCTGTTGTGCGCACCCGCCGGGGTCACGCTCGCCCACAAGGCGTCGCTCTCCAGGGCCCTGATGGCTGCCGGGGCGGACATCTTCGAGATCAACACGGTCCGCAAGCACCTCTCCGACATCAAGGGAGGCAAGCTGGCGGCGACGCTTCATCCGGCGACCGTGCACACGCTGGCGATCTCGGACGTCGTCGGAGACGACCCGGCGACGATCGCCGCCGGTCCCACGGTCGCCGATCCGACCACTCACCAAGATGCGCTGGACGTCCTCGACCGCTACCGCATCACCGCGCCAGAGGCGCGGGCCGTCCTGGCACAGGGCGTGCGCGGCGAGCGACCGGAGACCCCCAAGCCCGGCGACCCCCGCCTGGCAGGGGCCAGCTACCAAGTCGTCGCCAGCAACGAGACGGCGCTCGTGGCCGCGGCCGCAAGCTTGCGGAGCCGTGGCTGGCACTGCCAGCTCAGCGGCGAGCCCGAGGTAGGGGAGGCCAAGGCGGCGGCTGCAGTCATGGCTCGGAGGGTGGCAGCGCTGCTGAGCGGTGGCGGCCCAGCTGTCCCCACGGCCTGGTTGTCCGGCGGCGAGGTGACGGTCACCTTCCGCCCGCCGGCAAGCGGGGGCGAGCCGGGCCGCGGAGGCCCGAACTGCGAGTACGCTCTCTGGTTCGCCGCGAGGCTGCGCTCCGAGCTGCGCGAGCGCTTCACCCAGGCGGAGGCTGACGCGATGCTGGGGCGGGTGTCGTTGCTGGCGGCCGATAGCGACGGCGTCGATGGCGCCAGCGGCCTCGCCGGAGCGCTGTTCGGGCCCGGGAGCCTGGCGCTTCTCGAGCAAGACGAGCTCATGCAGGCCTTGGAGCGCCATGACACCGGCACCTACCTGCGCCGGGTCGCTGCAGCCTTCGAACGAGGCCCGACCCTGACGAACGTCAACGACGTCCGCTTCGTGCTGGTCGCGCCGGCCTGAGAGCGGCCCCTCGGGTATGCTCGGCACCGCCGTGGTCACCGTGATGCCAGCCGACGACCAAGCGCTCCAGGCCGCGGTCCGTGAGCTGCGAGCCGGACGTCCCGTCGGGTTCCCGACGGAGACCGTTTACGGCCTCGGAGCCGATGCCGGCAACCCTGACGCGGTCGCGGAGGTGTTTCGGCTCAAGGGCCGACCGCTCGATCACCCGCTGATCGTGCACCTTCACTCTGCTGAACAGCTCGGTGGCTACGTGGCGTTCGCCGACGAGCGTCAAGCGGCCCTGGCAGCGCGGCTGGTGGCGGCGTTCTGGCCGGGCCCACTGACGCTGGTGCTGCCGGCCCGGGTCGAGGTCCCGCGCCAGGTGACCGGTGGCCAGTCGACGGTGGCGCTCAGGTCGCCCCGACATCCGGTGGCGCAGCGCCTGCTCGCCGCCTTCGGTGGCGCGTTGGTGGCGCCGTCGGCGAACCGCTTCGGCAGGATCAGCCCCACCACCGCGGCCCACGTGGCCAGCGAGTTCGACGCGCCCGATCACGCCGGGCTCGACCTGCTCGTCCTCGACGGCGGCCCGTGCGAGGTGGGCATCGAGTCGACGATCCTCGACCTCACCAGTCCCGTCCCCAGGATCTTGAGGCCGGGAGCGGTCACGGCTGCCGACCTCGCCGCCGTTTTGGAGACGCGCGTGGCGGCTGCCGCCGGAGGCCTCGCCGCCGACCCGGCTGCCCCCGCGGTGCGGGTTCCAGGCAGCCTGGACAGGCACTACGCCCCGATCGCCCCGACTCAGGTGGTGACCGCCCGGCAGCTCGCCGACGCCCGGCTGGAACCCGGGGCTGCGGTCCTGACAGCCGGCCTCGAGGCCCCTGCCGGCTTCCCTGGCGTCTGGATAGCGCTGCCGGCCGAACCCGAGGCCTACGCACGCGGCCTCTACGCGGCTCTGCGCGCGCTCGACGCGGCCGCGCCGAGCGCCATACTGCTCGGTGAGGTGCCCGCGGGTCCGAGCTGGGACGCGGTGCGCGACCGACTGCGGCGTGCTGCGTGCACCCACGAGCCGCGGCTCGAGGCCGAAGCCGACGGCAAGGCGAGAGGAGCGTCATGAGCGAAGAGACAGCAGCGGGCCCGACCGCTGCAGAGCGGCCGCTGGTGGCGGTGGTGATGGGCAGCGCCAGCGACTGGGAGACGATGCGCCATGCCGACGAGATGCTCGCCAGGTTCGGGGTGCCGCGCACCTGTCACGTCGTCTCCGCTCACCGCACGCCGGGGAAGCTGAGCGAGTTCGCGGCCGCGGCAGCGGGCCAGGGCTACCGCGTGCTGATCGCGGGGGCCGGCGGCGCAGCCCACCTTCCCGGGATGCTGGCCGCCGGCACGCACTTGCCCGTCTTCGGCGTGCCGGTCCAGAGCGCGGCTCTCAGCGGTCTCGACTCGCTGTTGTCGATCGTCCAGATGCCCAAGGGGGTGCCGGTCGGCACCTTGGCGATCGGGCCGGCGGGCGCGGTCAACGCCGCGTTGTTGGCCATCGCCGTGCTGGCCACCAGCCGGCCGGAACTCGAGCGTCGGCTGATCGCCTACCGTGAGGAGCAGACCGCCGCCGCCTTGGCGATGAGCCTGCCGAGCGACAGCTTCGTCCCGTGAGGCGCTTCGAGCTGGCGCCCGGCGCCAAGATCGGCATCGTCGGCGGCGGCCAGCTCGGGCGGATGCTGGCGGCTACTGCCCGCCGCATGGGCTTCCTGCCGTTCGTGCTGGCGCCCGAGAACGACCCGCCCGCCGCCCACTTCGCGGCCGGCCATCGGCGGGCGTCGCTCGACGACGTGGACGAGATGACCGCTTTCGCACGCCAGGTCGACGTCATGACCTTCGAGTTCGAGAACGTCTCCAGCGCCGCCCTGGCCGCGGCCGCGGCGGTGTGCGAGGTGAGGCCGTCCCCGCAGGTGCTCCACCACACCCAGGACCGCGCCCGTGAGAAGGCCTTCTTGTCGGCCGCCGGGCTGCCACAGACGGCCAACGCGGGCGCGGCCACCGTCGACGAGTTGACGGCCGCCGTGGCCGCCGTCGGCACTCCGTGCGTCGTCAAGAGCGCCGGTTTCGGTTACGACGGCAAGGGCCAGGCGCTGGTCGCCAGCGGATCCTCCAGCGAACTGGCCGCGGCCCGCGAGCTGGCGCTGGCTGGGCCGGTCGTCATCGAGCGCTTCGTCGACCTGCACCTCGAGCTGTCGGTGGTGATCGCGCGAGGGGCGGACGGCCGCAGCGCCGCGTACCGGCCCTTCGTGAACCGCCACGTCGGCCACATCCTCGACGTGACGTTGGCACCGTTCGCGGCGGGAGCCGAGGACGCCGGCGCGCTGGGACTCGGTGCGTCCACGGCCGACGAGGCAGTGAGGCTGGCCGAGGAGATCGCCGCCGGGCTCGGGGCGGTCGGCTTGGTGACCGTCGAGTTCTTCGTGACGCGTTCCGGGGAACTGCTGGTCAACGAGATCGCCCCCCGGCCGCACAACTCCGGTCACCTGACCATCGAGGCGGCGGAGACCAGCCAGTTCGAGCAGCAGCTCAGGGCCGTCTGCGGCCTGCCGCTCGGCTCGGCGCGCCTCACGACTCCGGCCGCCATGGCGAACCTGCTGGGGGAGCTGTGGTCCCACGGGGAGCCGCGTTTCGCAGCGGCGCTGCAGGTCCCGGGAGTCAGGCTGCACCTCTACGGGAAGCGCGAGGCGCGCGTCGGCCGCAAGATGGGCCACCTGACTGCCACCGGCAGCAGCGTGGAGGAAGCCGTGGGCCGGGTGGTCACAGCCAGGGAGGCGCTGCGCACGTGAGCCGCGCCGCGGGCCGCGTTCGCCGTCGCTCAGCGGCTTCCCTGGTCCGCCAGGACTTGCGCTGGTAGCGAGGCAGTCTGTATACTCGGTAGGTTTTTCTGCCCCTGGCCCGCAGCGCTGGGTCCGGGGCGAGCTTGTCGTGTGCAGCCGCAAGGCCGTCCAAGACACGTCTTCATGGAACTTGGCCGTCAAGGCCGCGGGAAGACTCAGCCCCGGCGTCCAGCGTGGTGCCGGGCACTCGAAGAGGGAGTGATCGTTCTGCCGACCGTGAATCAGCTCCTCCGCAAGGGGCGAAGGAAGATCGAGAAGAAGAGCAAGACCCCCGCCCTGAAGGGGTCGCCCCAGCGTCGTGGTGTCTGCACGGCGGTGAAGACTCAGACCCCCAAGAAGCCCAACTCGGCTCTGCGCAAGATCGCCCGCGTGCGCCTCGCCGGCGGCCAGGAAGTCACCGCTTACATCCCAGGCGAGAAGCACAACTTGCAGGAGCACTCGGTGGTGCTGATCCGTGGCGGTCGCGTGAAGGACCTCCCGGGAGTCCGCTACCACATCGTGCGCGGCACCCTCGATGCTCAAGGCGTTGGCGTCGGTCGCTACGTCCAGCGCAACAAGGGCCGCAGCAAGTACGGCACCAAGAAGCCTAAAGGGAAGGCGAGCTAACGCATGGGACGCAGACGCCGCGCCGAGATCCGCCCGCTGCAGCCGGACCTCGTCTACTCCGACACCACCGTCACCGCCCTGGTCAACAAGCTGATGCGTGATGGCAAGAAGAACCTGGCCAGCCGCATCTTCTACGGCGCTTGCCGCTTGATCCAGGAGCGCAGCGGTCAGGAGCCTCTGAAGGTCTTCCGCCAGGCTCTCGACAACATCCGTCCTCGCATCGAGGTGCGCAGCCGTCGCGTCGGTGGCTCCACCTACCAGGTGCCGGTCGAGGTCAACCCGCGCCGCGCCCAGTCGCTTGGGCTTCGCTGGCTGGTAGCAGCCTGTGACTCCCGCCCCGAGCGGACCGCCGTCGAGCGTGTCGCCGGTGAGCTCCTCGACGCTGCCGCCGGCCGCGGCGGCGCTGTCAAGAAGAAGGAGGACGTCGAGCGGATGGCCGAGGCGAACCGCGCCTACGCCCATTACCGCTGGTAGCCTTCACGGCTTGACAGCAGCTTCGACGAGAGCGACTGATGACCACGATCACCACCCCGAACACGACCACGACTGCCATCGGCAGGACGCGCAACATCGGCATCGCAGCCCACATCGATGCGGGCAAGACGACGCTGACCGAGCGCATCTTGTTCTTCGCCGGCCGCATCCACAAGATGGGCGAGACCCACGAGGGTGCTGCCCAGATGGACTGGATGGAGCAGGAGCGCGAGCGCGGCATCACGATCACATCGGCCGTCACGCAGTGCTTCTGGAATGACACGCGCATCAACATCATCGACACCCCCGGCCACGTCGACTTCACGATGGAGGTCGAGCGCAGCATGCGCGTGCTCGACGGCGCCATCGCGGTGTTCGACTCGAGCCAGGGCGTCGAGCCGCAGTCGGAGACGGTGTGGCGCCAGGCTGACAAGTACCGGGTGCCGCGCATCGCCTTCTCCAACAAGATGGACAAGACCGGCGCCAGCTTCCAGCTGGTGCTCGACTCGATGCGCGACCGCCTCGGCGCGATCGCAGTGCCGGTCCAGTGGCCCATGGGCCAGGAAGACCAGTTCCGCGGCGTGATCGACCTGATCGAACAGCGGGCCATCCACTACAACGACGACCTCGGACAGGACATCACGATCACCGACATCCCGGCCGAGCTCGCCGACCTCGCCGCCGAGAAGCGGCAGCTGATGATCGAGCGCCTCGCCGACGTCGACGACGACATCGCGATGCTGTTCCTCGAGGGCGAGGAGATCTCGGTCGAGGCTCTGCGAGCCGGCCTCCGCCGCGCCACCATCGACCTCAAGGTCTTCCCGGTCATGTGCGGCTCCGCTCTCAAGAACAAGGGCATCCAGCGGCTGCTCGACGCGGTCGGCTACTACCTGCCCAGCCCACTCGACATCCCACCGGTCGCCGGAATCAACCCCGACTCGGGCGAGACGGACAGCAGACCCGCCGACGTGGCCGCTCCGACCTCGGCGTTGGCCTTCAAGATCGTTACCGACCCCTACGTCGGGCGCCTGGTCTTCGTGCGCGTCTACTCCGGCGCGCTGGTGGCCGGCACCTACGTCTACAACGTCTCCAAGGGCAAGCGCGAGCGCATCGGGCGGTTGCTGAAGATGCACGCCAACTCCCGCGAGGAGATCGAGCGCATCGAAGCCGGCGAGCTCGGCGCCGTCATCGGCCTCAAGGACACCACCACCGGGGACACCTTGGCCGACCCCGAGCACGCGATCGTGCTCGAGTCGATCGAAGTGCCTGAGCCGGTCATCACGGTCGCCATCGAGCCTGTTTCGAAGGCCGACCAGGACAAGCTCTCGAACGGCCTCATCAAGCTCTCCGAAGAGGACCCGACGTTCCGCGTCGAGACCGACCCCGAGACCGCTCAGACCAAGATCTCGGGCATGGGGGAGCTGCACCTCGAGATCATCGTCGACCGCCTCAAGCGCGAGTTCGGCGTCAACGCGCACGTCGGCGCGCCGCAGGTCGCTTACCGCGAGACCATCACTCAGCCGGTCGAGGTCGAAGGCAAGTTCGTTCGCCAGACCGGTGGTCGCGGTCAGTACGGGCATGTCAAGGTCAGGGCCGCACCGAAGGGCCGCGGCGAGGGCACCGAGTTCGAGAACGCCGTCGTCGGCGGCACGGTGCCGAAGGACTTCATCCCGGCCGTTCAGAAGGGCGTCGAAGAGGCCCTGCAGTCGGGCCCGCTCCTCGGCTTCCCGATCGTCGACATGAAGGTCACTCTCTACGACGGCTCGTACCACGAGGTCGACTCGTCGGAGATGGCCTTCAAGATCG
>CAYNOS010000035.1:0-5921 GCA_964398985.1 uncultured bacterium
TGATCGTCTCGATGTGCTCGTGTCGGAGGTGAGTATCGTCTACAGTTTCGGTGCGTGGACTTGACGGTGGCGTTCTTCGGTACGTACCGCGAAGTGACGCCGCGATCGCCTCTGGTGCGACGGGCGGAACGCCAGAGCGACTCGACCAGCTCCACGCGCTTCTCGGCAGCTTAGGCACGAGCTTGGAGGACGTGTGACGACGCGGTCTACCCCCCGTACGAAGCGCGCGGCAGTCCCAAAAGACAACGAGACTGCCGGGCCCAAGTCACCCGCGAAATCGCGGAGTGCGCCAACCGACGCGAACGCAAGTATCAAGGTGATCACGTCGAGGAAGGCGTCATCCCCTCCACCGCGTTCGGCTGGAATCATGAAATCTAAGCGATCATCGAAGGTGCTAGGGTCGTGGTCCACTCGTATTGGACTGGGTTCCGCGATTGGCCGAAGCGCCCCAATCACATCGTCCTCGGAAATGCCTTCAGTGTATTAATAGATTCGCATGCGACCATCTCCTGTCGGGAGCAAGACCTGCGCCATAAACTGGCAATGAGCCTCAAACAACAAAGCCTGTCTCGGATGGAGTCGTCCCTTCCCGCCACAGGAGCCGATCCTTATGCGAAAGCAGCATCTCGAGAGTAAGGGAAGGAAGACTAGGCCGTGGTGACGGTAACAGACGTCCTCGTAGCACTCCTAGGAGCCCTTGTCCTAGACGCGCTCGTTCTTCTGCGGCGATTGTTCGACGTCGCCTATACGCCACTGTACTTCGCATTCCTGCCTCTACGATCCTTGAATAGTGATCTCTCCATTTACCTAGGTGATGACTTCGTATCGGGTGGGGAAGACGTACGCAGGATGTCTCGTAATGAAAGGGAGAGGCTACGGACTCAGATCGTATTTCGCGGCGCCCTCGCGTCGGCGGTCTCCGCTGTTGCATTGCCAGCTGTCGCCGGATTCATTGCCGCGCTGTTCATGCGGCCAGGCAGCCTAGGAATTGCCGTTGCGTTAGTACTGGCTTCTCAGGGCATGCGGGTTCTTGCGTCGCTCCGTGACTTCGGCACGCATGCCACTCACGCAGATTCTCAAACCATGAATCGATTGAGGTTGGTCTATGCAGTCTACTTCTTGGTTGTGGTGGTCGTGTACTCGAATGTGTATCAATGGACCCGACCTTATGTAGTAAATGGTGACTTCGCTACGCTGACCAACGCTCTTCTCGAACTGTTTGTTGTCCGGTTGGTGCTAACCGGGATTCTCTTCTCGTTTCTATCTGCTTCCTTTCTCCAATGGATTACGAGACCTGACGGCCCTCAACTAGACGAGGGGAGAGGAGCGAATGAGGACGGTCCTGACAAGTAGCCACCAAGCAAAACGCATCGTAGAAAGTCTAGGAGCAGAAGCCGCCGATCCATGGGTCGTCGCTGTGATAGCGACCGAGAGTAGCTTTCGGACGGCTGGGAGGCGGATGTGTGAACTCGTTGCCTGGATTGTCCTCCATTGGGCTTGGCGTACTCGAGTCGAAAAGCTCAGCGTAGGCTTGGCTCAAGTCCAATTGCGGCATTGGGTCAGACTTGGAGTTTTGACAGACTTGCGTCCCTCGCTCAAGTCCTTTCAGACCGTGACCTCTTTGTCCGCGAACTATCACGTGGTCGACGCCTATCTCGAAGCGGCTCTGACAGCCGCACACTGGAATGAGCAGAGCATCACCCTAGCCTACGTTGGTAGAGCAAAGGGCTTTTACGCCAAGGTACTCAGGTCAGCGCGGGACGCGGCGGCGGACGCAATCCTGCAGAGTGACACTATTTCAAGGCTGCGAAGACGCCGCGCTAGGCCACCCAAATCGTAACTTGCAGTGATCGAGTCAAAAACCTGATAACTCGTCTTATCAGACCTATGCAAGACTGCTACAGATGACCCGTTCGCTCACCGTCTACGAACCCGACTCGACACTGGCTCGCGCCGAGACCTGGGCCAGCTTACCGCCGCACGATCTCAAACGCCGCGCCGCTCTCGCTGCCTCGACGCGTGACGCCGATCAGCTCTGGGCGCTCACCGAGGCGTACCTGTTCCTGCACGGTTCACGCGGCGCCAAGGTCAGCAAGCACACGCTGCGCACCTACCGTCGGGGCGTGCTCGACCTGGTCGAGGCCTGGTCCGGCGAGAACCTGCTGAGGCCCAGCCGCGACGCCGGCGTCGTCTACATGCGGCGCCTGGAGTCCGGCTCGCAGCCCGGCCCCGCTGTCGACGCGGAGCGGCCTGCGGCGCCTCTCAGCGCGTCGAGCTTGCAGGTCAAGCTGGCCGCGGCCCGCACGCTCTACAAGGCGCTGCGCTGGGCCGGCGCCACCGAGGCGCGACCGTTCGACGATGTGCGCGTCGGCAAGGACTTGACGCCGGCTTGGGAGAAACGCCGGCCTTACAGCGATGTCGAGGTCGAGTCGCTGCTCGCGCACGCCGATGGTGCCGAGAAGCTGATGGTGCTGCTGGGTGCGCACGCTGGACTGCGCATCGGCGAGATGGCCGATCTGCGCTGGAGCGACATCGACTACGACCGCAGCCAGCTCCGAGTCCGCTCCGGTAAAGGCGGCAAGGCGGCAACCGTGCACCTCACGAAGCGGCTCAGGGACGCGCTTCTTGACTTCATGAGGGCACAAAGTGCCGATGGGCACGGGAAGAACCGGCAGCGCGACGCTGGGTTGGTGCTGCCATGGGCGACCGACCACGCCAGGAAGCGCTTCAAGCGCGTGTGCCGACTGGCCGGCGTCGAGTACGACAGCGCCGGTGTGCACGGCCTGCGTCACGGCGCCGGCACCCGCTACTACCGCCAGACCAAGGACCTCGGGCGCGTCGCGGCTCACCTCCGACACGCCGACATCCAGACGACGCGCATCTACGCCAAGATCGACGCCGAGTCGATCGGCGAGGACATCGACGACTGGTGAGCTCTCAGCTGAACCGCTGACGGACCATGGTGCCCCACTTGCCGCGCCGGCTGCGGATGCGGAACATCGCCGCCACCCGCACGTACGCCAGCCACGGTCGGTACCACAGGCTCTCGGTGATGACCGCGTTGAGCAGCCTGAGGCGGTCCGACAGGCGTTTCGACGAGTGCGGGAGCGTCAGGTCGAGCGCCGCGCTGCCGAGTCCGACCAGCATCCCGTAGAGCACCGCCAGTGACAGGAAGGCGGCCGCGAACTGGGCGTTGAGATGGCCGGTCAGGGCGAGGATGGCGATCAGCAGGTAACCAGCCAGCTCGAACACTGGCGAGACCCCCTCGACCAGCATCACGTACGGCAGCGCCAGCATTCCGATGCGTCCGTAGCGCGGGTTGAAGAGCATCCGGCGGTGGATCCACAGAGACTCCCACAGCCCGCGGTGCCAGCGGTCGCGCTGCGCTCCCAGCACCTTGGCCTTGTCAGGGACCTGAGTCCAGCACACCGGGTCGACCATGAACTCGAGTTTGTACGGGACGCCCTTCTCGCGGAAGTGGCGGTGCAGCCGGATCGTGAGCTCGAAGTCCTCGCCGACGGTGTCGGTCCTCAGGCCGCCGACCTCGACCAGTGCGCTGCGCCTGAAGACGCCGAAGGCCCCCGAGATCGATATCAGGCAGCCGATGTGGCTCAACGCCACGCGAGCGGCGACGAACGCGCGCACATACTCGAGCAACTGCCAGCGGGCGATCAGGTTGCGCGGCGTGCGCGCCTGCTTCACCGCACCGCCTTGAACGTCGGCTTCATTGACGACCCGGATCGTTCCGCCGAGCCCCATCAACGTCGGACCGTCGAGGAACCTGGCGCCGGCCCGCATCAGAGCCGAGGGGTCGATCAGGCTGTCGGCGTCGGTGAGCACAACGAGCGGGTACCTGGCTTGCTCCAGAGCCGCATTGAGGGCATCGGCCCGGCCGCCGTTAACCTTGTCCAGGACGGTCAGGTTCGGATGCGTTGCGCTGCGCCACGCGCCGCGCAACGGTGCGTGCGGCGCGAACCGTCTCGGGCTCGGTTCGCACTGAACCAGCTCGAACTCCGTTTTCAGCGCCTGGAGAGTGCCGTCGGTCGAGCCATCGTTGGTGACGATGACCTCGAACTCCGGGTAGTGCATCGCCAGCAGGCTCTTGAGGCTGTTGATGATCGTGGCTTCCTCGTTGTAAGCCGGGATCGTGAAGCTGACGGGTAGGTAGGTCGCCGCTCTGGTGAACACCTTCTCCTCGAGGGGCGACACCCGGCGCTCGCGCATCACCAGCGTCCTAGCGGCCAGCACCAGGCTGGCCGCGTTGAGACCGTTGATGACGATGAAAGCCGCGAGTATGCCCAGCTGGAGGGTGTCGAGAAGAACCATGTCGGCTGGCCTAAGCCTCCGGCGCCGCGATGAGACCCGCTGGCGGTGCTGATCGAGACGCGGTCTTGCTCGGCTGGGCCCCGATCATCACAGCTATTCCCCTGGCGAACGCGTCCGGGTGCTCGGTGGCCGCACGGCGCAACTCTTCCCTGCCCTGCCTGCCGAGGTTCCGCAGAGCCTCGGCAGCGGCAAGCCGCACCTCGAAGGCGCGGTCGGCGAGAAGCCTCCACAACGCCGGCAGCGCGACTTCGGGCCTGATGCCGACGAGCGCATGAGCTGCCTGGACCCTCACCCCGTCGTACGCGTCGCTCGTGGCTGCCACGACCGCGTCGATCGCGCTGGCAGGTACCTGCCCGATCTTCGACAGCGTTCTCAGCGCTGCCGCCTTGACCTCCTCCTCGCTGCCGAAGAGCAGCATCTCGGCGGCGATCTCCTTGGCCTCCGGCGAGTGCGCTACGACCAGCGTGTCGAGTGCCGCGGCGTGAGCCCCGTTGGGCACGTCGCTGGTGAGGAGTCTGGCGCACAGCCACACCAGATGAGGCCCGGCGGCGGCGAGAGCGGAGCTGAGATAGGAACGTGCGCCGCTTGCGTCGCGGGCAATGACGAAGTGCGCTGCGACCACGCGCAGAACAGCCTCTCCGAACGGCTCGGGTCGCTCCTGAGCGGCGAGGACCCGGATGGCGCCGAGCACGGTGGCCCGTGAAGCGCGCTCGTCCCTGACGCCCGCTGCCTTCTCGAACAGAGGCAACGCCTCGGGCGCAGCTATCCATGCCAGCCGCTCCAAGGCCGCGGTCGGGCGCCCCGAAAGCGATCTCGGCGCGCGCTCGGCCCTGGCGATGTCGGCGGCAACCAGGCCGGTTGCCAGCAACGCTCCCCTGACGCGCGAGGCCGCCTCGCCAGTGACGTCTTGAAGCACCTGAGCGGCTGCCTGCAACGGGAGGTCGCTGTCTAACGGCGGGCTCACGGGCAGCCTGCGGCCGAGGGCGACGTCGCTCCAGATCTGCGTCCAGAGCGTCATCACCTGCGAGTTCTTGGCTGCGGTGGCGCGCTTGGCCGAGATGAACGAGAGGTGGACGATTGCGACCAGGCACAAGGCGATGCCGGCGCCTGTCAACGACAGCGCCAACGCGCCCCACGTGGTCGTCGGCGTGACGCTTCCTTGGAACTGGGTGAGCAACGTGATCATCGTCAAGATCACGGCCGACGCCGCCGCCAGCATCGCGATGAACAGAGCAGATAGTGACCTGCTCGACATCAGAGCCAGTGGGTGCTGAAGACCACCTGAGGATCCTCGGTGGCAGCGGGGTCGTGAGCTATGGGTGGTTGATCTCCGGGCGCCGGAGCCTGCCAGTGAATGGCGCGTTCCACGCGCGCGATCAAGCTGCGCAGGTCGCACGGCTTCGCCACGATGTCGCTGGCGCCCGCCGCGAACGCCCGCTCGACCTGATCCGGCCCGGCGAGGTTCGACAGCATCACGACCGAGGCGCCCGCGGACGTGAAGCGTCTGACGTGATCGAGACCGTTGCCGTCAGGCAGGTGGATGTCGAGGAGGACGGCCACCGGCGCGTCGCGATCGGTCCTCGCAGCCAACGCCG
>CAYNOS010000035.1:6021-24181 GCA_964398985.1 uncultured bacterium
ACGTAGAGGAGTACCCCACAAAATCTGTAACCCGGCTTCACTGTTGGCCCGCTCAGCCGATGGTCAGCACCGTGCCCGCGCAGACGCGCTCGAGCCTCCACACCCGGCTCTCGAGCGAGCCTCCTGGCGCTGGATTGCCCGGTGCCTGCGAGGTGCCGACGTCGCGTCCCAGCAGGAGGCAGCCTTCCTTGTCGATTCCGACGACCACGCCACTCGTGATGCGTGAACGGCTGCCGGCCGTGGCCTCCGCGAGGCTGTCCACCTGGGCGGCGAACGGGTCGAAGCTTCCGATGGTGACGTTCTTTCCGGCCAGCCAGTCGACCTGCGCGTAGCGCCTGCGGAGCTCGTCGGAGAGCTCGCCGGCCTCGGCCTTGAGGAGCGCCAGAGCGTTGTCGACCCCGCGCACGACCAGCTCGTCGACCGCCGCGATCGGCCACGAGCGCAGCGCGATGGCGCCGCGAGGTACGTCGTTCTCGACGTTCACGCCGACGCCGATGAGCAAGTAGCCTTTGGTTCGCTCGACCAGCACGCCGCCGAGCTTGCGGTTGAGGTAGTAGAGGTCGTTGGGCCACTTGACCAACGCCTGCACGCCCGCCGCCTGCAACTCCTCCGCGAGGCACACGCCGATAGCGAGGGTGAGGCCGCCTCCGCTCGCTGCCGAGAAGGGGTCCGGCAGCGCCAGCGTCTGGTAGCTGCCGCCCACGTCGCTGCGCCAGGTGGCCCCGCGCCGGCCGCGGCCGGCCGACTGGCTCCTGGCTCGCACCAGCAGCCGGCCCGGCTGTTGACCGGCCGACAGGCGCCGCTTGACCACCTCCTGCGTGGAGTCGACGTGCCCGAAGAGCTCGAGGCGCCAGTTCTCGTCGTGGCTCAAACGGCCACGTTCTCTTCCCTGCGCATGCTGAACACCCTGCTGACCCCCTGCTCGGTGGTGATGCCCCACAGCGCGTCGGCCACCTCGAAAGTCGCCTTCTGGTGCGTGATCAAGATGAACTGCGTGCCGTGTTTCGCGAGGCGTGAGACGAAGGTGCAGAAGCGGCGGATGTTCGCCTCGTCGAGCGGCGCGTCGACCTCGTCGAGAACCGCCACCGGCAGCCCCCCGCCGCCATCCGGGCCGGCCAGCAACGCGAACAGGAACGCCATGGCGCCCATCGTGCGCTCGCCGACCGACAACAGCTGCAGCGACTGCGTCTGCTTCCCCGGAGGCGTCAGCACGATGCTGACCCCGACCGGGCGCCCGGCCTCGGATCTCACTTCGATGGCTCCGTGCGCGCCCTCGCCGAACAGGTGCTGGACTTGCCGACCGAAGGCGAGCTGCAGTCTCTCGAGCTCGGCCGTGAGCCGCGCGGTCGTCTCCTTGTCGATGCGTTCCAGCGAGCTCTCCAGCTCGGTCACGGCCAGCGCCGCCTGAACCGTCTCGACCTCGATCGAGTCCTTGCGAGACGTGACCTCGGCGAGGTCGGCCTTGGCGCGGTGATTGACCGCGCCAAGCGCTTCCAAGGCAACCTGAACGTCGCGCAGCCGCTGGCGCGCGGCGCGCTCGCTGAGTGCCAGGCGTTCCACGCCGGCGGGGAACGATCCCAACTCCTCGACGGCGAGCTCCAGGCTGGCGTCGCGGCGGGCCAGGGCTACTCGCACCTCCTCCAGATCGGCCGCCCTGGCGGCGTGAGCCTCGTTGAGGTCGGCCAACGCGCGCTCCAGTTCCGTCAGGCGGTCAGACGCAGCCTTGGCAGCCGTCTCCTCGGCGTCGACGCCTGCGGGCACCGCCGCCGCGGCTATGGCGTAGGCAGCCTCGGCGGCTTCGGCTTGCGCTCTGATGGCAGCCTCGCGCTCACGCAGGCCTGCGGCCTCCTTGGTCAGGTGCACCAGCCGCGCTTGGGCGGCATCGAAGCGCTCCAGTTCTGCTTGGTAGGCACTCAAAGACTGCGTCAGGAGCTGGGCGGCGTGTCGGGCCTCGGCGAGTTCGGCATGCGCTTCGGCGCGCTCGGAGCGCGCGGCGTCGAGCCGCGCCTGGGCCTCCACGTGGGCCACCTCGTCGTCAGCTCCTCCGCCGATCGCGGGCGGCGACGGCGGTGCGCCGAGACCGCCGAGTTCGGCAGCGAGCGAGCTCACGCGCTCCGACAACTCCAGGCGCAAGCTGTCGCGGGTAGCGAACTCGCGCTCGGCAGCAGCCAAGTGGCCGACCACCACATCGAGCTCGGAGCCTGCTCGCTCGGCCGTGACCTTCGCTGCCTCCAGCCGCTCTTGGGCCGCCTTGAGCCTCCGCGCTGACTCCGACGCCTCGTCAGCCGACGACCTGGCTGCTTCCTCGGCTTCTTCGAGCTCGGCGGCGGCACCCAGAACGCTGGTCTGCTGCTGGTGTCTGCGCCCTCCGCTGATGGCCCCGGACGTCTCCACCAGGTCGCCGTCGAGCGTGACCAGCCGCGACCGCGGCCCGCCTTGGGAGGCGATCCCCGTCGCCGCGTCGAGATCCTCGACTATCAACGTCCCGCCCAGCAGCATGTCGACGACCTGGCGGTACTTCTCGTCGACCGAAACGGCGTCCACGGCGGCCCGGATGGCACCAGACCGACCGGTCGGTAGCGGCGGGTATTTCGGCACGCGCAAGAGGTCGAGCGGCAGCAGCGTCACGTAGCCTCCGCTGGCCCTGACGTGCTCCAGCACGCGCTTGGCGGCCCTCGCGTCCGACACCACCACGTACTCGGCACGCCGCCCCAGCGCCGCGGCGATGGCTGTCTGGAAACCGTCGGCAGGCCTCAGCAGGTCAGCGACCGAACCGATCACTCCAGCCACCGGGGCCGCCAGGGCGTTCTTGGGTCCCTGTGAGTAGCCGCGTCGCGACTCGAACGCCGCCTTCGCGCGTTCCGCCGCCCTGGCCCGAGCGGTCGCCTCGGCCGCCGCCAGAGCGTGCTGGCGCTGGACCTCGGCCACCTCGGAACGGGCTGACTCGAGGTCTCGCTGAGCCGACTCACGCTTCGCCCTGAGGACTTCGGCGGCACTCGTCAGTGTTCCGACGTCTGCCGGTGCCTCCGCGGCCTGGATCTCCGCGAGGCGCCTGCGGTACGCGGCGTGCTGTTCCTCGAGGCTCTGCTTGCGCGACTGGTGGGCGCCGAAGGCGCGCTCGAACGCGAGCTGCTGCTCGCGCGCGAGCCGCAGGCGTGCCCCGAGACGCTGCTCCTCGGTCTGGGCCTCCTCCAGCGTCCGGCTGGCCTTGTCGAACGCGCGGTTCGCGGCCTCGACGCGGGTCTGCGCCGCCGCCTGATCGCCGGTGGGCGGCGTCGGCTCCTGCAGGCGCTCCAGCGCCGCGCTCTCTTCGGCCAGCGTGGCGAGTTGACTGGCGAGCGCCTCAAGGCCCTCCTGGTGCCGGCGCCGGGTCTCCTCCGCCACCCGCAGGTCGCCCCGGCGGAGCTCGAGTTGGGCGACGGCCGCGCGCAGCTTCTCCTCGGCCAACCGCCTGAGGTGTCGCGCCTCGTCGATCCACTTGCGGTGCTCGCTGAACGCCGCGCGCCCCTCGGCCAGCGCCTCCTCGAGGGCGGCGGCTTGGGTCAGGAACGAAGCGATCTCGCTCTCGTAACCCTCCTTGCGCGCTAGCGCCGCGGTGTAGGCAAGGGCCAACGACTCCGCGCTCAGACGAGCGTGCTCGTCGGCGTCGCGCGCTTCGGCAGCGAGGAAGTCGGCACGGTCCTCGAGCTCGCGCAGCAGATCGGCGAGGCGCTCGAGGTGCGACTTGGCAGTGTCGAGCCGGGCTTGCGTCTGATCGCGCCGCGAGCTGAGCCGGGCCGCCCCAGCCGACTCGGCCACGTACTCGAGCAGCCGCTCGGGGTCGGCCATCAGCACCTCGCCGACCTCACCCTGGCCGATCACCGCCAGGCCGCTGCGCCCCAGACCGCTTCCCGCCAGCGCATCCTCGACGTCCATGAAGCGAGCGTTCCGTCCGTTGATGCGCAGGCGTGTGTTGCCGTCGCGGTCGATGCTGCGGTAGAGCTTGAGGTTCTGATGCCTGCCGTGCAGTTCGATCTCGACCTCGGCCAACGAGAGGCCGCGCTTGCCGCTGGCGCCATGGAAGATCAGGTCGGTCTTGTCGTCGGCTCGGAAGGCGCTGGCGCGGCCGCCGCCAGTCGTCCACTTGAGCGCATCGATGACGTTCGACTTGCCGGAGCCGTTGGGCCCGACGATGGCCGTCACGCCTGGGGCGAACTCGAGCACGACGCGGTTGCCGAAGCTCTTGAAGCCTTGGAGGGTCATCGACGCGATGCGCACGCTACAAGATACCGCTTGCAGCGCGGGTCGCTGACGGCCTGCTACTCCGGAGGGGCAGCCGGCTCAACTGCTCTGGTCGCCGCCCGGCTCCTCGACGTCGTCGGGGCTCGGCAACATGCGCTGCCACAGGTCGGCCATGTGGTCGCTCAGCTGCGACTGCAGGCTGGAGATGCGACCCTCCATGTTCGACTGCAGCTCGTCGAGACGCTGCCTGAGGCGGATTATCTCTTCGACGCCGGCCAGGTTGACGCCCAGTTCTTGGGTCAGGCGGCGGATCTCGCGCAACTGCTCGATGTTGCGCTGCGAGTACAGACGCGTCTTGCCGGCGCTGCGGCTCGGCTCGATGAGCCCCTTGCGCTCGTAGAGCCTCAGCGTCTGAGGGTGCATGTCCACCAGTTCGGCCGCGACGCTGATCACGTAGAGCGGCTTGTCCTGGTCCACCTGCGCGGCGTCCGACTTGCCCGCCGGCCGCCCCTGGTCGTCACCGTGCGTCATGTGCTTACGCCTCCGCTGACCAGCTTATGCAACCAAGCGCGCGCAGGGCGAACCAGGCCGCCCAGCAGATCCACGCGCGCGCTCAGCACGAGGTCCCTCCCGCCGAGTCCGGCGCCCTTGACCCTGATGAGCTGACCGTCCTTGGTTCCCGCGGGCACCGTAACGATCACCCCTTCGTAGTCGATCTTCGCGCCTGAGGCGGCCGCCCACGGAGTCAGTTCGAGTCGGTCTCTCACTTCGCCGCCCACGACCTCGGCCGACTCCGGCAGCCTGACCGCCAGCCGCGCGTAGAGGTCACCGGGCGGGTTGCCCGGTCCGCCCAGGCCGCGCAGCCGCAAGCGGCTGCCGTGGCCGCTCCGAGGCGGCACCGTTACCTCGACGGCGGCGCTGCCGCGCCTCACCCCCTGCCCTCCGCAGGCCGGACAGGTGCCGGCGGCGACGGCCGGCGGACTGGCCTCGAAGGGCTGCGGGCTGGTGGCCACGGCCGGCCCTTCGGCGGCCCTGCCGCTGCCGCGGCAGGCGGCACAGACGCTGGGTCCGGGCACGCTGAGGCGCTTGCTGACGCCGGTGTAGGCCTCCCCGAGGGTGAGCGGCAACAGAACCTCGCGGGTCTCGCCCGGCAGCATGCCACTGCGGCGCATGAAGCCCGTCACCATCCCGAACAGCATGTCGAAGACCGCGTTGCCCGTGGTTGGGGCGCCTTGGTAGCGGCTCCAGTCGATCGGGATCTCGGCCTCGGTGAACACGGTGCGCCAGTCGACGCCGCCTCCGGCCGCCGGCGCCGGACGCGCGGACGGTTGATGCCCGTAGCGGTCGAAGTTGGCCCGCTGCGCCGGGTCTCTCAGCAGCGCGTAAGCCTCCGAGAGCTCCTTGAAGCGCTCCTCGGCGGCTTGGTCGCCCGGATTCCTGTCGGGGTGGTACTGCATCGCCTGCCGCCGGAAGGCCGACTTGATCGTGTCGGCGTCGGCGTCACGGGGGACTGCCAGGACCTGATAGGGGTCGACCTGTGGCCTCACACTTGCCAGGATACATTACTTGAGCGCGAGCGGCTAAAGAACGTCCTGTCATGCCTCCGCTGTAGGATGGTGCCGGCGGCACTGCGGGGCGCGCAGGCGCGCCTGGAGGGACGATGAAACGAACGCTTCTGATAGTGGTCAGCCTGCTGATGGTGCTCGGGATGGCCGGCTGCCGCAACGAAACGCAGAACCGCATACGGCGCAGCATCCAGGACTTCACCGCGCAGCGGATGAACATCACGATCTACTCCTACGACGGCAAGGTGGTGTTCTCCGGAGTGGTCGATGGCAAGGTCACGCGCTCGGGCACGGCTTCAGAGGGCGGTACCGGCGGCGACGCTCAAGGCGCCTACATCTACTGGTACGACGAACGCGGGCGCTACTACCAGACCGACTTGCCCTACCTCTTGACCACCTCGGAGTTCGTCGAGGAAGCCCCCTGAAGCGACGCGGATAGCCGCCCCGCACGTCGCGGACAGGCAGATGCCTCAAGGCAAGGTTAAGGGGCGAGGGCGTCACCATCAGCCTGCAAGACCGGCTTCTCGCTATCATGAGGCTCGACATGGAGGCTCCCATGCAACGCAAAGTCCTACGCTTCGCCATCCTCGCCGCCATCTTCGCCATGGTCTTGACGTCCTGCACGATCTACGTGAGACCGTCGTGGCCGGCTGACAGCGGCGTCGAACTAAGCGGCGTCATCCGCGAGTTCCGGCCTACGCGGGGTGAGGGTGCCAGCTACTTCGTAGGTGAGGTCATCGAGTTCGGCCTGCGCACGACCAGCCCCGGCTACGTCACGTTGACCGGCTTCGATCCCGACGGTCGTGTCTACGTGTTCGCACGCAACGTTGCCGTCGGCTCCGGCTATACCGTGCTTCCTACCAGGGATCAGCGCGTGACCTACAGCGCGGGAACGCCGCGCGGCTACCACCGGGTGCGCGCGTCCTTCACCAGCACGCCTACCAACGAGTCGTCGGTCTCGTACCGCGGGATCTACGGCGAGGGCGAGTGGACGAGCAGCATTTCGATCGACATCCGCCCCGCTCCCGTCCGTGACGTTGCCGAGACCAGCCTCTGGGTGAGGTAGCTGAGCCGCAGGGCCTTCACAGGTGGGGTAAGATAGGCGCAGTCGTCGCGGCGCCTACGCGCCAGTGGAGGAACCCAGACTTGGCGGGCCACAGCAAGTGGGCACAGATCAAGCGCAAGAAGGCGGTCAATGACCGTCAGCGCGGCAAAGTCATCAGCAAGCACATTCGGGCGATCCAATCGGCCGTCCGAAGTGGTGGTAGCGGTGACCCTAGCACCAACTTGCCTCTGAAGAACGCGCTGGCCGCGGCCAAAGGAGACAACGTCCCCGTGGACAACATCGACCGCGCCATCGAGCGCGCGCTCGGCGGCGCGGACGGCGGCTCCTTCGACGAAGTTTGGTACGAAGGCTACGGACCCGCCGGCGTCGCCATGCTGGTAGAGGCGCTGACCGACAACAAGAACCGCACCGTGGCGGAAGTCCGCCATCTGTTCAGCAAGCACGGCGGCAACTTATCGGGCTCGACTGCGTGGCAGTTCGACTCGAAGGGGATGATCGTCATCGAGGACGCCGGCGAGCACATCGAGGAGCTCGCGATCGATCTCGGTGTCGACGACATCGAGTCCGAGGACGGCGCCACCACCGTCTACACCGCTCCGGCCGACCTCTACCAGGTCGTCGAGGGCTTCCAACAACACGGTTTCGAGCCGGCGATCTCGCAGTTGACGCGGGTGCCTCAGACGCAGACCGAACTGTCAGCCGCGGATGCCCGCAAAGTCATGACCTTCATGGAGTACCTAGAGGACCTCGACGACGTGCAGAACGTGTACACGACCGCTGACCTGGCCGCCGTCGACCTGGTCGGCTGAGCCTATGGAAAGGACTCCGATGAGCTTCCCGGTGGTCTCGTGGGACTCGCTTCCCGCCATCAACGCAAGCCAGATGCAGCAGTTGATCATGCTGGCCACCGGCAAGTTCGGCCTCGACAACCGAGTGCTGGTGGAGCACACTGCCCGCAACCTCGTGAGCTTGGTCGACGCGTTCGCCGGCGACGGCCCCATCTTGGTGGTGGCCGGACGCGGCAACAACGGCTCCGGCGGCCTCGCCGCCGCCCGGCTCCTGGCTGCCAGAGGCAGGCGCGTATGGGTGGTTCCCACCCACGAAGCCGAGAACTACTCCGGCACGCCGAAGGAGCAGCTCGAGCACCTCAAGCACTTCGAGCGCGTGCGCGTACGCACCAGCCTGCCGAAGATGAAGTTCGGCTGCATCATCGATGCCGCCATCGGCACGAACCTCGAGGGGCCGCCCCGCGGCCGCACCCTCGACGTGATCACGGTGCTCAACCACGTTCAGAACGGCTGCCTTGTCATCGCTCTCGACACCCCGACGGGGCTCAACGTGGACGATGGCACGGCCCCAGGCGACGTCGTCGACGCGACCATGACGCTGAGCGTCGCGCTGCCCAAGGTCGGCGTCAAGCCCGGAGGCCACGTCGGCCGGCTCTTCGTGGGTGACCTCTGCTTGCCCGCCGGGCTGCTGGAGAGCCTCAGGCTCCCGGTCGTAGATCTGCCGGGGTTCGTCACCGAAGTCGTCGCCTAGAGCCCCGCCCAACGACTACCGGTTCAGGCGGCCGCGAGCCGCTGCAGTGACGTTGCTATCATCCAAGCGAAGCGATGATGCGGCCCACGCTACTCGAGCGCGATGGGCTCCTTACGGAACTGGGCGAGCACGCCGCCAGCGCCGCTGAGGGGGCCGGCCGCCTCGTGTTCGTCGGGGGCGAGGCGGGCGTGGGCAAGACCAGCCTGGTGCGCGCGTTCGCGGACAGCCAGGCGAGTAGCTCGGTGCTGCTGAGCGGAGCCTGCGATCCGATGACCGTTCCCAGGCCGCTCGGGCCGGTCCACGACTTCGCGATCGCGGTGAGCGAGGAGTTCGCTGCACTGGTCGAGTCCGGGGCCCCGAGCGAGAAGCTGTTCGGGATGCTACTGGCCCGGCTTCGAGCGGCGTCAAGGCTTCATCTGATGGTCCTGGAGGATCTTCATTGGGCCGACGACGCGACTCTCGACCTGCTGAGGTACCTGGGCCGCCGCGTCACCGATGCCAAGGCGCTGCTGCTCGGCACCTACCGCGACGATGAGGTCGGTCCCGCGCATCCGTTGCGGCGGGTGTTGGGTGACCTGGCTGGTTACCGCTCCGTGCACCGGCTGCGAGTGCCCCAACTCTCCCCTGGCGCTGTGGCTGAGATGGCTGTCGGTTCCGAGCTGGATGCGGGAGAGCTGCATCGGCGGACCGGCGGCAACGCGTTCTTCGTCACCGAGGTGTTGGCTGCCGGGGGTGTCGGCGTGCCTGCCAAGGTCGAGGACGCGGTCTTGGCGAGGGCGGGGCGCCTGAGTACCACAGGCCGCGGGCTGCTGGAACTAGCGGCGGTGATCGGGCCGACGCAAGAGCTCGCGCAACTCGAGCGGCTGGCTCTCTCTGCCGCCGCCATCGAGGAGTGCCTCGCGTCGGGCATGTTGAGCGGTGACGGGCTGTCGAGCTGGTTCAGGCACGAGCTGGCGCGTGATGCGATCCTCAGCGCCATGTCCGCCAGCCGCCTGAGGCGCGTGCATGCTGCCATCCTTGCCGACCTCGAGGAGGTGTCGCACTCGGCTCAAGGTCGATCAGCCGAACCCGGCGCCGACGGACATGCCGAGACACTTGCGGTGCTGGCGCACCACGCCGCCGGCGCCGGTGACGCGCTCAAGGTGCTCCACTACGCGCCCGCTGCAGCGCGCGCCGCCTTCAAACTGAGGGCGTTCAAGGAGGCCAGAGAGCAGTTCAGGAGAGCCCTCGAGTACGCCTCGTCACTTGAAGCCGAGGCGCATGCTGGCCTGCTCGATGAGTTCGCCGTGGCTTGTCAACTAACCGCCTTCGATCTCGAGGCCGCTGACGCGCGCCGGCGGGCTCTGGAGCGTTGGCGAAGCAGCGGATTGAAGGACCGAGTGGCCCTGGCGACGATGAACTACGGGATGGCGCTCTATGACCTAGGACGCAAGCAGGAGTGCGAGGCGTTTGCGCTCGAGGCGTTGCGACTGGCAGCCGATCTGCCCGAGGGCCCCTGGCACGCTTCGCTGTACCAGAGCTTTGCCACACTAAGGATGCTCGATCGGGACGCAGAGGCCGCTCTCGCGTGGGCGGGCAGGGCAGTCAAGAGCGGGAACCGCACCGGCAACGAACGGGCCGTACTGAACGCCTACAACACGATCGTCGGCGTACTCACCACCAGCGAGCGATTCGCCGAGGCGAGGCGGTACCACAGCAGAGGAATGGCGCTGATCGAACAGGGTCACCTAGGGGACCCAGTCGTCGGCCGGTCCTCGTTCAAGATCATGATGGGTTCCGGGTTGGGCGAGGTCTACCGTTTCGAGGAGGCCGAGAGTCTCCTGCAGGACGCTGCCGAGATCGCATCGAGGATCGACGCTGATTACACGCACCACTACGCCGTGGCCTGGATGTCGCTGTGTCAACTGTACCTGGGCCGCTGGCAGGAGGCGGGCCAGGCAGGGAGTTGGGTCCTTGAACGCCCTAATGCCACGTTGATAGCGAGGATCATGGCGGCGGTCGCGATCGGACGCTTGCGCGTCCGGCGCGGCGATCCCGAGGTCTGGCCGATCCTCGACACGGCGCTGGCACAGGCGCTTGACACCGACACGCTGCAGCGCCTGGCACCGGTCCGGGCGGCGAGGGCCGAGGCGGCCTTGGCCGCCGGTGATGCCAAGAAGGCGCAGACGGAAGCCAACGCTGCTCTCGATCTGGCGTTGGCTCACAAGCATCGCTGGTTCGTCGGCGAGCTCTGCTACCTCGTCTGGCGCGCGGGTGGTCGCCCTGAGCTTCCCGAGTGGCTGACTGGGCCGTTCGCGGACCAGGTCCGCGGGCGCCCGCTGGAAGCCGCGCGTGCCTGGCGCAGGCTCGGGTGTCGCTTCGAGGAGGCGCGCGCTCTGGTCGAGACTGACGAGCCCCGCCACCTGAGTAAGGCCCTCGCGCTGTTCACCGAGTTGGGGGCGCGGCCGGCGGCGACCGGCACGGCCGACCGCTTGCGTCAGCTCGGTGTTCGCGGCGTCCCGCGCGGCCCGCGCAAGTCGACGGCGGCGAACCCCGCCGGCCTCACGAGCCGCGAGCGCCAGGTACTGAGGTTGCTCGCTAAGGGCCTGACGAACGCGGAGATCGCGGAGCGCAACCGCGTCAGCCGCCGGACCGTGGACAACCAGGTGTCGGCAGTGCTCGGCAAGCTCGGGGTGCGTTCGCGCACCGAGGCTGTGCTCAGAGCGCGCGAGCTGGGAATCAGCGAACCCAGACAGACGGCGTGAATCGCTGGCCCAACATAGGTATGTCCTCCTGCGAAATCTGAGTACTTGTGCCGATGTAGCCAGGTAGTCCACCGTCGCACCATCTCTTCACGCCGGCCGACGTGGTTGGCGATAGCCGCACGGAGGTGGAAGATGCCGCGCTACTTGGTCGAGAGGGAGTTCAGCGAAGGTCTGCACATCCCGGTGGACGAGCAGGGTGACGCCGTCTGCCGCACGGTCATAGCTCGCAACAGCGATCTAGGCGTGACCTGGGTGCACTCGTACGTCACCGACGACAAGTCCAAGACCTTCTGCATCTACGACGCCCCCAACGCCGAGGCGATCCGCAAGGTGGCCGAGGCTAATGGGTTGCCCGTCGAGAAGATCAGCAAGGTCTCGGTGCTGGACCCGTACTTCTACCACTGAGCCGGTGCCCGGATAGCCGGTATCTAGGAGGGGAACATGATCAACAGAAGCAAGCCCAACAAGAGGAAGACCGTGAAGAGAGCGACGTTGTACGCGACTCTCCTGCTGGTGGCAAGCCTCGGCTTCGCAGCCGCTCAGGACGTGCAGCCGACCATCGAGCAGCTCCGCGAACTGCGCGCGCTGATGACACGCTACGAAAGCGTCGACGCCGCTATCGCCGACGGATTCGAGCAGTTCGGCGGCTGCATGGCCAACGATCAGGGCTCGCAAGGCATTCACTTCACCAACGGCGAGCGCATCGGCGACCCCGCTGTCGACGTCATGCAACCCGAAGTGTTGATGTACGAACCGCGCGAAGACGGCAGCCTGCGGTTGATCGGCCTCGAACTCCTGGTGTTCCAAGAGGACTGGCACGCTGCCGGGAACGCCGCCACGCCGGTCCAGTTCGGGCGCGAGTTCGGCATCAACATGACTCTCCTCGATCGGCCGTTCTACGCCCTGCACGTGTGGGTATGGCAGCACAACCCGTCGGGCTTCTACGCCAACTGGAACCCACTGGTCACTTGCGCCTACGAGGGCAACCTGTCCCACGGGCATTGAGCCAACGCGAGTGCCGACCGGCGATTCCTGATCGCGCCCCGCTCTGGGGCGCGCTCAGGTTTCTGGCATCCGCCCCTGCCCGACGACCACTTCCCCTGTGCTATAGCTGGACCCAGGGCGTGAAGCTTGAGTCCCGAGGCACTCCTCTCACCTGGCTTGAGCGGGCCCCGGCGAGGGCGAATGAAGACAGATGCGCTGCTAGAGCGCGGTCCCTTATTGGAAGAGCTGAGGCGCCACGCTGCAGCGGCGTTCGAGAGACGCGCCGGCCGGCTGGTGATGATCGCGGGCGAAGCGGGCGTGGGCAAGACGTCCCTGATACGAGCGTTCCGGGCCACGCAGCCGGCCGGCGTGGTCATACTCAGCGGCGCGTGCGACGCGATGAGCGCCCCGAGCCCGCTTGGACCGTTGCTCGACTTCGCGGCAGAGGTCGACGGGAAGCTGGCCTCGCTCGTCGAGTCCGGACGGCGCGACCAGGTCTTCGCCTCATTGCTCAAGTACCTCGCCTCAGGCAGCCTCAACCACCTGCTGGTGCTCGAAGACCTGCACTGGGCAGATGACGCCACTCTGGACTTGCTGCGCTTCCTCGGGCGCCGTCTCGAGGGCACCTCCAGCCTGCTGGTCGGCACCTACCGTGACGACGAGGTGGGGCCCTCGCACGCATTGCGGCGCGCCCTTGGTGACCTGACAGGGACGAGCACCGTGTACCGTCTGAGGGTTCCTCCGCTGTCCCCGCAGGCGGTCAGGGACCTCGTTGGGGACAGGCCGATCGACTCGGACGCTCTTCATCGCCGAACGGGCGGGAACCCCTTCTTCGTCACCGAAGTCCTGGCGGGTGACGGAGAACGTGTCCCGGAGAAGGTGGCTGACGCGGTTCTGTCCAGGGTCACCCGTTTGTCCGAGAGGGCGCGAGAAGCGCTCGAGCTGGCGGGCACCGTTGGCCATGAGGTCGATTCCAGGTTCCTGGAGGGGCTCAACGGGTCGCTCCCGGCCATCCTGGAATGCATCGAGGCCGGGTTGCTCGTGAGTGGGGAGACCGACGGCGTTCTGACCTTTCGCCACGAGATCGCGAGGCAGGCGCTGCTCGCGTCCATGAGCAAGCCGAGCCGAGCCCGCAAGCACGCCCAGGTACTCGCACATCTCGAGGGGGAACTCGGCAAAGGACGAGGGCTCGCAGGCATGCTAGCGGCGCTCTCCCACCACGCGTTCGAGGCCGGTGACCCTGACGCTGTGCTGAGGTACGCCCCCGAAGCCGCGCGAGCGGCCGTCAAGGCCTATGCACATCGCGAAGCCCGTGTGCACCTGGAGCGCACCATGCGCTACGCGGATCGTCTTCCTATCGCTGAACGTGCCGAGCTGATGGACCACTTCGCCAAGGTCTGCAGAGACGTGGGCGACACTCCTGCTTCTGCCACTGCCTTGGAAGCGTCCGCCAAGTTGTGGCGCTCGCTGGATCGGCGCGACCGTGAGGCACTCGCGTTGATGTGGCTGTCTGACAACTGCGGTCAGAACTCCGGCGAACTGATGTCCGAAGCGCTCCGGCTCGTCGACGGTCTGCCTGAAGGCAAGAGTCATGCCAGGCTCTACATGGCCCGCGCCTGGCAGCACATGCTCAGAAGACAGACGGACCAATGCCTCGAGTGGGTTCGCAAGGCTTGCGCCACCGCCAAGCGCGTTGACAACCCGAGTGCGTTGGTAGGAGCTCACACCGCCGCCGCTGGGGCGCTACATACCGCTGGTCGGCACGCCGAAGGCAGGCGCCACGTGGAGGCGGTCGAGCGGCTCTCGGAGGAACACCAGCGCGAGTCCTACCTGATCGGCGCCTACACGGTGGCGGGCACCGCCCTCGCCGAGGTCAATCGCTTCGATGATGCCGAACGCATGCTGGGCCGGGCTGAGCAGGTGACCCGCAAGTTCGATGTGGATGGGCAGCTCCGCTACGTGCTGGCCTGGAAAGCGGCTGCGCACATGCATCGAGGCAGGTGGCTCGAGGCGGGTACTGCCGCCACGGCTCTTCTCGACCGCGAGTACAACCGCGAAGGCATTTCGAGGGTGATCACCCTCGTCGTGCTGGGTCGCCTGCGCATCCGGCGCGGCGATCCCGAAGTCTGGCCGTTGCTCGACGAAGCGCTCGAGCTTGCCGAACAGATTGCCCTGCTCCAGAGCCTGGCCCCGGTGCGGGCCGCCAGGGCGGAGGCACTGGTCGCAGACCGGAGGCTGCCGGAGGCAGCGCGCGAGGCGAACGCCGCCTACCAGCTCGCCCTCACCACCAAACACCATTGGTTCGTCGGCGAACTGGCCTATTGGCTAAGGCGGGCCGGCGAGGATCCCAAGCTCCCCGAGTGGGTCAGGGGACCGTTCGCGCTGCAGGTTCGCGGCCGACCTGGCGAAGCCGCCAGAGGCTGGCGCCGCTTGGGCCTTCCCTTCGAGCTGGCGCGCGCACTGGCCGAGACCGGCGACATCTCTCGCATGTGGGAAGCCCACCAGCAGTTCTCCGACCTTGGCGCCAAGCCGGCGGCGCTGGCGGTTGCCGATAGCCTGCGGGAACTGGGTGTTCGAGGCGTACCGCGAGGTCCCCGCGAAGCGACCGCCGCCGACCCCTTGGGACTGACGCCCCGCGAGCGGCAAGTATTGGGTCTGCTCGCGCAAGGCCTGCGCAACGCCGAGATCGCCGAGAACAACGGTGTGAGCCGGCGCACTGTCGAGAACCAGGTCGCCACGGTCCTTGGAAAGCTTGGGGCGCGCTCCCGCACCGAAGCCGCAGCCATGGCTCGCCGGCTTGGGGTGCCAGAGACCTGAGCCGACCACACCAGCCTTGAACGTGCAGCGGCCCTGGCCGGCCGGCCAACTCCTGCCTCCGATGTGAGTTCTGCAACACCGCCCGGTAAGGTTTCCGTCAGTACTCGCCGGGTAACTTCGCGCGGTGGTGTTGGCGACGCTTCAACGCGCAGCGACTGGTCTGAGGGACTCTGGCGATCGTTATTCCGCGGGATGGCGAAGGACGCTGCTGGCCTTCATCCCGTTCGGGGCGCTCGCCTTCTACATCGGTTGGGCGCTGGAGGCCCCGAGCGGCCAGGCCACCAGCTTCGACCTCGTCGTCTACCCGCTGATGGGCACTCTGATGCTCGTGCTAGAGGCGGTGCTGGCGTTCGGACGCCGCACGCTCCCGCTGGTCCTTCTCTCGGTGATCGCCGGCGCCAGCTCGTTCTTCTTCGCGAAGATCGGCTGGCTGCTGTTCTTCGCCCCCGCGGGCACCGACCTCCAAGCGCAGTTCACCGAGACGTTGTTCTGGATCCCGGTCGTCTACCTGCTCTCGTTCATCCTCGAGGAAACGCGCCTGGGGCAGCGGTTGGTGAGGGTCTACACGGCCGGGATGCTCGGCCTGGGGCTCCTGTATGCGGTGCCCGGCGTGTTCACCGGTTCGGCCGACTGGGGCATCGTCTACGCCCTCATCGAACTCAACCTCGCCAACACGGTGTTCCTCGCTTTGACCTCGACCTTCATCCGCTTCAAGGAGAGCCATACGCGCACCCGGGCTCGCATGGAGGAAGCCGAGAGGCACGCCTACCACGACCCCCTGACCGGGCTGCCCAACCGCATCCGGCTTGGCGAGGTGCTCAACCAGCGCCTCGAGGACGCCGAGGTCAACGGTGGCCGCGTGGCGCTGCTCTACTTGGACATCGACGGCTTCAAGGTCGTCAATGACACGCTCGGCCACCAAGCCGGCGACGAGTTGCTCAGGTCCGTTTCGCAACGTCTCCAGGAGGAGCTGGGCGACACCGACGTGATGGCCAGGTTGAGCGGCGACGAGTTCGTCGTCGTGCTGAAGGACGTCGTCAACCCGCAGGCAGCGATGTTCACGGCCAGGAAGCTGCAAGCAGCGCTGGTCCGCCCGCTCGAACTGCAGGGCATGTCGCACCACGTCAGCGCCAGCATCGGCCTGTGCCTTTACCCCGACGACGCTTCTGACGGCGCGACGCTGCTGCGCCACGCCGACGCCGCCATGTACCGGGTCAAGCGCTCCGGCAAGAATGGGATCCAGCGATACCGCGACGACTCCGACGCGGTGGTCGAACGTCAGCGCAACCTCGAACACGAGCTGCGCACGGCGCTCAGCACCGGCAGAGAGCAGCTATCGCTCGTCTACCAGTCGATGCACGACCTCGATACCGGCGAGCTGACCAAAGTCGAGGCCCTGGCCCGCTGGCACAACCCCAACTGGGGACACGTCCCGCCACACGAGTTCATACCGATCGCCGAACGCAGCGGGCTCATCGTCTCGCTCGGCGAATGGGTGCTGCGCGAGGCGTGCCGGCAGGCCAAGGAGTGGGAGGCGCTCACCGGCACCGGCATCACGGTTTCCGTCAACGTCTCGGCGATGCAGTTCGCGCACCCCGGGTTCTTCCGCAGCGTCGAAGGTGCGCTTGCGGACCACGCGCTGCTCCCGGAGCTCCTCGAGCTCGAGTTGACCGAAGGCATCGTCATGTTCGGAGTCGACCACGTGACCGACACGCTGCTGCGGCTTCAACGCCTCGGGGTGAGGATCGCCATCGACGACTTCGGCACCGGCTACTCGTCCTTCGCCTACCTGCGCGACCTGCCGATCGACACGGTCAAGATCGACCGCAGCTTCGTCAAGGACCTCGGCTCGCCGCTGCACGCCCCGCAGTTCGCACTGGCTCTCGTCGAGGCGATCACTCACATCGCCAAGCACCTCGACCTCGAGATCGTGGCCGAAGGCATCGAGACGGAAGCGCAGCGCCAGGTACTGCGTGACCTGGGCTGCCACCTCGGCCAGGGTTACCTGTTCTCGAAGCCGCTGCCAGCCGGCGAGATGCGGTCGTTCCTGCCGCCGCTCGAGGCCGGCGAACGCCGCCTGCGCGACACGCTCGTCAACTGAAGGTAGCGGGAATACTCTCCAGCCACAAGGTCATGCTCGCCACCTGGCGGTCGCCGGCGACCGCCTCGCAGCGGTACCGCTGGGCGTCTGGAGCTTCCGGATGCCCGCCGGTACCGTCGTGGAACGCCAGGAAGAGCGCCCTCTCCCCCGCCCACACCAGATCGCTCGCCTCGACCTCGCCGCGCACCACGCGGTACGGCACGCCGTGGAGTCGCCCGGCCAGGTAGGACAGCTGGCCCATGAGCACCGCCACGGGGAGCGCCGGGTAGCCATCGAAGTGGCCGACGCAAGCTTCCACCGGAAGCTGGGGAACGATCTGTTGGGCGCTCTGTGCATCCAAGCACTCCCAAGCCGTCGTCAAGAGGGCGCCGTAGGGACTCGGGGCCGCCGGGGTCACCCGCCGGTAAACGCGGAACAGGCGCTCGAACGCCGGCTCGGTCAGCACCGTGTAGGTGATCTCGAACGACGCCAGCGGTTCTCCGCCCACCGTGGCCGCCACGACGGAGCGCGTAGACCGCTTGTCGAGATCGACCAGGCGGCCCGTGAAGCGCACGGGAGCACCGTACGGCGCCTCGTTCGCGGTGTAGCTGCAGTCGGCGCGGCGCGCCAGGTAGTACCGCCGGCGGTCGTCGGTCTGGTGACAGGCCGCCAGCGTGAGCCCGACGATCGCCGCATGCCGCCCCAGTTCGGCGGCGGGCATCGCGCAGGCTTCCGAGAACGCCGGCGACTCGGCAACCGCTGTCGCGTGCAGCTCGAGCCCAGCCAGCGAGACCTCGGAGAGCGCGAAGTACGGCGGCCTGACGCAGATCCTCGCCGCCATCTCCGGCGGGAGAACGACGTCTTCTCTGGACAGCGGGACCTGCGGCCAACGCGCGATCATCAAGTCTCGATCCTCCTGCCGACGTGAGCCAATCGGCAAGGGACGGCGATTCTAACGTGCGGTGACCCCACTGGCGATCGGCAGCGGAGCCGCCTGGTAGTCTCTAGGCGCCGCTGCAGCGCTCCATCGCCAAAAGGAAAACCCCGCCTGAGACGGGGTTCTCGCTGATGGTAGGCGCGGGCAGGATTGAACTGCCGACCTCTACAGTGTCAATGTAGCGCTCTCCCACTGAGCTACGCGCCT
>CAYNOS010000036.1:0-23834 GCA_964398985.1 uncultured bacterium
AGCACCGTAGAGACGGCCTGGGAGCCGAAGCGGCCTCCTTGCGCATCTTGTCGTGGCTCCCAGACGATAGAGTCGCACTGTGAGCCTGCGGGCCGAGTTGCTTGGTGGTGTACGTTTTTCCGTCGCTGGCGAAGAGGTGAGGCCGAAGTCCCGCAAGGGCACGGCCTTGCTCGCCTACCTGTGCCTCAGGCCCGAGGGTGCCCGTCGCGACGACCTCGCCGAGCTCTTCTGGGGTCCAGGCAAGCTTGCGAACCTGCGCCAGGAGCTCTACGCGTTGCGGCGCCTACCCGGTGCCGACGAGTGGTTGGTCGAGGGCGACGAAGTCGTCTCGGTCGCTGTCGTGACCGACGTGGCGCAGATGGAAGCACAGGAAGACGCCGGCGCGATCGCCGCAGTTGCTGGGCAGTTGCTGCCGGAGCTAGCTAGGATCGACGCGCCCGCCTTCCGTGACTGGCTGGAGCACGAGCGCCTGCGAGTGAGGGAGTCGATCGCCAGGCTCCGACTGGAGCGGGCTGGTCGGCTGGAGGAGGAAGGCCGGGCGGCTGAGGCGCTGGCGCTGGTCGACGCGGCTCTGGAGGACGAACCGCTCGACGAGCGACTCCACCGCATAGGGATCCGTAGCGCCTACCGCACCGGCGACACCGCCGCCGCTCTCGAACGGTTCGAGTCCTGCCGCCGGACGCTGTGGCGCGAGGTCGCCGCCGAGCCCTCCGAGGAGACCCTCGCCCTCGTCGCGGCGATCCGGCGCGGCGAGCCTCTGTCCGCGGCTCTCGATCCGGCTGTCCTCGCCCCGGAGCTGCGGGGCCTGGTTCAGGCGCTGGTCGTGGCCGACGGAACGCTCGACGTCGAGTCGTTGGCCAGAGTCGTGGAGAGGCGTCCCCTCGATGTGGCCGTCGACCTGGCACGCCTCGAACGTGGTGGCTGGTTGGACGCACACTTGGCGGTCCCCGCGGAACTCGCGAGGAGGACAGTGCGAGCGACGCCCGCGGTCGTGAAACGCCTTCTCCACTCGCGAGTGGCTGAGGTGCTGAGCGAAATCCCCGGCTCCGCCCCGGCGACGGTGGCCATGCACCTCCTGCGAGCCGCACGCCCGTCGGAGGCCGCGCCCCGCCTGCTCGAGGCTGCGGAGTCCCTGATGGACAGCGGGGCAGTCGGGGAGGCCGTGCCTCTCCTGTTCCGCGCCCTGTGGGCGGCCTGGGAGGGCCGGGAGGTGCGGTTGCGCGCGGCGCTCCTCATGGAGGGCTGCGCCTCGCAGTCCGGCGACCAGGCGTTGCAGGACGCGGCGTTGTCCGAGGCCGAACGTCTCGCCTGGGAGATGCAGTCCGACGAGTCCCTCGCGGAAGTGCGCATGCGGCGCTCGCGCCTCCTCCTCAGGCGCGGCCGCGTCGGAGAGGGGTTGGAGAGAGCCCTCGAGGCCCTTGAGATCGCCGTCCGGCTCGGCGACGATCGGCTTGTCGCCAGGGCCCGCAACGCCGTTGGCGGCGCTCAGTACTACGCCGGCGACGTCGACGGCGCCGAGCAGTCGTTCGGATCCAACGTTGGAGCCTCCGATGTGGTGGAGCGCTACCGTGCCCGCAACAACCTTGGCAGCATCGCCGGCATCAAGGGTAGGCCCCGAGAGGCCCTTGTCCATCTGGAGGAGGCGCTCACGCTGGGTCGTGCCGCCGGGAAGATCGGCGACGTCATCGGCACGCTCAACAACATCGCGGCGACGGCGGAGCGCCTCGGGGAGTACCGGCGCGCGGAGAAGTACCTGAAGGAGAGCCTGTCGCTGGCGCGTCGATCCGGCTCCGCTCTTCACGAAGGACAGGTCCTGGTGAACCTCGCCGTGCTCTACTCGCGACTCGGCGACCTCGGTCCCGCCTGGAACACTGCCTGTGAGGTCGAGGAGCTGGCGAGCGAGCACGACATCCCGCGTCTGCGCATGCTCGCCCTGGAACAGAAGGGCGAGGTCGCGCTGCTGTGTGGTCACGACGAGTTGGCGCAGGCAGAGATCCAAGCGGCGAGCGAGCTCGCGACCGCGCTCGGAGACCAACGCAAGGTGGCCGCTATGCAGATGGCCGCTGCCGTCGTCGCGGCCAGGCTGGACGAAGAGCGCCTGAGCGCGGCCGCACAGGAACTGGAGGCTCGCGACGAACCGCGTCTGGCCGACGTGGCGCCTTGGTTCTGGCTCGAGATCGCGACGTCGACCGGTGACGCTCGCGAGGCGAGCGACTGGACGCAGAAAGCCGAGAGCTTCGCGGCAGGCAACGCCCACATGAAGGCGGTCGTCGCGCTGGCGCGACTGCGGGCGGGGCTCCTCGAAGGCGCCTCTGCAGCACAGGTCGAGGCCGCGCGCACGGCGTTCGTCGCGCTGACCGGTGCGGAAGCCGGCGGCGGCTACCTGACCGACCTCGAGTTCGTCCAAGCCCCTCACGCCAGGCTGGTGGCCGCGAGATGGCAGGCAGCGTCCTCACAACTCGACAGCGAGGCTGTCGAGGCGCTCGCTGAGCGAGTCACGGCCGAACTGAGCGAGCAAGCGGCGGGTCTGCCGAGGGAGTTGGCCACCTGTCTTCTGGCGAGGCCGACGAGATGGTCGACACGGCTCGGCGGAACGCCGTTGACGGTGGATTGACGGCCGGCGACTAACCTCTAGTGCAACGGGTGAGCCCGAGGAGGGAGCAGGCGTGGGCCGTACCGACTTCCGGTACTTGCTGCATCTCTGGCAGGAGCACGGCGAAACGAAGGTGAGCCTTCGCGACCTCGCGGACGGCGGACTCGCCACCTTCTCGGGCATCGGCGAGCTGTCTTCCTTCCTCCAGGCGAACTTCGCGACTATCGACGCGTCGCCGGCTGGCGGGTCCGACGGCGCGAAAGGCGGAGGAGACAGAACATGAAGAAGCTCGTGGGCATCGACGCCAAGACCGCAGTCCGAATGGTCGCGGCTCTGCTGGTGGTCGTATGGCTGTCGAACGCAGCAGCTCAGTTCACGGTCATCGGCACGGTCACCGGCACGCTCGACGGCGAGGAGCGCGTCTGGTACGCCCTCGGCTACGACGGTGAGGACGGTAGCGACAGCACGGCCCGGCTGAGCACGTTCGGAGTCGGCGTCGCCAGCTACAGCACGCTGGACATACAGGCTCACTCCGAGCAACGGTTCGTGATAGCCGGGACGCTCAGCATCTCAGGCATACTGAATTCCCTCGAGGGGTGTCCGTGCGTCGTCTCGTTCCCAGAGGTGATGTACTTCTCGACTTCCTCGATGTTCGAGAGCGTCTACGACACTTTGGATGCAGAGGTCGTGGTCGAGGCGCTGGAACTCGCTGCGGACGGCACCTATCGGGTCACGGGCACGTTCAGGGCACTGCTGGGTTTCGTCGAGCACGTGATGAGGAACGAGGCGGACCCAGGGCAGACTATCGAGCTGTCGGGCACCTTCGCGATCGAGCGCCTGCCGAGCGAGGAGGAATGACCGCTGTTCAGCGCGCGAAGCGTACCAGCCGCGGGTCCACACCGTGGGGAACGCTATCGGCGGCCGGCTCGGCGGGTTCGGCTGGGCGGGCCCTCAGGGACCTCGCCAACTCGTCTGCCGCTTCCAGATAGCGGCGGTAGTCGTCCGCGCGCCCACCGCCACTGATGCCCGTCGGTTCCCACGTCTCGGGGGCGAACACGTGCTCGCACGCGACCAGCTCCCGATGCCGCCAGGCCCCGGTGCGCCAGCAGAAGCTGTAGAGCGGCAGGAACAGGTGGCCGTTGGCGGCGATGAACTCCACCGCCTGGATGAGGAACTCGAACTCGTCGTCATCGAGCAGGTAGTGGAAGCTGATCCTCGCCCAGCCGGGCTTGATGCCTTCGTAACCGCGCTCGATGGCATCGAGGTAGCAGCTCGAGGTCTCCTCGTCGATGCCCAGCAAATCGTGGCCGTAGGGCCCGGCGCACGAGCAGCCGGCTCGGCCCTGAATGCCGAACAGGTCGGATAGCAGCCGCACGACGAACTTCGAGTGTAGGAGCGCGCCTCCCGAGACCACCAGGAACGACACGACCGCCAGGCGCGGAGCCTGCAGGTTGCCGAGCACGGTGACGCCCTCGACGGCCGTCAGGCGTTCGAGCGCGCGGGCGACCAGCTCGCGTTCGCGCTCCTCGATGGTCTCGATGCCGACAGCGTGCTTGACGTGGAAAGCGAGCGCAGCGCGCACCTTCTGGAGGATCCCGGGCGTGCCGGCGTCTTCCCTGGCTTCGATGTCGCTGACGTAACGGTGACGGGTGTGGCTGACGAACGTCACCGTGCCTCCGCCGGCGGTCGTCGGGGTCGTGAGCCGGTAGAGCGTGGCGCGGAACAGCAGCAAACCGGGGGAGCCGGGGCCGCCCAGGAACTTGTGCGGGCTCAGGACGATCGCGTCGAGCCAGTCGTTGGCGTCAGGGCTGCTGGCGGCGACGTCGATCTTCACGTACGGCGCGCTCGCGGCGTAGTCGAACACCGCCAGGGCGCCGTGGTCGTGCAGCAAGGAGGCGACGGCTCTGACGTCGGTGAGCAGGCCGGTGACGTTGCTGGCGGCCGAGAACGACCCCAGCTTCGGCCTGCCTGCGAAGCGCGGATCGGAGAGTGCCTCACCCAAGGCTGCCAGGTCGATGAGGCCGTCGGCGTCGAGCGGCACGGTGACGACTTCGGCCAAGGACTCTCGCCAGCTGACCTCGTTGGAGTGATGCTCGTACGGCCCGACGAACACGACGAGCCGCTCGCTGGGATCGAGTAGCTTCAACACCAACTCGCGCAGGTGCGCGGGGACGCTGATCCCGAGTATCTCCTGCAGACGCTTGAGCGCCCCCGTCGCGCCGGTGCCGGGGAACAGCAGCTTGTAGCTGTCGTCGGCACCCAGGCAGCGCTTGATGTACTCGGAGGCTTCGTGCACCAGGTTGGTGGTGGCTGCGCCGGTGGCGCTGTCCTCGGTATGGGTGTTGGCGTAAAGCGGGAGCACCGACTCATTCAGGGCCCTCTCGACCGAAGCCAGAGGCCGCCCCGAGGCGATGTAGTCGGCGTAGGTGAGGCGACGGTCGCCGAACGGCGTACGCACGCTGGCGTCGTTGCCGAGCACGTCTTCGCGGAGATCTGTCAGCGAGCGCCGTGACGGGAACATGGCGCCACCTCCCCTTTCGCCTACAGGCTACACGCTCACCGGCCCGTTCGCAGCGGCGTTCGCCCCGCGCGACGCACCCCGAGCGCGGCACGCGGTGCCCGTAGTTCTCAGCACACAGCGCAATACCCTCCCTCTCGGCATATCCTGCTGTGTCATGCCGCACCCGCTTGCGAGACACTTGAGGGAGCGCGTGCTGGTGCTGGACGGCGCCATGGGCACGATGATCCAACGCGCCGCGCTGACTGAGGCGGGCTTTCGCGGCGCGCGCTTCGCCGCTCACGCACACGACCTCCAGGGCGCCAACGACCTGCTGGTGGTGACGCGTCCCGCCCTGATACGCGAGATCCACGACGCCTACCTGGCGGCCGGCGCCGACATCATCGAGACCAACACCTTCAACGCGACCCGCCTGGGACTGGCCGAATACGGCCTCGAGGACGTGGTCGCCGAGATCAACTTCGAAGCCGCCAGGCTCGCCAGCGAAGCGGCCGCTGCCGCGTCCACCAAGGCGCGCCCGCGCTGGGTCGCGGGCGCCATCGGCCCCACCAACAAGACGTTGAGCCTCTCTCCGCGCGTCGAGGAACCCGGTTACCGGGCAGTCACCTACGACGAGGTCAGGGACGGTTACCTCGAGCAGGCGAGAGCGTTGATCCGAGGCGGCGTCGACCTGCTCCTCATCGAGACCGTCTTCGACACGCTGAACGCCAAGGCCGCGCTCGACGCCGCCGCGGCGGCCGTCGCGGAGAACGCCTCCCGCGGGTCGGACCGACCGGTCGGTATCATGCTTTCGGGCACCATCACCGACGCATCGGGAAGGCTGCTCTCCGGGCAAACCCTCGAGGCCTTCTGGACCTCGGTGGAGCACGCCGACCTGCTGGCCGTCGGCCTCAACTGCGCGCTTGGCCCCAAGGAGCTGCGCGCCCACGTCGAGGAGCTCTCGGCGCTGTCGCACATCTTCACCCTCGCCTACCCCAACGCCGGGCTCCCGAACGCCTTCGGCGGCTACGACGAGGGACCCGAGGAGATGCTCGCCGTAATGAGCGAGTACCTCGAGCAGTCGTGGGTCAACGTGATCGGCGGCTGCTGCGGCACCACGCCGGAGCACATCGCGGCGTTCGCTGGGGCCGCCGCCACGGCGCGTCCGCGTGTGCCGCCGGCACGGGACACGAGGCCGCGATACGCCGGGCTCGAGCCGCTGGTGTTGCGACGCGGAGAGGGCAGCTCGTTCGTCAACGTCGGCGAACGCACCAATCTCACCGGCTCCAAGCGCTTCAAGCGCCTGGTCGTTGCCGGCGACCTCGGCGCGGCGCTCGAGATCGCCAGGGAACAGGTGACCGGCGGGGCTCAGATGATCGACGTGAACTTCGACGACGGCATGATCGACGGACCCGCGACGATGGCCAGCTTCCTCGATCTGCTGGCCGCCGAGCCCGACATCGCCAAGGTGCCGGTGATGCTCGACTCGTCGAGCTTCGCGGTGCTCGAGACCGGCCTCAAGCACTTGCAGGGACGCGGGATCGTCAACTCGATCTCGCTGAAGGAGGGGCCGGAGGAGTTCTTGCGGCAGGCCGCCGTCGCCAAGCGCTTCGGGGCCGCTGTCGTCGTGATGGCGTTCGACGAGAGCGGGCAGGCCGACACGCTCGAGCGCCGCATCGAGGTGTGCCGCCGCGCCTATGGGCTGCTCACCGAGCAGGCGGCCTTCGCTCCGCAGGACATCATCTTCGACCCGAACATCCTCACCGTCGGTACCGGCATGAGCGAGCACGATCGCTACGCGATCGACTTCATCGAAGCCGTCAGGTGGATCAAGGCCAACCTACCCGGAGCGCTGACGTCCGGCGGCGTCTCCAACGTCTCGTTCTCTTTTCGGTCGAACGCTCGCGTGCGCGAGGCGATGCACGCTTCGTTCCTGTATCACGCCGCGGCGGCGGGCCTCGACATGGCGATCGTCAACCCGGAGACGCTGACCGTCTACCAGGACATCCCGGAGGACCTGCTCGAGCGCGTCGAGGACGTGCTGTTCGCCCGCCGTCCCGACGCCACCGAGCGGCTCGTCGAGTTCGCGGCGACGGTCGATCCTCGCTCGGCCGCGACGACGGCCAAGGACGACGCCTGGCGCTCGCTGCCGGTGGAGGAGCGGCTGCGCTACGCCCTGGTCCACGGTATCGACGAGCACGTGGCCGCCGACGCGACCGAGGCCATGGCGCTGCTCGGCGAACCGTTGGCGGTGATCGAGGGACCCTTGATGAGCGGCATGAACGAGGTCGGTGACCTGTTCGGCGCCGGCAAGATGTTCCTGCCGCAGGTGGTCAAGAGCGCGAGGGTCATGAAGCGCGCCGTGGCGGAACTGACGCCCCACCTAGAGGCGAGGAAGGTCGATGGCGCGCTGCACAGAGCCGGCAAGGTGCTGCTGGCCACGGTCAAGGGCGACGTCCACGACATCGGCAAGAACATCGTCGGCGTGGTACTCGGCTGCAACGGCTACCAGGTCATCGATCTCGGCGTCATGGTCAGCGCCGACACGATCATCGACACCGCGCTGGCTCAAGGCGTCGACGCGATCGGCCTCTCGGGCTTGATCACCCCGTCGCTGGCAGAGATGGTGCACGTGGCGAACGAGATGACTCGGCGGCAGGTCGACCTGCCACTGCTGATCGGCGGCGCCACCACCTCACGGGCGCACACGGCGGTGAAGATCGCGCCGGCCTTCGACGGGCTGACAGTTCACGTGCTCGACGCTTCGCGCGCCGTCGGGGTGGTGTCGCGGGCGATCTCGGACGAGCACAGGAACGCCCTGCGCCAGGAGACCGCCGAGCAGTACCAGGAGATCAGGCGCCAGCACGGCGAGCGGCAGGAATCGAGGGCCTTGCTGACGCTCGAGGAGGCGCGCAGTCGGGCGCCGCGGTTCGAGGACTGGTCCCACGTCTGCCAGCCAACTACTCCTGGTGTCAGCGTCCTCGCGCCCTATCCGCTGGTCGAGCTGCTGGAGCGCGTCGACTGGGGCCCGCTGTTCACCGCGTGGGAGCTACCCGGCCGCTACCCGGCCGTCCTGGAGCATGAGCGGTTCGGTCCGGCGGCGCGCGACCTGTGGCGCGACGCGAACGAGCTGTTGCGGCTCGTGATCTCGGAAGGCTGGCTGGAAGCCCGGGCGGTGCTCGGCCTCTTCCCCGCCGCGTCCGACGGTGACGACATCCTGGTCTACCAGGACGCCGGCCGCGCGAAGGTACGCACCGTCATCCCGACCTTGCGCCAGCAACTCGACAAGCGCGCCGGGCAGTCCAACCTCGCTCTCGCGGACTTCGTGGCGCCCGTCGGCAGTGGCGTCCACGACTGGCTTGGCGCCTTCGCGGTGTCGGTGCATGGTGCCGAGGCACGCGTCGCCGACCTTAAGGCGGTGCACGACGACTACACCGCGATCCTGCTGCAGACGCTCTCGGATCGCCTCGCCGAGGCGCTCGCCGAACGCCTTCACGAGCGCGTCAGGCGCGAGTTCTGGGGCTACGCTGCCGGCGAGCGGCTGACGGCCGAGGAGATCATCGCCGAAAGCTACCGCGGCATCAGGCCGGCGCCCGGGTACCCCGCCAGCCCCGACCACCGCGTCAAGCGCACGATCTTCGAGCTGCTCGAGGCCGAGCGCGCCATCGGCGCCAGGCTCACCGAGTCGCTGGCGATGACGCCGCCGTCAGCGGTGTCGGGCCTCTACTTCGCCCACCCGGCGGCCACCTACTTCGGCGTCGGCAAGGTGGGCCGCGACCAGCTCGTCGACCTGTCGAAGCGCAGCGGGACCGCGCTGGCCGAACTGGAGCGCTGGCTCGCTCCGAACCTCGCCTACCAGCCCGGCTGAGGCCCGGCCCTCGGCGAGACCCTGGCGCTCACTTCAGCAACTCTCCGAGCCACTCCCGGATGCCGACACGGATCGGCATGAAGTAGACGTCGGCATCGAAGCGCGCGGCGAACTCGAGCGTGTCCGCGGCGAAGCGCTGATGCCACGCCAGCGTCGGCTCGAACCCCGCTGGGAACACGGCCCGGTTGCGGGTCAGCCAGTACCGCTTGGAACGCTCCGAGGTGACGCTGGTGACGCCCCAGAAGACCGTGACGCCCGGCATCAGCTCCCGCCACACCGACATCAGTCGCAGGTCGAAGAACGGTTGCGTGAAGAAGCCGTCGGCGCCGGCTTCGAGCTTCCGCCTGGCGTAGTCGAGCTCGGCGGCGAAGCCGGCGCGGTAGGGATCGAGGGCGGCGTAGACCTTGAGTCGCGGATCGGCCGCCTTGAGGGCGCGGATGACGGCGATGGCGCTGGCCCCGGTCACCTGATGGCCCATGTCGGGTGTCAGGTCGCCGGTGACGACCAGCAGCTCGTCGATGCCGGCGCTCGCCAGCCGCGCCAGCGGGCGCCAGGGCGCCGTGACGTCGACGTCCATGGCGCGAACGTGCGGCACGCAGCGCCAGCGGCAGCCGTCGCTCGCCGTGACCGCCAGTGCCGCCTCCCAGGAACGCCAAGCGAAGTGAGCGAGGTCGGGAACGTTGACCGTCTCGACCGCGCTGAGGTTGCTTAGTTCCTCCAGCTGGCTAGCGAGGGCAGCCGCATCACGCGGAACCAGCTCGACGGCGACGCGCATGCGCTAGAGCCTACCGCGGCGCGTCAAGCCAGCAGCGAGCCGTGCGCGGGCTCGAAGCGCGCCGTGAAGTGACGCAGCGCCGCCGGAGCCCAGGTCATCCGCACCCCGCGCACGCGTTCGCGCAGGCCCCCGACGTGCAGCAGCACCTCGGCCAGGTAGTCGACGTGGCTCTGGGTGTAGGTGCGCCGCGGAAACGCCAAGCGCACCAGCTCGAGGGCGGCGGGCTTCTCGCTGCCGTCCGGCTGACGCCCGAACATCACCGAGCCGATCTCGACCGAGCGCACGCCGCCTTCCAGGTAGAGAACCAGCGACAACGCCCAGGCGGGGTACTCGGAGGCCGGCACCTGCGGCAACAGCGCACCGGCATCCAGATAGATGGCGTGCCCGCCCGGCGGCCTGACGATCGGGATGCCGGCTGCGATCAACCGTTCCCCGAGGTACTCGACCGAGCGCAGTCGGTAGCGCAGATACGGCTCCTGCAGCGCCTCCTCGAAGCCGATCGCGAGCGCCTCGAGGTCGTAACCGGCCAGTCCGCCGTAGGTCGGGAAGCCCTCGGAGAGGATCAGCAGGTTGCGCGCGCTGGTTGCCAGCTCGTCGTCGTTGAGAGCCAGGAAGCCGCCGATGTTGGCCATCCCGTCCTTCTTGGCGCTCATGGTGGCGCCGTCGGCGTACGAGAACATCTCCTGGGCGATCTGCTTGGGCGTCTTGTCGGCGTAGCCGTCCTCGCGCAGCTTGATGAAGTAGGAGTTCTCGGCGTAGCGGCAGCAGTCGAGGAACAGCGGCACGCCGTGCTCGCGGCACACGGCGCTCACCTCCCGGACGTTCGCCATGCTCACGGGCTGACCGCCGCCGGAGTTGTTGGTGACCGTCAGCATCACCAGGGGCACCTTGCCGGGGTTGTCGGCGAACACCCTGCGCAGGGCGTCGACGTC
This sequence comes from uncultured bacterium, assembly GCA_964398985.1. Classification (GTDB taxonomy): domain Bacteria; phylum Deinococcota; class Deinococci; order Deinococcales; family Trueperaceae; genus CAYMRL01. Next base: position 10,666 of record CAYNOS010000036.1, read on the forward strand.
CATGTTGCCCTTGAAGGGCAGCACCACCTCGGGCCGCCGCGCCGCGGCGATCGGGATGTCCAAGGCGGCCGCGCCCACGGCCTCGACGTTGGCGCGCGTGGTGTCGAAGTGCGTGTTGTTGGGAACGATGTCGCCAGGCTTGAGCGCGACGCCGCACAGTATCCTCTCGGCAGCCCTGCCTTGATGGGTGGGCAGCACGTGAGCGAAACCGGTGATGTCCTTGACGGCGGCTTCGAACCGGAAGAACGAGCGGCCGCCGGCGTAACTCTCGTCGCCCCGCAACATCCCGGCCCACTGCTCGCTCGACATCGCGCCGGTGCCCGAGTCGGTGAGCAGGTCGATGAGCACGTCGTCGGCGTGCAGAGCGAAGAGGTTGTAGCCGGCATCGACGAGCGCGCGCTCGCGCTCGTCACGGGTCGTGAACCTGATCGGCTCGACGGTCTTGATGCGGAACGGCTCGATGATCGTCTGGTAGTGCGGATCTGGTGCGCTCACCAGACGAGTCTAGCCGAGCAGTGTCTCGATGCGCCTCAGCGCTTCCTCGATGCGCTCGAGGCTGGTGGCGTAGCTCAGGCGCACCTGGCCGGGCGCCTCGAAGTCGGTGCCGGGCACGACCCCGACCCGCGCTTCCTCGAGAAGCGTGACCGCTGCCTTGCCTTCGTCCGGGTCGATCCGCGACGTATCGGCCATCACGTAGAAGGCGCCCTGGGGTAGCGGCGTCTTGAGGCCGAGGCGGTTGAGGCCGGCCACCAGGGTGTCGCGGCGGGCCTGATAGGCGGCGCGGGTGGCCCTCTGGAAGGCGGCGGTCTTCTCGACCTCGTTGAGAGCTGCCACGGTGGCGTACTGGGCGAGGCTGTTGGCGCCGCTGGTCGACTGCCCCTGCAGGCGGTTCATGGCCTTGATCAGCGCCTTGGGACCGGCGCCGAAGCCGATGCGCCAACCGGTGAGGGCGTAGCCCTTGCTGGCGCCGTGGATCACCAGCGTGTTGTCGTACGCGAAGCCTGCGGCAGGAGTGAACTGCCCGTCGTAGACGAGGTGCTCGTAGAGGTCGTCGGTGAACAGCCAGAGGCCGTGCTTGACGGCGAGGCCCGCCAACGCTTCGACGAGCGCGGGCGGGTAGACGGCGCCCGTCGGGTTCGAAGGCGAGTTGATGACCAGCACCTTGGTCCGCGAGGTGATGGCGGCCTCGACGGCCTCGACCTCGGGCATGAAGCCGCTCTCCGGCGTGGTGTGCACGATCACCGGCACGCCGCCCGCCAACTGCACCTGCACCGGGTAGGTGACCCAGTACGGTGCGATGATCACGACCTCGTCGCCGGGTTCGAGCACCGCCTGGAAGCCGTTGTACAGGACCTGCTTGCCGCCGTTGGAGACCATCACCTCGTCGCTGGCGTAGTCAAGACCGTTCTCGCGCTTGAACTTCGCCACGATCGCCTCGCGCAGCTCAGGGGTGCCTTCGCTGGCGGTGTACTTGGTCTTGCCCAGTCTGATGGCCTCCCGCGCGGCTTCGAGGACATGCTCGGGCGGCTGGAAGTCGGGCTCGCCGGCGGTCATCGCGACCACGTCGATGCCCTGGCGCATCATCTCCTTGGCGCGGGCGTCGAACGCCAGCGTCGAGGAGCCCTTGAGGGCTAGAACCCGCTGTGAGAGCGCCGGCACCGCTACCCTCTCAGGCGACCAGTTCCGAGGGGTCGAAGAAGATGCCGATCTCACGCTCGGCAGTGGCTGGAGCGTCAGAGCCGTGAACGACGTTCTCGTCGATGGTGGTCGCGAAGTCGCCGCGGATGGTGCCGGGAGCCGCGTCCTTGGGGTTGGTGGCGCCCATCATCTTGCGCCACTCGGCGATCGCGTTCTCGCCCTCCACCACCATCGCGACCACCGGGCCGGAGGTGATGAAGGCGACCAGGCCCTCGTAGAAGGGCTTGCCGGCGTGCTCGCCGTAGTGCCTCTCGGCCCGCTCGCGGCTGATCTGCATGAGCTTGAGGCCGCGGATGCTGAAGCCCTTGTCTTCGAGTCGGCGAATGACGGTTCCGACCAACTGGCGGCGAACGCCGTCGGGCTTGACCATCGCGAAGGTCTGCTCGGTTGCCATGGCCGACGAGTGTAACACTCTTCGCCGGCTCGCCCGCACCCCGCTCGTCAGCGGCCCGGACTCCTCGAGCCCGGACCGTGGCGGTCGATGCCGAGCCGACTCAGGTTCTCGAGGTCGTGGCCCGCCAGAACCCTGACCATCAGGTCAGCGCTCTCGAAGCCGCGCTCGGGATGGTAGGCCTCGGCCAGCCACTCCTCGAGCCCGAAGCCTGCTAGCAGCGCCAGGTTCCAGGCGCGCAGCGACCTGAAGGCCTCAAGCGCCAGGCTCGGCTCGAGCCGCTGGTAACGCCTCGCCCAGACCGCCGGCTCGAACGGCTGCAGTTCGACTCCCGGTACGGCCAGCAACTGGCGGAGGCGGAAGCCCACCACCAACTCGTAGTCGGCACAGTGCGCGATCACCTCACGAGGAATCCAGCCGCCGGGAGCGGCAGGCTCGTCGAGCTCTTCAGGTCGGGCGTGGGCCAACCACTCCTCTAGCTGGGCCGCGGTCGAGCTCAGCACTTCGATGGGGTCACGGTCCCCCAGCAATCCGAGGTAGCCGCCGGCGTCACCCGTCATGGGCGACCACTCTACCCGCTGATCTTCAGATCTGCGCGGTCTCGGGTTCGCGATTGTTAGACGGCATCGAGATCTCGTGATCGGCCACGGCGGCCTCGAACGCTGCGACGACCGCCGGATCGAACTGCGTCCCGGAGTTCGCCCTGATCTCCGCCACGGCGTCGTCGAACGGCATCGCCTTGCGGTGGGTTCGGTCGCGCGTGATCGCGTCCCAGGTGTCGGAGACGGCCAGGATGCGCGACTCCAGTGGGATCTGCTCGCCAACGAGACCCTGCGGGTAGCCGTGTCCGTCCCAGCGCTCGTGGTGGGTCAGCGCGATGGTCTCGGCCATGCGGATCGTCGGGGAGCGCGAACCGGCCAACAGGTCGGCCCCGATCGTGGTGTGCGCCTTCACGACGGCGAACTCCTCGCTGGTAAGGTCGGTCGGCTTCAGCAGGATGCCGTCGGGTACCGTGATCTTGCCGACGTCGTGGAGGCGGGCGGCGCGCATCAGCATCTCGACCCGGCCCTCGGGCAGCGACATGTAGCGGGCGATGGTGCCGGCGACCTGGGCCACTCGCCAGGTGTGCTCGCCGGTGTCGTCGTCGCGGTACTCGGCGGCGCGCGCCAGCCTCACCAGCATCTCCAGCTGGCTGTGCTCGAGGTCGCGCGTGCGTTGCCGAACGGCTGCCTCCAGACGTTCGTTCTGCGTCTCGAGCTCGAGCTGGTAGTGGCGCGACTCGAGCAGGTTGCGGATGCGCAACCTGGCCTCGGTCGGGTTGATCGGCTTGTTGATGAAGTCCTTGGCGCCTCCAGCCAAGGCGGCCTCGCGCAGCTCCGGCCGGAGGTCGCCCGTGACCATCAGGACCGGGAAGGCATCGGGCATCAGCGGTCGCAGGTCGGAGAGCACCTGCAACCCATCACGGTTCGGCATGTGCTGGTCGAGGACCACCAGATCGGGCCGGATTTCGAGGAAGCGCTCGACTGCCGCGCGCGGCTCGTCGCAGATGAACACGTGCTTGAAGCCGGCGCGCTGCAGCATCCCCTTGACGAGTACCAGCGCGGCCTCTTCGTCGTCGATCAGCAAGATGCGCATCGCGGTGAGATCGACGACCGGTGCATCGTAACGGGTGAGGGTCGGTGTCATGGCCAAGGCATCCGCAACTTCTTCTGCGAAATCGAAGTGGTGAGAACGGACCCCCAAGGCGTTCTCACCGCTTCGTTGGCCGAACTATGCCCTACGGCGTCTGACGGGAAGCTTACAAACCCCCGAGCAGTTGGTACCACCACCCCGGCAGGAGGCCGAGCAGGACGGTCCCCAAGGCGGCCAGCGCGATCGCCAGCCCGCTGGCCCGCGGCGCCGCCATCTCGGCGAGGTCGCCGTCGTCGCGCTCCGTCCGGAAGTACATGACCGCGATCACCCTGAAGTAGTAGACGAGCGCGACAACGCTGGTGAGGATGCCCAGGACCGCCAGCCACAGGTAGCCGGCGGCTATCGCTGACTGGAACACCAGCAGCTTGCCGGCGAAGCCCGCCAGCGGCGGGATGCCCGCCAGGCTCAGCATGAACAGCGCCATGCACAGAGCCAACAGCGGGCGCCGGCGTCCGAGCCCAGCCAGGCGCTCGATCTCGTCGCCGGTGTCGTCGGCGCGCATCATCAAGGTCAGCACCGCGAAGGCGCCGACGTTCATGAAGGTGTAGGCGCTCAGGTACCAGGCCGCAGCCTGCACTCCCGCTTGCGATTGGTCGAGAAGCGCAAGGCCGATGTAGCCGGCGTGAGCGACCGCCGAGTAGGCGAGCAGGCGCTTGAGGCCCCGCTGCACCAGGGCTCCGAGGTTACCCACCACCAGCGTGAGTGCGACCATCACGGCCAGGGCGTTCGTCAGCCAGCCCGACAGCTCGGGTGCGACCGCGATCCCGATGCGCAGCAGCGCCGCGAACGCGGCCGTCTTGACGACCACGCTCATGAAGGTGGTGACGCTGGTCGGCGCGCCGGTGTAGACGTCCGGTGCCCACTGGTGGAACGGCACGAGGGCCGCCTTGAAGGCCAGGCCGGACAGCACCAGCAGCCCGCCAACCGTAGCGAGGGCCAGCGGTGCTCCACCGGCCAGTGCCGCGGCGACCTCGCCGTAGATGAAGCTGCCGGTCGCACCGTAGACCAACGCGCCGCCGTAGATCAGCACCGCCGAGGCGAACGCGCCCAGCAGGAAGTACTTCATCCCGGCCTCTTGCGACTGGCGCGAGGAGGTGCGCCAGGCCGACAGGGCGTAGACGGGCAGCGACAGGATCTCGAGACCGAGAACCAGCGTGATCAGGTCGCCTGCCGAGGCCATCACGATCGCGCCGACGGCCGACAGCAGCATCAGCGGGTAGTACTCCGGATGGTCGATGCCGCCAGGCTCGAGCCTGTCGCTGCTGACCAGCACAGCCAGGGCGGTGCCGATGAGCACCAGGAAGGTGAAGGCCAGTGCGGGCGTGTCGACCAGGAAACGCAACCCGAAGCTCGAGCCGGCGCCCCGGTCGCCCAGGAACAGCGCCAACGCGAACACGCCCGCGGTGACGATGCCCAAGAGCGCGATGGCGGCGGTCGAACGCGACCCGCCGTTCCAGATGGCGAAGATCAGGGCGACGGCGGCCGTGACCAGCAGTGAGAGAGCCGGCGCGATGTGCGCCAGATCCAGGTCGAGGACTCCTGGGAAGGTCACCGTGAACCTCCCTCGGCCACCGATACCCCGGGCGGAGCGGCGAGCGGGACGTCGAATGGCGTGTCCGCGGCGGTCGTCAACTGCAGCGTGACCAGCTGCGACTGCGTCTCGATGCGCTCAAGCTGCGGCTGTGGGGCGACGCCCAGCCAGATCGCGCCGGCCAGGAACGGCACCAGCAGGTAGATCTCCACAGGGCTGAGGTCGCGAACGCCGGTCCGCTGCTCCCCCTGGAACAGCCGCTGGTAGAGGTTGACGCCGTAGACGCCGGCGCCGATCACCGCCATGATCGCGAAGACGGTCACCCACGGTGCGCTCTGGAAGGCGCCCAGCAGGCTCAAGAACTCCCCGGGGAAGTTGCCGAGTCCCGGCACGCCGATGAACGCGAAGATCAGTGCCAAAGACACCGCTGCCAAGGCCGGCGCCGAACGGGCGAGACCGCCGTAGGAGTCCACGTCGAAGCTGTTGCGGCGGGCGTACAGCATGCCGCTGACGATGAACAGGCCGCCGGTCGAGAACATCTGCGCCGCCAGGAAGTAGATGGCGCCGTTCAGACCGGCGATGTGCAGAGCGAACACGCCCACTCCCACGATCCCCATGTGCGAAAGCGACGCGTAGGCCAGCATGCGCTTGAGGTGCGTCTGGCTGGTCGCGATCAGAGCGCCGTAGACGGCGGTGAAGGCCGCCAGCACCAGCAAGACGGGCGCGACCCGCTCAGCGGCCAGCGGCAGGATCGGCAACGCCCACGCGAAGAACCCGAAGCCGCCGACCTTGTAGAGGGTGCCGAGCACGTCGGCCGCGCCCGAGTGGTGGTTCTGCTCGTTGAGGTCGACGAGCCACGAGTGCAGGGGCCACAGCGGCAGCTTCACCAGCATGCCCGCCGCCAGGCCGAGGAACAGCCAAGTCTGGGTGGTGGCGCCGAGGGTGCCGGCCGCCACCATCAGGTCGGTGATGTGGAAGCTGGCCGCGCCAGACAGGACCTTGAGCGCGATGATCGCGACCAGCATCAGGAACGATCCGCTGGCGGCGTAGACCAGGTACTTCACGACCGCCGCGCGCCGCTTCTCGCCACCGTAGACACCCAGCAGCACCAGGCTGGGGATCAACGTCGCCTCCCAGAACACGTAGAAGAGCACCAGGTCCTTGGCCAGGAAGATCCCGTTGAGACCGGTCTGGGCGAGGAGCAGCAGCGCCACGAAGCCACCAGGGGTCCGCTCGGTCCTGAGTGCCGCAACCAGCACCGTCGGGATCATCACCAAGGCCGCCACCACCACCAGCACGCTGGCGGCGCCGCCGGGGTCGAGGTCGAAGCCGACACCGACACCGGGGATCCAAGCGGCGCTGACGCCGCTGCTGCCGGGCAGGAACAGCGCGGTGATGAACGTGGCCAACGTCGCCAGCGATCCAAGCGCCACGACTGCGCCGCGTTGGTGACGCACCAGGCCAACCAGGACCGCCCCGAGGACGGGCAGGATCAGTACCAGAACCGAGTTCACCGCAGCACCCCGCTTGCCAGCACCGCGACCGCCAACAGGACCACTATCCCGGCGAACATCGCGAACGCGTAGAGCCTGACCATGCCGCTCTGCAGGCTGGTAGCCGCCCTGGCGAGCCTCGCCGTGGCAGCCCCGAGTCCGGCGAGCCCGCGGTCCAACACCTCACGGTCGAGAACCTCGAGCCCTCTCGCGAGAGCGCCCAACGGCACCACCAAGAGTGCGCGGTACAGCGCGTCGAATCCGAAGGCCTGCCGCGACGCGTTGGCCAGGAGGTTGCCTTCCCAACGCTTGACCATGTTCCCCTTGTCGACGGCGTACAACCAGTAGCCCGCGGCCAGGCCCAAGGCGGCCACCGCTGTCGAAGCGAGCAGCACCAGCCACTCGGAGGACGTCGACAGATGGGCGAACTGCACCCCGGCCGTGGCCGGCGCCAGCCACTCCATGATCAGGTTGGGCGCCAGGAACGCCGGCAGGCCGACGTAACCGATGACCACGCTGCCGACGGCCAGCAGGAGCAGCGGCACGGTCATCACGCGCGGCGACTCGTGGACCTTGGCGGCGGCCTCGGAGGTCATCCGCTCCTCGCCGGCGAACACCAGGTAGTACCAGCGGAACATGTAGGCGGCCGTCAGTCCGGCGATCACCAGCAGCATCGCGAACAAGAACCCCGCGCCGCTGCCGTCGAGCAGGCTGCTGGTCAGGGTCAGGCCGATGATCGCGTCCTTGCTGAAGAAGCCGGAGAGCAGCGGCACACCGCTGATCGCGAGCGTGCCTATCAGAGCGGTCGTGCCGGTGATCTTCATCCGGCGTCCCAGGCCGCCCATGCGGCGAACGTCCTGCTCGCCGCCCAGCGCATGGATGACGGACCCGGCGGTCATGAACAGCAGGGCCTTGAAGAAGGCGTGGGTCAGCACGTGGAAGATGCCGGCCCAGTAGGCGCCCGCCCCGACGGCGGCGATCATGAAGCCGACCTGCGAGATCGTCGAGTACGCCAGCACCCGCTTGATGTCGGTCTGGCCGAAGGCGGCGATCGCCGCCACCAGCGCGGTGAACACGCCGATGTAGGCCACCACCGCCGAGGCGTCGGGCGATAGCGCGAACAGGCCGCCGGTGCGTGCGATCAAGTAGACACCGCCGGTGACCATGGTCGCGGCGTGGATCAGCGCCGAGACGGGCGTCGGACCCGCCATCGCGTCCGGCAACCAGACCTGCAGCGGTAGCTGCGCCGACTTGCCGGCGGCGGCGAGCAGGTAGAGCAGGCCGATGACGGTGATCGTGGCGCCCCCGAACGCCAGGCCGGACGCGGCCGTGGTGGCGCTCTGGATGTCGAGCGTGCCGAAGGTCTTGAACGTCATGAACATCGCCAGCAGGAAGCCGACGTCACCGACGCGATTGACGATGAAGGCCTTGCGGCCGGCGTCGGCGTTGGCGGTGTTGCGATACCAGAAGCCGATCAGCAGGAACGAACAAACGCCGACGCCCTCCCAGCCGACGAACATCAACACGAACGAGTCGGCAAGCACCAGCACCAGCATCGCGGCCACGAACAAGTTGAGCTGCGAGAAATAGCGAGCGTAGCCGTCGTCGCCGTGCATGTACCCGACGGAGTAGACGTGGATCAGCAGCCCGACGCCGGTGATGATCAACACCATCAGCAGGCTGAGCTGGTCGAGCATGAAGCCCAGGTCGAGGCTCAGCGCGCCGGCGCTCAGGAAGGAGCCGAAGCCGACCCTGACCCCTTCCGCGCCGGCTGGGAAAGCGATGAACGCGATCAAGCCGAAGGCGAACGCCACTGCCAGCGCCAGGCTGGCGACGATGCCAGGGATCGGCTCCTTGAGTTGCCTTCCGAACAGCCCGTTGACGGCGGCGCCGATGAGGGCGACCAGCGGGGTCAACGCGGCCAGTTGCACCAGGGTCTGCACGCTTTCGCTCACGCCCTGACCTCCCGCAACTCGTCGACGTCGGTGCTGGTGCGTTGTCTGAAGATGGCCACCAGGATGCCGAGGCCCACGGCCACCTCGGCCGCCGCGATGGCCAGCACGATGAACACGGCGCCCTGTCCCTGCAGCGCGTGGGCGCCGCCGGTGGCGCTCCACTGGCGAGCGTAGGCCACGATCGCCAGGTTGCCGGCGTTGAGCATCAGCTCGACGGACAGGAACAGCAGGATGGCGCTGCGCCGAACCATGACACCAACGGCGCCGAGCGCGAACAGAGCGGCGCTCAGCAGGACGTAGTACTCGGTGGGGATCATCGGTCGCCACCCATCTTGCCGGGACGCTGCACCAGGCTGACGGCGGCGACCAGGCCCGTCAACAGCAGCACGCCGACGAGGTGGAAGCCGAGCAGCTGCTCGCTGAACAGCACCGTGCCGATGCGCTCGGCGCTGCCACCGTGCAGCACGGCGTCGACCTGCTCCTGTGTCGGCAGCGCCTGCCGCGCTCCCCACACGATGTAGGCGACCGCCGCCGCGCCGAGCAGCCCTGACCCGAAGGCCATCGGGCGCAGCCAAGCGGGGCGCGGCGCGGGCGGCTGCCGCTCGACGTTGAGCAGCATGATCACGAACAGGAACAACACCATGATCGCGCCCGCGTAGACGATCACCTGGATGGCGGCCAGGAAGTGAGCGTCGAGCGAGACGTAGACGACCGCCAGTGTGAGGAGGGTCACGACCAGCGCAAGGGCGGCATGCACCGGCTGCTTCAGCGTGATCACCGCGACCCCGCCGGCCAGCAGCAGCACTGCCAGGATGACGAAGCTCAGCATGTCAGTAGTCGACGCCTTCCAGCTCAGGGCGGTGCTTGGCCTCGAAACCGAGTCTCACTTCCTTGCCCTTGGCTTCAGCCTCGCGGCGCTGCCACTTGCTGCCTTTGACGCCGACCAGCATCTCCTCCTTGCCGTAGGTGAAGTCCTGGTAGCGGAAGTCGGCGAGCTCGAACTCGTGTCCGAGCACCACGGCGCCGGTGGGGCAGGCCTCCTCGCAGAAGCCGCAGAAGATGCAGCGCAGCATGTTGATCTCGTAGATCTTCGCGTAACGCTCGCCGGCAGAGACCGGGTTGGCAGGGTCGTTCTCGGCGGCCTCGACGTAGATCGCGTAGGACGGACAGGCGGCAGCACACAGGCTGCAGCCGATGCACTTCTCGAGTCCGGTATCGGGGTGCCTGAGCAGGTGGTGCCGACCGCGGAAGCGTGCCTGCAGTTTGGCCGGCTCTTCTGGGTACGCGACCGTCGCCGTCCGCTTGAACAGGTGACCCAAGGTGATTCCCATGCCCTTGGCGATGTCGATGACTGTCATCGGTCGCGACCTCCGTGGATCCGAGCGCGGGCGTTGCTAGTCGGGTGGGAGCGAGGATCACAGCACAAACGCGATCACCGCCCCGGTTATCAGCGCCGAGAGCAACGCGAACTCGAACAAGTAGAGCCAGCCGAAGCGCATCAGCTGGTCGTAGCGCATGCGCGGCAGGGAGGCCTTCAGCCAGATGAAGAGGAACATGATGATGGCCATCTTCAACACCAGCCAGATGATCGGCCACTCGGACATGCCGGGGATGATGGCGTCGACGAAACCCGGCCCGCGCCAGCCGCCCAGGAACAGCGTCGACACCAGGGCGGCGGAGGTCATCATGTTGACGTACTCCGCCATCTGGTAGAGGGCCCATTTGATCGACGAGTACTCGGTCAGGTAGCCGGCGACCAGCTCCTGCTCGGCCTCGGGAAGGTCGAACGGGACACGGTTCACCTCGGCGGTGCCGGAGATCAGGAACGTGACGCCCGCCAGCGCCAGGCCAGGCCACAGCCACGGGCTGACCGACCAGACTCCGACGTCGACGATCTCGCGCAGGTTGAGGGTGCCGGCCACCATGATGACCGCCAGCACCGAGAGACCGAGGCCGATCTCGTAGCTGATCACCTGCGCCGAGGAGCGCAGACTGCCGAGCAGCGCGTACTTGCTGTTGGCGGCCCAGCCTCCGAGGAAGATGCCGTAGACCCCGAGTCCGGTGACCGCGAAGACGTAGAGCACCCCGATGTCGAGATCCATGATCCACGGGTTGAAGCCGAAGAGGCTGCCGGCCGGCCCGGCCGGGATGGCACCGAACGCCGACAGCGCGCACAGGATGGCGATCCCGGGAGCCACGACGTAGATGAGCCGGTCCGCCGCGGACACGATGATGTCTTCCTTGAAGATCGACTTGACGGCGTCGGCGAGCGGTTGGAACCAGCCGCCCGGACCCACGCGGTTGGGACCGTCGCGGTTCTGGAAGCGCGCCAGCAGCTTGCGCTCGATCAGCGTCATGTAGGCGAACGCCCCCAGCAGCACCACGCACAGCACCAAGGCCTTCACGAAGGTGATCCACAAGGGGTCGTTGATCATGCGTTGATCTCCCCCCGTGGCGTCGCGCGCGCCGCGCGTGACGGAGCCTCGCCGACCCGGTCGCGCTCACGTTCGACCACCAGGGTGCTGAGATCGGCGTTGACCAGCCCCTGGGGTTGGTCCGGCAGGCTCGGAAGCGTCATGAGTCCCGGACGCACGTCGGTGGTGACTTTGACGGTGGCGTGGCGCCACAGGCCCCCGGCGCGCAGCCTCACGTGCACGCCATCTTCGAGGCCGTGCTCGGCGGCGTCCGCCGGGTTGACGCGCAGCGCCGGACCGCCGTGAGCCGCGCGCAGGCCGCGGTTACGCAGCAGGTACTCGCTGCGCAACATGCTGGGAACGATCAGCAGGTTGCCCGCTGGAGCGGAGCTTCCGTTGGTCGTGGCGTCGCCGGCCGCGCGGCTGTCGGAAGGTCGGGCGCCGGCGATCAAGGTCCCGTTGCTGGGGATCTCGGCGGCTTCGATGTCGAGCTGCTTGCGAAGCGTTCGCCGCGCACTCCTGACGCTGCGGCCCTCGAGGCGTTGACCCAGCACCTCGCCGAGATGCATCGCGACACCGGTGAGGTCCTCGCTGACGCCGCTCTCGACTGGCGCCGCGCGCACCGGCAGCAACCTACCTTCGAGGTTGACGATGGTGCCGTCGCGCTCGTAGACCGTCTTGGCGGGGAGCACCACGTCGGCCAGCACCGCCGTCTCGCTCAAGAAGCTGTCGTGCACGACCAGCAGGTCCTTGTCCTTGAGCAACGGAACCAGGTCCGGGTCCTGGGCCGGATCGAGATGTGAGAGGATCAGGGCCTTGGCGTTGCGCAGCATCTCGGGATACGAGAGGCTGGCGTGGCTGGGGAGGACCCCCAGCAGCTCGAGCCCGAAGCTGTTGGCCATCGGACCGATCAGCATCACCTTGGCACCGGTCGCCTCGGCGAGTGCCTCGAGAGCCGCCACCCCGGCGCGGCTGGCGAGCACCAGCCCACCGGCAACCAACACGGGTCGGCTGGCATCCTTGAGGCGGGCGACGGCGGTCCGTGCCGCCTCGAGCTGGTCGCCGAGCAGGGCAGCGGCCTTCGCGTCGTCGGCAGCCTTGGCCAGGCTCGCGAGCGCATCGAGCAGCGCCGCATCGCGGCCGGCCGGGTACAGCAGGCTGATGCCGGCATCTTCCATCAGATCGACGCGGAAGGGCGCGGCGACGCTGAGGATGGCGTGGTTGCGCGGGGTGCGCTCCTTGAGCCTGAGGTCGGCGATCGGCACGCCGTGAGGCAGCAGCACCGGCGGCACGACGCCCTTCAGCGCGTCCTTGATGCGGAGGTCGACGATGCCGGCATCCTCGGTGACGTCGCCGATGACGAAGATGCCGTCCGCGGTGGCGAGGTCCGTGAGCGTCGCCCGCCCGCGGCCGCTGATCACGCCGCCGGCAGGACGAGGCGCGTGATCGACCTGGCCGGTACCGATAGCCTCGGCCAGCGCCAGCGTCGCCACGCCCTCCTCGAGCGTCGAGTCGGACCGCACCGCGATGCCGACGTCTTGACCGCCCATGCCCTTGAGGCGCTCGGCGATGAAGCCCGCGGCTTCCTCCCAGCTGGCGACGACCAACTCGCCACCGCGCCGGATCAGCGGCTCGAGCAGGCGGTCGGGATGGTCGGTGTACTGATGGCCGAAGCGGGTGCCGTCATCGATCCAGGTCTTGTTGACGTCGGGGTTGAGCCCGGCCTTGATGCGCTCGATACGCCCGGTGCGGGAGTCGACGACGATGGCGCTGCCGGAGGCGTCGTCCATGCTCGTCGAGCGTGTGTGGTGGTACTCCCAGTTGCGGCCGCGGAAGCGGCTGGTGGCGTCGAGCAGCGCTCCGACCGGGCAGATGTCGGTGATGTTGCCTGTGAAGTTGCTCGGCAGGCCGGCGTCCTCGCTGCCGATGTAGGTGTGGGAGCCGCGCTCGATGAAGTCGAGGACCTCGTCGCCGGGCACCTCCTCGAAGTAGCGC
>CAYNOS010000037.1:0-23511 GCA_964398985.1 uncultured bacterium
CGATCACCGCGTCCACGACCGCGCCGGCCTTGACCATCAGCATCACCTTGCGCGGCCTCTTGAGCGCCGCCACCAGCGCGGCGAGGTCGTCGCAGCCGACGACGTTGTGCCCGGCGGCCGGTCCGGCGATGAACTCGCTAGTGACCGCGGCGGTGCGGTTGTAGACCGCCACCGTGTAACCGTGCTCGCTCATGTTGAGGACCAGGTTCTGGCCCATCACCGCGAGCCCGATCATGCCGATGTCCGCAGTCCTGTCAGTCACTTCGCTCACCGGGCCAGTCTACGGTGCGAGGCGACGACGCTGCAGGAGCGTGGCGGCGAGCTCCTCGATGCTGAGGAGCGTGACGTCGACGACCGGGAGGCCGTGTTGACGGAAGAGGCTCTCGGCACGCCTGACCTCGTACTCGCAGCGCTCGCGCGAAGCGTAGGTGGTGTTGGGTCTGCGCCGCTGCCTGAGCTCGAACAGGCGTTGCGGCTGGATCGTCAGGCCGAACAACTTCTCGGCGTGGGGCGCGACCGGCGCGGGCAGCTCGGAGCGCTCGAAGTCGTCGTCGGCAAGTGGGAAGTTGGACGCTCTCACCCCGTGCTGCATCGCCAGGTAGAGGCAGGTCGGGCTCTTGCCGACGCGCGACACTCCGACCATCACGACCTGGGCCCGCGAGTAGCGGTTCGAGTTGGAGCCGTCGTCGGTGGCGAGAGCGAACTCGACGGCGTCGATGCGGGCCTGGTAGCGCGTGAGGTCGCGAATGCCGTGCGCGGCGCCGACGCGGGTCGCGGCCGGGTAGCCGAAGACCGCCTCGAGCGGTCTGATGAACGGCGAGAAGAGGTCGAGGTGGTGCGTCGCCGCGGCCGCGATGCGACCTCTCACCTCGTCGTCGGTGATGGTGCTGAACACGATCGGCTCCACCGCCAGGCCTTGCAGTTCGCGCACCAGCTCCTCGGCGCGCTCGACGCTGTCGACGAACGGACGCGTGCTCGTCACCAGACCCTGCTCCTCGAAGCGCGCCAGCAGGCTGCGGCCGAGCACCTCGGCCGTGACTCCGGTGTGGTCGGACACGAAGTAGATGGGGCGCTGCTGCTGGGCGTTCACGAGGACCTCCGGTGCGCTCCCCAACTCGTGCCGAGTGTCTACTTGGAGGGCGGGAGCGCTCACTGAAGTCACACCCCACTCGCGCTAGGCTGGCCTCAAAAGGGGTCCGTCCGAGCGTGCGCGCCCGGAGCGCGTGCGGCTCGAGCGCGTGCCTCCGTCAACCACGCTCGTGCGAGCAGCATAGCCCTCTCCGGTGCCGCAGTTCAGCGCTCAGCCTAGGAGGCAACAGTGCGCTACATACTTCCCTACGAACAGGTTGGCATGGATCACGTGGAGGTCGTTGGCGGCAAGAACGCGTCGATCGGCGAGCTGATCCGCCACCTGAAGAGCGCCGGCGTCCGGGTCCCCAGCGGTTTCGCGACGACGGCCGAAGCGTTCCGCGACTACCTCGAGCACGGCGGCATCGGCACGCGCATCGGCGAGCTGCTCGATGGCCTGGAACCCGACGACGTCGTCGGGCTGGCCAACTGCGGGCGAGAAGTCCGCGCTCTGATCCACGCCACGCCGCTGCACCCGGCACTGGTCGCAGAGATCACCACGGCCTACCGGGAGCTCGAGTCCGCCACCGAGGGCGAGCTGGCTGTGGCAGTGCGCTCCTCCGCCACCGCCGAAGACCTTCCGGAGGCATCGTTCGCCGGCCAACAGGAGACGTTCCTGAACGTGCGCGGAGTCGACGAGGTGCTCGACAAGGTTCACCGTGTCTTCGCCTCGCTGTTCACCGACCGGGCCATCTCGTACCGCGAGCACCACGGTTTCGCCCACGCCGACGTCGCGCTGTCGGCCGGCGTGCAGCGCATGATCAGGTCCGACCTCGGTTCTAGCGGGGTCGCGTTCACGCTCGACACCGAGTCGGGCTCCACCAGCGTCGTGTTCGTCACCGCTATCTACGGTCTCGGCGAGCTGATCGTGCAGGGTGCCGTCAACCCCGACGAGTTCTACCTCTCCAAGCACGGCTTGAGGCTGGGGCTTTCCCCGGTGCTGAGCCGCCGGCTCGGCAGCAAGGCCGAGCGGATGGTGTTCGCAGCGGACGCCGGCGGCGGGGTGCTGCGCCAAGCCGTCACCGAAGCTCAGCGGCGCTCGTTCTGTCTGGACGACGATGACCTCGCCGAACTCGGCCGCCAAGCCGTGGCCATCGAGGAGCACTACGGGCGTCCGATGGACCTCGAGTGGGCCAAGGACGGCGTCGACGGACACATCTACATCGTCCAGGCCCGCCCCGAGACGGTGCAGAGCCGCACTGGCCGCACGCTCGAGCGCTACCGCCTGAACGGCTCGGGAGCGGTGCTGGTCAGCGGCCGCGCCGTCGGTTCGCGGATCGCCGCCGGCACCGTCAGGGTCATCGAGCGCGCCAGCGAGATGGAGCGCGTCAGGCCCGGCGACGTGCTCGTGACCGACATGACCGACCCCGACTGGGAGCCGGTGATGAAGCGCGCGGCCGCCATCGTCACCGACCGCGGTGGACGCACCTGTCACGCCGCGATCATCGCGCGCGAGCTCGGCATTCCCGCGGTCGTCGGCACCGGCAACGGCAGCGACGTGCTGCAGGACGGCGCAGCCGTCACCGTCGTGTGCGCCGAGGGCGATGAGGGCCGCGTCTACGCCGGCACGCTCGACTTCGAGGTGCAAAGGATCGAGCTCGATGGGATGCCGGAGCTGCCGGTGAAGGTGTCGATGAACGTCGCTTCGCCCGAGCGCGCGTTCGCCTTCGCGGCGATCCCCAACGACGGCGTCGGCTTGGCGCGCCTCGAGTTCATCGTCAGCAACGCCGTCGGGATCCACCCGAACGCGCTGATGGCCTACCCGGACGTGCCGGCGGAGGTCGCTGCCGAGATTGTCGAGCGCACGGCCGGCTACCCCTCGCCCACGGCCTTCTACGAGGAGAAGCTCAAGGAAGGCATCGCGACGATCGCCGCGGCCTTCTACCCGAAGCCGGTGATCGTCAGGTTGTCGGACTTCAAGACGAACGAGTACGCGCACCTGCTGGGCGGCGCCCCTTACGAGCCGCGCGAGGAGAACCCGATGATCGGCTTCCGCGGAGCGTCGCGCTACCGCTCGGAGCTGTTCGCCGGGCCCTTCGGCTCCGAGTGCCGAGCGCTCAGGCGCGTTCGCCAGGAGATGGGCTTCGACAACGTCAAGGTGATGATCCCGTTCGTGCGCACCGAGGGCGAGCTGCTCGAGGTGCTCGACGTGATGGCGTCGCACGGGCTGGTCAGGGGCGAGGCCGGCCTCGAGGTGATCATGATGTGCGAGGTGCCCTCGAACGCGATCCGCGCCGAGGACTTCCTGCGCCACGTCGACGGCTTCTCGATCGGATCGAACGACCTCACCCAGTTCACGCTCGCCCTTGACCGCGACTCCGGCCTGGTGGCCGAGCTGTTCGACGAGCGCGACCCGGCCGTCAAGGACCTGATGTCGCTGGCGATCAAGGCCTGCCGCAAGCACGACAAGTACATCGGCATCTGCGGACAGGGGCCCTCGGATCACCCTGACTTCGCCAGCTGGCTCGTCGCCGAGGGCATCACCGCCGTCAGTCTCAACCCCGACACCGTCCTGGAGACCTGGTTGTACTTGGCCGAAAGCCAGCGCGAGAGGAGTCAAGCATGAGCAGCAGCGTCGTGGAGCTACTTGGTGAGCAGGGGGAGGAGCTGCTGGCGTACCGGGCGCGCGGCATCGGCAAGGAGCGGCTGCACCTGCCGGGGCCCGACTTCGTCGACCGCGTCTTCGCCGGCAGCGACCGCAACCCGCGCGTGCTGCGCAGCCTGCAGGCGCTGTTCGACAGCGGACGTCTGGCCGGCACCGGCTACCTCTCGATCCTGCCTGTCGACCAGGGCGTCGAGCACTCCGGCGGCGCATCGTTCGCCAAGAACCCCGACTACTTCGACCCCGCCAAGATCGTCGAGCTGGCGATCCACGGCGGCTGCAACGCCGTCGCCTCCACCTTCGGCGTGTTGGGGATGGTGGGACGCCGCTACGCCCACAAGATCCCGTTCATCGTCAAGATCAACCACAACCAGCTGATGAGTTACCCCGCCGCCACCGAGCAGATCATGTTCGGCACCGTCGAGAAGGCCTTCGACATGGGCGCCGTCGCGGTTGGCGCCACCATCTACTTCGGCCACCCAGACTCGAACCGGCAGATCGTCGAGGTCGCCGAAGCGTTCGTGCACGCGCATGACCTCGGTCTCGCCACCATCTTGTGGTGCTACACGCGCAACGACGCGTTCAAGGTGGACGGCGTCGACTATCACAGCGCCGCCGACCTGACCGGTCAAGCCAACCACCTCGGCGTGACGATCCAGGCCGACATCGTCAAGCAGAAGCTGCCGGAGAACAACGGCGGCTTCAAGGCCGTGGGTTTTGGGCGCTCCGACAAGCGCATGTACGACGGCACGCTGATCCCCGACGACCACCCGATCGAGATGGTCAGGTGGCAGGTCGCCAACTCGTACATGGGCATGGCGGGCCTCATCAACTCCGGCGGGGCGTCGGGCTCCAACGACTTCGCCGACGCCGCCTTCACTGCCGTGGTCAACAAGCGCGGTGGCGGCATGGGTCTGATATCCGGCCGCAAGGCGTTCCAGAGGCCGATGGCAGAGGGCGTGAAGCTCCTGAACGTCATCCAGGACGTCTACCTGGACGAGGGCATCACGGTCGCCTGAGGCCTCCAAGGCGCGGGCGGGATGACGGGGCGTCCGGAAAAGGTCACTGCCGTCGGCCAGTGATGCGTTTACCATCGACCCATCTAACCTCTAGGGGATCCGTCATGCTCGACACTCTCGCTCCAACGACCACCCCAGCCGCCTTCGACGCGCGCTACCGCACCGTCCCGGACGTCGTCATCGAGAAGCTTGGCGACGCCATGATCGCCGTTCAGCTCGGAACCGACCGCATCATCGAGCTCAACGAGACCGCTGCCCGCCTGGTGGAGTTGCTGGTGGGCGGCGACAGCGTCGGCGAGGCGACGCTCGCGCTCGCCGGCGAGTACGACGTCGAGGCCGATGTCGTGGGCCACGACGTGGTCGAGACCATCGCCATGCTCGTCAGCGAGCAGGTTCTCGAGGCGGCAGCCTGAGGGCCGCGTGCTAGCCGGGTGCGGCGGCGGCCCAGCGCTGCCGCCGATTGCTGGTGGGTCCCCCTGCGAGTGGCCAGGCGCCCGATGAAGATCTCGTCCCTCGCTGTCGTCGCGCTCGATCCGCCGCCTCTCGTCGCGGGCGCCCCCGGCGTCACCGTGTGGCGTGACGCCGCCGGTCGCGACGTGGTCTTCGGTCTCACGACCGACGACTGGCACTGGGTGCGCGTCGCTGGCGTGGGCTGCTACCGCTTCGCGCTGACAAGCTCCGATCTGCACGTCTCTGCCGAGGGAATGCCGGCGCCCGGCGCCAGTACCGAGCTGCTCGTCGACAGCTACTACCGCACCGTCGTGCCGATGGCGCTGCATGCCTACGGTCTCGAGACGCTCCACGGCAGCGCGGTCGTGCTGCCTGCGGGAGCGATCGCCCTGTGCGCGCCCCCACGCAGCGGCAAATCGACCATCGCCTTCGCCCTCGGCCTACGCGGCCATGGGGTCGTGGCCGACGACGCGGTGGTGCTTGACTTCGCCGCTGGGAGCGGACCTCCCGACGTGGTGCCGCTGCCGTTCGAGCTGCGCTTGCGGAGGCCGTCGGCGGAGCACTTCGAGAGCCCTTCCAAGCGCGACGTGCGCGTGGGGGAGAAGTCGACGGTCGCCGACGCCAGGGTGCCGCTGGCGGCCGTGGTCGTCCTGGGGCGCGGAGCGGAGGCGGTGAAGGCCGAGCGCCTCAAGCCGGAGGCTGCATTCAAGGCGCTGCTAGAGCAGTCGCAGGTCTTCAGCGTCAACGCCCCCGACCGCAAGGGCGCCATGATGCGCTCCTATCTCGCCCTGGCGTCCTCGGTGCCGGTGTACCGGCTCCAGTACCCGACCGGACTCGAGGTACTTGACGAGGTCTGTGACGAGATCGAACTCATCGCAGGATCCCAGGCGGCGGGCCAAGCGTCCGGTGTGACGGTTGCGGGTCTCACCTAGTTCTCACTTGCTAGCCTAAGCGGGTAGTACCAATCCAGGCAGGTTTGAAAGGGGTTTAGCATGAAGAACTGGACGCCGATGAAAGTATCCGTTGTAGGTGCCGTCACCGAAGTGGTTCTCGGGAGCGGTCGTCGCAGTGGCCGTGGGAGCCAGAGCCAGAGCAAGAGCCAGAGCCAGAGCAAGAGCAAGAGCTGGGACTTCCCCACCGCCTAACCAACTCGGCCAATTGGTGCGGCCACCGAAGCATCCGCCTCGGTGGCCGCACCGCTTGGGCCCGGTATCTTGTGACCCGCATGCGTCTGAAGCGCCTGAGGATCGTCGACCTTCCCGCCGCGGAGCTGCCGGATCTCCACCCCGACAGCGACGGGGCGATCACTTGGGACTTCGAGAACGGCGAGCCGATGTTCATCGCGCGGACGGTCGGCGACTGGGGATGGATCTGGATCTACCACATGGCGACCTACCGCTTCCCGCTGAAGGCGCCACCTGAAGGCGTCGACTGCGTGGCCGTGCCGCATCCCGGCGTCGAGGCGGCCACCATCATCGACGGCTACTACCGCATGGTCTTACCCGTGGTGCTGCAGCTCTACGGCCTCGAGAGCATGCACGGAACCGCCGTGGTGCCGCCTGGCGGTGGCGGCGTGTACACGCTCCACGCGTACTCGAAGACCGGCAAGAGCACGCTGACCCTGGCGCTCGAGCAGCGCGGCCTGCGCGTGGTCGCGGATGACGCGCTGATCC
The DNA here is from genome assembly GCA_964398985.1 of uncultured bacterium. GTDB lineage: Bacteria > Deinococcota > Deinococci > Deinococcales > Trueperaceae > CAYMRL01. The sequence continues at coordinate 6,873 of CAYNOS010000037.1, forward strand.
TGGACCCTGAAGGAGTCGGCCTCAGTCCGGCACGGCCCGCACTACGACCGATCCCGTTCACGATGCGCTTGCGCAGCGCCTCGGCCAAGCTGTTCGGCCTGCCCGTGCGCGACAAGATCCCCGATCCCGGCGAACTGGGCGAAGACGACCTGAGCCCACCCTTGCCCCTGGCCGGCTTCGTGCTCATCGAGCGCGTCGATGACGGCGCAACGAACCTTGCCCGGCTGGCTCCCCACGTGGGCTTCAAGCGCCTGCTGAACCACTGCTACACGTTCGACGCCTTCAAGATGGAGCGGACCGGAGCGATGATGAAGTCGTACCTGAGGTTCGCGCGCGAGGTTCCCGTGGCGGTGTTTCGCTACCCGTCGGGCTTGGAGAAGCTGCCGGCCGTGGCCGACGAGCTAGCCTCTCACCTGACAACCGGGTTCGCCGACCTGCCTTTCGCCGAGGCGCCGGAAGAGACATCGGAAGAGGCGGCCTCGGGCAGCATGCCCTGAACGACCGCCAGCTCGCGCAGAGCGCCGCTGGGGGCGGCGGCCAGATCGTGCCAGCTACCCGACTCAACGATGCGGCCGTCGACCAGCACGTGGATCACGTCGGCTTCCCTGACGGTGGCGAGGCGATGCGCGATGACCACTAGCGTCACGCGCCCGTGAAGCTTGCCGATCGCCTCCTGGACCCTGGCTTCGTTGATGGCGTCGAGGTTGCTCGTCGCCTCGTCCAGCACCAGCAGGTCGGGCCGGCGCAGCAGTGCCCTGGCCAGCGCGAGACGCTGACGCTCGCCGCCCGACAGCTTCATGCCGCGGTCGCCGATCACGGTCTCGAGCCCTTCGGGGAGTTCCCTGACGAAGCCCGCGGAGGCGGCCTCGATCACCTCCCACAGCTCTTCGTCGCTGGCGTCGGGGTTGGCGAGGAGGAGGTTGTGGCGCACGCTGTCATGGAACATGAAGACGTCTTGCGAGACGTAGCTGACGCGCTGCCGCCAGGCCGGGCGGTCAGCGTCCTCGAGCTCGACCCCGTCGATCAGCACCTCGCCGCTGTCGGGCGCTAACAGGCCGATCAGCAGGTCGGCCAGGGTGCTCTTGCCGCCGCCCGAGGGCCCGACGATCGCGACCGTCTTGCCAACGGGCACGCTCAGGTCGATACCGTGGAGGACGCTGCGATCCTCGGCGGCGCGGTATTCGAACGTGACGTTCTTCAGCCGGATCTCGGAGGCGAGCGTCGGCGGCAGCGTTCCCGACGCCACGGCGCCAGCCTCGCGCTCAGCGTCGAACTTGGCTACCGCCTCGTCAAGCAGTTCGACGGCGCTGAGCTTGTTCATCAGCGACTGGACACCGCTCTGCAGCCCCGTCAGCATCGGCACCAGCCGCGTGAACAGATAGAGCAGCATGATCAGGCCGGCGGGGGTGACGTTGCTGAGGCTGAGAGCGACCCACACGATGGCGGTGAGCAGCAGGGTGGAGCCCACCTTGAGCACGAAGCTGACGTTGGCGTCGTTGCGCGAGACGTCGACGACCGCGTCGGCGGCGGCGGTGGCGCGAACACCGAAGTCGTCGACGGCGCGGCCCTCGAGGCCGTGGGCCTTGACCGTCTTGAGGCCGCCGAGGTGCTCGTTGATCGAGCGGTACATCTCGCGGTAGGTCATCGAAACCTGCTTGCCGCGCTCGCGAGCCAGCTTGGCCAGCGGCTGCGAGATCAACGCCAGCACCAGCCCCGAGGCGGCCACCAGCAACGTCAGCAGGGGCGAGAGAGCGATCGCCACGCCGAGGTGGACGATGACCTTGAGCACCCGCGTGACCAGACTGACGATGCGGTGAGCGGCGCCGCCGAGCCGGTTGACCTCGGAAGTGAGCAGGTGCAGGTTGTTCGACGCGCGCTCGTTGACGACGAAGCGCCACCGCGCGTCGGTGAGAGCGCCGAACAGCCGCAGCCGCTGGCTGAGGACGAACGACTCGTAGATCTTCGGCTCGACTATCGACTGGTAGCGTGCCATTGCCGCCGCGAACATCAGCAGCAGGGCGTTGAGCGCGAGCAGGGCGGGCGCGGTCGGCGCGATCCCGAGGGTGGCGAGCGCGCTCTGGACGTAACCGACGAACAACTCGGTGGTGCCCCCGCCCGTCTCGATGCCCACCAGCGATAGCAGCGGGACCATCATCACCAGACCGACGCCGGCGGTAAGGCTCGAAAGTAGGCCCAAGCCCAGCAGCAGGGCAAGCCGCCACCGCATCGTGGAGATCATCAACTTGACGAAGCGCATGACGAGTGCTCTGTCGGCCATCGCGGCAGTATAGGAGCGCTCCGCCGGTCGTCTTGGCGCAAGCCTCACACCTTCGCGACCGCAGCGTCGCTCGAGCTGATGTGATGACGGTCGCCGTGCTGCGAGCGAGCATGGCCGAGAGTAGAGGGATGCCGAATGCCGCCTTGCGTCTGCGCAGCGTGGGACTCGCCGGCCTCGCTCAGCGGCTGGAGGCCTTGTTGCTGTTGCGGCGCATCAGGCGTGAGCTGACGAGGCGCCCGTTCAAGGAGCTGCAGGCGGAGTTCATGGAGCGTACGGCCGTGGCGCGGAAGCCGGAGCCTGCCGGCGAGCGTGCGCTGGCCATCGGCCGCGCCGTCGAATCCGCCGCGCGCTTCGTGCCGGGCGCGCGCTGCGTGGCGCAGTCCCTGGCGGCCCAGACGATGCTCAGCCGGCGCGGCGTGCCATCCACCATCCAGTTCGGGTTCCGCCGCGCTGAAGGTGGCAGCGTCGAGGGTCACGCCTGGCTCGAGGCCGAGGGCCGGGTCGTCGCCGGCGACGGCGACCTACAGGGCTTCACCCGCACCGCGGTGTTCGAAGCGTGAGCCTCGCCGCCGTGGCACGTTACGTGGTCGGTGAGCCAGGCGCCGAGCTGCCGCTCGCCGGCGTCCTCGAACACGGGCTGATCGGTCTCGCCAGCGAGCGGGTCAGCGGCGCCGTAGATCCGCAATTGCTGGCGGCTCGAGCCCTGGCCAAGCGCGGACATGAGCGCAACCGCGAGCTGGTCAGCGGACTGCTGGCCGCCTGGGCGGAAGAAGGCATCGAAACGCTGCTCTTCAAGGGCTTCGCGCTCGCGGAGTTCGTGTATCCCGACCCGTCATGGCGGCCCTACTCCGATGTCGACGCCGCCATCGACGAGCGCCACGTCGCTGCGGCTGCCGGAGTGGCTCAAGACCTCGGCTGGCAGATCGTGTGGCGCGCCGGGCAAGACGTCGACGTCTGGTCTCACCATGGCAGTGACTACTTCGGACACGAACTGCTGCTGCTCGAGCACCCGAGCGGTCTCAGCATCGACGTCCACCGCCGCCTGCTCCACAACAACGACAACCGCGTGCCGCGCTTCGCACATCAGGAGCGCATCAGCCGCGCGGTGTGGGCCGCTGCCAGACCCGCTTCGCTCGAGGGGGTGACGGTGATGCTGCCACGCGACGATGACGCGGCGCTGGTTGGGCTGGTGCTGAACCGCTACTGGTCCGGCGACCGCTACGAGCTCAGGGCGACCGACTACCTCGACCTCGCGCGCTTGGCCGCCGACGGCGGCCTCGACGGGCTGATGCGACGCGCCGCCGAGCTGGGCTGCACGCGCACCCTCAAGGCCTTCCTGCGTCGTTGCGATCCTTTCCGCCAGCGACTGGACCTGACGCCTTTGGGCCGAGCGGCCATGGCTGCGCTCGACCTCGAGCTGGCCTGGGAGCACGGGCACCGGCCGCTGGCGCGGCTCCCGCGGGACCTGAGCGACCTGGCCGCGCTGCTGCTCGGCATCGCGCGCGAGTTGCCGGCCGCCTACCGCCTGACACGTGAGGCAGGTGAAGCGCCGGGGGTTCCGAGCCCACGCCAGGGAGCAGCCGCGCCCGCGCCCGACTTCCCTGAGCGGGCCTCCGCGGCCGGCAGGACGTTGACGCGCGAGTTGTGGCACTCGCGGCAGGCGGCCGTGCGCAACGCGCTCAAGCTCGCTGCCGGCGGGCGCCCCGTCGAGCGGCGCCTGCTGGCGCGCGCCGTGGCAGAGTCACTGCAACGCAGCGGCATCGAGGTCGACGTCAGCTACCAAGGGCAAGGACCCGGTGGGGCCGAGGTGCCTGGCGGCGTGACGCTGCACTACCGCGGCCGCCGACTCTCGCTGGCACGCTGACCACCGGTCATCCGGGCGAGTCAGGCCTATTGCGTCCGGAACAGTCCGACCCTCCGGCATTATCATCGACGCGTGGATGGCTTGATCGAGCTGTTCTTGCGCGTCGCCGGCCCCAACCCCGTCATGCAAGGCCTGGTTGGCGGCGTCATCATCGCCACGCTCAACCTCATCGGCGCGTTGCTGGTGGTGCTGTGGCGTCACCCCTCGAGACGAGCGCTGGATGCGGCTCTCGGTTTCGCGGCCGGCGTCATGCTCACCGCCAGCTTCACCAGCCTGATTCTGCCCGGCATCGAGGTCGGCGGCCTGCTGCCGGTGGTGATCGGCATCGCGCTCGGCGTGCTGGTCTTGGATCGCGCCGACGCTTGGGTGCCGCACGTGCACGTGCTCGTCTCCGGCAGGCGCCGCGACGACGCCGCACAGCAGGCGGGAGCCGATCCGAGCCGGCGCAGCGGCATGTCGGGGGTAATGCTGTTCATCGTCGCGATCACGATCCACAACATGCCAGAAGGCTTGGCGGTGGGGGTGGGCTTCGGCAGCGGCAACCTCGCCGACGCGTTCTCGCTGATGTTCGCGATCGGCATCCAGAACCTGCCAGAAGGACTGGCGGTAGCCGTGGCCGCCCGCAATGCCGGCATGGGCAGCTTGTGGTACGCGGCGTTCACCGGCATCAGGGCCGGCGCGGTCGAGATCCCGTTGGCGCTCTTGGGCGCCTGGGCGGTGCACATGGCGGCACCCATCCTCCCGTACGCGATGGGCTTTGCGGCCGGCGCGATGCTGTTCGTGATTCTCGACGAGATCGTCCCTGAGACGCACGGGCGCGGTCACGAGCGCATAGCGACGATGGGGACGTTGACGGGGGTCGTGGTGATGCTCGTCCTCGACGTGGCGTTGGGGTAGACCCTGAGCCTGACCTCGACGGGCTCGACCACCACTTAGTTGCCCCAGGCGGGGAGCAGGTCCTGCAGGCGGTCGTAGGAGACCTGTAACCCGGACTCCATGCCGCTCTCCAAGACCATGCTGAGGATCTCGGATCGCCATCATCGAACTGCGTTGTGACCTTAGGCTCCAGGGTCTGGACGCTGGTCCGCCGACCATCGCTTGGCACTTGCAGCGTGAAGGTTTCGAGACGCCCAGCACGTCGACAATCAGGCGCTAAGAAGCCCCGGCCGATGGCCGGGGACAACTTAGTCACCTATGTCGCGACTCTTAACAGTGGTGGAGCCGAGGGGATTCGAACCCCTGACCTTCTGAGTGCGATTCAGACGCGCTCCCAACTGCGCCACGGCCCCAAGCGTCCCCAAGTCTACAACGTCGCGCCGCTGCGTGGCGGCGCGCAGTCACCTGCCCGCCACCGCCCGATCGACGAGGTGAGGCGTGGGATCGAAAGCCATCCAGCCTCGCCCGTCGGACGTCGGCGCGTACACGGCGAAGTGCAGGTGGGTGGGTCCGCCGGCGGCGTTTCCGGAGTTGCCTACGAAGCCGATCACCTCGCTGACGTTCACCCGCTGTCCGACTGCGAGTCCCGCCGGCACGGCGTCGAGGTGCGTGTAGAAGTAGCGCAGGCCGTCGTCGCCGTCTACGGTCACCGACAGCCCGCCGAGGGGGGTCTCGCCGACCAGCCACAGCCTCCCCGACGCGGCCGGCCGCACCGGCGTCCCGCGCGCGGCGAACAGGTCCAGTCCCTCATGCCAACGGCCGCCACGCGGCGCGCCGAAGTTGTTGCCGATGTCGACCGTGCGAAGACCGTCGACCGGCATCAGAAGCCTCAGGCTCGAACCCGAGGTGTCGGCTGCGGCCTGCGCCTCGGCTCCCAGCGGCACACTGACGCCGCTGCGTGGCCGGTCGGTGGCCGCGATGCAGCCGGCCAAGACCAGCATGACCACCGGGAATAGCCAAGCGAGGCGCACCGGCACAGGTTAGCGCCGCCGGCGGACTTTGCTGGTAACGGCCCGCTTGACGCCGCACGACGCGGCTCGCAGTAGCATGTCGCTCGATGAAGAAAGGCGACGCCGCGGCGCGCAACTTCTGGCTGGGAGTCGCCAACGGCGTCCTGATAAACGGCGGCGAGGCGTTCTTGCACAGCGGGCTGGTGATGGCGCCCTTCCTTGCCGCTCTCGGCGCACCTCCGGTGGTCGTCGGGCTGGTGCCGGCGATCCGTGTCGGGCTGTGGTTCTTGCCGCAGCTGTTCGTCGCCAACCGCATCGCTCACGAGCCGCTGAAGTTGCGGTTCTATCACATGACCTCGACGCTGCGCTCGATCGCGTTGATCGTCATGACGGCTTCGGTGTTCCTGCTCGCCGACCGCCAACCCACCACGCTGATCCTGTTGGTGCTGGCGATGATCACCATCAACGCGCTGGTCGGCGGCGTCGGCGGCATCCCGTGGGCCGACGTCACCGCCAAGGTCGTTCCGCACTCGCGACTGGGCACCTTCTGGGCGCTGCGCAACGCGCTCGGCGGCATGCTGGCGCTGGGTGCCGGTTTCGTCCTGCGGCGCCTGCTCGACTCCGAGTTGCCTTTCCCGCGCGACTTTGCCTACGCGTTCGTGTGTGGGACGGCGCTGTCGATCGTCGCCTACGTGAGCTTCAGCTTCGTCAAGGAGCCGCCCGGAGCGGTGAGCGTGCGGCAGTCGTTCCGAGGCATGCTCAAGCGCATCCCGGGGCTACTCAAGCAGGACGCCATCCTCAGGCGCTTCCTGCGGGTGCGCTTCATCGGTCTCACCGCCATCCTCGCGGAGCCCTTCTACGCCCTGCACGCGATCCAGAACCTCGGCGCGCCGGCGAGCGCGATCGGTCTGTACGTGATCGCCGCGACCGGGGCGTCGATCGTCGCGAACTTCTTGTTGCGGGTCCCCGCCGATCGCGGCCGCAACGTGACGGTGCTGCAGGTCGGCTACGCGTTCGTGCTGCTCGCGCCGGTGGCTGCACTGCTGCTGGGCGACTGGCGCGCCTACTCGTTGGTGTTCATGTTCGCCGCCGCCGGCAACGCCGGAGTCTCGATCGCCGCGTGGAACTTGCTCTACGCGCTGGCTCCCGCCGGTGACCGGTCGCTCTACATCGGCCTGTCGAACACCGTGCTGGCGCTCCCCAGCCTGGCGCCGATCGTGGCGGGTTCCATCGCCATGCTGCTCGGCTTCACCAACCTCTTCTGGTTGGCAGCGGCGTTGGCGGCGGTCACGCTGGCGTTCTCGTTCCGCTTCAGCGGCCTGCGCGAGCTCGACCGGCGCGCGCTGGCGGGCGGCGTCGCAGCCGAGGCCGCCCGCCTAGCGGCGGAAGCCGAAAGCCGCAAGAACGCTGACGACCGCGACTAGAACCAGAGGCCGAGCTTCGGGCTTGGGTCGCTGAGCGAGGCTCAGAGCCTGACGAACTCCTCGGTGTTGATGACGAACACGATGGCGCCCCCCACCGGCACCTCCATCGGCTGGCTGGCGAAGACGCCCTCCAAGGCGTGGATCGGCGAACCGGCGGTGACCACCTTGGTGCGCTCGCGGCAGGTGGCGTGCAAGATGTCTTTCACCTGCTCGACCTTGTGGTCGTCGACTCCGATGAGCACGGTGGTGTTGCCCTCACGCAGGAACCCGCCGGTCGACGCGAGTTTGGTCGACTGGAAGCCGCGTTCGCGCAGCGCTTCTTGCAGGCGCGCCGCGTCGGCGTCCTGCACGATGGCAAGGATCAACTTCATGTTGGGGACATCGTAGCAGAGTGAGCGCCTCGGTGAGGAAGTTAGAATGGGCTCGCCGATCAGGAGGGCAGGGGGTTGTGGACGAGCGTCGCTACGTGGTTGACATCACACGGCCACTTGACTCCGGCCTCGTAGCCGCGGCGTCGCAAGCGATCGCGTCGCGGCTCGAGATGGAGCCGGAACGCATTCGCACGCTCCTCGAAGGCCGCGTGGGAGCGGTGACTCGCCCCGTCTTGCACGAGAAGGCGGTGCTCATCGCCAAGGTCTTCGCGGAGGCGCGGGTAGCGGTAAGCATCCGCGAGCAGATCCTCGAGGCCGACCCGGTGGAAAGCGCAAGGGCCCCGCTCGAGCCGGCCGCAGACGCGCCGGCAACGGCGCCGGAGCCCACCAGCGAGGCTGCCCCCGAGGTCCCACCCGGTGCCCAGCCGGGGGCGCGGCCGGAGCTCGACGAGATCTGGGACGACGACTCGGGTTGGGACGCCGAGCAGGAGGTCGTGGCGCCGTGGAACCAGATCGCCGACGGCAGCGACACCGACCTCGAGCAGGACCAGATCGACTACCGTTCGTACCCCACCGGCCGCCAGCCACTGGTCGGCGACGATCTCGACGATCTCCGCGTCAGTGACGATGCCGACGCCTTGGCAGAGAGCGGCGCGGTCCAAGAGCCTGACGCCGCGACCGGAGCGGGTGACGCCGGCGCGGCCGACCGCCGCCAGCCGCCGCCGCAGCCGTGGCGCAAGGACCGGCCGGCCCACCCGCACGAGGCAGCAGACGACGACAGGCAACGAGCGGCGCTGCCATCCACGCGTTGGGTGCCGTCACCCTTCGAGGACAGCCAGCCCAACCTCCGGGAAGACCCTCTGCCTGTCGCCAACTGGCTAGAGGAGACGCCCGGCGTCAAGGCGACCGGCGACACCGGTCGCTGGTGGATGCCTGAGCGCCCCGCGACGGTCGAGCCGGTGACGCCACAACCGGAAGGCCCGCCGCTGCGGAACTACCTGATCTGGGCCCTGCTGGTCTCGGTCATCGTGTTGATCACGCTGCAGGTGCTGTTCGCGCTGCGGTCGCCAGCGGCCGGAGGTGACTACCACGGCGGCCTCGCCGCATACCGTCAGGGCGACTTCGCCGCGGCGCGCCGCGTGTGGGAGCCGTTGGCCGAGGCCGGTGACGCCCGCTCGCAGTACATGCTGGGGCACATGGTCCAGAACGGTCAGGGTCAGCCTTGGAGCAACGCCCGCGCCGCTGCCTGGTACCGCCTGGCCGCGGAGCAGGGCCTGGTCGAGGCGCAAGTGGCGCTGGCCGACCTCTATCTGAGGGGCCTCGGCGTGCCGCCCGACCCGCAGGTCGCCGCGCAGTGGCTGGCCCGCGCCGCGCAGTCGGGCAGTCTGCAGGCGCAGGTGTCTTACGGCGAACTGCTGCTGCACGGCTCCGGGGTCGATCAGGACTTCGCCGCGGCGCTGGCGTGGTTCAGATCGGCTGCCGCGGCCGGTTACCGCGAGGCGAACGACCTGCTCGACTTCGTGGCGGCCGCTGCCCCGTTGCTGGGCGCCGCCGAGCCGACCACCCCTGACGCCGGTCCCTGACACCTTAGCGTTGGCTCAACGCAGGGCTCAAACGGCCGTCATCCTGCGCTGCTATCGTTGTTGCGATGAGACGCATCCTCGCCACACCCATCGTCCTCCTAGCGGTGCTGTTCGCGTTGGGCGTTGCGTTCGCCCAGCAGGACGCCCAGCCGACCGAGCCGCAGAACCCGATCGCGCTGCGCACCGAGATCTACATCGTCAGCCTGGTGACGCTTGACGACGGCACCAGGGAAGAGCGCTTCAGCCCCGCCACCAGCGCCATCCCGGGTCAGGTGATCGAGTGGCGGATCTTCGCGACCAACGTCGGAGAGACCACCCTGCCTGCCGGCAGCGTGCAGATCTTCGGACCGGTTCAAGACGGCATGGAGTACGTCGCCGGCTCCGCCACGCCAACTTCCGAACGGGTGCTCACCGAGTACTCGCTCGATGGCCAGGTGTTCGGCACGCCACCGCTGCTGATGGGTGAAGGCGAGTCGCGTCGCGTCGTCGAGCCCGAGGAGTACAAGATGATCCGCTGGAGCCTGCTCGTCGACCTCGAGCCCGGCCAGGAGACGCCCTTCTACTACCGCGTGATCCTTCTCTAGCGGCGCCGGCGGGGCCGCCACAGACTCAGTCGGGGCGCTCCTGGTACTGAAGCTCGTAGAGCTTGCGGTAGTAGCCGTCTTCCTGCTTGATGAGGTCGAAGTGGTTGCCCTCTTCGATCAGCTTCCCCTTGCGCATCACCATGATCCTGTCGACGTCCTGGATCGTCGACAGGCGGTGAGCGATGATCACGCTGGTCCGGCCCTGCATCAGCTTGGCGAGGGCGTCTTGTATCAACTCCTCGGTCTCGGTGTCGACGTTGGCGGTCGCCTCGTCGAGCACCAGCAAGATGTCGGGGTTCTGCACCAACGCGCGCGCGAAGGCGATCAACTGCTTCTGGCCCGTCGAGAAGCCGGCGCCGCGTTCCCGCACGACCGTGTCGTAACCGTCCGGTAGGCGCTCGATGAACTCGTGAGCGTTGACGAACTTGGCGGCCTCGACGACCCGCTCCTGAGGAATCGAATCGTCGCCGAGCGTGATGTTGCTGCGGATCGTGCCGCTGAACAGGAACGGGTCTTGCAGCACGATGCCGATGTGACGTCGCAGCTCGACCTGGTCGTAGTCGCGCACGTCGACCCCGTCGATCTTCACCGATCCGCGCGTGGCGTCGTAGAAGCGGCTGACGAGGCTGATGATGGTCGTCTTACCGGCGCCGGTGTGGCCCACGAACGCGACCGACTCGCCGGGCGCGACCGTGAAGTCGACACCGCGCAGCACCCAATCCTCGCCGTCGTAGGCGAACCAGACGTCCTCGAACTTGATCTCGCCCCTGAAGCCCTGAGCGAAGTCGAGCGAATCCTCGCGGTCCGTGATCTGCTCGGGCGTGTCGATGAGGCTGAAGATGCGCTCGGACGAGGCCATTGCCGCCTGGATGATGTTGAACTTCTCCGAGAGGTCCTGCAGCGGGCGGAAGAACATCCCCGAGTACTGGATGTAGGCCACCAGCACGCCGACGGTGATGCCGGCGGCACCGATACTCTCGGCCCCGAGGATCTGGGTGCCGGCGTAGACGAGGATCAGCGCCGTCGAGACCGCGCCGAGCAGGTTGACCGCCGGGAAGAACAGGCTGAACCAGCGGATCTGCTCGTCGTAGGCCTCCAGCAGGTCGAGATTGAGGCGGTCGAAGCGGCGTTGGTTGCGCGCCTCGCGATTGAACAGTTGAACGGTCTTCATGCCGCTGAGGTTCTCGGCCAGGTACGAGTTCGACTTCGAGGTGCGCAGGCGCACCGCCCGGTAGGCGGTTCGGATGCGGCGCCGCAGGAAGTTGATGGTGACGAACAGCGCCGGCATCACGATCAGCGTGATCAAGGCGAGCCGCCAGTTGATCGTGAACATGTAGATCAACAGACCCACCATCATGCCGACGTCCGCGATCAGGCCGACGATGCCGTCGGTCAACATCTGCTGGATCGCATCGACGTCCGAGGTTATGCGGGTGATCAGGCGACCGACCGGCGTGCGGTCGAAGAAGCCCATGTGAAGCCGTTGGATCTTGGCGAACATCAGCCGCCGGATGTCGAAGATGATCCGTTGACCCAGCCACGAGATCAGGTAGGTGTAGCCGTAACGCAAGCCGAAGCTGACGACCCGCAGGGCAAGGTAGATGAGCACGATCACCAACAGGCCACTGAGTCGTTCGTCGACGCTGAGCCCCGAGTACGGCGCCTGCTCGGCCAGCAGGTAGCGGTCCACAGCGGCCCCGAGCAGGGCGGGGAAGGCGGGCGCCAAGCCGCTGGTCAGCAGCAGCAGCACGACCGCCGACACCAACTGCAGGCGGTAGGGCTTGAGGAACGAGAGCAGGCGCCGCATCATCGCGCCGTCGTAAGCCTTCTCGAACGCCTCTCCGTCCTCGTCGAGGAGGCTCTCCTCGAGCATGCGCCTGCCGCGGTGGCGGCGCCGCTCGCGGTAGGCGGCGCGTTCGGCGCTGACCGAGTAGTCGGGCAGGTCCATGTCGGTGAGGCGCGCCGGCCTGGGGGAACCCGGAGCAGCCGGCAGCTCGTCGCCGGCCGCGCCAGTCAAGCGGCGCCGGTCGTCGGCCATCACGCTGCCTCCATGTCGGCTTCGAGCTGTTGGCGTCTGGCGATGTCGGCGTAACGACCGTCGATCTCGATGAGCTCAGCGTGCGTGCCCTGTTCGACGATGCGACCTTGCTCCAGCACGTAGATGCGGTCGACGCTCTGGAAGGCGCTGACGCGGTGAGCGACCACCACCGTGGTGCGCCCCGATTGGATCGACTCGAGACCGGCGAGGATGCGAGTCTCGGTCTGCGTGTCGACGGCCGAGAGCGCGTCGTCGAAGATCAACACGTTGGGATCGCGGATCAGGGCCCTGGCAATCGCGGTGCGCTGCCGCTGGCCGCCCGAGAGGGTCACGCCGCGCTCGCCCAGACTGGTCGCGAAGCCGAGCGGGAAGTCGTCGACGTCGCCGGCGAGCTGAGCCAGCTCGGCCGCCGCCCTGACGCGCGGCTCCAGCTCCTCCAACGGAGCTTCGGGGACGCCGTAGGCGATGTTCTCGGCGATCGAGTCCGAGAACAGGAACGGCTCTTGCGGCACCAGCCCGATGAACCGCCTGATCACCTCGATCGGGTAGCGGCGGCTGTCGATGCCGTCGATGAGCACCTGACCCGAGTCCGGATCGATCAGCCTGGTGATCAGCTGGACTATCAGCGTCTTGCCGGCGCCGGTGCGGCCGGTGATGCCGATCGACTCGCCGGCGGCGATCTTCAAGCTGACGCCGTCCAGCGCCTTGACCCCGGCGAAGCTGACGGTGACGTCCCGGAACTCGATCTCGCCAGCGATGCTGGTCAGCGAGTAGTCGGTGTCGGGGCCGTCGGTGACCTCCGGAACCGCCGACAGGATCTCCTTGAGGCGCCCCCAAGAGGTCGAGCCGCGCTGCAGCATGTTACCGATCCAGCCGAGCGCCACCAGTGGCCACTGGATCCCCTCGAACAGCAGGATGAAGCTCGAGAACTGACCGATCGTCAGCTCCGAGCCGACGCCGAGCACCAGGCGCCCTCCCACCAGCACCAACAGCGCGACGGTGAGGCCGAAGAGGAACTCCATCAGCGGGTGCAGCGGGCCGTCGACGCGGGTCAGCGCCAAGTTGCGCTTGACGAACTCGTCGTTGAGACCGGCGAACTTGCTCATCTCGCGGTCCTCGATGCCGAAACCCTTGACGACGCGGATGCCGCTGAAGTTCTCCTGCGCCATCGCCGACACCTCTGAGAACTGCTCCTGCACGCGCGTGTAGCGACGGTGGATGATCTTGAGCAGGACGAAGAAGGTCAGCGAGATGAACGGCACGACCGCGACCGTCAGCAGCGCCAGGCTCGGGCTGAGGCCGACCATGCGGTAGATCGTGAAGCCGAGCAGCAGCGCGGTGCTGAAGCCCTGCATGATCGCCACCCCTACCAGCATCCGCACCGCGTTGAGGTCGGCGGTGAGGCGCGCCATCAGGTCGCCGACGCGGACGTTGTCGTAGTAGTTGGCGTCGAGCCTGGTGAAGTGCTCGAAGATGTCGCGGCGGATCCAGAACTGGATCTCCCAGCTCGCCCCCAGCAGCAGGCGCCTGACCGCGATCATGATGAGCGCCCCGGTCAGCGCCAGTCCGATCAGTAGCGCGAGGTTGCGCCACAGCTCAGCCATCGACATGCCCTGGGTGAAGCCGTCGATGATGCGGCCCGGGATGATCGGGATCAACGTGGCCAGGAACGCGTTGAGGGCCAACAGCGAGATGCCGGCGAGGAACGCCAGTCGATGCCGACGAAGGTACGGTCCTAGGTCACGAAATGTGTCTAGCACGCAGCTCCAGGGAAGTTGAAGAGGACTTCGTCGCCTTCGAGGCCGTCATGACCGCATAGGCGCCCGCCAACATTGCCAAAGGGCACTATACACCCCGGCCCAAGAGGTGCGGTTCAAGGCACGAGCAGACGCTCGCCGTAGGGGCTTCCGCCCAGTAGCAGATCGAAGGTGACAGGGCCGGTGTCCGCGGTCGTCCAGCTGCCGCGCAAGACCTCTCCGCCGGTCACGCGCCAGGTGGCGACCAGCGTCCGCCTGCCGTCGAGCGTCGTGGCCCACACCTGAGCGTCGGTGGAGCCGATCCCGGGGAGGATCGTCCAGGCGTACGCGAACGCGCGCGGCTCCCTGCCTCTGATCTCCGCTCTGACGTCAGGTGCCTCGAGCGCAACCGGGTGGACGTTGAGGACCATCTCCAGCGTCCCCCGCTCCCCTTCGTTCGGCTGCGGCGACTGCGCGACCACTTGGTTGGCCGGCAGGTTGAGGCTGGCCACGCGCGTGAAGACCGGCAGCCAGCCGCCCGCCAAGGCCGAGCGCTCGGCCGCGTCGCTGCTCAACCCGACCACGTCGGGTGCGCCGCTGGCGGTCTGCGGAGCGGCTCCGCCGCTGGTGACCACTAGGCGCAGCACGGCCTGGTCGCGAGGCACCGGCACGTTGGGCGCCAGCGACTGGCTCAGCACCGTGCCGCTGGCGCCGGTGCCGGCGGCGACCTCGTCGAGGAACACGCGCTCGGGCGAGATGCCGGCGAGCAACGCCAGTTCCCTGGCGGCTGCCACGTCGAGCCCCACGAGATCGGGCACGAAGGTGCGTTCGGCGTCCGGGCCGGCGCTGACCAGCACGTCGACGCTCGAGCCGGTACCGGCACGGGATCCGGCCTGGACGCTCTGCGCCACCACCACGCCGGCGGGGGCGGGGGCGTTGATGCGTGCGACCTCGCCCGCAACCAACCCCGCCGACCACAGGGCCGCCTCCACCTCGGAGGGGTGGGAGAGGCCGACCAAGGCAGGCACCTCGGTCGGCGCCAGACGGCCGGGCGGCAGGGCGTACCGCAGCTTGACGCTGCGGCCGCGCCGAAGCTCGGAACCGGCCGGCGGCTCGATCGACAGCACCGTGCCGATCGGTTGGTCGGAGGCGATGCCGTCGACCAGCACCTCGAACCCCTTGTCCGAGAGGTTGGCCACCGCCGCTTGCACCGGCTGTCCCGTCAGGTCGTCGAGGACGACGGTGCTCTCTTCCACCAGCCGGTTCCAGGCGAACGCGCCGACGAGCAGCGCGAGCAGAACGAGCGCGCCGGCGACCGACCAGCTCAGGGTGCGCGTGTCGAGTCGCGCCAGCGGACCACCCGCAACGCCGGGTTCGCGCAGGCGCCTGGTGGCGGGCTGGGACTTGAGCGCGGCGTCGCCGGTGGGGACCGCAAGACGTCCGTCGAAACCGAGACCGTACAGCTGGGCAGGCTGGCGCCCGGCTCGGCGCACGTCGGCCGCCTTGGGGTCGAAGCCGTAGGCGACCAGTTCGGTGGTGAGCTCTGCGTCGCTGGCCGATACCGCGTTGGAGGGCGCCTTGAACCAGGCGACGTAGTGCGCCCCGGGCCGCGAGATCACGTCGTGAACCGCGGCCTTGCCGTCGCGCTTGAGCTTCTTGAGCAGCCGTCGGTAACGTTCGAAGGCGGCGTCCTGAGACTGTGGGAGCTCGAACCACTCGACTCGCAGCGGTGTGCCGTCGGGCGCCGCGGTGTCGAACAGCGTGGTGCCACCTGGCAGCGCCTGCTGCGCCATCACCTCGTACTTGCCGTCTAGCAGTGCCATCTTCGGCCTTCAGCCGAACTGCGCCGTCAGGCGCCGGATTCGCTGGCTGGTCGAGGTTCCTGACGCGGTTGCGGTTCGAGGGGCAGGCCGCCGCGGCCGACCTCGGCCGACTTGCGCTTGCGTTCCTCCTCGGCAGCGCGCCGCTCGCGCTCCTCCTGCTCGAGCAGCCGGCGCTCCGCCTGCTGCGAGGCCTCGACGATCGTCTCGACGATCTCGGCGGACGTGGCTCCGTCCTTCGACATCTGGAAGGCGCGTTGGATCAGCTTGCCATCGAGGGTCTCGCGCTGCAGCAGCGACTCGGCGACAGCCTCGACCGCCACCCAGTTCTCCCCGATCAGCGCGTCCGTTTTCTCGTAGGCGCTGCCGAGGATCACGTCGACCTGCTCCTCGAGCTCGCGGGCCGTCTCCTCGCTGAAATCTTTGCGGCGGCTGATCTCGCCTCCGAGGAAGATCGGACCCTGGTCCGAGCCCCAGGCGACGTACTCGCGCGCGCCCATGCCCATGTCGAGGACCATCTGCTTGGCGAGCTCGGTGGCCTGCTTGAGGTCGTTGCTGGCGCCCGAGGAGATCGTGCCGGTCACGCGCTTCTCGGCGACACGGCCGGCGAACGCCACCACCAGCTGCGCGTTGAAGCGGTCGACGTCGTAGAACATCTCTTCTTTGGCCAAAGGCGCCATGAAGCCACCTGCCGCGCCGCGCGGCATGATCGTCACCTTGCGGATCTCGCCAAGCACCGGCTGGGCGGCGTAGGCGACAGCGTGACCGGCCTCGTGGAAAGCGAGGATGTTGCGCTCGCTGGCCGTGGGCACCAGGCTGCCGCGCCGCAGACCGAGCGTGATGCGGTCGAGCGCCTCGTTGAAGTCGATCCAGCTGACCACCTGCTTGTTCGAGCGCGCGGCGATGAGAGCCGCCTCGTTGGTCAGGTTCTCGAGGTCGGCTCCGGAGAACGCCGGCGTGGCTTCCGACAGGCGCTTGAGGCTGACGTCGTCGGCGATCGGCTTGTTGCGCACGTGGACCTTGAGGATCTCCTCGCGCTCGCGCTGGGTCGGCAG
>CAYNOS010000038.1:0-22491 GCA_964398985.1 uncultured bacterium
TGATGAGCGAGTCGCAGCGCGACATGTTCAGGCACCGCCACGAGCTCGACTTCGCCTTCACCATCCCCAACGTCGCCCGCTTCCGCTGCAACGTGCTCAGGCAGCGCGGCTCGGTCGGCATCGTGATGCGCGTGATCCGTGACGCCATCCCGAGCTTCGAGACCCTCGGCCTGCCGACGTCCGTGGTCACCGACCTGGCCAGCCAACCGCGCGGGCTGGTGCTGGTGACCGGACCTACCGGCTCGGGCAAGACCACCACGCTGGCCGCGATGGTCGACTTCGTCAACCGCCGCTTCGCCCGCAACATCATCAGCATCGAGGATCCCATCGAGATCCTGCACCGCAACCACAAGAGCCTGGTGATCCAGCGCGAGATCGGCCTCGACACCAGCGACTTCGTCGGCGCGCTGAAGTACGCGATGCGTCAGGACCCCGACGTGATTATGGTCGGCGAGATGCGCGACAAGGAGACGGTCGAAGCTGCCATCACGGCGGCCCAAACCGGTCACTTGGTGTTCAGCACGCTGCACACGCTCGACGCGATCCGCACCGTCAACCGCATCATCGACTTCTTCCCGCCCCACGAGCGCGACCAGATCCGCATCCTGCTCGCCGAATCGCTGCTGGGCATCCTCAGCCAACGCCTGTTGCCGCGCGCCGACGGTCCGGGACGCGTGTTGTCGGTCGAGGTGCTCGTCAACACCCCGCTGATCCGCGATTACATCAAGGACGAGGAGAAGACGCCTCTGATCAAGGAGGCGCTGATGCAGGACAACATCCGCGGCATGCAGACGTTCGACCAGCATCTCGTCGAGCTCTACCTGTCCGGGCGCATCACGCTCGAGGACGCGACCTTCATCGCCACCAGCCCGCACGAGTTCAGGCTGATGGTCACCCAGCGCCAGGGCGGCATCGGCGACAGCGAGTCGCAGAGCTTCGAACGCATGGCTCAGACGCGCGGGACCATGGGGTGAAGGTCTTCCTGCTCTGAGTGTGCTTGAGGTGGGGCCCACCGTCTCTCCGCTTCGCGGAGGCACGGTGGGCCCCACCTCCATCGGTCCTCACGCCAGTCGGTTGCTGACTTCACCTCGAGCTGGGAAGTTGGCTGGCGCGAGACCAAAGTGGGCCTTGGCAGGTCGTGGAACAATAAAGGTTCGCGCCCCAGAGCAAGCGACGGTGTTCGCGAATCGCCGGTGACTGACGCGCCTCGTAGTCGACTTGCGGGCCGCAGTGAGCAGAGCCCGAACTAGGCAGAGGACGACTTGTTGTTTGGTGGTGTCTCTGCGCTTCGCGAGAGACACCACCAAACAGCACGGCTACCGCGCAAAAGCGCAGACCTCCCCAAACAGATCATGCTCGGTCGACGAAGTGACGCGCACTCGCAGCCTGTCCCCGATCTTGTAGGTGCCGTCCCCGCTGACGTAGACGAGACCGTCGATGCCGGGAGCGTCGGCGTGACTGCGCGCCACCAACTCGCCAGGCAGCGCGCCGTAGTCGTCGACGAGTACCTCGATCTCGCTGCCCACCTTGGCAGCCAGCTTGGCCGCGCTGATCTCCGCCTGTAGCTCCATGAGGCGGGCGTAGCGTTCGGCCTTCACCTCCTCGGGGACGGCGCCGGGCAGCGCGTTGGCGTCGGCCTCCGGGACGTCGCTGTAGGTGAAGGCGCCGACGCGGTCGAGCCGCGCCTCGACTAGGAAGTCGAGCAGTTCCTGGAACTCCTCCTCCGTTTCGCCGGGGAAGCCGACGATGAACGTCGAGCGCACCGCCAGTTCCGGACAGACGGAGCGCCACTCGGCGAGGGTTTTGAGGTGGCTGACGGCTCCGCCGGGACGGCGCATCGCTCTCAGGATCCGCGGGCTGGCGTGTTGCAGAGGCACGTCGAGATAAGGCAGGAGCTTGCCGGCCGCCATCAGTGGCAGCAGGTCGCGCACGTGCGGGTACGGGTAGACGTAGTGAAGCCGGATCCACACGTCGAGCTCGGTGAGCTCGTCGACCAGGTCGACGAGGTGCGCCCTCACCTCGCGGTCCAGATAGCTGCTGGTGGCGTGCCTGAGGTCGTTGCCGTAGGCGCTGGAGTCTTGGGCGATGATCAAGAGCTCCTTGACGCCGCCGGCGACCAGCCGTCTGGCTTCGTAGAGCAGCTCGGCTGCCGGCCGCGAGCGCAGCGGGCCGCGGAGCTTGGGGATGATGCAGAAGCTGCAGCGGTGATCGCAGCCCTCGGCGATCTTCAGGTAGGCGTAGTGGCGCGGCGTCAGCTTCACGGCGGCGTCGGGCAGCAGCGTGGTGAACGGGTCGCTGGCGATCGGTGCCGCCTGCCTGACGGCCGCCATGACGCCCTCGACATCAGCCTGACCGGTCACGGCCAGCACTTGGGGGTGGCGTTCGATGATCGTCTCGGGACGCTCGCCGAGGCAGCCGGTTACCACGACCTTGCCGTTCTCGGCGAGAGCCTCCCCGATCGCCGCCAACGATTCCTCGACCGCGGGCGTGATGAACCCGCAGGTGTTGACGACGACGAGGTCCGCGTCGTCGTAGCCGGGGGCCAGCTGGTAGCCCTCGGCGCGCAGACGGCTGAGGATGCGTTCGGAGTCGACGAGCGCCTTGGGGCAGCCGAGGCTGACGAAGCCGATCCTGGCGCTGGTGGCCAGGGCGGGTCCGGAGGGTTTGGTTGTCGTGTTCGGGGCGCTCTTCATGCCGTTCGCGAGTGTATCAGGGCCGCCTCTTGCCAAGGTCTTCGAGCAGCGGCCTGACGCGACCCGCCAGGTAGAGGGAGCCGGCGATCAGCAGCGTGTTCCCTGGCGGTGTACGCGCGATGGCGACTTCCAGGGCCTCGGCAGGGTCGGTCACGATCAGGGCACTCAAGTCCGGCGGCGCCGCGGGCGGAGGTTCGTCTTCGGCGGCGGCCGTCAGGACCACGCTGGCTGCCGAACCCGCCAACACCGTCAAGGTGGCTTGCGCCTGCTTGCGGCTCAGCGCCCCGAACAGCAGCGTGTAGCCTGCCGGCGTCTCGGCGAGCAGACGCTTGGCGGCGGCCGGGTCGTGGGCGCCGTCGAGCAGCACGTGGCGGCCCGCTACAGAGAAGCGTTCGCCGCGACCCGGCAACGGCGGTAGCGCCATCGCCGCGCGGATCGCAGCGTCCGGCTGCCCCAGCAGCCGCAGCGCCGCGGCCGCCAACCTCTCGTTCGCCCGCCTGGTCGTCTCGCCGCCGGCGGGCTCGCTGACGACGTGCAGCGGCGCCCCGCGAAGCGCCGCGACTTCGGCGACGACCGCGAGCGTCTCGCCGCGGGCCGCAGTCACCAGCGGCACCCCCGACTGGCAGGCCGCAGCCTTGTCGCGGGCGATGTCGGCGACGGTGGGACCCAGCGTCTCGAGATGGTCGGCATCGACGTTGGTCAGCACCACCAACCGCAAGGCGGGCCCGTTGAGGACTTGGGTGGCGTCGCTGACTCCCCCCACGCCGGCCTCGAAGACCCCCCAGGCGACCTCCTGGCGCGCGAACTCTCTCAGCGCCAGCGCCAAGGTCCACTCGAAGAAGGCTGGTTCGAGGTCGTCTCGCTCGGAGATCAGCTCGCGGCCTTGGGCCACCAGGTCGACGACGGCTTCCGCCGCGACGCGCCGCCCGTCGACGGCGACGCGCTCGCGGAAGTCTTCGACGTGCGGTGACAGGAAGCGCCCGGTGCGCCAGCCGGCGGCGCTGAGACCGGCGGCGATCATGGCGGTCACCGAGCCCTTGCCGTTGGTGCCGACCACGCGCACGACGTTGGGTGGCGGTGCGAGCTCCAGACGCTCGAGCAACCGCGCTGCGCGGCCGGGATGGCGGCGTCCACCGGCGCGCGTCTGGCGGTAGAGCCACGCCAGCGCCTCTGCGTACCTGGAACCTGTCGCTAGCGCCGGCGGCGTCGACCCTGAGTGCTCGTCAGTCGCGGCGTCCGCCCTTGCGTGCGCGCCTGCGGCGCGAGCGTCTGCGCGCTGAACCCGGCTCGCGTCCTGCGCCGGAGCGGCCCTCGCCTCCGAACGCCGGCAGGCTCTGCTCGGAGCCGAGCTTGACGAGCACGACGTCGAGCAGCCCTTCCGGCAGGCGCTGGCTCATCTTGACGATGTGGTGCGGAGCCTCGGCGTCGACGTACACGACGCTCATGCCAGGGTGCAGAAGGTAGGCGCGGGCACGCTTGACGCCCAGCGCCGTCTCGACGTCGGCCTCGCCCTTGTACTGCACGTGCACGTCCTTGCCGAGGAGCGGGAAGACCGCGTCGGCGGTGGGACCCAGGGACGCGGCGTCCCCACTCCGGGCCTCGTCGGCCCCGCCGGCTGCCAGAAAACGCAGCTCGTGGAGCAGAGAGAGGGGGTCGCGGTAGTCGCGGATGTACGGCATCGAGGCGCTGTCACGCGCCCCCTTGGAGGCGGTCACCAGCCCGCTGCGGGCGTCGAAGTTGACGTCGAGCACGCGCTGCTCGTTGCGCTCCACGACCTCTTCGCGGTAGCGCAGGCTGTGGTGGCGCTCGGCATGGCTGCGGCTGCGCTGGGTGATGGTGGCGTTGAGGGTGGATCCTTGGAACTGCGACTTGGCTTCCAGCTGCACTTCCGAGCCCAACTCGGCGGTCTTCACGACGTGAGTGCCGACGTTCTTGCCGCGCAGCGTCAAGCGGTAGCTGAGGACCTCGACGGCCACCTCAGAAGTATACCGGCACGCCGGCGCCCGGCGGTCGTCGTCAGAACGGCAGGTCGCTCTCCTGCAGGCGTCCCAGCTCCTGGGTCGAGCGGCCCTGCCTGAGCACGTTGTTGACGAACAGCGCGACCAGCGCGGGATCGAGCTCGCGGCCGCTACGGGCCTCGAGAGCCTTCTCGACATCCCGCAAGGGCAGCGCCTGACCGCGTTCCGAGCTCAGGATGTCGAACGTGTCGGCCACGGCAATCACCCTGGCGATGCGAGGGATGGCGTCCTTGCGCAGCCCGCTCGGGAAACCGCTGCCGTCCCAGCTCTCGTGGTGGTGGCGGATGCCTTCTGCCGCCGCCGTCAGCAGGCTCGCGGAGGCGACCAGGTTGGCGCCACGCTGTGGGTGCTCCAGGTCCTCGATGCCGAGGTCGAGGCCGGTGCCGAGTTTGCCGATGTCGTGCAGCATGGCGGCGAAGTACAGATCCACGAGTTCCTGCATGCTGAAGCCGGCCGCGCGCCCGACCGCCAGAGCGTAGGCGGTGACCCGCTCGGCGTGCCCCAACTGCGCGAAGTCCTGCGCTTCGAACGCCTGCACGAAAGCCTTGGTGAACTCCACCAGACTCAGCTTGGCGCGGCGCAGCTCGGCCAGCTGGCTGAGCAGTTCGCCGAGCACCCCCGCCCAGCGGCCCGCGACCTTCAACTCCTCCTCGCTGAAGGCAGGTCCGCCGTGGCGCTGCAACACCAGCGATCCGTAGGCAGCGAAGCGGCCTTCGACCGGCACCACCAAGGCGCTGTCGGCGTCCCGGAGACCGAGGTCGGCGAGCTGTGCGCGGGAGGCCGCATCGTTGGGAGTGAAGAGCTCGGCGATGAGGTTCGCCACGATGCGCGGACCGGCGCTGCGCCACGGTCCGTGCATCGGTTTGAGGTCGAGGAGACCGGGACCGTAACCGCACTGCGCCTCGAACGCGTAGTCGTCGAGGGAGGTGCCGGTGACGACGTAACCACGCACATCGCCGGGGAGAGTAGCCGCGAGGACCTCGAGGACCTTCTCGCTGCGCTCGCTCGGGAGCTGCAGCTTGAGCACGCCGGCGAAGGCCGCCAACGGATCCGGTGCCACTGCGGCGTCAGGAGCGTTGAACAGGCGTCTGAACAAGGTTCCCTTCCTCTTCGCGGCCGCGCTGCGGGCGAACCTGGGGCGGAAGTCGCCACTCGCCCAATCTGCCGCGCCAGAAAGCATATGCCGCGCCTGTCCGGCTCGCTGCGAGTCTGCGTACACTGTGGGCCATGCTCGACTTGCGCTTCATCCGTGACAACCCCGAGGCGGTCCGCCGCGCCATGAAGGCGAAGCAGCTGCACGACTCGCTGGCGTCGCTCGATCAGCTGCTGATCGTCGACGAGGAGCTCCGGCTCCTCAGACGCGACCTCGAGGAGCGGCAGGCGCGGCGCAACGCCTCGAGCCGCCTAGTCGGCGAGATGAAGCGGCGCGGCGAGGATGATCCCGCCCTGATGTCCGAGCTGGCCGGCTTGGCCGCGGAAGTGAAGCGGCTGGAGGAGCGGGAGCGCGGACTCGAAGCGCGCTTGGCGTCGCTCGAGCTCGAGATCCCGAACATCCCTCATGACAGCGTCCCTTATGGGGAGAGCGAGCACGACAACGTGGTCGTCGCCGAGTGGGGCGAGAAACGCGTGCTCGGTTTCGACGCCAAACCGCACTGGGAACTGATGGTCGAGCGGGGGTGGGTCGACCTCGATGCCGGCGTCAAGCTCGCGGGGGCCGGATTCCCGGTGTTCAAGGGAGCGGGCGCGCGCCTGGTACGGGCGCTCAAGCACTTCTTCCTCGACCACCTGACCGGCCTCGGTTACCAGGAGATCATGCCGCCTCTGATGGTGAACGCGGCGTCGGCGACCGCCACCGGCCAGCTGCCCGACAAGGAAGGGCAGATGTACGAGGTCTCCGGCGGCTACTACCTGATCCCCACCTCGGAGGTCTCGGTCACCAACCTGCATCGCGACGAGATCCTCGACTCCGCCAGCCTCCCGCTCAAGTACTGCGCGTTCACGCCGTGCTTCAGGCGCGAAGCGGGGTCCCACGGCTCGGACGTGCGCGGGCTCAACCGCGTGCACCAGTTCGACAAGGTGGAGATGGTGCAGTTCGTCAGCCCCGCGACCAGCTACCAGGTGCTGGAGGACATGACGCGCGTCGCCGAAGGGATGTTGGAGGCGCTCGGCCTGCCGTACCGGCGTCTGCTGATGTGCACCGGCGACATCGGGTTCACGCAGGCCAAGAAGTACGACCTCGAGGTGTGGAGCCCGGGCCAGCAGCGCTGGCTCGAGGTCTCGAGCGTCAGCAACCTGGAGGCGTTCCAGGCGAACCGGCTCAAGACGCGCGCGCGTCCGGGCGGAGCGCAGGGCAAGGGGAGGCCCGAAAGCGTCCACACCCTCAACGGCAGCGCGCTGGCGTTCCCTCGCACGATCGCGGCGCTGCTGGAGAGCTACCAGCAGGAGGACGGAAGCGTGGCGCTGCCCGCGGTGCTGCACGCCTACTTCGGCGCGAATAAGCTGGCGTGAACACCCGGCGCGGGTCGCGAGGAGGAGCGGTCCTCAGGACTCGTCGATGGTCCGCGGGACGCTGAAGTAACCGCCGCGCACCTTGGGAGCGTTCGACAACGCGGCGTTCCGATCCAGGCTGGGTGTCACGACGTCCGCGCGCCCCTGCGCCGGCGGCACCGTGGTCGGCTCGACGCCAGGCAGCGCGTCGAGCGGGGCTTCGAAGAGGGCGGCCACGAACCCCAGCAGCTCCTCGAAGTCGGCCGCCAGCGCGCGGCGCTGCTCGTCGTCGACCTCGAGGCGAGCGAGGGCGAGCAGGCGGTCCAGCTCAGCTTCGTCGAGCGCAGCGCCGGGTTGGCCAGGCGCTACTGGTATGTGACCGTTCACCTGTGGCAGTCACCTCCTCGGCGCCAAGGCTACCTCAGCGCGCCAGCAGTCGTCCGAGCTGGTAGAAGAGCGGGGCCAGGACCAGCGCCGGCAGCAGCGACGCCACCCGCAGCCGCTTGATCTCCAGGAGGCCGAGACCCACGGCCAGGATCATCAGGCCGCCGACACCGTTGACCAGGAGCACGTTCGGGTCGCCGGCCGGGTCGGGCAGCATGGTCGCGAACACGCCGGCGCCCAGCGAGATGACGAGCTGGTACACGAGCACCACCAGCGCCGCGGCCAGCACCCCGAAGCCGAAGCTGGTCGCCAACGCCAGCGAGGAGAAGCCGTCCAAGGTCGACTTGAGCACTAGGTAGGGAGCGTCGCCGGTGAGCCCGTTCTGGACCGCCCCGAGCAGGGTCAGGGGTCCGACGCAGAACAGTAGCGAGGCGGTCACGAAGCCCTCGGTGAAGCGCCCGCGGCCGCGGAAGCGGCGCCTGAGACGGTTGCCGAGACGCTCGAGCGCTTCCTCGATGCCGAGCCACTCACCGAGAGCGCCGCCCACCGCCAGCGCCATCAGGGCGATCAGCACTCCCGGCGGGTTCGCCACCCGGCCGAGGTCGAACGCGTTGCTGAGCCCGATGTAGACGGTCACGAGACCGATGGCCTGCAACACCACGACAGTGATCTTGGGAGGCAGGCGTCCGCGCAGCGCCAGGCCCAGACTGCTGCCGACGACCACCGTCAGCACGTTGAGCCAGGTTCCCCATGTCTGGTCCAGGAAGCTCAAGCGCTCATCCGGCCCCACCGGCCGCGCCATCGTCGGCGGGCGGAGCTGCGGCCTCGCCGTCCGAGAGGCCGGCGCCTCGTTCCTCGCCGCTGCGGGGACCGCTGCGGAGCACCAGGAAGGTCACCACCGCTCCTGCCAACAGCGGCAGACCGATGATCCAGGCCAGCCACGACAAGAGGTTCTGCGGGCCGGTCGCTGTCGGGGGCAGCACGAACGCCAGGCTGCCGATGTCCGCGTCGCCGAAGGTGACCGCCAACTCGGCCACGGCCTCCTCCTGCCTGAAGGTGCGGTCGACGACGCGCAGCAGGTAGTCGCCCGCCGGGGGCGTCGCGATCTCGGTTTCGTAGATGGCGGGGGCGGTTTCGATCAGTTGGTCGGTCTTCAGCGAGCCGTCGCCGCCTGCGGCTCCGGCGCCGGGCACGAACTCGACGAAGACGAGCGCGTCCTCGACGTCCGCCAGTGTCGGGTCGTGCAAGTGGATCCGCAACGAGACGCTAGCGCCGCTGACTGGAGGGTCGGGAGCGAACTCGATCACGCCCAGGACCAGAGTGGCGTGCGCCCTCACCGGCGCGCTTGTCAGCAGCCCCGAGGCGAGCACGGCGACGACGGTGAGCCACCGGGCTGCCGGCCGGCCGACGACCGGCCCGCGCGCCGGCAGGCCGCGTCTCGAACTAGTCATCGGTGTCCACCTCCTGCGCGGCGTGCCACAGTGCCACGCGTGGCACCAGTCCGCTCTCGTGGATGTGGGCGGCCAGCTCGCGCCCCACGTAGCGGTAGTGCCACGGCTCGTAGGTGTAGCAGCTCTCCGATTGGG
Organism: uncultured bacterium; assembly: GCA_964398985.1. Classification (GTDB taxonomy): domain Bacteria; phylum Deinococcota; class Deinococci; order Deinococcales; family Trueperaceae; genus CAYMRL01. The sequence continues at coordinate 9,169 of CAYNOS010000038.1, forward strand.
CGCCTCGTGGGTAGCTCATGACGAAGCCGTGGCGCCAGCCGTTCGCCGCCAGCCAGGCGCCGGCCGGTTCGTTGCCCCAGTCGTCGAGATCCCATGCGGGCGGGCCGTCCTCGGAGCGGAAGTCGACGACGGTGCCGAGCTGGTGCTCGGAGTGGCCGGGGCGAGCGCTGGTGAGGAGTGCCCGCTCCTCGCCCTGGACGCTCACCCAGTAGGCGAAGGTGTCGGCCTGGTAGGCGTAACTGCGGTAGGCGGACTGGATCGCCAACGGGACACCGGCAGCCTGGGCGGCCGCCAGCAGCTCCCCGAGGTCGGTGAGGACATGCTCCCTGACGAGCAGGCTGCCGCCCGCCGTGGCGCCGCTCGGCAGAGCCGGAGCCACCGCGACGAGGTCGGGAGGCACGTACTCGGGAGGCAGCGCGAAGCGCGTGTCGAGCACCGTCACGGCCCACTGCGAGTAGGCGCGGGCCGGCGCCGGCTCGTCGGCATAGACACATGTCGGGGGAGCTGCGGAGGCGGTGATGGCGCTCGATGTCGTCACAGCTTCTCCAGGCGTCTGGGCGGCAGCGACCGGCGGTACCGGCAGCAGCAGAGCCAGCAGCGGGAGCACTGCCAGCGGGGCCCGTTCGGCAAGACAACCTATCACCTGGCGGAAGCCCGTGCAGCGCGATCTCACAGCGGTCCCAGCAGGGTGCCGCGCATCTCCATCGGCTGCGCCCACAGGACGATCTGCAGCGCGGCGATCAACAGCAACAGCACGAGCACCGGCCATACCGCCAGCGCGCCGCGGCGCCCGAAGTCGCGTACCGCGATGCCCAGCGCCACGCCCGCCGCGAGCAAGGCGCTGATGGCGGTCACGAACGCCTGCACGGGGAAGAGCCAGGCGCTGGGCACGACCTGCGCCAGCCGCCAGTTGGTGTCTACCGGGAAGCCGCGGTACTCGAAGAAGTGCTGCGTCACCGGCACCACCGACAGCGCGCCGGTCAGCAGATGGAAGAGGAAGTGAGCGGCCCAGAAGCCGAAGCCGGAGACTACGAAGACGTAGCCCCACCGCTCGAAGGCGGTGCGCAACCGGTCGCGGCTCGCGATCGTTGCCTGGCTCCCGCCGGCCGCCCCGAGCCGGTCCGCGAAGACGCCCGCCGCCACTATCGCGGCCAGTCCGAGTGCGGTGACGGCGGCGTACACCAACAGCAGCAAGCCGCCTTCGGAGCGCAGCCCGAGGCTCGCCGACAACCACTCGGCCAGGTCGTAGTAGGCCGGCACCATCGCGAACGCGTTGAAGGCGCCCCAGATGCTCAGAAGCACCGCGAACGACATGACGGCGAGGCGGCCGCGCCGCGCCCACGCCTCCTTGACGAGCTCGCTGCCGGGACGGCGCAGGCGCAGCGCCACGTTGTCGTAAGGACACGCCCTCACGCAGTTGAAGCAGTAGGTGCAGTCCATGTTGGAGACGATGGTGGGCACGAACAGGTCGGTCTCGCAGCCAGGGAAGCGGCCGCTGCCGTTGGGCGCGGTGATCTCCTCGAGGGGGATGAACGCCAGGCCGTCGGACGCGGAGCGGCTCGTGAGCTCGGTGGCGCTGGCTGCCGCGAGCGTGTGGCGTCCGTGCAGGCACGGCTTGTGCTCGCAGCTGCGGCACACGTCCGGGTCGACCGCCGCGATCTGGGTGGGCGACAGGGCCGCATACACGAAGTTGAAGTTCCCCAGCGGGCACACGTAACGACAGAACGTCCCTGCCTTGAACAGCGTGTCGACGGCCAGGGCCGCTCCGAAGTAGCCGATCACCAACCAGGCGGTGAGCCAGGGACTGGACCATAGGTCGTAGCGTTCGTAGAGGAAGAAGTAGACGAAGATCAGCCCCGCCATCAGCCACTTGCTCTTCAGCCACGTCGGCCAAGCGAGCTTGCCCGGCAGCAGGCGCTCGAGACGCCGACTCGCGCCGCGCGTGAGCATCAACGGGCAGGCGGCGCAGAACGCATTGCCGAACAGCGCCAAGGCGATCACGACCAGGCCGCGGTAGTGCAGCCACACGGTGGTCGTCGCGAGGTTGCGAGGAGCGATCTGGCGACCGGTCAGCCCGTCGACGACGACGAAGATCGCCAGCAGCAGCAGCGGCAGCTGGAAGATCAACCTCGAGTACTGCCAGCGCGCCAGTCGTCTCAGGCCGGGCAGCGAGAACAGGTCGAAGCCTCGCGGCTGCGGCGCCAGTGGTCCGGCGAGAACCTTGAGCTCCCGCGCTGTGCCCGGCGCCAGAGGGCCTCTGGCCATCAGTTGGACAAGGTCAGGAACAGCTCGGTCGTGACCTTGTACGCTCCCGGCAGGGAGACCTCGGCAGTGACTATCCAGTCGCCGGGCATGCTCGGCTCGAAACGCTCCAGCCGGTAGCGGCCCGGCTCGACCTCCGGAGCGCTCCACATCAGGCGAGGCATGCCGGCATGGGTCATCTCGCCCACGATGACGACGTCGGCCTGGCTGACGGTCTCTCCGTCGCGGCTGACGAGCACCTCGACGGGGAAGCCGTTCATGCTGGTCCTGCCGATAGCCTGCAGCGAGATCGAGACGCCGCCTTCGGTGCGCGCGCCGTCGCCGGCAGCGCGGTCATCGGACGGTCTGCACGAGGCAGCGAGGGCGATCAGCAGGCAGCTCGCTGCCACCAGCAGCAGCGGCCGCCGAGCGGCTCGCGTGGTGATCCGTGTCGCCATGCAGCGATGCTATCAGCGGACGCAGGCCGTTTGGGGATCGCCTGGACGGCGGCGGCTACGCGGCGCGTCGCTCACCGTTCGATGCGCCGGATCTCGGCGAGGTAGTCGAGCACCCCGTTCTCGAGGGCGACGGCCAGCCGGTCGGGACGCTCGAGCCAAGCCCGATCGTCGGCGTTGCTCAGGTAGCCGAGCTCCACGAGCAGGGCCGGGGTTTCGCGGTGGACCGAGTGCTGGAAGCGCCGGTGGTTGAAGGCGTAGTACAGCAGCATGTTGCCCGAGACGTTGCGGTCGTCGTCAGGCAGCCGCGTCAGCGCCGTGTAGGCGCGGTCGACGGCCACCTTCAGGAGGGCCTCGTGCGGGTTGCGCGCGGGTCTGAAGTGAGCGCTCTTGTAGCCTCTGCGATCCTCGTCCGAGTTGGCGTCGGCGTGGATCGACAGCAGCAGGTCAGCCCGGTAGTTCGGTGGCACCACGGCGCCCAGCAGGTCGACCTCGAAACCGTGGTCGGTCAGCCGGGCGGCCAGGGCCTCGGCCACCGCCTGGTTGACTTCGACCTCGTCGAGCCCCCGGACGGAACCACCGGTCGACTGGCGCAGGTTCGCCAGCTCGTCGGGCGCGGAAGCAGCGTCGAGATGACCGATCTGCAGACCGATGCGAACCGGGCCCCTGACCCTGTTCGCCAACTGCCTCAACCAGCCGTAGCGCGGGTAGGAGACCTCGCGCAGGTCGATCAGCGCTCGCTGTACGCTCCAGTTGCGTCCCTGCGTCGCGCCGGCAGGCGACGCGACCGCCGGCGCCGTCCCTGCCGGCCCCGTCTCGACCGCCTCGGTGGCGTTTCGCTCCCGGGCGCCCGCACCCAAGGCCGCCAAGGCGACCGAGCAGGCGACCAACGCTCCTACGAGGACCAGTCGGAGCCGCTTACGGAGCCGCCTCGGGGTGCCTGAACCTGACGACACCCAGCGATGCTATCAGGCGCCGCCTGAACTCCGCCGGCGGAACTTCAGCGCAGCGCGTGGCGGTCGCCGGTCAGCCAGAACGCGATGTGCTCGTTGACGTTCTCGATGTGATCACCGAGGCGCTCGAGGTAGCGCCCGACCTCGATCAAGGTCGAGGCCCTCGCGATGTTGGCGGGCTCCTCGATCATGTGACCGAGCAGCTCGCGCTGGATCTCAACGTACAGCTCGTCGATCTCCTGGTCCATCGCGTGAGCGGCGCCGGCGCGCTCCAGGTCGGCGTCGACGAAGGCGGCGGTGGTGGCAGCGAGCATCCGAGCGAGGACCTCGAAGATGCGCCTGAGGCCTGGGTGACGCTTCAGCGGCGGCAGCTTGGCAAGCTCCAAGCCGGCGCGCGCCACATGCTCGGCGTAGTCACCGGCGCGCTCCAAGTCGGTGACCGATTGGTAGGCGGCCCCGAGGAAGCGCAGGTCGCCGGCGGCAGGCTGTCTGCGAGCGATGACGGTGAGGATCCGGGTCTCGAGATCCTCGCGCAGCGAGTCGATGGCGCTGTCGCCCTCGATGGCGCGTGCGGCGGCGTCCTCGTCCTGCTCGAGCAGCGAGCGGGCGGCGAGCTCGCAGGCCTCGCGCACCAGGCTCAACATCCGCACCACCTCGCCCGTGATGCTCTGAAGGTCGTCCCCTAAGGCGCTGTTCACGTTCAACCCATGATAGGCGAAGTCTTGGTGCCGCGGTCCCGATGCGCTCGAAGGTTGGGAGGATCGGCCGGTCGGATCAGCGGGTGAACTCGTCCTCGGGCAGGACGGCCGGCGGCAGGCTGCGCTGACGCACCGGACGCACGCGCGCCAGCGGCGTCTCCGGCGCCACCAACGTGCGCCCGCCGCGCTGCTCGCGTTCCAGCACCCCGCGATGGGTCACGAAGGCGGTGGCCGCCGGCGCGTCGCTCTTCGCCAGGCCGCCTCGCGCGACGCGGCCGCCGTGACGCCAGCGTCCCTCCACCCCGGCGGTGCGCGGACCGATGCGCGAGCTCGGGAAGGCCGCGTGGTAGGCGGACGGGCCCACCAGGGCCAGGAGCGCGGTCACCAACAGCAGGCCCGGCAGGTGCGGGCCGTGTTGGGCCGCCAGAGAACCGAGGCTGATCGCGTCTCCTCGCGCCGCTGACAAGGCTATGCCACCGGTTCCCCAAGCGAGAGCGTAGGCGAGGGGGGCGTTGACTGGTCCCGCCAAGCGGCTGATCCGCGGGGAGGGGTAGATCGCCAACCAGCCGAGCACGGTCAACTCGAGCGCCAACACCAGCTCCGGCAGGCCGGGCAGTGGCGTGGTGCTGGCGAAGGCCGCGTGCAGCACGCCGGCCAGTAGGCCGATGCTGGGACCGTACGCGAGTGCCGCCAGGTAGACGGGGAAGCGACTGACTCCGCTCAGCCACGAGCGCCAGGCCGACTCAGGGGGCGCCAGGTACTCGGCGGAGGCCGCCATCAGGAACGCCAGAGCCACCAGACCGAGTATCCGCATCACGGCGCGCGGGTTCGCTAGCGCCAGGATGTCTCCCCGACTCAGTCCCCCGAACAGCGACACGACCGCCAGCAGCAGTGCGGCGGCCAGCGAGTAGGCGAGGACCGGGTCCTGAGCTGCCGATGCCAGCAGCGGCTCGAGCTGTGGTGGCATGGCGGTAAATCTAGCACGGGCCCGCATCCGGGCCGCGCGGCCACCGGCGTCAGCGGTCGTCCAAGGTGGCGCCGAACGGGCTCACGTCCCAGGCGTCATCTCTCAGCATCGCAGCCACCATGCGGCTGGCGGTCCGCGTCCTGGCGGTGCGCCCGAACCGCTGTCCCAGGCGCGACTCGAGCCACAGGTAGGTGCGGTGCAGGCGCTGGTACCAGCGCGGCAGGTAACGCCGGCTGATCAGGTAGCCGCCGCGCCTGCCCTCGGCCAGGAAGGCAGGATGCGCGGGTGTCGCGCTGCCGCCTAGGTGCACGACGCGGGTGGCGACGAGGCGCAGGAAGTGTCCGCGCCGGCGGAGCTTCAGGCAGAAGTCGAGGTCCTCGTTGGTGAAGCGCAGCGTGCGATCGAAGCCACCGGCCTCCTCGAAGACCGCGCGCTTGACGACCAGCAGACAGCCGGACAACCACGGCACCACGACGCCGGCCTCCGCCGGATTGGCTCGCCTGGCGCGCCAGTAGTGAAGGAGGTAGCCGGGTCCGAGGTCCTGAGGGCGCCCGCGGCGGTCGAGCGCCAGCGGCCCGACGGCGGCCGTCGCAGGGTCGCGCACCAGGGCCTTGATCAGGTCTGCGAAGGTCCGTTCTTCGACCAGCACGTCGGCGTTCATGAGGGCTAGCAGCGGTTCGGAGCCGGCCGCCGCGCCGGTGTTGACGGCGTGGGAGTAGCTGTGGTTGACGGTCGGAAGCCACCTGACGCTCGCGAACTCGCTTGCCAAGGCGCTGGCTGATGGCTCTTCCGGGGCAGTCTCCACGACGCTGACGTTCGCACCCGGCGCCGCTCGCAGGACGCGCTCCAAGCACTCCCTGAGCAGCTCGGGCGTGCGGTGATGGACGATCACAACCGCCAGCTGGTCGGACGTCACAGGATGGTGCGGCCGAACAGGCTGGCCGCCAGCTCGACCAGCATCGCGGCCGTGCGGTTGCCGCTGTCGAGTATCGGATTGACCTCGAGCAGGTCGACGCTGCTGACGATGCCCGAGTCGGCCAGCAGCTCCATCAGCAGGTGCGCCTCGCGGTAGTTGAGGCCGCCCCTCACCGGGGTCCCGACGCCGGGCGCGAACGCGGGATCGAGCACGTCGGCGTCGAACGAGACGTGCAGCCGGTCGCTGCGTCGCAGCTGTTCGATCGCGGCGTTGGCGACCTGGTTGATCCCGAGCCGGTCGACTTCCTTCATGGTGTACGCCGTGATGCCGAGCTCCTTGATCAGCGCCCGCTCCGGCGGATCGACGTCGCGGAGGCCGATGTAGACGATCTCGCTGGCGTCCATTTGGGCACCGCCTCCCCAGGCGGCCGCGAAGCGCGGATCGCCGAGGCCGAGCAGGTGAGCGACGGGCATCCCGTGGATGTTGCCGGTGACGGAGCTGGCTGGGGTGTTGATGTCGGCGTGGGCGTCGATCCATAGCACGCCGAGGCGGGCGGACGGACCGGCGGCCCGTGCGGCCGCGCGCTTGGCGGCAGCCACAGTGCCCATCGACATCGCGTGGTCGCCACCCAGTGCCACCAGCACGGCCTCGGTGGGCAGGTGCTGAACGCGGGCAAGGATGGCGGCGCAGGTGCGGGCGATCGCTTCGGCAGTGGCTTCCCAGCGTGCGGCCGCGGGCCGGTCCGTGAACGACTCCGGTATCGGCACCTCGACGTTGCCGAGATCGCTGACTTGGTGGCCAAGCTCGCTGAGGGCAGGGGCGAGGCGCGCCAGCCGCAGGGCACTGGGCCCCATGTCCACCCCGCGGCGACCGGCACCCAGGTCGATCGGCACGCCCAGGATCCGGACGTCAGCCATGCGCCGACGCTATCACGCCGGCTGGCCGCTGCCGCTCCGCTTCTCGTCCGCCTGCTTGGCCGCCGCCTCACGCGCTACGCCGCTGGGCCGGTACCAGCTGCGGCCGCTGCGCTCCAGCAGCTCGAACGCCTCTTCAGGTCCGGCGCTGCCGGCGCGGTACGGGATCGGGGTGGGGTTCTCGCTGGCGATCCAGTCGAGCACGGGTTGCATGATCGCCCACTGCGCCTCGACCTCGTCGGCGCGCATGAACAAGGTCGCGTCACCGGCGGCCACGTCTAGCAGCAGGGTCTCGTAGGCGTCGGGGTTCGGGGCCGCGAAGCTCGCCTGGTACGAGAAGTCGAGGTCGATGCGGTCGAGTTCGAAGCCGGCGCCGGGCCGCTTGCCGTTGAAGCGCACGGTGATGCCTTCGTCAGGCACCAGGCGCAGGATCAAGCGATCCGGGTTGAGGGGCGCCTTGAGGTCGAACGGCAGGTGGGGCGGGTTGCGCAACTGCAGGACGATCTCGCTGGCCTTGGCTTCGAGGCGCTTGCCGGAGCGCAGGAAGAACGGGACACCGCTGAGCCGCCAGTTACGCACCTCGAGCATCATCGCGGCGAAGGTGGCTTGGCGCGAGTCCGGGGCGACGCCGTCCTCGTCGCGGTAGCCCTTCACGTCCCTTGCCGCCTGGTACTGACCCAGAACGACGTCGGCGGGCCGCGGGCACCTCACCGCCCGCAGCAGCTTCACCTTCTCGTCGCGCACGTCGTCCTCGTCGAACTTGGCCGGCGGTTCCATGGCGACGAGCGCCAGCAACTGCAGCAAGTGGTTCTGGAAGACGTCCTTGAGCACCCCCGCGGACTCGTAGAAGGAGCCGCGGCCTTCGATGCCCATCGGCTCGGCCATCGTGATCTGCACGTGATCCAAGTAGCGATTGCTCCAGATGGGCTCGAACAGCGAGTTGGCGAAACGCAGCACGGCGAGGTTCTGAGCCGTCTCCTTCGCTAGGTAGTGATCGATCCTGAAGAGCTGTTGTTCCTCGAAGCTGGCCAGCAGCGCCGCGTTGAGACGGCGCGCGGACGCCAGGTCGTCGCCGAAAGGCTTCTCGACGACCAGGCGCGAGAAGCCGTCCGCCCCCTCGGCGGCGAGCCCGGCTGCCGCCAGGCCGCTGGCGATGTCGGCGTAGGTCTCCGGCGGCGTGGCGGTGTAGAAGATGCGCCCGGCGAGCCCGAGGCCGTCCAGGTGCCCGGCGAGCGCGAGGTAGGACGCTTCGTCGTCGTAGCCGCCGCTGCAGTAGCTGGTGCGACCCGCCAACGACTGCCACGCCGACTCGTCGAAGTCCGGCACCTCGGCAGCGACGGCCGCGCCCAGCCGCGTGCGCAGCTCAGCGGTGCCGACGACCGTGCGCCCGAAGCCGACGATGCGCGTCTGCGGGTGAAGGTAGCCCTTGACATGCAGGTGGTACAGGGCCGGCAGTAGCTTGCGTGCCGAGAGGTCCCCGGTGACCCCGAAGATGGTGAAGGCGAATGGCGGTAGCTTGCCGGTCACGGTTGCTCGTGCCTCCCTGGACGTCAGCGGCGCCCGCCTCGGATGCTAGCAGGACGCGTGATAGACTCTGCGCCGCCGGCGAAAGGCGGGTTTTCGCCGAGAGAGGTTCTCAGTGTCGATCACACAGACGGTGGCGGCGCTCACCAGAGGCGTCGATCAACTGGTGCCGGCAGACGCCTTGGCGGAGAAGCTGAGGCTTGCGGAGTCCGAAGGTCGGCAGCTGCGGGTCAAGCTCGGGGTCGATCCGTCGTCATCCGACCTGCACATCGGACACGCCGTGGTGCTGCGCAAGCTCCGGCAGTTCCAGGACCTCGGGCACAGGGTGGTGTTGATAATCGGTGACTTCACCGCGATGATCGGCGATCCCACGGGCCGCAGCAAGTCGCGACCGGTTCTCACCTTGGAGCAGACGCGCGCCAACGGTCAGACCTACGTCGAGCAGGCGACGTTGATCCTCGATCCTGACCCCGCCAAGCTGGAGCTGCGCTACAACTCCGAGTGGCTCGAGCCGCTAGGCTTCGCGGACATCATCAGGCTCGCGTCGCACTACACGGTGGCTCGCATGCTCGAACGCGACGACTTCACCAAGCGCCTGGCCGGCGGCGTGCCGATCCAGATGCACGAGCTGCTCTACCCGTTGGCTCAGGCCTACGACTCCGTCGCCATCACGGCCGACATCGAGCTCGGCGGCACCGACCAGCTGTTCAACCTGCTGGTGGGCCGCGACATCCAGCGCGCCTTCTCGCAAGAGCCGCAACTGGCTCTCACCACGCCGCTGCTGGTAGGGCTCGACGGCAGCGAGAAGATGTCGAAGTCGCTCGGCAACTACATCGGCATCAGCGAGGCGCCGGAGTCGATGTTCAAGAAGGCGATGCAGGTGCCGGATGCGGTGCTGCTCAGCTACGTCGAGCTCGCCAGCGAGCTCGAGATCGAGAGCCTCAGCCAGCTGCTGGCTGTCGATCCGGTCGGCGCGCACCGCGTGTTCGCGCGCGAGCTGGTGAGGATCTACCACGGCGAGGGCCCGGTGGCGGCGGCCGAGAGTCGCTACGACGAGGTCGCCAAGGGGGCGGTGCCCGCCGACATCGCCTCGCTGACGGTGCCGGCCACCGAGTTCGACGGCGGCGAGATCGGGGTTCTGCGCCTCGCCACGTTCGCCGGTCTGACGGCGTCCAACGGCGAGGCCCGGCGCCTGATCGCGAACCGCGGCTTGCGGTTGGACGGCGCGGTGATCGAGGACCCGCAGCTGAAGCTGACGCTGGCGACCGATGCCGTGCTCCAGAAGGGCAAGGACACGTTCGTGAGGTTGCGCAGAGGCGACTGAAGACCAGGTCGGGGTCGCGTCGTCGGCGGCAGCGACGAGCAGCCCGGCGATGGCGAGTTCAGATGGCCAGCACCTGGGCCAGCTCCAGCAGCTCCCTGTCGATGTCCTTCTTGTGGACGTCGAGTTCCTCGAGCGGCACGAACACCGTCGACTTCCTGTCGGTGCCGATCATGCTGCCTGTCATGCCGCTGGTGAGCGCCTTGACGGCGTGGTAGCCGAGCCTGGAAGCGAGCACCCGGTCGCGGGTGCTGGGCGAGCCGCCGCGCTGGGTGTGCCCGAGTATGACCGTGCGGATCTCGTAGCCGGTCAGCTCCTTGATCGAGTGCTGCAGAGCGGTCGCTCCGCCTGGGAACGCCCCTTCGGCGACCACGATGATGCTCGAGCTCTTGCCGCGAGCCTCGGCCGCCTTGATCATGGTTGCGACCTCGTCGGCGGCCACCGGATCCTCCGGCACCAGGATCGCCTCCGCTCCGCCCGCCACACCCACGTGCAGAGCGATGTGTCCCGAGCGCCGCCCCATCACCTCGACGAGGAACAGTCGGTCGTGACTGGCCGCGGTGTCGCGCAGGCGGTCGACCGCCTCGAGGCCGATGTTGATCGCCGTGTTGAAGCCGATCGAGACGTCGGTGCCGTAGATGTCGTTGTCGATGGTGCCGGGCACGCCGACCACGGCGACGCCTTGCTCGCGGTGCAGCTTGAGGGCCCCCCGGAAGCTGCCGTCGCCGCCGATCACGATCAGGCCCTCGATGTCGTGCTCTCTGAGGGCGGCCGCGCCCTTGGCACGTCCCTCCGGGTACATGAACTCCTCGCAGCGGGCGGTCCTCAGCACGGTTCCTCCGCGCTGGATGATATTGGCCACACGGCGCGGGCCGAGCGCCTCGATGTCGCCTTCCAGCAGTCCCTGGTAGCCCCGGTAGATGCCGAAGACCTCGAGGCCGTCGTGAACCGCGGTGCGCACCACGGCCCGGATCGCGGCGTTCATGCCCGGGGCGTCGCCCCCGCTGGTGAGTACGCCGATGCGCTTCATCGGCGGCCAGTATATGTCGCTCCCGACAGGGCGTTTGGCCCCGGTCCAGCCGTTGCCCCATGTGTAATCATGCCCTTCGTGAGAATAGTTGCCTTGAAGGAGTCAGCCGACGGCGAGCTGCGCGCCGCCCTCACCCCCCAGGGCGTGAGCAAGCTCGTCAAGATGGGCGCCCAGGTGGCCGTCGAGGCCGGCATCGGGGAGGGCATCAAGGTCCCGGACGATGCCTACACGGCCGCCGGCGCCGAGACGCTGGTCGACCGTGCGCGGCTACTGGCCGAGGCCGACATGCTGTTGGGGGTTCGCCCACCGACGCCGGAGATCATCGCTCAGCTGCGCCCCGGCGCGGTGCTGGCGGCATTCCTCGATCCGTTCTTCAACCTGAGCACCGTCGAGCTGCTCAGGACAGCCGGCGTCAGCGCGCTGTGCATGGAGCTGGTCCCGCGCACCAGCTACGCCCAGAAGATGGACGCGCTCTCCTCGCAAGCGAGCCTGGCGGGCTACGCGGCCGTGATCATCGCAGCCGAGCGTTCGGTGCAGGCCTTCCCGATGATGAGCACGCCGGCCGGAACCATCCAGCCGGCCAAGGTGTTCGTCCTCGGGGCCGGCGTCGCCGGCCTGCAGGCGATCGCCACCGCCAGGCGCCTGGGAGCGCGGGTGGAGGCCTACGACACGCGGCCCGTCGTCAAGGAACAGGTCCAATCGTTGGGAGCCCGGTTCGTCGAGATCGACGTCGGGGAGACCGGCCAGACCGCCCAGGGCTACGCGCAGGCGTTGAGCGATGAGCAACTCGAGATGCAGCGCCAGCAGATGGCCAAGGTCACGGCAAGCTCCGACGTCGTGATCACGACCGCGCAGGTGTTCGGACGTTCGGCGCCCAAGCTGTTGACCGCCGAGATGGTAGCCGGCATGAGGCCGGGCAGCGTGATCGTGGATCTGGCCGCGTCCAGCGGCGGCAACGTCAGCGGCACCGTGCCGGGGGCCGAGACGCTCACCGACAACGGTGTCCTGATCGTCGGACTGACCAACTACCCCGGTGAGGTGGCGCGCGACGCCAGCCTCATGTACTCGAACAACCTGACCTACCTCATCGAGCACATGTGGGACAAGGAGGCCAAGCGCGTCGCGTTCGACCTCGAAGACGAGACCGTGGCCGCCTGCCTGCTGACCCACGAGGGCGCGGTGCGCGACGAACGCGTTCGGAACCTGTTGGAGGGTGCTGCATGACCATCGTGACGATGCTCTTCGTCTTCGTGCTGGCCGCGTTCCTCGGTCGCGAGTTGATCGGCAAGGTGCCCTCGCAGTTGCACACCCCATTGATGTCGGGTACCAACGCGATCGCCGGCGTGATCATCGTGGGGGCGATCATCATCAGCCGCGGTGAGGGCACCGCCACCATGATCCTGACGATCCTGGCGATCTCCTTTGCGATGATCAACGTCGTCGGCGGCTACCTGGTCACCGACCGCATGCTGGCGATGTTCAAGTCGGGCAGGGACGAGGGCCGCCAGTGACGGACGCCACCAGTCTCGCCTACGTCGTCGCAGCCATCATGTTCGTCCTCGGCGTGCGGATGCTGGGACGCCAGGAGACCGCCAGACGCGGCAACCAAGTGTCGGCGGCCGGCATGGTCATCGCGATCGTCGCCACCCTGCTGGCGGCTGGCCTCGACTACACCTGGATCGCGGCCGGCATGCTCATCGGCAGCGCCGTCGGCGCGATCGTGGCCAGGCGCGTCGCGATGACCCAGATGCCTGAAACGGTCGCCCTGCTCAACGGCTCGGGCGGTCTGGCATCGCTGCTCGTCGGGTGGAGCGAGTACCTCACCGCGCCCACGGCGGCCGGCATCACGCCGGTGGCCACCGTTCTCGCCGGCATCGTCGGTGGGATCACGGTGTCGGGATCGCTGGTGGCGTGGGGCAAGCTCTCCGAGCGCATCAACGGACGGCCGATCCAGTTCAAGGCGCAGCAGTGGGTCAACGGCGCGATCGTCCTCGCGATGTTGGTTCTCAGCGTGCTGTTCGTCATCAACCCTGCCGACTCCTACGGCTTGCTGCTCGCTATCTTCGTGCTGGCGCTGATCTTCGGGGTTCTCGGTGTGATCCCGATCGGTGGCGCCGACATGCCGATCGTCATCGCTCTGCTCAACAGCTACAGCGGCATGGCGGTGGTCGCCGCGGGCTTCCTGATCTCCAACACGGTGCTGATCGTCGCCGGCTCCCTCGTCGGCGCCTCGGGCATCATCCTGACGGTGATCATGTGCAAGGCGATGAACCGCTCGCTCGGCAACGTGCTGTTCGGCGGCTT
>CAYNOS010000039.1:0-21257 GCA_964398985.1 uncultured bacterium
GCCGATGGTAGTTGGGGGGCAGCTCCCTGCAAGAGTAGGTCAGCGCGAGGAGGGTTATCTTCGAATCAGGCGCGGCCTGAGGCCCGCGGGCCTCGGTCGCGCCTTCGACTAGCGGGAGTAGCTCAGCTGGTAGAGCACTACCTTGCCAAGGTAGATGTCGCGAGTTCGAATCTCGTCTCCCGCTCCATAGAAGCCCCGCCCGAAGCAGGCGGGGCTTTCTTCGTTGTTGCCGTGTCGACGCTTACGTCCGCCGTGAGCCGGAGCCGGCTACGACCATGACCAGCCCCGCCGCCACGGCTACGCCGGCCGCGATGTCTGGGATCGGAATGGAACGGCGCTCCTCGGCCTGGATCTCGATCGGTCCGATATCGACAGCGGTCGTGCTCTGCGTCCAGCTGATGCGCGGGACGACGAACCCCAGGATGCCGAGAATCACGAGTATCACGCCAATCGTGGTCAGGTTCTTCATAACCCACCTCCTTGCGCCAGCGCGTATGCGTCGCCGAGACCGCCTCGCTGGCGCTGACCGAAGCCGGTATGCGCTTCGGCAAGCGGTTGCATCAAGCATAGAAGCGTCCACGTGGGGGACGTGAGCTTGCCATTAACCGCCGGCACCGGTACGGTAGCTGACTCTCATGAATTGTGTGCCGACCTCCTATTTGGCGGTCGGTTGCGGCTCTACCATCCAGCGGCAGTGAACTGCCCAGTTTGCGGAAATGCCAGCCAAGCAGGGTCGCGGTTCTGCTCGAACTGCGGCACCAAGCTGGTCGACGTCGGCCCACGCGAGGGCGAGCGCAAGCTCGTCAGCGTGCTTTTCGCCGACGTCGTCGGCTCGACGCGACTGACGGAACTGCTCGGCGCCGAGGCGTGGGCCGAGCTGATGAACGGCGCCTTCTCGCTCATGAACCAGGCGGTCAGCAAGTACGGCGGCACGGTGGGGCGCCTGATGGGGGACGGCATCCTGGCGTTCTTCGGCGTTCCGGTGGCGCACGAGGACGACGCCGAGAGGGCGGTGTTGGCCGCCCTCGAACTCCGCGACAAGGCCGACGAGTACGGCGCCGAGCTCTTGAGAAGGCACGGCGACAAGCTCAGGGCGCAACTGCCGCCCTTCGCCGTCAGGGTCGGCGTCAGCACCGGCCAGACGGTGATGACCACCGTCGGCGACGACGTCCGAGCCGAGTTCACGGCCATCGGCGAGACCGCCAACCTGGCGGCCAGGCTTCAGAGCATGGCGACCGAAGGGACGGTGCTCATCGACGCCGCCACGCACCAGTTGGTCAAGCACAGTGTCGAGGTCCTGGCGATCGGCGCCAAGCAGGTGAAGGGCTTGGCGAGAGCGGTCCAGGTCTTCGAGGTGCTGGACAGCAGCTCGGGTACCGAGAGACCGCGCGGCATCGAGGGCCTCAGCTCGCCGATGGTCGGGCGTGATGAGGAGATGAAGGCGCTCAGGGAGCAGGTCCGGCGGCTGGCCCACGGCGAAGGAAGGTTCGTGACGGTCATCGGAGAAGCCGGCCTGGGCAAGTCGCGGCTCCTCGCCGACCTCCGCAAGCTCGCGCTGCACGACTTCGGCAAGTCGCCGGGCGGGCTTGCCTGGCACGAAGGCAGGGCGATCTCCTACGCCAGCTCGGTGCCCTTCTTCGCGCTCCGGGGAACGCTGCTCGCCACCTTGGGCGCCTCGCTGACCGACGCGCCCGAGCTGGTTCGCGCCCGGATTGCCGCCACCGCGCGCGATGCCGGTTGGGAGGGCGAGTCTCACCGGCGCCACCTCGAGCTGATCTTGGCCGTGGAGACCGAAGAGACATCCGAGTCGACGGCTCAACTAGATGGCGACTCGTTGTCGCGGCGGATGACCGACGCCGTCACCGCGTACCTGAGGCACGTGGTGAGAGGCCCAACGGTCCTCGTCTTCGAGGACGTCCACTGGGCCGACGGGGCGAGCGTGCGCCTCCTCGGAGAGCTGGCCGGGCTGACGTCGGAAACTGGTCTGCCGCTGATGATCGTGTGCGCGCTGCGGCCGGACCGCCAGGCGCCCTCCGCCGGGCTCCCCGCGGTCGCCAGCGAGGGCTCGCTTGGCCACTACTCGGAGATCCGACTGGAGCCGCTCAGCAGCGACGCCAGCCGCGAGCTCCTGCGGCAACTGCTTGGCGGCGACGACCTCGGCAGCAGCCTCGCCAGCGTCCTGGAACGCTCCGACGGCAACCCCTTCTACCTCGAGGAGGTGCTCAGATCGCTCATCCAGGACGGCGTCATCGCGCAGGTGGACGGAGCGTGGACGGAAACCGGCGACCTGGCGGCCGTGGAGGTGCCGAGCACCCTGGCGGGAGTGCTGAGCGCTCGCATCGACAAGCTGCCCGAAACAGCGCGACAGGTGGCGCAGGCGGCCGCAGTCGTCGGGCGGAGCTTCGCGAAGCATGTGGTGGACTCGGTGTTCACGCATCCCAACAGCCCGTGGCGGGTGGCGGACGTAGCCAGCGAACTCAGGACCCTGAGCGACGAGGAGTTCGTGCGCCTGCTGGCTCTTGAACCCGACGAGGAGTACGCCTTCAAGCACGCGCTGACGCAGGAGGCGGCGTACGACCGCCTCCTCAGCAGCCGGCGAGCGCTGCTGCACCGCTTAGTGGGAGAGGTGTTGGAGATCGAGTACGCCGGGAGGCTCGACGACGTCGCCCCGATCCTCGCGCACCACTTCGCAAGCGCCGGAGAGTGGCTCAAGGCGGCCGGCTACTACCGCGAGGCGGGAGAGCGAGCCTTCCGGGTCAGCGAACTGGAGCAAGCCCTTGGCCTGCTCGATCAGGCCATCGAGACGCTGGGACGCCAGGTGGCGGGCGAGGATGACCCTGAGTGGCGCATCGCGATTCTGGAGGCGCTGAACACCTGGGTGCGCCTGGCCACGTTCGCGAGGAAGCAGGAGGACGCCGGTTTCCGGCAGGCCACGCTGTTGCCGCGCGCTGAGCGCGCCCTGGAGCTCGCCAACGCGTACGGTTCAGCGCGTGCGAAGGTCACGGCGCTCGTTCAGCTCGGGAACGTCTACGTGCTTTCCGGGATGCCGGGCACCGGGTTCGGCTACCTGACCCAAGCCGGCGCCATCGCGGAACGCCTTGACGATCACCACCTATTCCTGCTGCCGGTGTGGGCGTCGACAGAGTCGATGCTGAACGATGATCCGAGGGCGGCCGAGAGCCGTTTCGCCGAGGTGATCGAGCTGGCCCAGCGGGCCCGAGACCGCGTCGTCGCCTCCCACGCCTTGGGTTCGCGCGCCTTGGCGCTGGCCAGGCTGGGGCGGTTCGATGAGAGCCTGGCCCTGATGCCTACGGCGCTGGCCGCCGCTGAAGCGAGCGGATCGGTGATCAAGGTGGCGGACGTGAACATGCTCGTCGGCGGCGCCTTGATGGAGATGGGTCACGCCGAGCTTGGCCTCCGGTACGTGATGTACGGCAGCGACAAGGCGTTCAGCATCGATGGACGGGAGTGCGCGGTGGCGGGCCTTCACCTCACGGGTCTCGGCGAGATGTCGAGGTTGCAGCTGGCGCCGGCCATCGACTACCTCGCTCACTCCGAACGCATGGCCATGGGCACGGTGATGGAGTCGATGGTCTACTCCCAACGCGCCGCTCGCGCTTCTTGTTCCTTCCAGCTCGGCGACAGGGCGGCGATGGGCGAGATCGAGGCGCAGGCGCGTCGCGCCGACGCCATGCAGGACCGCTACGGAAGGTCAGAGGCTCACGTCTATCTGGCGAAGGCGCTGCTGGCAGACGGGCGTCCCGAGGAGTCTCTGCCGTATCTGAGAGCGGCGCTCGCCTGGTACCGGGAGCGCGGCATGCTGCCCTACGTGTTGAAGACCCTGCGCCTGGTCGCACAGGCGGCAGAAGCCGTGGGCGACGCCCAGGCGGCGCGCGAAGCGGAACAGGAGGCCTCGCTGATCGCGAACCGGCTGCCGACGGTCGACCCGTCGTTCCTTGGCGAACCCGGCACGCCGAGGGCGGTCCGAGCGGTGGCGTGAGGCGGTAACCTCACCCTCATGGCCGACGCCCTCGAGATCCTGGGCTCGCCGGTCGCCACGGGCCTGGTCGAGGGCCGCGTCCCCGGCGCCGCCGAGCTGTCGGCGTTCACCCGCGGCGCCGCGTCGGGCGGCTACCGGCTGGTCGTCGGAGGCGTCGTCACCGACGGCGACGGACGCGTGTTCGTGCAGCGCCGGTCGCCGAGCCGCGCCCTCTTCCCGGGCGCCTGGGACATCGTCGGCGGTCACGCCGAGGCGGGCGAGGACGTCAGGGACGTCTTGCTCCGAGAGATCCGCGAGGAGACCGGCTGGCGCCTCGGCGCCATCGGTCCCGTCGTCAAGCTCACCGACTGGCGCGCCGGCGGCGTGCTCAGGCGCGAGGTCGACGTGCTGGTCACCGTCGAGGGCGACCTCGCGGCCCCGGTTCTGGAGCCGGACAAGCACGACCTGTGGCGCTGGCTCGCGCACCCCGACCGCTCGCTGCTGGCCGAGGGCCGCACCGAGGCTGACGTGTGGCTGCAGTCGTTGATAGAGCGCGCCTTCGAGTTGCTGGGCATGACCGGCTTCGGTCGGGCGGACGGCTGAGCCGAGCGTCAGCGCTTACGAGCCCCCATCCCCACCATCACCAATCCGACGATGACGAGGGCCGCAGCAGCGAGGGTCGGGATGGAGACGGTCCGTTCCTGCTCGGTGATCACTTCGATGGGGCCGACCTCGAGGGCGGTGCTTCGTTCCGTGAAGCTGACGCGGTCGAAGATGAAAGCCGCCAGTCCGAGAACCACCAGGATCACGCCGATCAGGGTAAGGCTCCTCATGCTGCTGCCTCCTCGGGTGCCAGCATAGACTCAGGGCGCTCGGACGTGCTCACGCCGCCGGTCGGGGTCGAAGCACCGGCCAGACCTGCTAAGCTTCGCACTCGACAGACCATGCAGGTTGGACGGAGCTGAGCAGTCGTGGACAGCACCCGGGATCGTTCCCAGAAACCCATCATCATCGCGGTCGACGACGAGCCGGCGGTACTCGGGGCCGTCGCGCGCGACCTGAGGCGCCAGTACGGCGAGTACTACCGCATCCAGCGCGCGCCATCCGGCGAGGAAGCCCTCGAGCTCGTGAAGGCCGCCCGCCTCCGCAACGACGCCGTGGCCTTGCTCCTCGCCGACCAACGCATGCCCGGCATGCAAGGGCTCGAGTTCCTGACGCTGGCCAAAGAGCTCTACCCGGAAGCCAAGCGCGTGCTGCTGACCGCCTACGCCGATACCGAAGCTTCGATCAAGGCGATCAACGAGACGCGCCTCGACTACTACCTGATGAAGCCTTGGGACCCGCCCGAGGAGCGCCTCTACCCCGTCCTCACCGACCTGCTGGACGACTGGTTGGCAGGGCACCGGCCACCCCAGGCGAACATCTCGCTGATCGGTCATCCCTTCTCGGCGGCGACGCACACGGTCAAGGACTTCCTGGCGCGCAACCTGGTGCCGTACCGCTGGCTCGACGTCGAGGCGTCCAAGGAAGCCGAGGACCTAATGGCATTGGCGTCGGCGGGTCCGAGCGATCTGCCGCTGGTGCTGCTGCCCGACGGCAGCTCGCTGGTGCGGCCGACGACCTCGGAGCTCGCGCAGCGCATCGGACTCAAGACGTCGCCGGACATGCAGCTGTACGACCTGCTGATCGTCGGCGGCGGCCCTGCCGGGTTGGCCGCCGCCGTCTACGGAGCCTCCGAGGGGCTCTCGACGTTGCTGGTCGAAGCCGAGGCGCCGGGTGGCCAGGCGGGCATGAGCTCGGCGATCGAGAACTACCTCGGGTTCCCCGCTGGACTGAGCGGTGGCGATCTGGCGAGGCGCGCCGTCACCCAGGCGCGGCGTTTCGGAGCCGAGATCCTCACGCCGCTGACGGCCACGGCACTGCGGCGGCAGGACCCCTACCGTTTCGTTACGCTCTCGGACGGCAGCGAGGTCGCCGCGCGCACACTGCTGATCTCCACCGGCGTCTCGTACCGCACGCTCGACGCTCCGGGAGCCGACCAGTGGGCGGGGGCCGGCGTGTACTACGGGGCCGCCATCACCGAGGCGCTGTCGGCCAAGGACGGCGACGTGTTCGTCGTGGGCGGCGGCAACTCCGCTGGGCAGGCAGCGATGTACCTGACGCGGTTCGCCAGGAGCGTGACGATGTTGGTGCGCGGCAGCAGCCTGGCCGCCAGCATGTCGCGCTACCTCATCGCGCAGATCGAGCAGAACGACAAGATCCGGCTGCGCTTCCGGAGCTCGATCGCCTCGATCGAAGGCGACACCCGCCTGCGCTGCGTGACGCTTGCGAACCTCGACGACGATCGGCGCGAGACGCTCGACGCCGCTGCGATCTTCGTGTTCATCGGCGCGGTGCCGAGAACGGCGTGGCTCGACGGAGCGGTGGCGCTCGGCCCCCAGGGCTACGTGCTGTCGGGGCGCGAAGCGGTAGCCGACAGCGCCCACGCAGCCAACTGGAACCTCGAGCGGGAGCCCTTCTGGCTCGAGACCAACGTCCCGGGCGTGTTCGTGGCCGGCGACGTCAGGCACCGCTCGGTGAAGCGCATCGCCTCTGCCGTGGGCGAGGGCGCCATGGCGGTTCAGTCGGTGCATCAACACCTAGCCGGAGGTTGATCCCTTGTCCTCCCAGCGCGACCTTCTGAAGCGACTTCCGCTGTTCGAGGGGTTGGACGAAGAGGATCTCGACACCCTCCTCGAGATGGCGCGCGAGCGCGATCTCGCCTCCGGCGAGGTCCTCATTCACGAGGGCGACGTCGGCGACGAGATGTACGTCATTCTGGAGGGCGAGCTGGCGGTCACCCAGCGCGACGGCCAGATCGACCGCCCGGTGGCGACACGCTCGACGGGCGACGTGGTCGGCGAGATGGGCGTGTTCGAGTTCGCGCCGCGCACCGCGACGGTGCGGGCGTCGAGCCCGGTGCGCGTGTTGGTCATCGATCGCGCGGCGTTCGCGTCGCTGCTCGCCTGTTCGGTCTCGGTCGGCACCAACATCCTGAAGACCGTGCTCGGCAGGCTGCGCGGCATGGAAGCGGTGTTGATGCAGCGCGAGAAGCTGGCAGCGCTCGGCACCATGGCCGCCGGCCTGGCTCACGAACTGAACAACCCGGCGGCGGCGCTCAGGCGCAGCAGCGCCGAGTTGGAGGCCGCGGGCGTCGAGCGTGACCGCGCAGCGGTGGCCCTGTTCGGCGGCGCGCTCGGCGAGGACGAGACGGCAGCCGCGCTCGCGTTGGGCGCCTTGGCCAGAACCCAGTCGCGCCCCGATGGCAAGTCATCGAGCGTCTTCGACGACGAGGTCGAGGCGCTCAGCGACGAACTGGAGGAGCTCGGGGTCGAGAAGCCGTGGGAAGCGGCGCCGGCCTTGCTCGAAGGCGGCTGGACGCGCGAGTCCTTGATGCCGGTCCTGGAGCGCTTCCAGTCACCGAACCGACCGGCGGTGATCGCGTGGTTGGCGGCCGACGCCGCGAGCCGTAGCCTCACCTCGGAGATCGCGGCCGCAGCCTCTGCGATCAGCGAGTTGGTCAAGTCGGTCAAGGAGTACTCCTACATGGACCGCGCGGCCGTCAACCAGGTCGACGTGCACGAAGGGCTGGAGAGCACGCTCAGGATGCTCAAGCACAAGCTCAAGAGCGGCGTGCGCATCGTCAAGGACTACGGGGCCCAAGGACACATCGAGGCGCTGGGCAGCGAACTGAACCAGGTCTGGACCAACCTCATCGACAACGCGCTGGCGGCGATGGACGGCGCCGGCGTGCTGACGCTGAGCACGCGCGAGGAGGAAGAGCAGGTGAGCGTCTCGATCGCCGACACGGGCCCCGGCATCCCGGCCGAAGCGTTGCCACACTTGTTCGAGCCGTTCTTCACCACCAAGGGCGTGGGCGAAGGCACCGGCCTCGGCCTCTACGTCGCGTGGGACGTGGTGGTGCAGCGCCACGGCGGGCGCATCAGGGTCGACTCGCAGCCCGGCGCCACCGCGTTCGTGGTGACCCTCCCGAAGCGCGCGGGCGCGACGGCGGCGAGCCAGGCCAGCGAGTCGCGGGGGCACAAGGAGCTCAGATGAGACAACCGGTCGCAAGTGGGCGTTCATCGAGGGCCTTGCTCGCTGCCCTCGCCTGCCTTCTTCTCGCGCTCTGGCCGGCGGCGAGCGTGGCGCAGGCTCAGGTGCACTCCGGCGGGGCGGCGCCGAACGAGTGCTCGCTCTTGGACGGGCCGGTGGTGTTCGGCGACCTCGACTGGGAGAGCGCCGAGGTTGCCAACTGGATCGCCAGGCTGATTCTCGAGGCCGGTTTCGGATGCGCCACCGATGCGATCCCCGGCAGCGTGGTGCCGATCTACCAGGGCGCGGTGCGCGGCGACGTCGACGTGGTGATGGAAGTCTGGACCGACAACGTCCCCGAGCTGTGGACGCGAGCCGTCGCCGACGGCACCGTCGAGGAAGTCGGCATCGCGTTCGACGACGCGGTGCAGGGCTGGTTCGTGCCCCGCTACCTGGTCGAGGGCGATGCCGAGCGCGGCATCGCAGCGGCCGCGCCCGACCTCGTCAGCGTGTTCGACCTCCCCCGTTACGCCGAGCTCTTCCGCGACCCCGAGCAGCCGTCCAAGGGCCGCTTCTACAACTGCGTGATCGGCTGGCAGTGCGAGCTGGTCAACCGCGTGAAGCTGCACGCCTACCAGCTGACCGAGAGCTTCACCGACTTCCAGGCCGGCACCGGCGTGGCGCTGGCGGCTTCGCTCGAAGGCGCCTACCGCCGCGGTGAGGCGTGGGTCGGCTACTACTGGGGTCCCACCTGGGTGCTCGGCGAACTCGACCTCGTGATGCTCGACGAGCCTCTCTACACGCAGGAGTGCTGGGACGCCTTCACCGCCCTGGTCGAGACCCCCGAGCGGGCCGCCGAGGCGTGCGCCTACCCGACGTCGACGGCGGTGGTGGCGCTCGGCTCGAGCTTCGCGCGTTCGGCGCCGGAGCGTGTCAGGGGCTTCTTCGCCGCCTATCACGGCTCGAACCGGCTGCTCTCCGAGGCTCTCGCCTACATGCATGCGAACGACGTCGGCGCGCGCGAGGCCGCGGAGGCCTTCCTGCGGACCGGGCACGAGACGTGGTCGCAGTGGCTCGATGCGGCCGCCGCCGCCGCCGTGCGGGCTGCCTACCCGCCCGAGTGAGCGATGGCCGCGTGGTTGGCTAGCGACTTCCCCGCCGGTTGGCGAGTTCCTCTCAGGAACTGGACCAACGACCTCGTGGCCTGGCTGGTGGATGAGTACTCGGGTGGCTTCAGGGCCGTTGCCGACGCACTGACCTACGCCCTCTACCAGGTGGAGCGCTTCCTCGGATGGCTTCCTTGGTGGCTGATCGTCGCGCTGCTGGCGCTGTTCGTCTGGCACGCGAGCGGCCGGCGCTGGCGGCCGGCGGTGCTGGTCGTCGTCGCCTTGGTGCTGACCGGCAGCTTCGGGCTGTGGGACCAGTTGGTGACGACCTTGGCGCTGATGGTGATAGCGACCACCCTGTGCGTCCTGATCGGCGTGCCCCTCGGCATCGCGATGTCGCGCAGCGGTCGCTTCAAGGCGCTGCTGAGGCCGATCCTCGACGTCATGCAGACGATGCCGAGCTTCGTGTACCTGGTGCCGGTGGTGATGTTCTTCGGGCTCGGCAACGTTCCCGCCATCTTCGCGACCGTCGCCTACGCGCTGCCGCCGGTGGTCAGGCTGTCCGACCTGGGCCTGAGGATGGTCGACAGGGAGCTGATCGAGGCCGCCGCCTCCGCCGGAGCCTCCGAGCGGCAGACGCTGCTCCTGATCAAGTTGCCGCTGGCACTGCCGACGATGCTCGCCGGCATCAACCAGACGATCATGTTGGCGCTCTCGATGGTGGTGCTGGCTTCGATGGTCGGCGCCCGCGGCCTCGGCGAGGAAGTGCTGCGCGGCCTTCAGCGCGGAGACGTCGGCCACGGCCTCCAGGCCGGGCTGGCGATCGTGTTCCTGGCGGTGCTGATCGATCGGGTCACCGCCGGCTACGCTAGGCGCTTCGATCCGGACGCGGAAGCGCGCGGCTGACCGCTCGCTGACCGACGTCACCTGCTGCGCCCGCGAGGCTCTCGGCAAGCTGTACAGTTCGGGTCACGACCCGCAATGGCGGCGCTCCGTCGCACGCCGCCGCCAGCAGACAAGGAGAGCGCCGTGTCGCTGAAGAAGCTGCTCGACATTCCCTCGTCCGAGATCACGCCGGAGGACCTCTACTTCAGTCGTCGCGAGTTCATCCGCGGCGCGGCGGTGTTGGCCGGCACCGCCATCGTGGCCTCGGCGGTGGGTCAGGAGGCTGCCGGCGAGTTGTTGGGCTTGGACCGCACCGACGAATCGCTGACCAGCTACGAGGCCGTCACCACCTACAACAACTTCTACGAGTTCGGTTACGACAAGTCGGACCCCTCCAGGAACTCCGGCGACTTCAAGCCGCGGCCGTGGACGGTGACGATCGACGGTCATGTCGAGAAGTCGGGGGAGTACGAGCTCGACGATCTGCTCGGCAACTTCGAGACCATCGAGCGCGTGTACCGCATGCGCTGCGTCGAGGCCTGGTCGATGGTGATCCCCTGGAACGGCTTCATGCTGCGCGACCTGATCGACCTCGTGCAGCCGACCTCGGCAGCGCGCTACGTCGCGTTCACCACCGTCTACCGGCCCTCGGAGATGCCCGGCCAGCGTCGGCCGCTCCTGCAGTGGCCGTACGTCGAGGGCCTGCGCCTGGACGAGGCGCTCAACCCGCTGACGATGCTGGTCACCGGCGTCTACGGCCGCGAGCTGCCCAACGCCAACGGCGCGCCGCTGCGGCTGGTGGTGCCGTGGAAATACGGCTTCAAGAGCATCAAGTCGGTCGTGAGGATCTCGTTCGTGGAGGACGAGCCGCCCACCACCTGGAGCATCATGGCGCCCCACGAGTACGGTTTCTACGCCAACGTCAACCCAGACGTCGATCACCCGCGCTGGAGTCAAGCGACCGAGCGGCGCATCGGCGAGTTCCGGCGCCGTCCGACCTTGCCCTTCAACGGCTACGGCGAGCTGGTGGCCGACATGTACGCCGGCATGGACCTCAGGCGCTTCTACTGAGGTGACTCACGGCCGGCTCGAGCAGCGCGAGCGCTCGCGCCAGCGGTCCTGGCGCAGAGCCAGCCACCTCGCCGTGTGGCTGCTCGGCCTGGTGCCCGCCGCCAGACTGCTGCTCGACGCGTTCACCGGCGGCTTGAGCGTCAACCCGATCGAGGACATCACCGACCGCACCGGCTGGTGGGCGCTGTTCGCGCTGGCGGTCACGCTGGCGATAACCCCGTTGAGGCGCCTGACGGGCTGGCAGTGGTTGGTGCGCTACCGCCGGCAGGTGGGGCTGACGTCGTTCATCTACGCCAGCTTGCACCTGGCGACCTACGCGTTCCTCGACCTCGGGTTCGATCTGCGCCATCTCGGCGAGGACATCCTCGAGCGGCCGTTCATCACGGTCGGCTTCGTTGCCTGGCTGATCTTGCTGGCGCTGGCGTCCACCTCGACGCGTCACGCGATGCGTCGGATGGGACCGCGTTGGCAACGGTTGCATCGCCTCGTCTACCCGGCCGCCGCGTTGGCGTCGTTGCACTTCTTCTGGTCGCAGAAGGCCGACAGGCTCGAGCCGTTGGTGTTCGCCGGCGTCTTCGCCGTGCTGCTGGGCGGGCGGCTGCTGTGGTCAAGAAGGCGCGAGCGCCTGCGTCGACTCGGGGGCAGCGCGGTCGAGACTGCTCACGGCAGGTCGGCCAGCGCGCCGCCGTCGGCGCCGTAGAGCGCGCGGTAGACCTCGAGGTTCTCGGCGACGCGCTGCAGGTACTCGCGAGTCTCGCTGCGGTCGATCTCGCGGTAGAACTCGTCTTTGACTTGGGACACGTGGTCCGCTTCGAAGAGCCGCCGCACGTAACCCTGCCCGCCGTTGTACGAAGCGATGACGAGCTCCAGGTCGCCGTCGAAGTAGCGCGTCAGCCACGCCAGGTAGTGGGAGCCGTACGCGATGTTGGCTGCGACATCGAACGGGTGCCGAGGCTGCTCGCGCATGAGCTCGGCGATCCAGTCCCAGGTCGATGGGATCACCTGCATCAGGCCCTGGGCGTTCGCCACCGAGATGGCCTGTGGGTAGAAGGCCGACTCCTGGCGCATCACTGCCCACACCAGCGCGCTCTCGATCCCTTCGACCGTGGCCGCGCTCAGCACCTCACGCGGCCACGCCGCCGGGTAGGCCCCATACCAGGCGCGGAGGTCGTTCTCGCCGGCGGCCAGCAGAGCGCGCGCCGCTCGCGAGCTCTGCCGGTACTCGTCCATGCTCTGGAGCATCTCGATCAGGGCCAGCACGTCAGCCGCTTCGCTGCCGCGTTCCTCGGCGCCCAACAGGGCCAGCAGCAGCTCGCCGACCGCGGCCTCGTGCTCGTTGACGATGTAGAGGGCCGTCGCCAGGTCGAGAGCGGCGGCGACCTCCTGGCTCAGCTCCACGCCGGCGTCGACCGGAGCCGAAGCCGGGTCGGGCACGGCCGGGCCGCGCCCCAGCAGCAGCGCGAAGAAGTTGCCGGGCGGCAACAGCTCGGTGGCCTCCGCGACGACCTCGGCGCGCCCGAGGCGCCTGCCGAGAACGACAGCCCGGTAGGCGGCGTCGTCGGCGTAGACGCTGCTGCCGCGCGCCAGTCGCAGGTAGAGCGGCAGCGCGTCGCTGTAGCGATCGCGCGCTTCGAGGATGCCGGTGGCGAGCCACAGCAGGTCGGCCCGCGAGGTCCTGGTCAGCAGGTCGACGGCGGTGTCGCTGTCGCCGTTGCGGTTCGCCAACAGGGCGAGGCCGTGGTAGCCGGCTTCGCCCATGCTCGTGAACGCGGCACGGGCTTCGTCGTCACGGCCCAGGGAGAACAGGCTCCAGGCTCGGCCGGTGACCGCCGCGCTGCTGCCCGGCACTTCCGCCAGCCACCTGTCGAACGCTTCGACCGCTTCGGCATGGCGCCCGAGAGCCCGCAGGGAGGGCGCCTCGATCGAAGGCGCCGCGTTGCCGGCCAGGGCTTGCAGCGCGCGCGAGTGCAGGCCGGCCGACTGGAAGACCGCGGCGAGACGGTAAGGGTCGCTCTGGAGGCGCTCGACGGCCGCCACCGCCTCCGCCAGCGGCAGCGCCGCCAGATACGCGGCGTAGGCATCGGTGGCGCGGCCGGCGGCTTCGGCCAGGTGCGCTCGTTGCAGCTGCAGGCTGCGCGTCTCGACACGCGCCAGCGGGTCGGCGATGCGCAGCTCGAGCGCCCGCGTCAGTGCCAGGTAGCGGGTGTCGGGATCCACGCTCTCCCAGCCGGCGAGCGTGCTGGCAGCCAGGTACGCGCGGAAGCTGTCGTCCTCGTGCGCCACCGCCAGCAGCTCGCCGGCATCGCGGTTCGAGATTGCTTCGCGCAGGCGTCCGTAGCCGGCCAGCAGCTCCGAGTCGTAGGGGTCGTAGACGGCCGCGACCAAGGCGGCCTGCAAGTGGGTGTCGGGTCCTGGCGCGCCGGCAAGCGACGAGTCCCGCTGCACGAGCCACAGGTGTAAGGCGAGGGCTGCGGCGACGGCGATTAGCGAGAAGACGGCGGCGGCGCGGAACGTCATCACCCGAGTCTACGAGAGACCAGTGATGCTCTAGTGAAAGGAGTCTCGCAGCGCCGCGCCGCCGCGGCGCGCTAGCCCGCCGTCGGCCGCGGGTCGTGACTAGGATGTGCTCCAGTTGGCGTCGGCCGCCGGGGCCCTTGAGGTATGATCCCGCCATAGTCACAGGGGGTTCGGCTTGTCTCGCAGCCGCGGGGCAAGCCGCTTCCTAACTTGGAGCCCTGGCCCCAAGCACATCGACGCAAGCAGGAGGATCATCATGGTGATGAGAGTGCGTGTCACCCAGCAGGGCTACGAGCGCCTGCTGCACACTTTGGAGCAGGAGCGAGCGCGTCTCGACGAGGCAACGCGCATCCTCCAGGGACTCACCGGCTCGTCCGACGATTACGACGACTCCGGCCTGGAGGACGCCAAGACCGAGAAGGCGCGCATCGAGCAGCGCATCGACGACCTCGAATCGCAGCTCGACCGCGTCGAGATCATCGAGGAGCACGCGCTCGACTCGATCGACCTCGGGTCGCTGGTGAAGCTGTACGACGTCAAGGCGCAGGACTCGTTCAAGGTCCAGGTGGTCTCGCCCGTCGAGGCCGGTGTCCTCGAAGGCGAGTTCCCGAAGGTCTCCGACGAGTCGCCGCTCGGCAAGGCGTTGATCGGCCGCCGGCCGGGCGACTCGATCAAGGTCACGATCAACGAGAAGAGCACGGAGTACCGGATCGAGAGCATCGACTGAACCTCGATGAGCCAGAAGTCGCTCAACGAACAGAGGCTTCAGCGCCTGAAGAACCTTGAAGCCCTGAAAGAGAGCGGCTTCGAAGCGTATCCATACGAGCACGCGGCCAGCCATCTGGCCGCGGAGCTTCACGCTGTGCACCCGGACCCGGTAGCCGGCACGCGGGTGTCCGATGAAGTCGTGACCGTGGCCGGCCGCGTGATGCTCCTGCGCATCATGGGCAAGCTCAGCTTCGCGACGCTGCAGGACGCCAGCGGCCGCATCCAGGCGTCCTTCCAGCGCGACGCGCTGGAACGTTACGCGGCGCTCAAGAAGGTCGACCTGGGCGATTGGCTCGAGGTCTCAGGCCCGCTCTACGCGACCAACACCGGCGAGTTGACGGTCGACGCCACCAGCTTCCGGCCGCTGGTGAAGTCGCTGCGGCCCCTTCCCGACAAGCACCACGGGCTCGTCGACAAGGAAGCGCGCTACCGCCAGCGTTACCTCGACCTGATCATCAACCCGGAAGTCAAGCGCGCCTTCGAGCTGCGCGCCGCGGCCATCGCCTTCATCCGCCGCTACCTCGACGATCGCGGCTTCATCGAGGTCGAAACGCCGGTGCTGCAGTCGGTGCCGGGCGGGGCCGAGGCCAGGTCGTTCGTGACGCATCACAACGCGCTCGACCACGACTTCCACCTGCGCATCTCGCTGGAGCTGTACCTGAAGCGCCTGATCGTCGGCGGGTTCGATGCCGTGTACGAGATCGGCCGCAACTTCCGCAACGAAGGCATCAGCTACAAGCACAACCCCGAGTACACGATGCTCGAGCTGTACTGGGCGGGCAAGGATTACCTCGACATCCTCGCGTTGGTCGAGGACCTCTACTCGCAGTTGATCCTCGAGCTGACCGGCAGCATGAAACTCGCCTACCAAGGCAAGGAGCTCGACTTCACGCCGCCGTGGCCGCGCGTCGACTACACCGGTGAGCTCGCGAGGCGCGCCGGCTTCGACTGCGACCCGCTCGACGAGGCGGCGTTGCGATCCTGGACCGCGGCACACCACCCCGAGAAGACCCAGGATGGCGAGCCCCCGCTGGCCGAGCGCCCGCTCAACCACCTCTACGACAAGCTCTACGACATCTACGTCGAGCCGCATCTGAGCGGCCCGGTGTTCGTGATGGACCACCCGCTTGCGATCAGCCCGCTCGCGAAGCGTCACCGCAGCCGGCCCGGGTTGGTCGAGCGCTTCGAGCCGGTAGTGGTCGGCATGGAGCTCGGCAACGCGTTCAGCGAGCTCAACGACCCCCTCGATCAGCGCGAGCGCTTCGAGGCCCAGCAGGCGCTGCGCGACGCCGGTGACGACGAGGCCCAGATGCTCGACGAGGACTTCCTCGCCGCTCTCGAGTACGGCATGCCGCCGACCGGCGGTCTCGGCCTCGGCATCGACAGGCTGGCCATGCTGTTGGCCGACGTTCCCAGCATCCGCGACGTGGTGTTGTTCCCGCTGCTGCGGCCGCAGTGAGCAACGCCTTCCACGCCACCCCCGACTGGGTCCGCGACGCGGTCTTCTACCAGGTGTTCCCCGACCGCTTCGCGAAGAGCGAGCGCCTAGCCAAACCCCGCCACCTGGAGGCGTGGGACTCGCCGCCGACGCTGCACGGCTACAAGGGCGGCGACCTGCTGGGAGTCTGCGAGCGGCTCGACTACCTCGCGGAGCTCGGCATCACGGCTCTCTACCTCAACCCGATCTTCCAGTCGGCCTCCAACCACCGCTATCACACCCACGACTACCTGCGGGTCGATCCGCTGCTCGGCGGCGACGCCGCGTTCTTCGAGCTGCTCGCGCGCGCTCACGAGCGCGGCCTGAAGGTCGTGATCGACGGGGTGTTCAACCACGCCAGCCGCGGCTTCCTGCAGTTCAACGACATCCTCGAGAACGGCCCGGCCAGCGCTTACCTCGACTGGTTCCACGTCAACCGCTTCCCGCTCCACGCCTACGGCGGCGGCGACCTCGGCTACGCCGCGTGGTGGGGCATCCCGGCGCTGCCGAAGTTCAACACCGCCACGCCGGCGGTGAGGGAGTACCTGCTGGGCGTGGCCGAGTACTGGTTGAGGGCCGGCGCCGACGGCTGGCGCCTCGACGTTCCCAACGAGATCGACGATCCCGGCTTCTGGCGCGAGTTCCGGTCCCGCTGCCGAGACGTGGACCCCGAGGCCTACCTGGTCGGGGAGATCTGGCACGGCGCCGAGGAGTGGCTGCAGGGCGACAGATTCGATGGCGTCATGAACTACCCGCTGACGCGCGCGATCTTCGGGCTGGTCGCCGCCGGCCTCGCCGAGCACGAGCTCGTCAAGAGCGGTCTCGGAGCCATCGCGCGCCTCGATGCGGGCGGTTTCGTGGCGAGCGTCCAGCAGCTGCTCGAGCGCTACCGCGAGGAAGCCGTCTTCGGCCAACTGAACCTGCTCGGCTCCCACGACACCCCGCGTCTGGCCACGTCGCTGTGCGGCGACGAGCGGGCGGTGCGGCAGGCCCTGCTCGCGCTGTTCGCGCTGCCAGGGGCGCCGTGCGTCTACTACGGTGACGAGATCGGCCTGACGGGCGGTCACGACCCGCACTGCCGACAAGCGATGCCGTGGTCGTACCCGGAGGGCTGGGATCATGAACTCAAGGACTACGTGTCCTCGTTGGCGCGAGCGCGTGCCGGTCAGGCCGCCCTGAGGCGCGGCGGCACGCGGCTCGCGGCCGCCGGCTCCGACGTCGTGCTGATCGAGCGGACGCTCGCCGACGAGGTCGGCAGCGTCACCGCCGTCATCAACATCGCCTCCGAGGCGCGCCAGGTGCCTGCCGAACTGCTCTTCGAGAACGCCTACCGTGACCTGATCAGCGGCGAGGTCATCGCGTTCACAGCCGGTGTCCCGCGCCAGGTGGCCGGCGCGGCGGCGCTGCTGCTCGTTCCCGCTTAACCGCTCCGGCCACGGTTCGCGAACTGTCAGGCGACGCCCGCAGCGTCGCGATTCACCCCAGCTTGAGCTCGATGCGGCTCTCGTCGCCGACGATGAGCCGGTGCGCCGTCGGCCGTCCCAGGTGGCCGCGGAGCTTGACGTCGTCGCCGATCAGGCTGGCCTGGATGCGCACGCCGATCGACTCGATGGTCGTCCCGTTTCCGACCACGCTGAACTCGAGCTCGGCGTCGCGCACCACCACGTCCTTGCCGAGCGTCGTGAAGGGACCGATGTACGCCTTCTCGACGGTGGCGCCGGCCGCGATCAGCGCCGGCCCGAACACCGTCGAGTCCTTCACCTTGGCGCCGGCCTCGACGACGACCTCGCCGACCAGCTCGCTGCCGGTCACCTCGCCGTCGACGCGGCCGCGCAGCGCAGCGAGCATCAGGCGGTTGGCGTCGAGTATGTCTTCCGCGCGCCCGGTGTCCTTCCACCAGCCCTCGACCTCGACCGGAACGACCCTGCGGTCGGCTTCGATCATGCGCTGGATGGCGTCCGTGATCTGGTACTCGCCCTTGGCTCCCGGCTGTAGCCCTTCGATCGCGGCGTGAACGTTGGCGTCGAACACGTAGACGCCGGCGACCGCCAGGTTGCTGGGCGGCACCGCGGGCTTCTCGACCAGCCGCGTGATGCGACCGTCCTCGACCACGGCCACGCCCAGGGAGCGCGGATCCGGAACCGGCACCAACGCCAGCACCGCGTTGACGCCGGCGGCGGTGTCGAAGGCGGCCACGTAGCGCTCGAGTCCGTGCTCGAAGAGGTTGTCCGAGAGGTACATCACGAACGGTTCGTCCGCCAGGTAGGCGCGAGAGACCTTGACGGCGTGCGCCAGCCCCAGCGGCGGGTCCTGCAGGATGTACTCGATGTTGACGCCGGGGTAGTCGCGCAGCGTGTCCTTGATCGAGGCGGCCGTCGCGGTGCCGACGACCACACCGATGTCGCGGATGCCGACGCCGCGTAGGTTGTCGACGGCGTAGTGGATGAGCGGGCGGTTGGCGACGCTGATCGTCGGCTTCGGGCGGAGGCTGGTGATGGGCCTGAGCCGCGTGCCGAGGCCTGCCGCCAAGATGAGTCCCTTCATCGGTTCCTCGCTTCCGAACTCGAACGATACCGCGCGCCCGTGTGAGCCGGCGGTACCATACGTCATGACGAAGACCGCCGACATCCGGCTCAGCGTGACGATGGACGACGACGGCATCGAGGCGATCTCCTGGGAGGCGGACGACGGCCCCGAGCCCGGCGAGCAGAGCGCCAAGGCGATGATCCTCGCCTTGTGGGACGAGGAGCGCCGCAACGCCATGCGCATCGACCTGTGGACCAAGGACATGTCGGTCGACGACATGAACGACTTCTTCTTCCAGACCTTCGTGTCGCTGGCCGACACCTACCGCAACGCCACCAACGACGCCGCGCTGGCGTCGGAGATCAAGCTGTTCGCGCGCGACTTCGGCGAGCGCGCCGCCAAGAGCGCGCGCCGCCAGGCGACGGGCTCGGCCTAGCTTTCCAGCCCGTCGAGGGTCAGCAGGCTGCCGTAGAGGTCGGGCCGGCGGTCACGGAAGAACCCGAAGCCGGCGCGGAAGCGCCGCGCCGCCGCGAGGTCGAGGTCGGCGTAGATCACGCCCTCGCCGGTCCTGTCGGCCTCGGCCAGGAACGAGCCGGTCATGTCGGCGATGAACGAGTGGCCGTAGAAGGTCGCGTCGCCCTCGCGCCCGACCCGGTTGGCCGCCGCCAGGTAGACGGAGTTCGAGACCGCGTGGCCGATCATCGCGCGCTGCCACATGTCCTTGGTGTCGAGCCCGCCGGCCTCCTGCGGCTCGGAGCCGATGGCCGTCGGGTACAGCAGCAGGTCGGCGCCCTTCAGCGCCATCGCTCTGGCAGCTTCCGGGAACCACTGGTCCCAGCAGATGCCGACGCCGATCGAGCCGTAGCGCGTCCGCCAGGTCTTGAAGCCGGAGTCGCCGGGGTTGAAGTAGTACTTCTCCTCGTAGCCGGGGCCGTCGGGGATGTGGCTCTTGCGGTAGACGCCGAGGCCGCGGCCGTCGGCGTCGATCATCGCGAGGCTGTTGAAGTACGCCTGCCCCGCCTTCTCGAAGAACGAGATCGGCAGCACTACCCCCAACTCGGCGGCCAGCGCCGCGAAGCGGTCGAGGAACGGGTGGCTCGCTACCGGGTGAGCGATGGCGAACAGCTCCTCGCGCTCGAGCTGCGGGAAGTAGAGGTTCTCGAACAGCTCCTGGAGCAGCACGACATTGGCGCCGGCCGCGGCGGCTTCGCGCACGAACCCCTCGGCCTTGGCGAGGTTGTCCTCGAGCACGTCGCTGCAGCTCATCTGGACCACGGCCAGTCGGAGGGTGGCGGACTGGTTATTGGGCTGGGTCACGGTACACCTCTTCGAGGGGCTTGGTCACGGTACACCTCTCCGAGCGGCTGCTGTTGCGTGACGCAGTGGAACGCGCCGCCGCCGGTGATGAGGCTGGTCGCCCTCAGGCCGATCACCTGGCGGCCGGGGAACAGCGGCCTGAGGACGGCGAGGGCCCGCTCGTCGTTGTCGTCTTGGTACTGCGGCACGATCACGAAGCCGTTGCCGACGTAGAAGTTGGCGTAGGTCGGGGGCACGCGCTGGCCCTCGAGCTCGATGCGCTTGAGCGGCAGCGGCAACTCGATCACCCGGTACGGTCGCCCGTCGGCGGTGCGCAGGTCTCTGAGCTGCTCGAGGTTGCGGGCCATGCTGGCATGGTTGGGGTCATCCGCGCGCGGCTCTACCGCGCACACGATCGTCTCGTCGGCCACGAAGCGCGCGAAGGTGTCGATGTGGCCGTCGGTGTGATCGCCCTCGAGGCCCCGCTCGAGCCACACCAGCTGCGTGACTCCCAGGTAGTCGCGCAGCAGCCGTTCCAGCTGCTGCTCGTTCAACTCCGGGTTGCGGTTGGGCTCGAGGAGGCACGAGCGGGTCGTGAGGCACACGCCGCGGCCGTTGAGCTCGAGGGCGCCGCCCTCCATGATCGCCGGCGCGGCGAAGCGCAGCATGCCCAGGCGTTCGGCCAGGCGGGCCGGCGCCCGGTCGTCGTCGTCCCACGGCGCGTACTTGCGACCCCAGGCGTTGAACCCCCAGTCGGTCAGCGCCACGCGCCCAGGCGAGCCGCCAACTGGTGCCTCCTGCACGAACAGCGGGCCGTTGTCCCGGAACCAGACGTCGTTGAGGGGGATGCGGTGGTAGCTGACGTTGGCGAGGACCTGCGGGGCCCACTCGGCGAGAAGCCGCGTTGCCGCCGCGCCGATGCGCGTCCTGGCGTCCCCCTCGGCCTCCTCGTCCCTGACGTTGAGAGTGACGGGCTCGAAGCGCGCGATGGTGGCGACCAGGTCGGCGAACTCGCCGCGGACTCCGCCTAGGTGGCCGACCCACAGATCGTCGTCGAAGGGCCAGGAGGTCCAAGTCGAGGCGTGAGGCGCCCACTCCGGCGGCATGCGCAGGCCGAGTGAGGCGGGGGTCGGCTGGGTGGGCGTGGGCATGCGATGTTCAGTCTAGGATGTTGGCTGGTGCCCTAGGGATTGGCGAGCGCGGTTGTGGCCTCCGTCGAGGGCCAGATGCACTCGAGCGATCGGATCGTCAGGACCGCGCCCTAAGATCCGGCCTCACCGATGAACCTCTCCAACTCCTCGCGCATCTTCAACAACGACGCCCGATGCACGTACATCATGTGCCCGGCCTCGTAGAAGCTCATGCTCACGTTGGCGCGCTGCTCGGGCGTCAGGGCCATGTGCGAGAACGTGTGCAGGGTCGCGTAGTAGGGCGTGGCAAGGTCGTAGTAGCCGTTGGCGACGTGGACCTTGAGGAACGGGTTGATGCTCATCGCCTTGCGGAGCGTTTCGGCGACGTTGAGGTAGCGGTTCTCGACGTCCTTGTAGCTCCAGCTCTG
>CAYNOS010000040.1:0-20716 GCA_964398985.1 uncultured bacterium
GGCCGCTGAGCCAGCGCTCGTTGATGAACGGCATACCGCAGCGCCTGGCCTCAGCGGCCAGGATCTCGGCCGCCTGCTTCTTGGCGCCGACGAACAGGATCGTGCCGCCGCGAGCGGCGACGTCGCGAAGGAAGTTGAACGACTTCTCGCTCTCGACCAGCGTCTTCTGCAGGTCGATGATGAAGATCCCATTGCGCTCCGCGAAGATGTAGCGCTTCATCTTGGGGTTGCAGCGCTTGGTCTCGTGCCCGAAGTGCACGCCGGCTTCGAGGAGTTGCTTCATTCCGAGGTAAGACATGTTTCCTCCGTGGCGGGATGTTGAGGTTGGCATCGGAGGCCGCGCGTCAGCGATGGACGCGGCGTCCACCAGGGACGCGGCGTCCGCGTGAGTCGTGGTGAGCCCACGGCGAAGCACTGGCCGCCCAACTGCGTCGCCTGGCGGACATCCCGCTGCCGCCAGGCAAACCTATCGATTGTACAAGGTCAAACCGGTTCCCGCCAGTGGTCGGCGAGGAGTCTGCTTACGGCATCCGGCTGAGGGCCTGCTCGGCCTCGATGTAGGACGGGTCGAGCTCGAGGGCCCGGCGATACGCCTCGCGTGCGCGGTCGGCATCGCCGGCGGCGGCGCGGCGCATGTAGGCCTCGCCCAACCAGTAGTAGGCGTCGGCGCTCGAGGCGATGTCCTCGGACAGCAGCGCACCGTGGATGGCGCGAGTGACGGCCTCGTCGACCTTGCCGTCGGCGAGGTAGGCGCGCGCCAGGTAGGTGTACAGCGGCGGCAGGAAGACGGCCCCGTCCATCTGGGTCGAGCGCTCGAGCCACTCGAGGCTGCCAGCGACGTCACCGCACTCGAACATCGCGATGCCGAGCTGCGAGGTCGCCGACAGCGACGCGGGGTCGAGGTTCACGGCCTGCGCCAGCTCGTACTCGGCGGTGGTGCAGTCTCCGAGGCGGAACGCGACGTGGCCGAGGTTGTTGTGAGCCGTAGAGCTCGCCGGGTCGAGTACGACCGCGCGCCTGAAGGCCTGGAGCGCGAGCTCGAGCTCGTTGAGATCGCGGTAGACGCGCCCGAGATTGACCTGGATCGTGCTGCGGTCGGTGTTGGCGAGGTCGGAGCCGGCGGCGGCGCCGAGCGTCACGGCGCGCTCTAGCGTGGTGCGCGCCTGAGCGAGGTCGCCGAGTTGGAACAGGATGATGCCCTTGGTGTTCTGGACCCTGGCGTCGTCGCCGGTGATGCGCTCGGCGCGTTGGATCGTATCGAGGGCGTCGGCCAGCCGGCCGCTGTAGGCGACCGGGTCGAGCTGGTACTGGCTCTGGTAGGTGATGGCCAAATGCACGTGCGCCAGCAGATGGTTGGGGTCGGAGTTCAGCGCCGCCTGGAAGGCCTCGATGGCGGCGGGGTAGGCGCCCTGACAGGCGAGAGCGCGACCTTTGCCGACGTGGGCGTCGGCGTTGCGCTCGTCGACGCGCAGGGCCTCCTGGAAGAAGAACTGCGCCAAGGAACAGTCACCGCGCTCGAGGTAGAAGTCGCCGTCGCTCAACAGCGTCGGTACGTCGTTCTGGGTTCCCTCGTTCTGTCCGTCTTGCGCCCAGGCAGCTCCCAAAAGTGCGGTCAACAGCAGAACGACGGCGCCCCTGATGAGGTTCGAGCCGTAGAGCTTCGTGGTCGTCAACGTATCCTCCGACTTTGCGCTTTCGTTGCAGCGACTCTACCATCCGCTCCCCGCGGTCTAGCGACGGTGCAGGGGGCGGTGGCCAGGCCGCGCATCGCGGTCAATCATCGCGCCGCAAAGTGAGAGACTGGTGTGCTGGTGGCGCTTCTTGGCTTCCGTCGAGTTGCGTAACACGAGCTCGGCCGGCTGAGTTAGCATTGCCTCTGCGTCCGCCGCAGCGGGCTGGAAAGTGAGCAGCAACCCTTGCCTTACGACCTAAGGACCTTGCGCCTGGCCTGGATCGCCCTCATCGCCAACGGCGTCGTCATCTTGCAGGGCGCGGTCGTGAGGATCACCGGTTCCGGGGCCGGCTGCGGTAGCCACTGGCCGACCTGCAACGGCGTCGTGGTGCCGCTCAACCCCACCCTCGAGACCGGTATCGAGTTCAGCCACCGCCTGTTGTCGCTGGCCGTGCTGATCATCGGAGTGCTGCTGTTCCTGGCAGCCAGGCGGCAGCGCCGTGACAACCCCGGACTCGCCGCTTTCGCCACCGCTTCTCTGGTCTTCCTGGCTGTCGAGGCCGCCATCGGCGCAGCCACGGTGCTCCTGGGCATGACCGGCGACAACACCACCCTGGCGCGTGGTGTGTGGGTGGCCGCTCACCTCGTCAACTCGCTGCTGCTGATCGGCATGCTCAGCGGAGCCGTGATCTACGCGCGCTCGCCTCGGCCGCGTTATCCCCTCGCGTTCGGCAACCAGGCCGCGCTGGCCGGCGTTCTCGGCGTTGCGGTCGTAGGCGCTCTGGTGCTGACGTTCACCGGTGGCATCGCGGCGATGGGCAACACGATCTTCCCGAGCGAGGGGTCGCTGGTCGACGGTCTGAGGGCCGATCTGGACCCGAACTCGCACCCGCTGATCCGCTTGCGCCTGATGCATCCGCTGATCGCCATCGCCGTGGGCACCTACCTGTTCGTCGGGCTAGGGCTCAGCTGGTGGCTCAAGCCGGTCACCGGCGCGCGTCGCGTGGCGCAACTCCTGCTCGGCGTGTACCTGGTGCAGTTGGTCATCGGAGCCTTCAACCTCGCGACCAGAGGGCCGGTGCCGCTGCAGCTCCTGCACCTCGGGCTCGCCGTGGCGGCTTTCGGGCTCTTGTGTGCGTACGGCGTCAGCCAGCTAGGCGGCACTGTCGACGTCGAGGTCAGGCGTCGCCTCGTTCAACACGGTGCATTGGAGCAAGCATGAGCGGTGAAACGGCATCCCCGAACCAACCTGTGGACAGACGCGCCACCTGGCGCGACTACCTGATCCTCACCAAGCCGAAGGTCATCGCGCTTCTGCTGCTCACCACGGTCGGGGCGGTGTTCATCGCCGCGGGCGGCTTCCCCGGCTGGCTGCTGCTGCTCGGCGTCATCGTCGGGGGGTTCATGTCGGCCGGCGCGGCCGGCGTGTTCAACATGATCTACGACTCCGACATCGATGTGTACATGAAGCGGACGGCCAAGCGCCCGATGGTCACGCGAGTGGTGTCGAACCGCAACGCGCTGGTGTTCGGCCTCGCTCTGACCGTCTTGTCGTTCGTCATCCTGGCGTTGACGACGAACCTGCTGGCGGCGCTCCTGTCGTGGGCCGGGATCGCGTTCTACGTGCTGATCTACACGATGTGGCTGAAGCGCAGCACCTGGCAGAACATCGTGATCGGCGGCGCCGCCGGCTCGATCCCGCCGCTCGTCGGATGGGCTGCCGTCACCGGTGACCTGAGCCTGCTGGCCTGGCTGCTGTTCGGGGTCGTGTTCGTGTGGACGCCCGTGCACTTCTGGGCGCTGGCGCTGATGGTCAAGGACCAGTACGCGGCTGTCGGGGTACCGATGGCGCCCGCGGTTATCGGCGAGCGGGCCACCGTCATGCAGATGGTGATGTACACCGTCCTGACGATCGTGTTGACGATGCTGCCGTTTTTCATGCGCGAGTTCAGCCCCGCCTACCTGTTGGCCGCGCTGGCACTCAACGTCGTCCTCGCCCTCCGCATGGCCTCGTTGTTCAAGCTCGTCAAGGCCGGGAAGACGATCGACCGCGCGTCGGCGCTGCCGCTCTACAAGTACTCGATGAGCTACCTCGCTCTGCTGTTCTTGAGCATGGCCCTCGACCGCATCATCTTCTGATGACTAGCCCTAAGTGGCTGTTCGGCCACGTGCTGGCGCTGGCTCTGGTGGCGCTGTTCATCAACAACGGCTTCTGGCAGCTGGATCGTCTCGAGCACCGGCGCGAGCGCAACGCTGCGCAGGCGGCCATGGCGGCTTTGCCGCGCATCCCGGTGGCCGAGGCGCTCGCCGCGGCTGCCGGCGCGGGCCCATTGTCCGTGGGCGAAGTGCCCGAGTTCAGGGCCGTCAGCGCGAGCGGCACGTACCTGCCCGGGGCCGAGGTGTTGCTCAGGGGGCGCAGCCTGGGCGGGCAACCGGGATTCTACGTCTTGACGCCGTTGGCGCTCGATGCGGAGTCCGGCGACCTCGAAGGGTTGCTGCTGTTGGTCGAGCGGGGGTGGGTGCCGTTCGCTCAGGACAGCGTGCCGGTCGCCATCGCGGCGCCGCCGACCGGCAGCGTCGTGATCGAGGGCCGCCTGCGCGCTCCGACCTCACCGCCCGACGACTTCACCGCCGCGTTGGCTCCGCGAGACCCGCCGGAAGGAACGCTGGTGCAGAGCTACTACGTCGACGTCGAGCGGCTCGCCGGGCAGATGCCCGGGCCGCTGGTGCCTGCCTACGTCGAGCTCGGCGCCCAGTTGCCGCCGCAGAGCGGCGACTACCCGGTGATCGCACCGCAGCAGGCACCGACCGAGGGGTCGCACCTCGGTTACGCGATCCAGTGGTTCGCCTTCGCGGTCGTCGGGATCGTCGGCTACGCCCTGCTGCTGCGCTCGGTCAGGCGGTCGGGGTCCGGGCGTTCAGGGCCCGCTCCAACTCGCTCAACAGCTGCCTGAACGGCTCCACGAACTTCACGACGCCTTCGGCTTCGAGCTGATCTGCCACCTCGCTGAGGTCGAAGCCGAACTCCTCGAGCTCGGCCACCTGCCGGCGCGCTTCCGAGACACCCTCCGTGATGCGAGCGGCGGGCTCGCCGTGGCGGCGGTAGGCTTCCAGCGTCTCCAGCGGCAACGTGGTGATGGTGTCTTCGCCGATCAGCGGCTCCACGTACTTGACGTCGGAGTAGCGGGCGTCCTTGCTGCTGACGGAAGCCCACAGCAGCCGCTGGGGGGTTGCACCGGCCGGCCGCAAGGAGCCGAAGCGCTCGGCGTCCAGCCCGAAGCGCTCCAGGTACAGCTGGTAGGCGAGCTTCGCGCTCGCGACCCCGGCCACGCCGCGCAGGTCGGCGGCAGCCTCGCCCAATGCGTCGATCCGGGGGTCGAGGAGCGAGTCGAGACGGCTGAGGAAGAAGCTGGCGACCGACCGGATGCGGCGCAGCTCCAGACCGCGACGGTGGGCGACCTCGAGGCCGTCCAGGTATGCGTCGACGACCTGCTGGTAACGCTGCAAGCCGAACAGCAGCGTGACGTTGACGTTGATGCCTTCGCCGATGAGCTCGCGGATCGCGGCGAGCCCGGCCACCGTGGCCGGGACCTTGATGAAAACGTTCGGGCGTGCCAGGAGCTGCCACAGGCGACGCGCCTCGGCCAGGGTCGCGGCGGTGTCATGGGCGAGCTCCGGCGACACCTCGAGCGAGACGTAACCGTGCTCCGCGTTGGATTCCTCGTACTGACGGCCGAACAGGTCGGCGGCGTCCTGGATGTCGGCGATCGCCAGCTCCTCGTAGCTGGACAGCGGGTCTCGCCCGGCGTCCGCCAGTTCCCGGATCGCAGCGTCGTAGTCGCTGGATTGCGCGATCGCCTTGTGGAAGATCGCGGGGTTGGAGGTGACTCCTCTGAGCCCGTCCTCGTCGATCATCCGCTGCAAGGTGCCGTCTGACAGCCACGAGCGGCGGATCGCGTCGAGGTAGGCGGACTGGCCGAACTTGGTGAGGCTCTTGACAGGGTTCATCGAGGGCGATGATAAG
Source organism: uncultured bacterium (assembly GCA_964398985.1). Lineage (GTDB taxonomy): Bacteria > Deinococcota > Deinococci > Deinococcales > Trueperaceae > CAYMRL01. The sequence goes on from CAYNOS010000040.1 coordinate 5,697, forward strand.
CCTTGCTGCGACTCAGGTCAGTTCGATGCCGTCGGCGAGCACGATGCCGTTCTCGAGCCGCAGGCGCACGCGTGGCAGCGGCGTCACCGCCGGCCCGCTGACGGCCCTGCCCGAGCGCTGCGGATCGAACACGCTCAGGTGGCAAGGGCAGGTCATCGCGGGGTGCTTGGCCCGGTAGTTGAAGGCGATGTTGATGGCCGCGACGTCGGGGTTCAGCGAGACGATGCAGTGCTGGTGAGTGCAGATGCGGCTGAAGGCGGCCAGGTTGACGGTCTCGCCGGCGCCGGTCACGCTCAAGCCGCCGGCGATCGGCTGCGGCAGCCGCAGGGCGATGCCCGGCAGCGAAGGTGAGCCTGCCAGCTCGAAAGGCGCGGAGTCCCAGTCGCCCGCGAACGCCGCCAGCGGTCCGACGCGGCTCGCTGGCCGCTCGTCGAAGCGCGGGTCGTCGCTGGGGCGACGCTTGAAGAAGTGCACCCGCACGGCTTCGGCGATCCCGTAAGCGGCACCGCCGGCAGCGAGGATCACCGGCAGCCGCCACCCCCACTTGATCAGCTCGCGACGCTCGCTGTCGGTCGCGGCCGGGCGCGTGACGTCACCTTCGCCGCCTGGGGCGCCGTCGTTCATGGGGCGTCGGAGGCGGACAGCACCTGAGTCACGTGAGCCACCACGGCGGCCAGCTCGTCCGCCGCCAGCGTCGCCTGGAAGGCCGGCATCAGGCCGCGACCGAAGCGCACGGCGTCGTTGACGTTGGCGACGTTGGCTGCGCGGGCACTACCGGCCAGCCGCACGCCGACGCCTCCGAGCCCGGAGGGTCCGTGGCAGACCGAGCAGTTGGCGGCGAACACCTGCTGACCGAGAGCCAGTTCGGCTGCGGCCCCACTCGGCTCCTCGCCTCGCGCCCTCGCCTCCGCGAGCTCAAGCAGCCCGCGGGCGCCGAAGGCGTCGTTGGGGTCGCTCTCCAGGTAGGTTTCGAGCGCCCGGGCGGCCGCCTCGAAGTCGCCGAGGTCGAGGTAGGCGCTGCCGAGCGCGAACTGAGTCTCGAGCTCCAGCGACGAGAGCGCCCCTGCCGACTCTGCTGCCCGCTCGATCACCATCGCAGAGTCTTCCGGCCTGCCGGCGCGCAGCAGCATCTGGCCGGTGCGGCCGAGGGCCAGCGGATCCTGAGGGTCGTGACGGCTCAGCACCGCGAAGTAGGGGTCGATGGAGCGCTCGCGCTCGCCGTGGCGCCAGTAGGCGTCCGCGAGGGCGAGGAGGTTCTCGCGGCTAGGGTCGGCCTCGGCCGCCAACGTCAGCGGCACCACTTCTTCGAGCAGCGCTAGGCGCTGGGCGGCTTGCGGGTCGTCGTCGGTGCGCACCGCGGCGAGCGACCTGCCGGCGTCCAGTGCGGTCTCGAGTTCGCCGAGCGCGTACGCGACCTCGGTGAGCCAGGTGAGCGTGTCGACGTCGAGCGGGTCGAGCGCGCGCGCCAGCTTGAGCCACTCCAACGAGCCGGCCAGGTCCGACTGCAGATCCAGCATTGCCAAGCGCTGGTAGGCGCCCTTGGGCACCTCGCCGTCCAGGTCGGTGATCGCCAGGTATGCGTCTCTGGCGTCGGGGAGCTGACCGACCTCGACGTAGAAGTCGCCTAGGGCAAGGAGGTTGTCGGCGTTGGGTGCGGTGGCCGCCGCGTTCTGGAGAGCCTGGAGCTGGCGCGCTCGATCGACGTCGGTGGTGGTGACCGTCGCGTCCTGGCCGACGCGCGGCAGCACGAACGACGGCAGCGCGGCCGCGATGGCGATCACGGTTGCCAAGAGCGCCACCGGCACGACCGCCGAGCGGCGCCCCCGCCGCTCGACGCGCGGGTGGCGGCCCTGGATCTCGGCCTCGCGAGCATCGATGGCGGCGAGCGTGACGGCGGCCTTGGCCTCGTAGCGCCGGCGCAGCTCGTCGATGCGCTCGGCGGACATCCCGGAGCGCGCGTCGAGTTCGCGGATGGCGCGGTAGAGCGCGTCGCGCTCCTCCTTGAGTTCCAGCAGCCGCGGGTCGCGGTCGTCGGGCAGCGGGTCGTTCATGCTGGGGAACAGCAGGGGCGCAGCCACGTACACGAACGCGATCGCGGCCAGCACGACGATCACCACGGTGGTCAGCACTCAGGCACCGCCTTCGAGCTCGCGGCGCACGCGCTCCAGGTCCTCGGGGTTGGCGGCGACGGGCGTCTTGGCGGCGGCCAGCCAGCGGCGAGCGAGGACGCCGAGGACCACCGCAGCGACGACCAGCGCGATGACCGGCAGCAGCCACACGAACAGGTGAACGCCGCGCTTGGGCGGGTCGAGCAGGATCCAGTCGCCGTAGCGAGCCTGGAAGTACGCGTAGATCTCGCTGTCGCTGCGCCCTTCGAGCAGTTGCTGCTGGATGAGGTCGCGCATCTGCACCGCGATCTGGGAGTTTGAGTCGGCCACGCTCTCGGAGACGCACACCGGACAGCGCAGGCTCGCGGCGATCTGGAACACCCGCGACTCGAGTTCGACCTGCTGAGCGCGTCCCACCGGCACCAGCGCCAGCGCTGCTGTCAGCAACGCGAAGGCGACGAGCGCAGCCCTCACCGTAGGAGCGCCTCGAGGTGCTCGGTCATGACGTCGGCAGTCACCGGACCGATGTGCCGGAACGCGATCACACCGTTGCGGTCGATGAAGTAGGTCTCGGGCACCCCGTAGAGCGCCCAATCGACGCTGATCGCGCTGTCGTTGTCGATGCCGTTCGGGAAGCTCAGCGAGAACTGCGAGAGGAACGACCTGCCCTCGTCGCGGCGATCGCGGTCCTGGGTCTGGATGCCGATGAACTGCACGCCACGCTGCTGGTAGGCCTCCCAGAACTCCTGCAGCACCGGAGCCTCGTCGTAGCAGGGCAAGCACCAAGAGGCCCAAAAGTTGACGACCAGCGGCTGGCCGAGCACGTCGGCAAGGCGCAGCGTCTCTCCGAACTCGGGCTGGTAGCGCTCGTAGAGCGGCAGGACGAACTGCGGCGCGGGCTGCCCCAGGCGGTTCGATGGGATGTCGCGGTCAGGGGCCCCGCGCAGCAAGCCGAACACGAACAGCCCACCGAGTACGGCGACGACGGCTACCGGGAGCAGCAGTCGCTTCACGCCTCCACCGCTTGGCCGGGGGCCGCCGCCGTCGCGGTCGCGACGCGCGTGCTCATGCGGCTGCCGAGCGAGATGCCGGTGCCGAGCGCCATCAGCGCGCCGCCGATCCAGATCCAGGTGACCAGCGGGCTCTTCACCAGCCTCAACACCACGAAGGTGCTGTCGGGACCGAGGGTGCTGTTGAGGTTCAGGTACAGGTCGTGGGTCGGCGTGTAGATCACGGCCGGCGTGGGCACGGCGTTGCGGTTCGCGCCGTAGGCATGGATGCGTGGGCGCATGGTGGCGATGTGCCTCTCGCCGCGCGTCACCTCGATGACGGCGCCGGCGGTGACGCGCGCGGCGCTGCGCTCGACGTACCTGTCGACGGCAGTCAGCGTGTAGCCCTCGAACTCGACGGACGAACCGAAGTCGATGCGCGCCTGTTGGTCGACGCGGTAGCCGGCGCTGAACGCGACGCCGATCGCGACGACGACGACCCCGAAGTGCACGACCATGCTGCCGACGCGGCGGCGGTTCTCGAACACGTAGCTGCGAACGACCTGAGCGGCGCTGCGCTGAGCCAAGCGGATGCGGGGAGCCAGCGCGCCCACCAGCAGCAGCGTCAGGCTCATCACGTTGTAGCCGGCCAACGCCACGGTCAGGGCGGGGTAGACCTTGCGGACACCGAACAGCACCGCCAGGGCGCCGGCGACGACGAAGCCGGCGGCCAGCCAGGCGAGGTTGTGCTTGAGCTTCTGCTGCTCCGCCTTGCGCCACGGCAGCAGCGGGCCGATGCCCATCAGGAGCAGTACCAGCATCCACAGCGGCAGCGTCACCTGGTCGAAGAACGGCGCGCCGACCGTGACCCGCGCGCCCGACACGGCCTCTACGACCAGCGGGAACAGCGTGCCGAGCAGCACCGCGAAGGCCAGCGCCAAGAACAGCAGGTTGACGCCGAGGAAGCTCCCTTCGCGGCTGACGACCGAGTCGAGCTCCGAGCGGTCGCGAACGTCGTCGAAGCGTAGCGCCAGGAGCCCGAAGGAGAACAGCGTGACGATCAGGAAGAACGCCAGGAAGGCCGGCCCGACCGGACCGCTACCGAAGGCGTGGACCGACGAGACCACCCCGGACCGGGTCAGGAAGGTGCCGAGGATCGACAGCGAGAACGTGAGGATGATCAAGGCCAGGTTCCACGGCTTGAGCATCCGCCGCCGCTCCTGTACCTGCACGCTGTGGATGAAAGCGGTGGCGGTCAGCCACGGCATCAGACTGACGTTCTCGACCGGGTCCCACGCCCAGTAGCCGCCCCACCCGAGCACCTCGTAGCTCCACCATCCGCCGGCGATGATGGCGGCCGACAGGAAGCCCCAGCCGGCGATGGTCCAGCGGCGCGTCTGCGCCATCCACTCGCTGCCGGGGCGGCGCGTGATCAAGGCAGCGACCGCGTAGGCGAACGGCACCGTCAGCCCGACGAAGCCCAGGTACATCAGCACCGGGTGAACCGCCATCATCCAGTGGTTCTGCAGCAGTTCGTTCGGGCCGGGGCCGTCGAGGGGCGCCACCGCCAGCACTTCGAACGGGTTCGCCAGGAACGCGACGACGAAGAAGAAGAACACCTGCACGCTCTGCATCACCGACAAGGCCCATGGCCTCAGCGGACTCAGCGGCGCGGTGGCTGCCAGCAGCGCGGTGTAACCCGACAGCAGCCACGCCCACAGCAGGATCGACCCCTCGAGGGCCGCCCACAGGGTCACGACCTTCACCCACACCGGCGAGGCGATGCGCGAGTGGCCGGCGACGTAGGCGACCGAGAAGTCGTCGGTGAGCAACGCCGCTTCCATCGTCACGATGGCGGCGGTGGCGATGATGAAGGCGGCGATCGCCGACAGGCGCGCGGAGGTCTGCAGCCTGGCGTCGCGCCGCGCGGCGCCGAGGGCCCCGGCGACGGCGCCGTAGACGGCGAGGGCGAAGCAGATGTAGACGGCCGCGCCGCCGAGGGTTCCTAGCTCCATGGCTATCTCAGCGGAGCGACTCTTTGAGCGCTTCCACGTCGATGGGCTCGCCTTCGGGCGGTGGGTGGTAGTCGGCCGAGTGCTTGACGAGCAGGTTGTCGCCCACGAACACGCCGGAGTGGTCGAAGCGGCCTTCGATGACCACCCCGCCGTTCTCCTGGAAGAGGTCGGGCGGTGCGCCATCGTAGACGACCGGGTAGCTGGCGAGGCTGTCGGTGACGGCGAACGTCAGCTGCAGTTGGGCGTCGTCGTAGGCGACGCTGCCGGGCTCGACCATGCCGCCGAGCCGGATCCGACGCCCCTCGAACGACTCGGCGTCGCGGGCGTACTCGCTGGGGAGCATGAAGTATACGAGCGAGGTGCTCAGCGCCCTGGAGATCATGAAGCCGGCGGCGACCAGCACCACGACGCCCAGCAGGCCGTAGACGATCTTCTTCTTCACGTCAACGTCCTTCGTCGCCGGCCTTGAGCCGGCGCGCACGCCAGGCCAAGTAGGCCAGGTACCCGCCGTAGGCGATCACCACCTGCAGCCAAGCGACGGCGATCCACGTCCAGTCGCTCCAGTTATCGAACACGCACGACCTCCGAAGAGGGCATGGTGGGCGCGCGCCCACCTGCCGGCTGGTCCTCGACCGCCAGGGTGAGCTTTCCGAGGCGGATCCGCTCCGAGACCAGGTAGAAGAACGTCAGGCCGGCCACCGCGACGTTGAACAGCAGCACCCGGAGCATCGTGGAGTCCATCGTGACGCCGCTGCCGTCGAGATTGATGCTCTTGGCGGGGTGCAGGGTGCGGAACCACTCGGCAGCCAGGTAGTTGAGCGGCAGGGTGGCGAGCACCACGATCATGATCACCGCGCTGATGCGGCCGCGACGCTGCGGGTCCTCGTTGAGAGCCCTCACGATGAAGTAGCCGACGATCAGCACGGCCATCAGCGCCGTGAGGGTGAGCTTGGCGTCCCAGGTCCAGAAGGTGTTGAGCGTCGGCTTCGAGTAGGTCATCCCGCCGATGATCGTCAGCGCCGAGAACAGCAGCGCGGCTTCGGCGTTGGCCACGGCGCGCAGGTCGTCGATGGCGCGGCCGCGCCACAGGTACAGCATGCCGAAGACCGCCGAGAGGGCCACGGCTACGAAGCCGATCCACGCCACCGGCACGTGGGCGTACATGATGCGTATCAACTCGCCCTGGCTGACGTCAGGTGGGCTGACGACCAACGCGAGATAGGCGCCGGCCGCGAAGCCGACGAGGCACACGCCGGCGAGAAGGTTCAGCCACAAGGGCCTCTTCGGCAAGGGTTGGGTCATCGGTTCTGCCTCATTCTTCGTCCTCTCGCAGAGGGCCTACGACAGTCTAATCCGCTGTGGTGTCCGGCCGGGCCCCCGACCGTTACGGCCGTCGTCACTCCTCGACCACCAGGTGGAAGAGCGAAGTGCATAGCACCAGGTAGACGAGGTCGAAGCCGGCCAGCAGCAGCAGCCACTCTCCCGCCGGCCCGTGATCCGGACTGCCGGTCAGGGCTTCGGTGGCGCGGACGGCGGCCAGCAGGATCGGCACCACGACAGGGAACATCAGCACCGGCAGCAGCGCCTCGCGGGCGTTGAGGTTGGCGGTGAGCGCGGCGTAGAAGGTCGCCACGGTCGAGAAGCCGAGGGCGCCGAGAGCGATGTTCAGGACGATCAACGGGAACGCCCACAGGCCGCTCAGGCCGCTCGAGCCGTACAAGGTCAGCGCCACCGGGGCTATCAACAGCCCGAGCACGGTGAGGAACAACCAGTTGGCGAGGAGCTTGCCGAGGTAGATGGCGGCCCGCGACACCGGCAGGCTCAACGTCTGGTCGAATGCTCCCTCCTCGGCGTCCGCCTGGAAGCTCTGCGCCGACGAGATCACGCCTGCGAACACCAGTGCCACCCACAGCACCCCGGGCGCGGCCAACGCCATCAAGCGCGGGTCGCGGCCGAGCGCGAAGGCCATCATCACCAGCGTGATGCCGGAGAAGAACAGCGTTGCGACGGTGGCAGCGCGGCTGCGCAGCTCCTGGCGCAGGTCCTTGCGCGCCATCGCCAGCACGGCGGTGACCTCGTTCACGTCGCTCCCGCGCTGAGCCTGCCGGCCGCGAGCGTCAGCACCGCGTCGACGGCGAGCTGGTGGCGGTCGCTCTCGTGTGAGGCGAGCAGCACCGTGCGGCCGCGCGCCCGGGCGCCGGTCAGGACCTCGTCGACGAGGCTCTTGCCGGCCTCGTCGAGCGCCGAATACGGCTCGTCGAGCAGCCACAGGCGTGGGTCGAGGAGCAGCAGTCGCGCCAGGCCGAGGCGCTTCTTCATGCCGCTCGAGTAGGTCCTCACGAGCTTGCGGCCCACAGCGTGCAACCCGACTCGTTCCAGCGCCGCCTCGATGTCGGCGCCGGCGTCGGCGCGCTGGGGCTGCGCCAGATCGAGCGCCAGCCGCAGGTTCTCGGCTGCCGTCAGCACCGGGTAGTTGCCTCCGTTGACGCTGAGCAGACCGGTGACGGTACGAACCTCGGCGGCCTGCTTGACCAAGTCGAAGCCGTGCACCGAGCCCCGGCCGGCGTTCGGGCGCAGGCGCGTGGCCAGCAGCCTCAGCAGCGTCGTCTTGCCGGCCCCGTTGCTGCCGCGCAGCAGGACGAGCCGGCCCGCGGCGATCTCCAGGTTGAGGCCGTCGAGCACCAGCTCGCGGCCCATCCGCCGGTGGACACCGTGCAGTTCGATCGCCGGAGGCGGGCTCGTCACAGCCTGTCGAGGAGCCAACTTGGCGTGATCTGGATGAGGTAGGTGTTCAGGCGCGTGAAGGTGCCGGTCAGCATCATCAGGCCCACGACCACCAGCAACACGCCGGCGCCGCGCTCGACGGCGGGCAGGAAGCGGCGGAAGCGCTGGGAGAAGCGCATGAACGGCTCCATCAGCAGCGCGGCCAGCAGGAACGGCACGCCGAGCCCGATGGCGTAGACCGCCAACATCAGCACTCCCTGCGAGAGGGTGCCGCTGGCGCCGGCCAGGGTCAGGATCGCTCCGAGGATGGGGCCGATGCAAGGAGTCCAGCCGGCCGCGAAGGCCATGCCGAGAAGAGCCGCGCCCCACGGCGTGCGGCTCTCGCCACGGTATTGCGGGCGGGTGTCGCGGTAGACCCACGGCACCTTGATGACGCCGAGCATCACCAGGCCCATCGCGATCACCAGCACGCCGCCGAGCCGCGCCAGCAGCGGCAGGTTGCCGCGCAGCACCGCCCCGAGAGCGCTGGCCGAGGCGCCCAGCGCGATGAACACCAAGGAGAAGCCGAGGATGAAGAACAGGCTGTTGCGGATCAGCACGGCTCGTTTGGCGTCGGCGCTGCCGCCGACGAACGCCAGGTAGCTCGGCACCAGCGGCAGCACGCAGGGAGACAGGAACGACAGCAGGCCGGCCACGAACGCCAGCGGCAAGGTAGGAGTCATGCCGTCCCCCAAAGGCAGCCGCGCCAGTCGCGAGGGGTGAGGCTCATCACCAGAATTTCGATGATAGCGGCCGGCATCAGCGACCGCCCTCGGACATTCGTCCCACGCTCTCGCCCACGCGCCGGCGCCACAGCGAGGCGCCCCCGAAGATGGGCCCGATGATGTAGCGCGAGTAGAAGGTCAGGACCCGCCAGCCGACGATGGCGGCGGCGACGGTGCCGCTGCGGCTCAGCACCTCCTCGCCGGGGGCGAACTCCAAGTCGCCCGAGTAGCTGGTGACGGTGCTGATGGTTCCGACCCGCAAGATCGAGCCGGTGAAGACCTCCAGCAGGCCGGCGCCGCCGGGGGTGGGGAAGAAGGTGGCGAGGACCATCGGCACCTGGGCGGCAGCCAGCGTGACGAGCAGCGTGGCGTTGGGGTTGAGCGAGCTGACCATCACGTAGAACGTCACCAGCGTGCTCAGGTAGATGGTCACCGTCAGCACGTGGAGCCACAGCCGGCCCGGTAGGTCTACCGACCTGATCATCCCGCTGGCCTCGTGCACGCGCATGCCGAAGGCGCGAACGCTGAGCTGCCAGCGCCTCAGCGGTCGTAGCCGGAAGATCTCGTTGAGCGCGATGGTCAGCCAGTTCAGCCGGAACTGCAGCACCCAGATGAGCGCGGCCGCTCCGATCGCGAACAGCAGGGCCGTAACTTCTATGCGGGGGAGGCTGATCAGCTGCGCGCCGCGCCCCAGGACCAGCAGGCTGATCGGCAGCGACCACGCCAGGAACGACAGGTCGAGAGCCCACACGTAGACGTTGGCCGACCACGCCCGCGAAGCGGACACGCCGTCGTGCGTCAGCGACAGCACCACGGCCGGCGCCTGCCCGGCGCTGCCCGGCGAGGCCGCTGCCGAGAACAGCCCCACGGCGTACGCCCTCAGGCCCTGGATGAACGTGATCTTCTCGCCGGCGTAGCGCATCAGCAGCCACAGCCGGTGCGCTCCCGCCAGGTAGTTGACCACCACCAGCGCGACGCCGATCGTGAACGCCGATAGCGGGATCCTCGCCAGGCTGGTGACGCTCTCGCCGAGCAGCCACATCGTGACGGCGATGCCGGCGATACCGAACACCGCGGCCAGCAGCAAGGCGCCTCGCATCAAGCGTTAGGACCGCACGCGGTTCTTGCCCTCGCGCTTGGCTTGGTAGAGGAGCAGATCGGCGCGGGCCAGGAGCTCGGACGGGGTCTCGCCGTCGCGCAGGCACGCGACCCCGGCGCTGGCGGTCAGGTCGATGCCGACGTCGAAGAGAACGCGCTCGTGGACGCGGCGGATCAGCTTCTCGCCGACCATCGCGGCGTTCTCGAGGGCGGTCTCGGGCATGACGACGACGAACTCCTCGCCGCCGATGCGCGCGCTCAAGTCGACGTCGCGGCTGCCCTCGGCGAGGGCCCTGGCGGTGGCGCGGAGGACCTCGTCGCCGACCGCGTGGCTGCGCTCGTCGTTGACGCGTTTGAAGTCGTCGAGGTCGATGAGCAGCAGCGACAGCGGCCGACCGCTGCGGCGCGAGCGCGTCGCCTCGGCCTCGCAACGCTCCTCGAAGGCGCGCCTGTTGGCGAGCGAGGTGAGGTCATCGGTGCGCGACAAGCGCTCGAGCTTGGCCGCCTGGCGGCCGAGCTGCTCGTGCAGCTCGCGCAGATCGGCGTATGCCTTGGCCAACTCGACGTTGCGCAGACGGTCGATCTCGCGGTCCTTCTGGAGCCGCTCGACGTCGAACTGGATCGTCAACACCTGGCTCCTCAGGTCCGACTTGTCCTTCAGGACCCGTTCGCTCAGGTAGTGGTACGCCTCGAACTGCTCGAGAGCCGCTTCGTGACGGCCGAGTTGTCGCAGCGCGCTCGCGAGCGCGAAGTGAGCGGCTGCGGTCTCCATCGGGGCGCGGCTCATCTCTCCGTGGGCGATGGCCTCCTCGAGGTGAGCGACCGCCTGACGCGGCTCGCCCTTGGCCAGCAGCGCCTTGCCCATGCCGACCTGGGCGGCGCACGCCGCCCGGCGACGCGGGCCCAGCTGGTGGAGCGACAGGGCCTCCTTGAAGTAGTCCAAGGCGGAGTCGTTGTCGCCGAGTTCGAGGTTGAGCTCGCCGAGGCTGAGCAGCACCAGGCTGCGGCTGTAGGCGTCCGAGGTCTCCAGAGCGGCAGCGAAGTGCGCGCGCGCCTCTTCGACCTCGCCCTTCGCCTGGTGTCCCAAGCCGATCAGCCGATGGGCGGTGTTGTGATTGCGGGCGGTCGCGCCGACGTTCGGGGCGGCGGCCAGGGCCCTGCGGGCGTAGTCGATGGTCAGGTCGGGTCTGCCGATATCCAGGTAGGCCGCGGCGATGCCGTTGAGCGGGCCGGCGACGAGGTCGGGCCTGAGCCGTTCGAGCGCCTGCAACGAGCGGAAGTGATGCTCGAGGGCGTGGGTGAACAGGCCCATCTTGTCGTAACCCCAGCCGAGGCCGATGTGCGCCTGCGCTTCGCGCACTTCGTCGTCCAGGTGGCGGGCGATGTGAGCCTCGATCTGAGCGAAGCGCAACGACTCGACGTAATCGCTCATCCGGAAGGCGGCCACCGCCAGCGCCGAGACCGCGCTGAGCAACAGGCTGACGGTGTCGCGGCCGAGGCGCCCGAGCGCCTCGTCCCAGTGCTGTGGCTCGTCGTCCACCGTGAGGCCGGCGGCGGCCAGAGCGCTGTGACCGAGGGTGACCGTGTCCTCGATGAGCATCAGCCGGCCGGCCGCCTCGGTCGCCAGCGACACGGCGCGCAGGGCGGCCTCGGAGTTCCCGAGCTCGTGCGCCAGGTCGGCGGCGCTGCGGGCGGCAGCCAGCTGCTGCTCGCTGTCAAGGTCTCGGAACGAGGTTGCCTGCGCCAGCAACTCCTTGAGCCGAGCGCTGGCGACGTCGTGCTTGGCTTGGGCGCCCGGTTCTTGCGGCATCTAGCTGGCGACCTCCTCGCCCCAAGAAGTACCGGTCATTATGCCCGACCCGGTCTGGCACCGGCGTGCCCGAAGCGGTCGGCGTACTCGGGGCTGGCGGTGACGTTCAAGCGCGATCTGAGGAACTGCCGGTCGCTTTCCAGCCAGGCCGGCAGTTTGAAGGCCAGGCCAAGCTCGTCCATGGGCTCGTCGGCTGTGAAGCCAGGCTCGTCGGTGGCGATCTCGAGGATCGACCCTGACGGCTCGACGAAGTACAAAGACCTGAAGTAGTTGCGGTCCTTGTACTCCCCGGGCGTCATGTCGGCTGCCGTGATGCTGGCTCGCGCTTCGTCCTGCTGCTGAGGCGTGGCGGCCCGCAGAGCCACGTGGTGAACGCTGCCGGCGCCCCAGCGGCCGCGGCGGGGCGCCGCGACCGCGAGCAGGTCGAGGTAACCGGCCGAGCGCGAGCCGCTGGCCGGCGCCAGGCGGGTGAGGCCGTCATCGGTGGCGTCGACCACGAGGCCGCAAGCCGCGCTCAACGCCGTGACGCTCGCGTCGGGCCGTGGGGCGCTGAGCGTCACCGCGTGCACGCCGGAGATGGCGACCTCGCGCGCGATGCCCGAGCCCTCCCAAGAGCCGGCGCCGGGCTCCCCGTGCTCGATCAACTCGTAAGGCAGACCATCGGGAGCTGCGAAGCTGATGAGGCGCTCGCCGAAGCGCTCGCCCGCCGTGGGCCTCAGGCCCGCCTCCGCGAGGCGGTCGCTCCAGAAGCCAAGAGCCCCGCCTGGAACCCTCAAGCCGATGCGTTGCGGTTCGCCGTCGGCGCGCTCGCAGGCGCCCGCGCCGGGCCAGGCGAACAGCGTCAGCACCGTGCCAGGCTGCCCGAGCGCGTCGCCGAAGTAGAGATGGTAGGTCTGCGGGTCATCGTAGTTGACGGTGCGCTTGACCAGCCGCAGACCGAGCGTGCGTGCGTGGAACTCGATGGTCGCCTGCGGCCGGCCGGCGATGGCGGTCACGTGGTGGATGCCTGAGGTGATGAAAGGATGGCGGTCGCTCACGTCGATCAACCGCACTCTACTCGCCTTGAAATGGGACGAAGCGCTGTAGTAGCATGGCAAGGCTGTCGAGACGGAGGCGCACGCCGTGCCATGCGGCTCCTCTGGTCAAGCAGCCTTGAGACAGCCACCGAACGGTAGAGCCACCGGGAAACGAGACGAACATGAAGTACAACAAAGGGGCCATCCTGCGCTCGATCGAGCAGCCCTACTTGCGCAACGACATCCCCGAGTTCGACACCGGGGACACCATCCGCGTGGACTACAAGGTCGTCGAAGGCAACCGTAGCCGCGTCCAAGCGTTCGAGGGCGTCGTGATCGCCCGCAAGAACGGCAAGGGTGCCCGCAGCACCGTCATGGTCAGGAAGGTCTCGTTCGGCGAGGGCGTGGAGCGCGTGTTCCCCGTCAACTCCCCGATGATCAGCGCCATCACGGTCGTCCGTCGCGGTCGCACCCGCCGCTCCAAGCTCTACTACCTGCGCCGCCTGCGTGGCAAGGCTGCGCGCCTGAAGACCGACATCGGTCGTCAGGAAGACGACCGCGCTGCCGCTCGCGCCGCCCGTGCCGGTGACGGCAACGAAGGCTGATCGTTCGGCCGCGTTTCTCCAGTTCCAGATGACTACTGCGCCCGCTGCCAAGCGGGCGCAGTTCTCGTTTCGTGGGCTATGGATCAGCTTTCGACGATGACGAGCTGCTCGGGATCGAAGCCGCGTGGCGCCATCAGCGTGGAGGCGCCCGGCGTGCCGAGGAAGTGCTCGAGCGAGGTGACGGCCTTCTCGTCGACGCCGTTACCCGCTTGCTGGTGAAGGATCGATAGGGCCTGCTCAGGTGAGTTCGGATCGCGGTAGGGGCGCGGGGCCGTCAACGCCTCGAACTGCTCGGCGACGTTCAGCAGCCTCACGTTCATGCCCAGCCGCGTGGCCGGCACCGCACTGTGGTAGCCGGCCCCGTCGATGCGCTCGTGGTGGCCGGCAGCCAGCGGCGCGGCCTCCAGGAAGGGGGTTGCCCACGCGAGGATGTGCTCGCCGTAGAGCGTGTGCTTGCGCACCAACGCGGTCTCGTTGCCGTCGAGGGTGGCGGCCTTGTCGAGCACCGAGTTGGACAGAGCCAGGGTTCCGACGTCGTGGAGGAGGGCGCCACGCGACAGTGACCGAAGGTCTGCCTGGTCGAGCCGTTCGCCTTCGGGCAGGTGGGCGGCGGCGCCCAACGCCAGCGACCGCACCCGCTCGGAGTGGCGGTAGGTCCACGGCGACTTGGCGTCGACGAACGAGCCGATGACGGCCGCCACGCGATCGAACCTGGGGTCGTCGATGTCGAGCAACGACTCGCTGGGAGCCAACTCTCCGAGGGTCAGCCAGATCGCGGTCTGGTCGAGGTCCAGCCAGATCGTATCGAGGCTCGCTTCGAACGCTCTGACGACCTCCGGGTCGAACCAGGTCCCGGCGCGCGCGCGGACGGCTCGCTTCGCCGCTTCGGCGCCGTCCATCGTGAACGACAACTCGGCCGCCTGAGCGACAGCGACGATACGGCTCAACAGCGGAATCGCCTCGCCGGCGAGCCCCTGCGGCTGGCCGCGTCCGTCGAAACGCTCATCCATGGCCTTGATGGCGGCGGCGACGGCCTCGCTCATGCCCATCTCGCGCGCCAGCTTGGCGCCGCGGGTGCCGCGAGTGTTGCTCAGCGAGGCGGCAGCACCGAAGCTACCGCGGCCGAGATCGAAGAGGTACTGCAGGCGGCGCCCTATCGACAGGCGCACCGCCGGTTGACCGACCAGGAACTGCGCTCCCTCTCGGAACAGCCTGAAGTCGACCTTGCGGAGCGCCTGCTTGACTTGGCGCTCGTCGCCGCCGAACAGGTGATGCACCTGCGCGGCGATGCTGGACGAGCCGATGTCCTTGAGGAGCAGTGCGTAGTAGAGATCGGCTAGCGCGTCAGCGCTCGCCCCGAGTCGCTGACCCAGGCGCATGCCGATCACCGTGGTGCGCAACGTGTGCTGATGCGAGTGGCCTTCCGAGACGTCGAAAGCGTGACTCACCGACGCGACCAACTCCGCGAGGCTGGAGACGCCGTTCAGGGCGGGCTCGAGCACTGGCGTTTGGCGGCGCTCACGCACCCGGGGCCGGTCCTGAATCCGCACCGGCCAGATGGCGGGAGCGATCAGGTCACCCTTGGGCTTGAGAGTCACACGACTACGTTGCCAAACCGGCCCTTACGGAAATCTGACTGTTGAGCCAAGGGACCTTCATCTTCGACTAACGCAACCGGTGGGAAGGTGTTGGGGTCGGGTTGACGGGGCGGCCTGAAGGGGCGGCGTCAGCGGGCCGGACGCCGGCCGAGCACGGCGCTGCATGCCCACCTTCGCTTTACAGAGGCCGCCGGCTACCGGTAGACTAGCGTCTGCCTCGCCGCTGGCGCGGCGTTCGTGGGGCTGTGGCGCAGTTGGGAGCGCGTCTGAATGGCATTCAGAAGGTCAGGGGT
>CAYNOS010000041.1:0-20593 GCA_964398985.1 uncultured bacterium
GGGACGGATGCTGGTGCGCCCGATGCAGAACATCTTCGAGAACCTGCGCGACTTCTTCGTTGCGGAGATCGAGACCGAGGCTGGACCGCGCTTCGCAGGCAACGGAGCGCTGCACATCCTGTGGGGCGACATCGCCGAGGTGCGCGGCTTGGCGGTGGCGCCAGAAGTGCGCTCGTCCGGCGTGGGCCGCGCGCTCGTCGCCGCCTGCGAGGTCGAGGCCCGCCGCGTCGGGATCCCACTGCTGTTCGCCTGGACCTACGAGGTCGGGTTCTTCGAGCGCTGCGGCTTCACGCTCATCGACAAGTCCAAGGATCTTCACCCACGCGTGTGGTCCGAGTGCCTTCGCTGCCCGTTCTACGTCGGCTGCAACGAGAACGGCATGGTCAAGCTTCTGGACGGCGTACCTCAGCCACGCAACCTACCCGAGCCGCCGCCGGCCCAGCTTCCTCCGGGGATAGTCTGACCCCCCGCAAGATCCTGCTGCTCCATACCGGCGGCACCATCGGGATGCGGCGCGGTCCGCACGGCTACGCACCCAGCGCCGGCCACCTCGGCGAGCTCCTGAAGAGCCTCAGCGAGCTCGAGCACGAGTCGATGCCGCGCGTCTCCCTCGTCGAGTTCGATCCGCTGCTCGACTCCTCCGACATGACTCCGCGTGACTGGCTGACGACCGCGCGCGAGATCGAGAGCCACTATCGGGACTTCGACGGCTTCGTCGTCCTGCATGGCACCGACACGATGGCCTATACGGCTTCGGCGCTGTCCTTCCTGCTCGAGGGCTTGGCCAAGCCGGTCGTGCTGACCGGTTCGCAGATCCCGCTGGTCGAGCCGCGGTCCGACGCTCGCGGGAACCTGATCGCCTCCTTGCTGCTGGCCGCCCGTGAGGATCTCGCCGAGGTGTGCGTCTACTTCGACGGCCGCCTGATGCGCGGCAACCGGGTCACCAAGGTCTCCGCCAGCGGTTTCGACGCCTTCGCCTCGCCCAACGAGGCGCCGCTGGCGCTGGTGGGCGTCGACGTCGATGTGCGTCCCGGCGCCTTCCGGCCGGCGCAGGCCGGTCCCTTGCGGGTGGCGGAACTGGGGCCCGCGAACGTGGCCGCGATCCGGCTGTTCCCCGGCATCCGCGCGGAGCTGCTGCGTAACCTGCTACAGCCGCCGCTCCAGGGAGCGGTGCTGGAGACCTACGGCGCCGGCAACGCGCCGACCCGCGACGCCGAGCTGTTGGCGGCGATACGCGAGGCGACGGCTCGCGGTGTGGTTCTGGTCAACTGCACCCAATGTCTGCACGGCGGCGTCGACATGAGCGGTTACGCGGCCGGCGGCGTCCTCAGTCAGGCCGGCGTCATCGGAGGCGCCGACATGACGGCCGAGGCGGCGCTCAGCAAGCTGACTTGGCTGTTCGGGCAGGGACTCCCGCCGACAGCGGTGGCGCGCCAGATGGTCATCGACCTTCGTGGTGAGCTGACGAGCGCAAATCCTTGATTCGCTCGCCCCCGGCACTGCTCGCGGCCTTCGTCTGGTCTGCGCTGCTGTTCTACTTGTCGTCGGTCCCGGGGGGCGCGTCGTTCCTCGACCGCTTCCCGAGCGGCGCCGACAAGGTGGTTCACGCCGGCGCCTACCTGGTGTTGGGTGGACTGCTCACCCTGGCGTTCGGGCGCCCGCGGCTCGCTTTCCTGCTGGCCCTCCTCTACGGCGCCAGCGACGAGATTCACCAGCTGTACGTCCCGGGCCGCCACGCCGACCTCTTGGACTTGCTGGCCGACGCGGTCGGCGCGGCCGTCGGCTGCGCGGCGGTGTGGCATATGCAGAGGAGGCGCGGCGCCGCGCCGGTAGAATGAGCGCCGTGACTCACGCAGATGCAGGCGGCTCGGCGGCTCTCAAGCTGGCGATCGTGGGTGCCGGGCGCATGGGCGGCGCCGTCTTGCAGGGCGCGATCGCGTCGGGCATCCTGGCGGCGGACGAGGTCGGCATCTACCACCCCAACGCGCGCCGCGCAGCCGAGCTCTCCGAACGCTACGGGGTCCGCGCGCTCGACGACGCCGAACTCAAGGAGGCCGAGCGCCTGCTGTTGGCGGTCAAGCCGCAGTCGTTCGTGTCGGTCGCTCCGCTGGTGGCGCGCCGTGACGCAGCGTTCATCTCGCTGATGGCTGGCGTCGAAGCGGCTGCGATCGCCAGGCGGGTGGGGAGCCAGCGAGTCATACGCGCGATGCCCAACCTCGGCGCCAGCCTCGGCGTCAGCGCCACTGCGCTGTGCGCCCTGCCGGAAGCCACCAGCGAGGACTACGCGATGGCTCGTGGCCTCTTCGGAGCCGTAGGCAGCGTGTTCGAACTGAAGGAAGAGTTGTTCGATGCGTTCACCGGCATGGCGGGCTCGGGGCCGGCCTTCGTGGCGGTCGTAGCCGAGGCGCTGGCCGACGGCGGCGTCAGGGTTGGCCTCGACCGGCGGATCGCGCGCGATTTGGCCCGACAGGTGATGCTGGCAACCGCCAAGCTGCTGGAGACCAAGCACCCGAGCGAGCTCAAGGACGAGGTCTCGTCTGCCGGCGGCACCGCCATCGCAGGCGTGCGCACGCTCGAGCGGCACGGTCTGAGGTTCGCGCTGATCGACGCCGTCGAAGAAGCGACGATGCGCGCCGGGCAACTCAGTCGGGGGCACCTGTGAGACGTGCCAGGCTGGCGCTGCTCACGGCCCTCTGCGCTTTCGCGCTGGGCACGGGCGTGGCGGCGGCGCAGGCCTACTACCCGCACGACCCCGGCATGAGCTGGACGTATTCTTCGGGCGAGACGCAGATGCTCAGCGGTCCCCGCCAGATGGGCGAGCGCAGCGTGATGGTGTTGACCCACTACTACGATGGGGTCCCGATCTCGGAGGACTACCTCGAGTACCGCGCCGACGGCGTGTTCAGCCACGGTACCGCCGCGGGCGGGCAGGTGTACGGTTACGAGCCCGGGCTGGTCGTCTACCCGGCCGAGCCGCTGGCTCAAGGCCACACGTGGACCAGTACCAGCCGCATGGCCGGCTTCAACCTCACGCTCAGCGCCGAAGTAGTCGGTCTCCGCGGCGTCGCTACGCCCGCGGGACGCTTCAACGCGCTGCTCATCAAGCAGACGACCTTGACGAGCAACGGCGCCCAGACGCTCCTTGACATCTACTTCGTGCCAACCGTCGGCATCGTCCGCTTCGTCACGCAAGACGGCACGATCATCGATCTGATCGAGAAGAGCTTCTAGACCCACAGCGTCGCAGGCGCCGGGGCGGACCACTGTGGGCGCCTAGGGCGCCGGGACGCCCAGGTACTCGCGCTTGAGCTCCGCCAAGCCGCCCTCTGCCAACGCCCCACGGATCCTGGCCAGCAACCGCGTCGTGAAGCGCAGGTTGTGGATCGTCGCCAACTGCTGGGCCAGCTGCTCTCCCGCCTTGAACAGGTGCCTCAGGTAGGCGCGGGTGTGGTGTTGGCAGGCGTAGCAGTCGCAGCCCGGCTCGATCGGCTGCAGGTCGTCCTGGAAACGGGCGTTGTAGATGTTGAGGCGCAGCCCGGCGTTGACGCTCGACCTCACGCCCGCGCGCCCGGAAGCTCCGGCGGGCCGCCCGGCCGCAGCCACCTCCGGCGCGACGAGCAGCGTGCCGGCCCGAGCGTTCCGCGTTGGCAACACGCAGTCGAAGGTGTCGACGCCGCGCTCCACCGCTTCGAAGATGCCGGCCACGTCGCCGATCCCCAAGAGGTGGCGCGGCAGCGCCGGGTCGAGCAGCGGGATCGTCACGTCGAGGACCTGGTGCATCTGGGCCTTGCTCGAGCCGAGGTTGCCGCCGATGGCGATGCCGTCGAAGCCGAGCTCCGAGATCGCCAGCGCGCTCGCTCGCCGCAGGTCGTGGAAGGCCCCGCCTTGCACGATCCCGTAGAGCGCCTGTCGATAGCCGTGCTGCTCGCTCGAGCCGCGGAAGGCGCTCAGGCTCCGAGCCGCCCAGCGGTGAGTGCGATCCATGGAGCGCGCCGTGTAGGCCTCGTCATGCAAGGGGCTGGTGCACTCGTCGAAAGCCAGCACGATGTCAGCCCCCAGCGAACGTTGCACCGCGATCGAGAGCTCGGGCGTCAGGAAGTGCTTGGAGCCGTCGATGTGGCTGCGGAACTCCACGCCGTCCTCGGCCACCCGCACCAGGGCTCCTCCGCTGGCTCCCGTCGCCCGCGCGCCGCGCTGGCCGGCCGGCTCCTCGCCGGGGAAGATGCTGGCGACCTTGCCGACGCCGTGCTCGATCGAAGCCCCCAACGAGAACACCTGGAAGCCGCCCGAGTCGGTGAGTATCGGTCCGGCGAAGTTCATGAAGCGGTGCAGCCCGCCGTGCGCTGCTACCACCTCTGCCCCTGGGCGCAGGTGGAGGTGGTAGGTGTTCGCGAACAGCAGCTCGACGCCGGCGGCATGCGCCGCGTCGGCGCTCAGGCTCTTGACACTGGCCTGCGTGCCGACCGCCACGAACGCTGGCGTCGCCACGCTTCCGTGCGGCGTGTCGAGGCGACCGAGGCGTGCTCGGCCGTCGCTGTGCAGAGTCTCGAAGCCGAAGCGCTGGGGGTGCTGAGGGTCGAGGGTCTTGGCCATGGGAGTTGCGCCCCAGGCCGTGCCAGGAGCGCTTAGCAGGTTACCTCGCGAGGCGTCGCCCCCGCTTCCTGGCCGCTCACCCGACGGTCCCCGGTTGAGGAATTCGGCACTGCACACGCACCGAGCGGCTGCTACGGTCGGTGCCAGTGGGCCCACGGGCCCGCCGTTGGAAGCTGTGAAACCCGTCCTGCATTTGGGCGCTTGGGGCGGGTGGAGCTAGTAGCGCAACCGGCCAATGGCATGCACGCGTCGCAGGCGACTGCTGACGCCGGCGTAGCCCTCGACATCCGGTGAAGTGCCCCGAGTCTCGGCCGATGGCCAGGCGAGGCGAAGCGGTTGTCGTTGTTGACGGGGCATGCACATTGGCGTTCGCTGTTGGCCGCCGCGGCGTTCCTGCTCGGGCCCGCGCCGAGCGCGCAGGCCGAGACGGGCGTGCCACTGGTAGAGCGCGCGATGTTCGGCGCCTTCACCTACGGCGGCGTCTGGCAGGGCATGGACCCGGTGCTGCACTTGGAAGACGAGATCGGTCGTCGGCTCGACATTGTCCACTGGTTCACCAACTTCGACAACGCCTACTACCCGGAGATGGTGGCGGCAGCCGCGGCCGGCGGCAGGTTACCCATGATCAGCTGGCAACCCCACGCTCAGGGCGTGCGCGACATCGCAGGCGGCGTCTTCGATGACTACCTGCGTGGCTGGGCGCGAGGCGTCAGGGAGTCCGGGGTGGAGGTCTACCTGCGGCCGTTCCCGGAGATGAACGGCGACTGGGTCCCCTGGAACGGCGACCCGGAGGGCCTCAAGGCGGCCTGGCGCCACATGGCCGCAGTGTTCGCAGCCGAGGGGGCGACCAACGTCCGCTGGGTCTTCAGCCCCAACGTCACCGACTCGCCGCGCACCGAGGACAACGCGATGGAGGCCTACTATCCGGGCAGCGACGTCGTCGACGTGCTGGCGCTAGACGGCTACAACTGGGGCGACACGCGCGCTTGGACCGCCTGGCGGCCCTTCGAAGAGGTGTTCGAGTCCGGCTACGCGCGGATCACGGAGCTCGGCCCCCAGCCGGTGTGGTTCGCCGAGATGGCCAGCGCTCCCGGCGGCGGTGACAAGGCGGCGTGGGTGAGCGCGATGTTCGCCAGCACAGCGTTCGAGCGGCTGGAGGCGCTGGTGTGGTTCGACGAGCACAAGGAGGCCGACTGGCGCATGCTGGATGACGCGAGCGTGGCGGCGGCGTTCAGGGTCGCGCTCGACGGACGACCGACGAGGGCCGAGCAAGTCCAGCTGCTTGACACCGGCCTCAGCATCCAGGAGAGCGAATCCCTCGACATCTTGAGATAGAGTCGCGACGATGTCGCTCGGCGCCCGGTTCCGTCTCGTTCTCGCAGCTTTCGCCATCTTCACGGCCGCAGCGAACGCCTCCGAGCCGGCCTACCGCCTCGCACGCGTCTACCCTGACCTGCAACTGAGCCTGCCGGTGTCGCTCTTGCCCCTCGGCGACGGCTCGCAACGCATCCTGGTCGTGCAACTCGACGGCCTCGTGGTCCTCCTCGAGGATGGCGTGGTCCGCGAGCGGCCGTTCCTCAGCCTCCGCACGCGCGTCACGGCGCTGGCAGGTGAGCAGGGCCTGTACTCCGTCGCGCTGGAGAGCGCCGAGGCCGCAACCGCGACGGGGCGGCCGCGGCGGCTCGTCGCTGCCTTCAGCGAAGTCGGCAGCGGCGACCTGGTGGTCGCCACCTACGAGACCGACGAGCAGTTGTCCGAGGCCCACTTGGACACCGAACGCGTGGTCCTGCGCGTGCCGATGCCGGAACCGTTTCACTACGGGGGGCAGGTGGCGTTCGCAGCCGACGGTTCGCTCTTCATCAGCGTCGGCAACGGCGAGCGCGACCCAGCTCATGCGCTGTTGCGACCGGCGAGCGCCCAGTCGTTGAGCGAGCTCCGCGGCAAGCTCCTGCGCGTGCGTTTGCCGCAAGACGCGGTGGACGGCTACGCGGCGCCTTCGGACAACCCCTACGCGGGCGGCAGCGGCGGCGCAAGCACGCTCGGCAACCCGCAGTTCGCGCTCCCGGAGATCTACGCTTCGGGCTTCCGCAACCCCTGGAAGTTCAGCATCGACTATGACTCAGGTCGGTTGCTCCTGGCCGACGTCGGCGAGGACCGCTGGGAGGAGATCAACCTGGTCGTCCCGGGCGGCAACTACGGGTGGCCGGCGCGTGAGGGTCGCGAGTGTCAGCGGCGACTGGACGGCCAGGGAGTGATCGAACCTGAGTGTGAGGCGCTGCCTTTCGAGGACCCGCTGATCGTCTACGGCCATCCGGGAATCGACCCGGATGGCGGCTCAGCGGTCGTCGGAGGCGTGATCGTCCGGGACCCGAACCTGCCTGAGCTCGCCGGCCGTTACCTCTACGCCGACTTCGTGTTCGGCCGCGTGTGGGCGTATGACTTCGTCACCGGCACGAGCCAGCTGCTGGCCGTCAGCGGCACCACCATCTCCAGCATCACGGCGACGGCGGCTGGCGAGATCTTGCTCGCCTCGCTGGCAGGAGAGCTGCTGCGCCTGGAGCCTGTAGCGCCCTGACGCGGCTTCAGCGGGAGGGCGCCAGAGCCAGACGTTCGTCCACGCGGTAGAGGCGCCCCAGTACCTGGGCGTAGAAGAGGCGGTCGTCGATCTCGAACTGCGCGACGAGTTCAGCGACCGCGGCGTAGGCGCCGTCGAGCCCGAGCGAACCGTCGTCGACCCGAGCGGCGACGTCGAGAAGCAGGCGCTCCGGCTCGCTGACCGCCAGAGGATCGGCGCGGAAAGCTGCCACCGTGGCGCCGAGCAGCGAGACCAGCGCGTCGAGTTCGACCATGGCCTCCACCGACACTGCCGACCGCGGGTGCACCGCCCCCTTGACGACACCGTCGAGCGGGTTGATGTAGCGCGCGTAGGCCAAACGTTCATCGTCGCCACCTGGCTGGCTGGCCGCCCACGCGAGTTTGGCGGCTCCGCCGCACAACGAGAAGAGCGGGTCGAACAGGCTGAAGTCGCGGCCGAACAGCTGCGGATTGTAGAGCTCAGACGCCGGGTCACTGGAGACGGACTTGAGCAGGGTCAGGGCGTCGCTGGTCATCTGAGCCAAGCCGATGTCGTCGGTCGGTCCGACTGCCAGCGGGTCGAGGAAGGACTCGTTGATCAGGACCTTGAGCAGGAAGGCAGGGTCGAGGTCGTAGCGGGTCGCTGCGTCCTCGAGGTGGCTCAGGAGCGGGGCGAGCCTGGCGAGCATCAGATGGCCCCAGGGCGAGAGCGGCTGGTACCCGCGCCCTGCGCCGCCAAGCTGTCGGCCATCTGAGTCGGTGGCGGGATCGGGGGAGCAGAAGGCATGCTCGTCAGAGCCGACATCGTCTGCCAGGGGCATGCCGAGGTGCGCTCGCTGGTCGACCGGCTCGTCGGTGTAGATGAGCGCCCAGGTCGCGTGGTAGCCGGGTCGGAAGACGTTGGCCAGCAACGCGGTGCTGCCGAAAGCGAGCACACCCCACAGCAACAAGGTGACAGCCAGGCCGGCCGCTCGCGCCGGCAGCCGACCTCCCATGTGACCGGGGCGCTCCCAGACGACGCTGACGCGCTGGCTTTCGACATGGGTCTGACGTCCGCGTCTCGCTCGTGCGACGTGCGCCGGCACCACGCGGGTGAGGGCGACCAGGTACGCGAGCGCGTTGAACCCTTTCAGAGCCAGCAGCGGCAACGCGCCGGTGATGGTCGCTGCAGCGGCCCCCGTGAGCGACGCCAGCCGGCCCCGACCGCTGGCGCGCCGCAACTTGAAGAAGCCGACAGCGACGAGCAGCGACGTCAGGACGAGGTCGGCGGCCAGCCACAGCAGCAAACCTCGCGAGGTCACCCCCAGTGACGGGAGGAAGCGCCCCAGACCGAGCAGCACCGGAGCCGCGAGCAGGAGCGCCAACCCGACGAGGTTCTCGACCTGGGCACTCGCGTAGGCGTAGCCGACGTTGGCACTGACGGGTGGGCGGTAGCTGCGTCGCTGCACGCGTTTCGAGACGGCCTCGAGGGCGCCTACGTTCCAGCGCTCGACCTGCCTCAAGTAGGCGACGAGGTTGGGAGGGTCCTCGGTGCGCATCTGGGCTCTCGGCACCAAGACGGCGTTCGAAGTGCGCCGAACCGTCACCTCGGCGCCGCGACCCAAAGCCGCCGACAGCGGCCAGGTGCGGCCACCCGCGACTACCGTGAAGCCCAGCGCGTCGAGGTCGACCACATGCCGCTGCGTTTCGACCTCGGACCTGCTCTGAACCAGCAGCGTGAAGTCGTGATCCTCCGTCAACGTGTCCGAAGGCATCGGGAAGCTCGACGCGCGCGTCGCGAAGCCGCAACCGACGACCGTGAACAGGCGCGAGCGCCCGAACATCGGACCCCAGAGCCGCCGACTCTGGCCGGTTCTGAGCAGTGCCGCGAAGGCGTACTCCGCCGAACGTGCGAGCGCGACCAGCCTCGCCAGCGGCCGGCGCGAGGCTCCCAACGAGAGCACCGCGCCCGATTGCATCGCCACGTCCTCGAGAACGAAGCGCTGACCGCGGCCGCCGCCGGCTTCGCTGCGCCGCAGTTGGTAGAAGGCATCCTTGATGGCCGCCACGAAACGTGGTTCGAGCACGGTATCGCCGTCGACGACGATCACCCGCTCGCTCTCCAGCAGCCCCATCGCGAGGAGCCAGTTGATGCTGTCGGCCTTCGAGGTCGCTGCGGCGTGCTCGACGACCGTCACGCGCGGCTGCTGAGCGGCGCTCCAGCGTTCCACACTCGAGCCCGGATCGGCGAGCGGCAACCGCTGGCCGAGCCGGTAGCCGGCGGCAGCGAGGGTCTCCCTCACGACCCTTGGCGTCGCGTCGACGCCACCGTTGATGCTGAGCGCTATCTCGTCAGGGGCCTCGCGTTGAGCAAGCACCGACCCGAGGGAGGTCGAGGCTCCCGCTTCCTCGTTGAACATCGGCATCACCACTGCCACCCGATCGGGTCCTCGCACCTGAAGTGCGTGGCGGGTGGTGTCGCCTGCGCTCTCGCTACGGCGTCGGAACAGCCCGAGCAGGGCGTTCAGGATGACGGTTGGCGCGGCCAGAAGAGAATAGGGTGTGATCAATTCGGGTCCAGGAGCGGCGCGTGGCGTGCTTGGACAAGGCCAGCGCCCGCATAAACCTACCACTTAGAAAGGTGAATTACTTCTCATCCAACCGTGATAGCATCTCCCGATTGGGAGGCGTTCATGGCCCTGCACATCAGCGGCAAGCTCATGGCCCTCGGCCTGGTAGTGACCGCCCTGATCACAGCTTTCACCGCGCCGACCGCTGACCCTATGACCACCGCGGCCGTCGAGCTCAGCCTCGAACCGTACGCTGTGGTTCTGGCAGAGCCCCTGCAAAGCACTCACGCGGGATTGGCGTTCGGCCCCACGGCGAACCCTGTGTTCCAGCTGCGGGCGACCGCTTACAACTCGCTGGTCAGCCAGACCGACTCGACGCCGTTCATCACCGCCACCGGTGCTCGCACGCGTTTCGGCGTCGTCGCCGTGAGCCGCGACCTGCTCGGCACCGACCTGCCTTACGGTTCGCTGGTGAGGCTCAAGGACCTCGGAGGGTTCTACACGGGCCGCGGCGCAGGTGCGTACCAGGCCGTGCTCGATGCGCAGGGCCTGTTCGTCGTCGAAGACACGATGCACCAGCGCAAGTCGCAGCAGCTCGACGTGTGGTTCGCCGAGCACGCGGCCGCCGTCAACTGGGGCGTCAGGCGCGTGGAAGTGGAGCTCGTACGCTTCGGCCGCTACGGCCCCGAGATCGAGCCGCAAGCCGTCAACGCCTTCGAAGCCACTCCCAGACTGCTCACGCTCCGATAGCCTAGGGGGCGTGAGGCCTCTCGCCTTCTACCTGGCCTGGCGCCACATGCGTCGGCGGGGTCTGCAGTCGCTGCTGACCGTCGTCGGCGTGGCCGTCGGCGTGATGGTGCTGATCGTCGCGCTGTCGTTGACCAACGGCTTCATCGACGAGTTGGTGACCTCGACGCTGCGCGCCACGCCGATGTTGACGCTGCAGAGCTACCTCGCAGGTGACACGCTCGGCGAGGAGCCGGAGCTTCCCGCCAGCTTGCTGGCTGAGCCGCAGGTCACGGCCGTGGCGCCGTTCCTGAGCGGGCAGGCGCTGATCGCCAGGCGCGCCAGCGCTGCGCAAGGCATCTCGGCGCGCCAAGGCTACACGCAGATGATCGGTATCGACCCGCAGCTGCATGCCAAGGTGCTCGACCTCGAGGTGCTGGAGGCGCAAGGCGAGGCGCTTGCCCGCGACGGCGGCATCGTGCTGGGCGCCTCGCTGGCGCAGCAGCTCGGCGTCTTCGTGGGCGACGAGGTGATGATCAGGGACATCGCGGGCGCCACTGCCACGCTCACGGTGTCCGGCACCTTCCGCGTCGGCAACGAGCTCATCGATTCGGTGTCCTCCTACATGTCGCTGCCGACGTTGCAGGAGTTCCAGGGCGTCCCTGGACGCATCACCGGCTACCACCTCCGCCTCCAGGACCCGACGAGCGCCCAGTCCGTAGGGCTCGACCTGGCAGACCGCTACGGTCTCAGGCCGCTGTCGTGGGAGAATCTCTTCGCCAGCCTCGTCAGCCAACTGCGGCTGCAGAAGGCCGTCATCGGGGTCGTCGTGTTCCTGATCGTCCTGGTCGCCGCCTTCGGCATCGCCAACGTGTTGGTCTTGACGGTGGCCGAGAAGACCGAGGAGATCGCGATCGTGCGCGCGCTCGGCGCCAGCGAGCGACAGGTGCTGTCGGTGTTCATGCTCGAGGGCTTTCTGCTTGGCGGCCTCGGCACCGCGCTCGGCGCGATCTTGGGGGTGCTGGTCAGCGCCTACTTCCGCTTCCAGCCGTTCCCCTTGCCTGGCGACCTCTACTTCATCACCCAGCTGCCGGTGGAGGTGCAGACGCTCGACATCGTCTGGGTCTGCGCCGTGTCGTTGGCCACCAGCGTCATCGCCGGCCTCTTCCCTGCTCGCCGCGCCAGCCGCCTCGATCCCGTGAGCGTGCTCAGGTGACCGACGCAGGCTCCAGGCGCGCACGGCGGTCTCCCAGCGCGCTCACGACCCGCGAGCAGGCTTGGGACTACCTGCTCCTGCTGCTCGGCCGCCAGGCATACACGCTCGCAGAGCTCAGGCGCAAGCTCGAGCGCCGCGGCGCGGGGGATCTCGCCGACGATCTGCTGAGCCGGCTGGTGGAGCTCAGGCTCGCCGACGATGCCGCCTACACCGAGCAGTACGTCGCCAATAAGAAGTCGGCCCGCGGACGCATGGCGCTGGCCCAGGACTTGCGGAGGCGAGGCGTCGCCAGCGAGTTGGTTGCGACGGAGGTCGGCAAGCTTAGCGACGCGCAGCAGGTCGCCGCCGCCGTCCAGCTGCTGGAGAAGAACGCCTGGCGTTACCGGCCACAGCTTTCCGCTCCCGAGAGCGACCCGGCGCGCGACGGCGGCGACCACGACCCGACGGCCGCCACCGCCAGGCACCGGGCCAAGGCCAAGACGTTCGCGTTCCTGGCGCGTCGCGGCTTCGATCCTGACACCGCCGCCGAGGCGCTGGCGGTCGTCGGGTGGTTCGAGACGGACCCGTCCTAGCCGGCCGGCGGCAAGTCTGGTTGAAGCTTGGCGCCCCTTTCGCTTAGACTTCTTAGTTGCAAGTTGTGTCGGGGCGTAGCGCAGCCTGGTAGCGCACATCGTTCGGGACGATGGGGTCGGAGGTTCGAATCCTCTCGCCCCGACCACACTCTAAGAGCGGGACGTGAGGCTGCCGCCCACGTCCCGCCTCGCCGTTCAGCGCGGCTTGCCTTCCTTCAGCGCCGCCACTGACTTCGCGATCCGTCGCTGCCTGGTCTCGTCGGTCTTGGCGCTGATCACCTGGGTCACGTGCCAGCCCTTGTTCGAGTTCGAGAGCTTCTCGAACGTCGCCAGAGCCGCAGGTTCGGCCGCCAGCGCGGCCGCGAGCTCCTCAGGCACGTCGATTTCGCGTGGCGCGCTGTCGAGTTCGATCTCGAGGTCGACCTCGTCGCCGCCTTTCACTCCCGCGGCCTGGCGGTGAGCGGCACTGACGCTGATCATGGCGACGCCGCCCATCGAGCCAACCGTGGTGCGGTAGCGGTGTCCGTTGATACTGACCTTCACCGGCGGCCGCTTGCCGCCGCCCAGTTTCTCGAGGACAGCCGGCGTGACTTCGATGCCGGTCGTGTTCTTGCCCGTCTGCTCGATCTTCGCTCGCAGTCTCATGCGTCTCCCTTCGTGCTCGCGCCGCTGGTGTGCAACGATAGCGGCTCGCCGGGCTCAGACCAAGCGCGCTCGAACCATGACCAACCCTGCCCCGAGCACACCTCCACCTGCGGCGGCCGTCACCCGACGCTCGCTGGTGATAGCGACGCTGCTGCCGTTGGCAGCGGCCGCCGGACCGCTGTTGCTGATGCGCTTGGCGCAGTTCGGCCAGGAGCCTCCCGAGCGTCTTCAGTTGCCGGCCGTGTTGCTGTTCGGGACGCTGTTCGTCGGCGTCCTCGTCGACTTGCTCGGCAACGTTGCTGCCAGAACACGGTCGTCGGCGTTGGCAGTCGGGGGTCTCTTGGGCGTGATGCTCGGCCTGGGTCTGGCGGCGCTGGGGCACGGCGAGGCGCGCTACGCTCTGGCTCCGCTAGCTGCTGCTCTCGGGGCTGCGGCGCTCCTCTACCTTCCGCGGCGCCGCGCGTCGATGTTCGGCGCCATGCTCGTCTACACCGCCTGCACCTTGCTGGCGAACTACACGCTCGACAGCTTCCTACCGCTCGGTGACTTCTTCCTCGTGAACGTCGGCACGCTGTTCTTCGGAATCACCTTCACCCAACGCGACCGCGTGCACCACTTCGGGCGTCGCGCTGTCTACTCGATGATCTTCGCTGCCGCCGTCGCGAACGTGCTGCTGGCAGCGTCGTTGGGAACTCCGCTGCGCTACGTCGCGGTGAGCTTCCTGTCGATCGTGGTGGCCGAAACGGCCGACACGGAGATCTACCAGCGGCTCCTGAGGCGGCGGTGGCTGACGCGGGTGGCGTCATCGAACGCGATCAGCGCGCCACTCGATACGCTGATCTTCACCCTGCTGGCGTTCGGAGGCGAGGAGTTCGCCACGCGCGCGTGGCTGACGCAGGTGATCGTCACCGATGTGGTGGTCAAGTACGTCAGCGGGATCCTCGCCGCCCTCGGGTTGCTGGCGCTGTTGAGGGGCGCGCTGAAGCCCCTCGTTGGGAGGGACACATGAGCGAGACGAGCGACTTCGCCGGTCTGCCGGACCTGGTCGGCAGTCAGTTCGGTCCTGGCGAACGGGTCCTGGTCGACCAAGGCCGCGTCGACGCGTTCGCCGATGCCACCGACGACCACCAGTGGATCCATGTGGATCCCGAACGCGCCGCCGCCGGTCCGTTCGGCGGCACCGTGGCGCACGGCTACTTGTCGCTGTCGCTCTTGGTGCGCCTCATCGGCAACCTCGGCGTGCTGCCGGCCGACGCCGACCTGGTCGTCAACTACGGCCTCGACAAGCTGCGCTTCCCGGCACCGTTGCGGGTCGGCGAGGGAGTGCGCTTGATGCTCTCGGTCACCGACGTCAAGCCGCGCGGGCAGGGCCGTTTCCTCATGACCTTGCACTGCGAGCTGCTGCCCGACTCCGGCGAGATACCGGTGCTGGTCGCCGACGTGCTCTACCTGGCGATCAAGATGTGAGCCGGCGCTTCCCGCCATGGCGGGCTCACTCGAGCAGCTTGGCTATCGACAGGGCCAGCTCGTCCTCGGCGGGGCGCGTGGCGATCATCAGTCCGACCGACAGCCCACCCGCGGTGGTCGCGCACGGCACGCTGGCGGCCGGGCTGGCGAGCACGTTGAACACCGCGGTGTTGCGCAGTATCAGGCCGTTCGCCGCGTAGTAGGCGGCGTCCTCTTCGAGCTCGTCGATGCGCGGCGGCAGTTTCGGGATGGTGGGGGCCAGCAGCGCATCGATTCCGACCAGCTCCGGCCAGAAGCGCTCGAGCAAGCCGCGACGGGCGTAACCGAGCCGGATGTAGTCGGCGGCCGGCCTGCCGGCATACTCGCGCACGCGCTGCGTGACGCGCGGGTCCATCTCGTCGCCGCGCTCGCTGAGCTCGCGCTCGTAGATCGCCCACGCTTCGTGGCTGGCGAAGCTGCCGAAGCGCCGGTAGAGACCGGTGACCTCCTCGAGGATCGGCAGCTCGGCGACGCGCACCTCGTGGCCCAAGTCTTCGAGGCGGGTCAGGGCACTCTCGAACCCCGCCGCCACCTCCGGATCGAGGTCGCTGGTCATCACCGTGGTCGGCGCCAGCAGGGTCAGTTTCGCGGGCGCCTCGGTCAGCGGCCGGTACTCCTCGGCGGCCATCGCGCAGAACAGGGCCCAGGTGTCGTCGACGTCCCGAGCCAGTGGTCCCAACGTGTCGAGCGTGGTGGAGAGCGGCGCCGTTCCGGCGACCGGCAGGCGCCCGTCGGTGGTCTTGAGCCCGACGATGCCGTTGACCGCCGCCGGGATCCGCACGCTGCCGCCGGTGTCGGAGCCGACGGCGGCGGCCGCCAGCCGCGCCGCGACCGCCACCCCCGATCCGGCAGACGAGCCACCCGGCACCCTCGTCGCGTCGAGCGCGCACGGCGGAGTCCCGAAGTGGGGGTTGATGCCGATGCCGGAGAACGCGATCTCGGTCATGTTGGTGCGTCCCAGGAACACCGCGCCGGCAGCGTCGAGGCGCGCCGCCACGGGACAATCCTCGACCGCCGGCGGGCGTTGCGCGAGCACCTTCGAGCCGGCCGCGGTCACCTCACCGGCGGTGGCGAGCAGGTCCTTGATGCCTATCGGCACACCCTGGAGCGGCCCGACGTCGACTCCGGCCTCGAATTGGCGGGCGGCCGTGGCGGCCTGCCGTCTGGCCCGCTCGCTGGTCACGACGCGGTACACCAGGTGCCCGTGCGGGTGGGCGTCGATGGCGTCGAGGTAGGCCTCGGTGACAGTGATCGGGTCGAGCTCGCCGGAGCGATACGCACGTGCCAGTGCTGCGACACCGAGCTCGGTGGCGTGGCGGGACATGCGGCAGGATACCGCGCTGTCAGCACGGCCTAGGAGCGATACACTCGGTGCATGCAACGGACTCGGACCGAACTCGAGGCGATGAGCCACGACTACCTGGTCGACCGCGTGCTCGAGATGCAGGACATGCTGCGCGAGGGTCTGGCCGTCAGGGACTCGCTGCACGCCGTACTGAACATGGTGTTGAACGCCAAGTCGGACGAGGTGGCACGCTACGCTGAGGCTCCGGAAGCCACCTTGGATCCCGAAGAGCTGGAGATCAAGCGCGCCTGGGCCGCCGCCCGCCATGCCCTTTCCAACCCGCTGGGAGCCGCCCGCCGCCGCGTACAGACCGGCTGACGGTCGGCCCGCCGCGGCCGTGCCTCTCTGGCAGCTCCCGGTCCATATGTGACAACCCGCTCATGCACAAGGCCGTGCACGGCGGCGAGGGCCCACGCCCTCAGCCGCTCACTGACCGCTCGCAGGCGGCCACTGGATGAGCCCCTCGTCGAATTCCTCTCCCAGCTCCTGTGCGAGTCGCTCGAGCAGCTGCCGCGTGCCTGACGCGCGCATGTGCACCCCGTCCGCGCCGTCTAGGAACTGCACGGTCTCCTGGTGCGTCAGCTTGGTGCCTTGGCCATCGGGTTCGAAGACCAACGTGGTCAGCGAGATCGAGAACGGGGTCCCGGCGTTGGCCATCGAGTACCCGAACACGATCCGCCGTTGGGGCACGATGTCGAAGAAGTAGGTGTCGTTGGTGATCGCGGGCGACTTGAACTCGGGCGTGTCGACGGTGAACGCCGACACCTCCCGGCCGCCCACGCGGAAGTCGAGGTGGTGGGAGCCGACATGGAAGCCCGGGCCCTCGGCGTACCAGGCGCGCTTCAGTTCCGGGTCGGAGAAAGCGGAGAACACCTTCGCGACGCTCGCAGCGTAGCGGCGCTCGACCGTGAAGCTGGCATGCCCCGGTATGTCTGGCTGCGAGATGCTCTCGGCTCGAATCGTCGTCATCGGTCTGCCTCCGTTTCTGGGCGTCTGCCCACTTCGCGGCTTTCGCCCAGCACCTCTGCCAGGCGGTCGTAGCGGCGGTTCCAGAGAGCCTTGCGGGCGGCTACCCACTTGGCGATCTCGTCAAGGCCACTCTCCTCCAGCCGGCAGTGCCTGACCCTTCCGACCTTGCGGCTGCTGACGAGGTGGTGCTGCTCGAGCACCTGAAGGTGCTGCAGGACGGCTGCCAGACTGATCTCGAGGGGCGCCGCCAACTCGCTCACCGAAGCCGGGCCCTCGCTCAGGCGCTCGACGATGGCGCGACGCGTGGGCTCGCCCAGGGCGTCGAAGACGTTGCCGGCAGCTGGCGCCTGATGGTTAAGCATGGACTGAAGTTTAGCTGCCGATCACCCATCAGTCAAGTCGACGCTTAACCGTTGGCCGCCTTCATGCTTTTCAATGCGCTCAGCCGCCTTCTCACCGGCGCTCGGCGCACCGCCGAGTTCGGCGCCAACACACCGCTTGGCCGGCCCGCGCAGCCCGCCGAGCTGGCTCCCGTGTTCGTGATGGTCGCGAGCGACGAGTCGTCGTACGTTTCCGGAGCCGTGGTACCGGTCACCGGCGGCAGGCCGATGCTGTGAGTCACGGCGCCCGCGGCCGAGGCGAACCGGCCAAGGAAACCCAACCGGCGGCCCCAGCCTCAGGGGAGCTGCAGGTCCTGCCTCAGATCGTGCACCGCCTGCGGCGTGAGAGCCTGGGCACGAGCGGCCGCGACGTCGGAAGCCGAGAAAGCAGCCTGGCCTGCCGGTACCTCGTTGTCCCACGCCTGGCTGACGTACTCGAGGACCGCGGCTACCTCTTCGTCGCTGAGCTGGCCCCACGGCGGCATCACGCCCGCGTAGGCCTGTCCGCCCGCCACGATCGGTCCCTGGAGGCCGAAGAGCACGACGCGGACCAGGTGGTCGCGCCCGCCTTCCGCGCTTACGAGCGTGGGCACGTGTCCCGCCAGTGGCGGGAAGGCGCCAGGCAGGCCGGTGCCCTGCGCTTGATGGCAGCCGGCGCACGTCTGGTCGTAAACGACCTGACCCTGGGCCAGGACCCCCTCGCCGGCAGGGGCGACCGCGGCGGCCGCGGCGGCGATCAGCGGGCTGGGCGGCGGCGTCACGCCGAACCCGTAGACGGTGAGCCAAGACATCGCGCTGAGCGCCACGGCGTTCACCCACCCGAGTTGGCGAGAGAAGCGATAGGCCGAGTAGGTCGCCGTCGCCGCGAGCAGCACGAAGATCATGTGCTCGATGAGGTGCAGAAACGGTCTCGCCTCGATGTACGGGTACGTCGAGGGCCACATCGCGAACATCACCGCTGCAGGCGCCACGATCACCGGTATCAGCCAGACGTCGCGACGGCCGGGCTCGGCCGCGACGGCCTTACCGCCCAGTGCGCGGCCGAGCGCCAAGCCCCACAGCGCGCCCCCGGCCACGAAGTAGAGATGCTGCAGGTGGTGGTTGGCGATGCTCGCGTGAGGGTCGGGGAGCCACAGCTCGAGCCTGGCCACGACCACCAGGAACAGGCCCAACGCCACCAGGATGAGCGAGCCGGTCCTGGATGGCCCCTTCATGGCCGCACCTGCGCCACCTGCGACTGACCGGCGGCCTCGACCACCGGCTCGGCGGCACGCCAGAGACGCAGGACCTCGGCGACGGTGAACGCCAACCCCACGATCAACAAGATCGCGCCGATCGCGCCCATCCCGGCGAACCCGACACCCGCCTCGGGCTGCACTGCGTAGCGTCGCGGGACGCTGGCGGCTCCCGCCAGGTAGAAGGCCGCGACCACCAGCACGATGCCTCCGAACACGGTGATGCTGATCAACCACCGCCGCGACTCGGACGTCTCCAGCCGGCTACGCCTCTCGGCGAGCAGGAAGATCCAACCGATCGGGAACAGGAACGAAGCCCCCAGGAGGTAGCCGTGGAAGTGGGCCGCGACCCACAGCGTGTTGTGCAGGAAGACGTTGAACGGGATCGTGGCGTCGAGCAGAGCTCCGGCGCCACCGATGATCCATCCCGCGAGGCCGGCATAGATGAAGATCGTGCTGAGCCGCCAGCGGATCCCGGAACCCCACACCAACAGCACGCCTCCGTAGACGGTCACCACCGCCACCGGGACGGCCGACAAGTACGAGGCGCCCTGGCCGACGTAGTTGAGCACCCCCAGCTGCACGAAGTCCATGTACAGGTGGTGTGAGTAGTTGACGAGGATGAGGATCATCGTGCCCCACCAGCCGACCACGAACACCGCCGAGGTCTTCCACTTGCGGTCGGTGTAGTAGGGCAGCCCCACGTACACCAGCGCGACGAGCATGTAGATGATCAGGTTGGCGAGCTCGTGCCCGAAGAAGTACGTGATGTTCTTGGCCCACAAGGGATCCAGCCCTACCGACGGATCCAACCACTTCACGATCAACGGCACCGACAGCAGCATCGAGGCAGCGGAAGCTATCAAGCCGTTGAACGAGGTCACGGTGGCGGCCAGCATCTGCGGGGGCGGCGCCTCCCGGCCAGACTCGGCGAAGGCCTTGGGGTGCATCACCAGGTCCCAACCCAGCGCGCCTCGGAAGCCGCCGTAACGACGCAGGACGGCCTCGAGCACCTGCGAGCACCAGACGGTGAACCCCGCCGTCACCAGGAACATCCCGATCAGGTACGCACCCGTCGCCCACGACGGCCAGGTCGGGTTCTCGAACGGCAGCGGGTAGAGGAACGTCCAGCCCGTCGCGAAGCCACCGATCAGGGTGGCGGCCAGAATCAGCCCGACCCCGGCGACGGCCAAACCGTACGCGCAGTAGGCGAGGCGCACGCTCATCGCGACCTCGCGCCGCGTCAGGTACCAGATGCCGCCCATGCCGCAGAGCACCAGCGCGGCGATCATGCCGACCCCGTGCAAGGTCATGAGCGAGTAGAAGAAGCTAGGGTCGATGGCGAGCCAGCCCGCCTGAGCCATCCGCATCGTGAGACCCGCCAGGATCAGCAACGCGACCACGGCGAGGCCGGTCGCCAGGTAGAGGTACATGATCCGCCGGCCATCGGCGTGAGCCCTAGTCTCCAGCACCATTCACCTCACCTCGAAGCTCGCGCGCATGTTGTGGTGGCTGATGCCGCAGTACTCGAGGCACAGCACCGTGTACTGCCCGCGCTTGGTGAACGTCACCAGCAGTTCGTTGGTGTACAGCGGCATCGCCTGCACCTGCGCGACTATCTCGTTGTCGGGGTTGAAGATCGCGAACCCGTGGTTGACGTCGGTCGCGGTGACCTCGAAGATCACTGGGGTGTTGTAGGGGACTACTTCTGGCAGGCTGCCGAAGCTGTACTGCCGGGCGATCACGGGGATCCGCACGGCGTCCTCGTACCCGACCTTCGGGCCGTAGGGCACCGCGCGGACCGCGAGCGCGAACGCAGTGATCGCCGCGACTATCAGCACCCAGAACCACACTCGCCGCAGCGCGTAGCCCCCGAGTTGGATCTGGTCGTACCCGGACTCCGTGCGGCGCGACGAGGTCGCCACGATGATGAAGATCGCCACGATGATGACGACCAACACGCCGTAGGTGACGAGCACCGATGTCTGTGGACTCACGCAACCTCCCAGGTGCGGGGCGCGCGGCGGGGTGAGCCCCGACGAGCTCCAGCGACGAACCCGCTCTCGACCTCGGATCTGAGGTGCGAAGGAGCCCGGTTGCCTTGAGGATGCTCCCGCTTGTTTGGGTTGTCAATATGGATGTCTATGTCCAAGTTACAAAGAGTCGGGCGCGCCTGCTGCCGCCAGCCGCCGTGGAGCGATGGCTACCGTCAGTCTTCGAAATGACGAACCCCGTCCCGGAACTGGTCGTCCGGGGCGGGGTTGGTTCTGGCTCGGCGGGTAG
>CAYNOS010000042.1:0-19519 GCA_964398985.1 uncultured bacterium
GACAAGATCGGGCTCATGCCGTGCAACCCGGCCATCGGCGGACCCGGCAAGTCGCAGATCGTCTACGAGATCAACGCGCTCGGTGGCGTGATGGGTCGCCTGGCCGACGCGACCGCCATCCACACGCGGACGTTGAACGCCAGCAAGGGCGCGGCCGTGCAGTCCTTGCGGGTCCAGAACGATCGCGACGGCTACGCGGCCGCGGCTCGCCGCCTGGTCGAAGAGACGCCGGGGGTCGCGATCGTGAGGGCCGAGGCGGCCGAGTTGCTGGTTGGCTCCGATGGTGCCGTGGCGGGCGTCGCGACCACCGATGGACGCAGTCTGCTAGCACCCAGCGTCGTGCTGTGCACCGGCACATTCCTCGCGGGAGTCGTCTGGTACGGCCGTCAACAGCGACCTGCGGGCCGTCAAGGGGAACCGCCGGCGCGCCACCTGTCGGCCAGCTTGCGGGCGACAGGGCACGAACTCTTGCGGCTGAAGACCGGCACGCCTCCGCGTATCAGGGCCAGTTCCGTGGACCTCGCAAGCCTGCAGGAAGTGCCTTCCGACGACCCGCATGGAACGTTCAGCGGGGTGCCGGGGCCAAGCATGGCGAGCACTTCGACCTGGATCACCCGGACGACGCCCGAGACCCACGCGTTGATCACGGCGAACCTCTCCGCTTCGGCGATGTACGGCGGGGCCATCGACGGGCGAGGACCCCGCTACTGCCCCTCGATCGAGGACAAGGTCGTGCGCTTCGCCGACAAGGATCACCACCTGTTGTTCGTAGAGCCCGATGGCGTCGATTCGAGCGAGCTCTACCTGCAGGGCTTCTCGAGCTCGATGCCCCCGGTGCTTCAGGACGACATGATTCGCACGCTGCCCGGGTTCGAGCGCGCCGTCATCCACCGCTACGCATACGCCGTCGAGTACGATGCTCTCGACCCCTCACAGCTGGATGTCACGTTGATGTCGCGTCGTATGCCCGGCTTGTTCTCGGCAGGGCAGATCAACGGCACCAGTGGCTACGAGGAAGCTGCCGGGCAGGGACTGATCGCCGGCATCAATGCCACGCGTTTCGCCGCGGGGCAGGAGCGCGTGACGGTTAGGCGCAATCAAGCGTATCTGGGCGTGATGCTCGACGACTTGGTCAGGGGCGGTATCGACGAACCCTACCGGATGTTGACCTCACGCAACGAGTACCGGCTGCTCCACCGGCAAGACAACGCCAACGAGCGGCTGATGGCCCTCGGCAACTCGTGGGGGCTGGTCGGCGACGACGACCTGATCGCTTCCCAGGCCAGCAGCGCTCGCGTTCGCCGCGAGGTCGAACGTCTTGGCAGGGTCAAGCATCAGGGCGTCCCGGCCGCCAAGATCCTCTGTCGCCCGGACATGGACTACCCCACCCTCACGAGCCTGGTGGGGGACGCCGCCGACGACCTGAGCGCGGACGAACGCGCCAGGGTGGAGACCTTGGTGCGCTACGCCTCTTACGTCGACCGCGCTGAGAAGCAGCTTCGTGAACGCTCAAGCTACGAGTCGATGAGCCTGGAGGGCATCGATCTCGGCTCAGTGGCCAGCCTTTCCCACGAGGGCCGCCAGGCCCTGCTCCGCTCCGATCCGGCGACGCTGGGAGCCGCTCAACGGGTGCGCGGGGTCCGTGACAGCGACGTAGTGGCGCTAATGGTGCACATGCGGTCCCAACGAGGCGCGAAGTCGAGCTCCCAAGTCGTCGGCGAAGAAGCGGCTGCCGCCGGGTCGCCGATCGCTGTTTCACGTGAAACATCGACCGCTTGATGAGCGATCTGGACGGTCGAATCGCCGGCTACTTGGAGTTGCTGCACCGCTACCACCGGACCCTTGACCTGCTCTCAGACCAAGCCCTGGATCAGGTGGGCCGCCTGGTGGCGGACGCCAAGGCGTACGCGGCTGCTGTCGCCAGGCAGGTGCCGAGCGGCGGAACGGTCGTCGACGTCGGGTCGGGCGCGGGTCTCCCGGGAATCGTGATGGCACAGGCTCTGCCTGACACGCGGTTCGTTCTTGTGGAACGTCGGCGCAGACGTGCCGCGTTCCTCGAACTGGTAGCGGGCCGCTTGTCGCTCGACAACGTGACGGTCGTCAACCGCGACGTCAGGCGGCTATCCGGGGTGTGCGCTGACGCGGTGACGGCGCAGGCGGTGGCCAGCTTGGCGGAAGTCGCGCGCCTGACGCGACATCTGCAGGCGGATCCCTGCCTGTTGATCAGTCGGCGGGGCCCAGGTTGGGAGCTGGATATCCCCGTGCTGTCGTCTGCAGCCGTGACCGGCCAGGCCGTTACCGTCGTGGAAGCGGAGCCGCTGGAACAGCGTGGTAGCCTCGTCACACTGCGCCTGAGCGGAGGACCGGCGTGCCGATCATCGGCGTGATCAACCAGAAGGGCGGCGTCGGGAAGACCACCACTGCGATAAACCTGGCTGCAGCCCTAGCCGAACGCCGGAACATCCTGCTCGTCGACCTGGATCCTCAGGCCAACGCCACCAGCGGGATCGGCGTGACCAACCCGGAACGGACGATTTATGACGTCATGTCCGGTCGGGCGTCGGCTCGCCAGTCGGTCAGCGCCACCCGCTACGCGAACCTGAAGGTCCTGGCGTCCTCGAACGACCTCGCCGGGGCGGCGGTCGAGCTCGATGCCAGTAGGGAAAGCCTTTCGTTGCTCAGTCGCGCTCTGATCGGAGTTCGCCCCAACTACGACTTCATAATCGTCGACGCGCCTCCTTCGATGGGAGCCCTGACGCTCAACGCGCTGGCCGCAGCCGACCATCTGGTGGTTCCGCTGCAGTGCGAGTACTACGCGCTCGAAGGGATTGCCAGCATGATGGAAACGGTCGAGAGAGTGCAGGGATCGCTCAACCGCGACATTCGGATTCTCGGCATCCTGCTGACGATGTTCGACACTCGCACGCGCCTGTCGAACGAGGTCGAGGAGAACGTCCGCCGCCACTTCGGCGAGCAGGTGTTCAAGACGGTCATTCCGCGGACCGTCAGGTTGGCCGAAGCGCCGTCACACGGGATGTCGATCCTTGACTACGCGCCCACTTCGCAGGGAGCGCTGGCGTATCAAGGGCTTGCCGAGGAGGTGTTGCAGCGTGTCAGCGAAGCCTAGAGGCCTCGGACGCGGCTTGGACGCCTTGCTTCCGCCCGTCGAGAAGGGCACGCAGCAAGTGGCGATCAAGCAGTTGCGTCCGTCACCGTGGCAGCCACGAAGGCGGCTCGACGAGGAAGCGATCGCGGAACTGGCCGCCTCGATCGCCGACAAGGGAGTGATTCAGCCGATCGTGGTCAGGCCGGTCGAAGGCGGTTTCGAGGTAGTCGCGGGCGAACGTCGCTTCCGTGCCGCCCAACGAGCCGGCCTCACCAGCGTCCCGGCCGTCGTCAAGGATCTCGATGACCGGCAAACGCTCGAGATCGCCGTCATCGAGAACCTCCAACGCGAAGACCTCAATGCCATCGATACGGCGCGGGCCATGAAGCAACTGCTCGATTTCGGGATGACGCAAGAGCAGGTCGCCAAGGCCGTCTCCCGCAGCCGGAGCTCGGTCGCCAATGCCTTGCGGTTGCTGACGTTGCCGTCCGAGATGCAGGCCGCCATCGAGGAAGGCAAGCTCACGGCGGGGCATGCCCGCGCGATACTTTCCCAGAGCGAGGCAGATCAGGCGTGGGCGTTCGAGCAGATCCTTCGCCGCGGGCTCTCCGTGCGCGAGGCGGAGCAGTTGAAACGGCCGAAGCCTCGTGGTTCCGGTAGCCGACCCTCCGCGTCAGGGCACTACGCGCGCCTCGAAGAGGACCTGAGCCGGCACGCGGGAACCAGGGTTCGGATCACCGGCGGCAAGCGTGGCCGCATCGAGCTTCACTACCATGACGAGGACGAGTTGAATCGCCTGCTCGAGTTGCTCGGATACCAAGCCTAGACCGCACTTATTGCGTCTGCAGCGGCCACCGCACGGTGATAGCATGCCGTCAGGAGTCAGGTAGAGGCTAGGCAGGAGAAACGATGAAACCACCAGTACGGATCACGGTCACCGGAGCAGCAGGTCAGATCGGCTACGCCCTTCTCTTCCGCATCGCGGCAGGGGACATGCTGGGTAAGGACCAACCGGTGAAACTGCAACTGCTCGAGATCACGCCAGCCCTGAAGGCCTTGGAAGGCGTGATCATGGAGCTCAAGGATTGCGCTTTCCCGCTGTTGGAGTCGGTGTCGGCAAGCGATGATCCCAACGTCGCCTTCAAGGACGCCGACTGCGCCATGCTGGTGGGCTCGCGTCCTCGCGGCCCCGGCATGGAGCGCGGCGACCTGCTGATGGCGAACGGCGCGATCTTCACAGTTCAGGGCCGGGCACTGAACGACCACGCGTCTCGTGGTGTGAAAGTGCTGGTCGTTGGCAACCCTGCCAACACCAACTGCCTGATCGCGATGCGCAGCGCACCCGACCTGCAGCCGTCCCAGTTCAGCGCGATGACCCGACTTGACCACAACCGAGCCGTCTCGCAGTTGGCGGAGAAGACCGGCAGCAGAGTGGCCGACGTCAAGCACATGACCATTTGGGGCAACCACTCGAGCACCCAGGTACCGGACCTGACGCATGCTGCGGTGGCCGGACGTCCGGCGACCGACCTGGTGGACGACGACTGGGTTCGCGACACCTTCATCCCGACGGTCCAGAAGCGGGGCGCAGCGATCATCGATGCCAGGGGAGCCTCCAGCGCTGCCTCCGCCGCCAACGCCGCTATCGACCATATGCGGGACTGGGTGTTGGGCACCCGTGAAGGCGACTGGGTGAGCATGGCGATTCCCAGTGGCGGCCACTACGGAGTGGCCGATGGACTGATCTTCTCGTTCCCGGTGACCGTCGCCAACGGGCGCGTCAGCGTCGTCGAGGGATTGGACATCGACCCGTTCATCGCCGAGAGGCTGCGGCTCACCGAGGCCGAGCTCGTCGAAGAGCGCGAGGCGGTGGCTGGCCTGATCTGAGCGGCCTCCACCTCCGGAAACTCGGAACGTTTCCGACCATCATGGTAGGATTCGGTATGAGCCGGCGCGCGTCCAACGAGGAGAACGCCAACGATCCTCGGGCCGTCATGAAAGCCAACGGGCTGAGGTACAGCCGTCCCCGCGAGTTGATCCTCGGGTTCCTGCTGGAGGACGACCGGCACGTGACGGCCGAGAGCCTCTACCGGGAACTCAAAGATCGCGGAGAGGACATCAGTCTCTCCACCGTGTATCTCAACCTGGCTGCCCTGGCTCAGGCAGGCCTGGTCTGCGAGTTCCAGGGAGCCAGCGGCCAGTCGCTGTACGACAGCAACATCAGTCCGCACTTCCACGTGGTCTGCCGCGAAACGGGCGAGATCCTCGACGTCCCGTCTCCAGTGGTCGACGGCAAGCCGCTGGGACGCTTTCTCAAGGAAGCCATCGAGTCCGCGACAGGGTGGCAGGTCGATGAACCTCACCTCAGCCTCAGCGGCGTGGCTCCCAAGCAGGGCCGCTAGCCGAGACGCTACACTCTTCGCGTGAGCGACGCGAACAGCAAGCACGAGCCAAGCCTGGGGTTGCCGCGGGCCGCGGAGGTTCAGGGCCTTGAGATTCGTCGCCTTGAGACCTACGCCGAACTGATCGAAGTCGAGGACATCCAGCAGGAAGTCTGGGGCATGGAACCCGTCGAGATCGTTCCGGCGGCCCACTTGCGAGCCGTTGATCACGCCGGGGGCCTGATCGCCGGCGCCTTCAAGGACGGCGAGATGGTCGGGTTCGTCTATGGGTTCCTCGCTGCCCCGACGGGACGCGCCATGCGGGGCCCAGGGATGCACTCTCACATGCTGGCCGTGCGTCACGGAGGCCGCGGCCTGGGAGTCGGCAAGGCGCTGAAGTGGTACCAGCGCGATTGGTGCCTGGCGCGCGGCATCGAGTGGGTGTGTTGGACTTTCGATCCTCTGCAGGCCAAGAACGCACGGCTCAACCTGTTTCACCTCGCCGCCATCGGGTCTGAGTATCACGTCGACTTCTACGGACCCATGACGGGCCACCTTGGCGGCAGCCAAGAGACCGATAGGCTGCTGGCGCTGTGGCTTCTGAACGATCCGGGCGTGGTGGCAATCGGACTCGGCCACGCACCGAGGAACTACGACTTGCGGCACCCGACCGCTGGCCCGGACCTCTGGCTTGCAGGCTCGGATGGCGAGGGGCACGACCAAACGGCGCCAGGCCGCTTGCTCGACGCGGGCGCGGTCGCGGCTCGCGTTGCCGCCGCACCCAGCAACGCCACCTTGAGGATCGCCGCGCCTCACGATGCGACGACGCTATTGAGCTCCGCTCCGCAGGCGGCCGCGGCGTGGCGACACAACATCAGGGTTGCGATGACCACCGCCATGGCAGCGGGTTTCTACGTCGTGGACTTCGTTTCTGGCGCGTACTCGCTGCGACGCCGAGAACATGAGTAAACAGGACACTGTCAAAGCGTGAAGCTCGACTTGACAAAATGGCAAGTCGCGTTTACCATTCGTTCAGAGGAGATCAGAGATGAACGACACGCTTCTGACCGTCAACGCATCTGAACGGGTGGCCCGCCTGCACGCTGAAGCCACGGTGCGGAACTTGAGACAACAGCGGACGGCCCCAGTGGCCAAGCTCGCGGCGCAGCTCCTGAGGTCGGTGGCGGCCCGCCTCGATCGCGACAGCAGAGCCTCCGCCTTGGCCGTCGCCTACGACTACGACGTCGTCCGCCGTCTCGGCCAGCAGCGGGCCTAGCGGAGAATCGCGAACATGGACGACATCGAACGCATCCAGGAACTCGTCTCCGAGGGACGTATCACGCAGGCCGACGGAGAGCGCCTGATCTCGGTCCTGCGCGACATCGACGCAGCCGACTTCGCCCTCGATTCCGCTTCGGCTTCGAGCGCCGACGCGACGCAGACCGTCAGCGAGACCCCCGCTAGCCCGCCGCCACCCGAAGGTGGGCGCGCCACGGTCGCGGCCGAGCAGCCTCCAGCTCCGGCCGCGGCCGAGCCGGCCGCGACCGACCCGATCGCGCCCGATCCCATCGACGATCGCCGCCGGCGCTTTGAGGAGTACGAACAGCGCCGTCTCGAGAGACTTCAGCGCGACGCCGAACGCCGTAACGAGCGAGCGCAGCGCGAGCTGGAGCGCTTCGAGCGCAGGTCCCAACGGGAGGCTGAGAAGATCGAGCGCGACGCCGAACGCGAGCGTCTGCGGGAGGTCGTCAAGGCGAGCAGCTACGCAGCGGCCGAGGCCGCGCGCGAGGCTGCGCGCAAGGCCAGGGAAGCCAGCGTCAAGGCTGCGGCGGCGGCCAAGACCGTGACCCACGATGCCGTTTCGGTCGCCACCCGCAGGACCGAACCGTCGCCCGGCGGCAGCAGCGGTGCGCCGCAGTCGACGTTGTCAATCGCACCCAGCGGCACGCGCTGGGTGACCGTGGACGTGCTGTCAGGAGACGTGAACGTGCACGCGGTCGCTGGTCTGGAACGACCGGAGGTCATCGGCTCGGAGCACCTCTCTGCGGTCGAGACCGATTACGGCTTCCTTGTCAAGCAGGTTCCTGAACGTGGCAGCATCCTCGACAAGTTCCTAGCCAACGTGCGCAGCAGCGACATCACGGTCAAGATCCCCGCCGAGTACGGACTCAACTTGCGAGCGACCGCCGGAGACATCGATCTTCACGGCGTGAAATACCTGCAAGGGCGCGTCACCGCGGGCGACATCTCGGCGTCGGGGCTCGAAGGCATCGACTTCTCGATAATGGCCGGCGATCTCGACCTGGAGATGACGCTCAAGGAAGGCGAGCACTCCCTGACGGGCGCCACCGGCGACATCGACGTGCTGCTCGGCGCCGACTCCGACGTGACCATCGACGGCAACGTTTCGATCGGCGACGCCCATGCCGCGCACCCCGCGATCACTTGCCAGCGGCAGACGTTGGGCGAACGCATCAGCGGCTCGCTCGGGAACGGCACCGCCC
Source organism: uncultured bacterium (assembly GCA_964398985.1). Classification (GTDB taxonomy): domain Bacteria; phylum Deinococcota; class Deinococci; order Deinococcales; family Trueperaceae; genus CAYMRL01. Next base: position 7,992 of record CAYNOS010000042.1, read on the forward strand.
GGCTCCGCCTGCGGATGACCACAGGAGATCTCGGCATCAAGGTTGCCGGCACCGGGAGGGATGACTGAAGTGGCCGTCTCTGACGAGCGCAAGCGTGTCCTGGACATGTTGGCGAGCGGCAAGATCTCGGTCGACGATGCCACCAGCCTGCTCAAGGCACTGGGGCCGACGCCTGCCGAGGCTTTCGGGGCTACGGCCGCACCGAGCATGGCCGGCGACCGCGACCTCCCGCCGCCACCTCCAACGCCGCCGGCGGCACCGCTTCGTCCCCGCCGCACCGGCACCCGCGTGCTGAGGATCACCGTCGACGAGGTGTCCGCGGGCCACGTCTCCAACAAGGTCAAGGTCAACGTTCCGCTGGGCCTCGCCAAGTTCGCCCTCAGGTTCATGCCTGCCAAGGCCAAGGAAGAGCTCGCCTTGCAGAACATCGACCTGAGCCAAGTCCTGGACGGCATCACCGAGGAGGCTCCCGACGGGAACATCGTCAACGTCGAGGCCGAGAAGAAGGACGGATCCGGCGTGATCGAACGCGTCACCATCGAGGTCATCTGATGAGAAGACTGCCCATGCCAACCTCCTGCCCAGTCACGGGCGAACCGCTGCTGGTGACAAGGCTCGAGAGCGAGAGCGGTGGCGTCGCGATAGAAGGACGCTTCCACCCCAACGAGTTCGCGCTGCTGCCCGAAGAGCAACTCGAGTTCCTGCGCATCTTCGTCAAGGTCAGGGGCAACCTCAAGGAAGCCGAACGGGTCCTTGGCCTCTCCTACCCCACCGTGCGCGGCCGCTTCGAGAAGCTGCTGCTGACGCTCGGCTACGAGGTGGCCGAAGACCACAGCGACGAGCGCAACGAGGTGCTCGACCTGCTCGAGCGCGGCGAGCTCTCCCCCGAGGAGGCCGCCAAGCGGTTGCAGGGACTACAGCGCCGCTAGCCCGGCGTCTGGCACGCCACCCACCCTTCGGCGCCGAGCCGGGCACCTGCCTAGCTCGGCGCCGAAGTAACGTCGGCCGCGGCCGGCGCCGCCAGGGCTCCGGTATACTTGCCGGCGCATGCCCGACTACTACGAGACGTTGGGCGTCACCCCGGGCGCCGACGCAGCCACGATCAAGGCCGCCTACCGGAAGCTGGCGCTCAACTACCATCCAGACAGAAACCCTGGCAACCGCGAGGCCGAGGAGAAGTTCAAGGAGATCAACGAGGCCTACGCGGTGCTGTCGGATCCAGGCAAGCGCAGTCGCTACGACCGCTTCGGCAGCGTCGAGGGCGGCGGCATCCCGATGGGTACCGACATCTTCGACATCTTCGCCTCCGTCTTCGGCGGCGGCATGGGGGCCGCAGGGCGTCCACGCGCCCAAGGGTTCGCCGGGGAGGACCTCGAAGTCGAGCTCACCGTCACCCTCGAACAGGCGCGCGAGGGCGCTACCGTGCAGTTACCGGTCGACAGGTTCGCAAGCTGCGCTCACTGCCACGGAGACCGAGCCGAGCCCGGCTCAAAAGGCAAGACCACCTGTCCTAGGTGCAACGGGGCCGGCCAGATCCGCAGCCAGGCGCAATCGTTCTTCGGTACCGTGATGACCACCCATGCCTGCCCGGACTGCCGCGGCGAGGGCCAAGTCATCACCGTCCCGTGCACCGTCTGCAGCGGTCGCGGACGCACGATGAAGCGAGAGAGCGTCGACGTCGCGTTGCCCAAGGGCATCGATGGCGGCTACCGCCTGCGCGTCCCACGCCAAGGAAACGCCGGCACCGATGGCGGTCCTGCCGGCGACCTCTACGTCTACATCGAGATGGCCGAGCACGACCTGTTCACTCGCGACGGCGACGACCTGATCTACCACCTGGACGTCGGGTTGGCGCAGGCGGCGTTGGGAGCCAGTTTCGAGGTTCCCACGATGGAAGGCACCGAGAGCCTCGAGTTGCAGGCCGGCACCCAGCCGGGTTCCGAGTTCCGCTTCCGCGGCAAGGGGATGCCGAAGTTGCGCCACGGCGGGCACGGGGACCAGGTGGTGGTCGTCAACCTGGTCGTCCCCAAGAACCTGAGCCACGAGGCCCGATCTCATCTCGAGGCGTACGCCGCTGCCGTCGAGGAGGACTTCGACGACACCGAGTCCGTCGGCGAGCGCATCCGCAGCTTCTTCGGCGGCAAGCGTCGCGGGCGCAAGGCACACGGCGAAGAGCGCGACGACAGCGAGGACCAGGCGGCCCCCAACTAGCCTGCCAGCCACGCCGTCGCTTGCGGCAGCGCTTCCTCCCCCACCGCCGCCACGAAAATCGCTTCGCGTTCGGCCTTGAACCAGGTGCGCTGACGCTTGGCGTAACGCTGAGTGGCGCGCGTGACCTCGTCGATGGCGCGGTCCAGACCGTATTCGCCGCGCAGGTACGCGGCGACTTCCTTGTAGCCGATCGCCTGTAGTGCCGTGGGCTGCTCCGGGTACTGCTCCAGCAACGCTCGGACCTCTGCGACCAGGCCGGCGGCGAACAGCTTCCGCGCCCTGAGCGCAGCGCGCTCCTTCAGCACTTCCGCAGGTGGCAGCAACACCAGCGTGCGGTAGGCGAAGCGCGGCCGTGAAGGCTCGAACGATGACGCTGGTCGCCCGGTGCGGCGCAGGATCTCGACCGCCCTGACCACGCGCCGCGGGTTGACGCCCGCGCGTTCAGCGTCCGCCGGCGAGGCCGCGGCCAGCTCGGCGATCAACTGCCCCAGCCGACCGGCTTCGACCTCCCGCCACAGCGGAGCCTGGAGGTGGCTGTCGGCGGACGGCAACTGCGGCAGGCCATAGGCGAGCGAGCGCAGATAGAAGCCTGTGCCTCCCACGACCAGTGGAACTCGGTCGCGCGCCAGCACGTCGGCGATGGCGGCCTCGGCGAGGGAAACGTAGTCCGCCACGCTGAACGGCTCGGCCGGCGAGACGACGTCGAGCAAATGGTGCGGCACCGCCTCGCGCTCCGCCCTGCTGGGTTTGGCGGTGCCGATGTCCATCCCGCGGTAGACCTGCATGGCGTCGGCCGAGACGATCTCGAGACCGTGCTCACGCGCCAAGGTCATGGCGAGGGCGCTCTTGCCGGAGGCCGTCGGGCCCGCGATGACGGGAACCGGGGTCGCCGCGCCGCCGGCGGTCTCATGAGAGCCGCGTCCAGGCCGAGCTTCTCTAGGCTGGTCGCCCATGTCGCAGGCTAACAGAGCTCACGGGAGTCTTTGCTACTATCTGCGCATGAAGCTCGAAAGGTTCGGGACCGCAGGCGACATCCAGGAACTGCTGGCGGTCAGGGACAGCATCGACGACCTGCTGACCGGCCACGGTGATGGCGCCGGCGCAACCGCTCCGCGTGTCGATCTGCTGGATCTTGGTGACGCCCTGCAACTGGTGATGGACGTACCCGGAGTCGCCCAGTCAGATCTCGAGATCGCCGTTCAGGACGGCGAGATACTGGTTGCCGGCCTGCGCGAGACGCTGCCTCAGGGTCCGGCCGTGCTGGTCTCCGAGCGCCCGAGCGGCCCGTTCCAGCGCAGCATCGCTCTGCCCGCTCCCGTCGACCGCGACAACGCCACGGCGCACCTGGTCAACGGCGTGCTCATTCTCAGGCTGCCGAAGTCGCGCGAGGCCTAGACAAGCCGGACCGCGGCCGAACCATGAACGGCCCCTGGCTGCGGCCGCTCACTCGAGTTCGATCTCCCCGGAGACGTTGCCGATGACCACCACGTCGTCGCTGTCGAGGTAGTAGAGAAGCATCCTGCCCTGCAGGACGTCGCTGCCCTTGACGCTGCGCGCGGGTTCGCCTCTCAACACCGCCGTCCCGGCCTCCTCGTCCAACTCGAGGCTGTCGCCGGTGGTGGTGCGCTCGTCGGAGACGACGGTGACGTTGCCGGAGAGCGTCGCGCGCTGCTCGCCGACCGCGAAGCTCATTCCCAGTGCGGTCGCCTCCAGCGCGCTGGAGCCGTCCTCCGACGCCCGCGTCAGCCTGACGGGACCGTCCATCTGGCCGACGTCCTCGCCGCGGTCTAGGAAGAAGCGCGTCCCGTGCACTGTGGTCTTGCCTTGCAGGAGCGTCACCAGCGGCTGATCGGCGGGCGTCACGGTCTCTGGGCAGCCGGGGCGGTTGAACTCGATGGTGGCATCGGTCAACTCCAGGCTCTCGTCGCCCGCTCCGGCGTCGGCGCCGGCCGCTTCGTCACCCGCGGCGCCTCCGCTCGAGCGCGGCGAGCGGATCACCGCCAGGCTCGAAGTCAGCACGGCGTCCTCGACGCGCGTCTCGACGAAGCCGGGAGCCGGCCCGTAGACGATCGTCATGCGCACGCCTTCCTCGCAGTTGACGTTGTTGCCGATGCTGCGCGCGCCGTTGGCGGCCAGCGCGCGGTTGCTGACCACCAGGTCGGTGTCCTCGCGTTGGAGGGTGAAGGTTGTGACCGTCTGGGCGGCAGCCCAGGCAGCGGCGGCGACCAAGATCGCGGTCAGAGCCGAGGAGTACAGGGTCCTGGCCCGGACCAAACCGTCACTCGCCTTCGGGCGCAGCCGCGGTCAGCTCGAACTCGGTGGCGTCGAACGCGCTCGGCACCGAGGCGTCGATCGCTTCGAAGAAGTCGAACTCGATGTCCTGCTTGATGCGGTCGGTGACCAGCGTGGCGCCGCTCTCCGAGTCGACGGCGCGAGCCGGCTCCTCGGCGCCGCCGATCACCTCGGCGATGCCGGTCGCATCGTCGAAGAAGACCACCTCGCCGGTGCTGGTAATGCTGCCGTCGACGACGGTGACCGCGCCACGGGCGTAGAGCCGCTCCTCGTCGGTGAGAACGCGGATCTCGTCGGCGGTGATCGTCATCAGGCTGCCGTCGGCGTCGAGCCGCGTGATCACCGCCTGACCTCCGGCGCTGGTGAGCACCCCAAGGTTGCGTTCTTCCTCGAACACCATCTGGTCGGCGTCGGCGGTCTGGTTGCCGTTCACTAGGTGCACGTTGCCCCGCGATGTCGACAGGTCGGTGTCGACGTCGAAAGCGACCTCATCGGCGTCGATCAGCACCGGTTCCTCGCCCTCCTCGTTGGCTTCGATCACGATGCTGGCGGGGCCGCTGAGCACGCCGAGGCCGCTGGCTTCGCTGTACGCGAGTCCGGGACCGCGCGCCACCAGACGGCCGCGCGTCACCTGGACGCCGTTCTGGAAGGTGGCGGTGCGCTGACCGCCGCGCGCGATCGACTCGCCCTCCGGTCCGCTGAGCTCCACGTGACTGCCGAGGATCGTCAGCGTCGAGACGGTGGCGCTGATCCCGAACTCGTCGGGGTGCTGGTAGACGATCGGGCCGAAGCGTAGGTTGCCGCTCTGCGTCCCGCCCGAGCCGTCGATCGTGATGATGCGCTCGGGGTTGGCTGGGCTCTCCCCCTCCTGGGCGACGACCAGCGCGCCGGCGGCGAGAGCGGCCAAGGCGGCGAGCAGTCGACGCCGCAGACGCGACCGGGGTGTGGCGGGCCCGCCTAGAGGCGGTTGGCTTGAGACCATGCGGTGCGGTTGCGGCACGTTCACTCCCTGATGATGAATTCGGCGTAGCCGACGGTGCCCGGACCGCCGGCTTGGAAGTCGGTGAAGTCGAAGCTGATGCGCATGTCTTCGAACACGCTGGCGCCCATGTCGGGGCCGGACATGGTCGCTCGCGGCACCTCGAAGCGGGCGGTGTCTTGGTCGATCAGGACGGTCCGGTCGCCCTTCGCCTCCATCAGCAGGTCGATCTCGTCCTCCACCAGGTGGGCCGAGATCCTCTCGCCGCGGAGGTCGTCGGAGCGGTCGATCACCACCCGGTCCGAGACGAGCGTGAAGTCGGTGGCGCCACCGACGGTGCGGCGGCCGTCCTCGATGTCGAGGAGCGTCGTCTCACGCCGGCTGGGGTCGTAGGTGACCGATGGGGCCGAGAAACGCCACACGGCTTCCGGATCGGCACGGGGGTAGAGCGCGACCTGGGCGCCGCTGAGGAGGATGAGCGCGTCCGGCACCGCCTGCTGACGCGAGGGCAGGAGCGTGAGCGCCGCCAGCGCACCCACGACGACTACCAAGGCGATCAGCGCCAGGCGCAGCATGCCGCGAGACTACCAGTGCCGCGTGGCGACGCTAGTGAGGGATACGGGTGTGCGGGCTTGAGGCTGTCTTGGGATCGGCGTCGGGGGCTCATGGTCATGCGCCCCGCAGATCATCAATCGAACGTGACCGCGACCACCTTGAAGACGGACTTGCCGCTGTTGCCATTGACGACCACCTGGTCACCCGCTCGCTTGCCGAGCATGCTGCGGCCGAACGGCGAGTCGTCAGAGATGCGGTTCTCGAGGAAGTCGGCCTCGTGGGTGCCGACCAGGTGGAACACCTCGCGCCGCCCCTTCTCGTCCTCGAGCTCGAGCGTTGCCCCGAGCATCGCGATCTCTTCGTCACCCTCGGCGCGTTCCACGATCACCGCGCGGGCGATCAACTCCTCGAGATCCGCGATCCTGACCTCGTTCTCGCTCTGAGCCATGCGGGCCTCGTCGTACGCCGCGCTCTCGCGCAGGTCGCCGTCGGCCAGAGCCGTGCCCATGTTCTCGGTGATCTCCTGACGCTTGACCTCCTTGAGGTAGCGCAGTTGCTCTTTCAGCCGCTCGAGACCCTTGGCGGTCATCTGGAAGGATCCGTTGTTCACATCTCACCTCACGGGGCGCGGGCCGAAGGTCGACGCGCCCGAACCGCGATTATACGGGTGCGCCGTGAGACCTGCTGGTAGGCTCGACCGATGACGACCGCCGCCGGTCTGACGCGGGCCGCAGCCACCCTCAACGAGGTCTTCGGCTACGACAGCTTTCGCGGCGACCAGGCGGCCGCTATCGCCACGCTGCTGGCCGGTCGCGACGTCCTGCTCCTGATGCCGACCGGTGGAGGCAAGTCGATCGCGTACCAGGTTCCCGCGCTGGTGCGCCCCGGGATCGGGGTCGTCGTCTCGCCCCTGATAGCGCTGATGAAGGACCAGGTCGATTCGCTGCGGGAGTTGGGCGTGCGCGCGGCTTACCTCAACTCGACCTTGGCGCTGCAGGAAGCCGCGGCCATCGAGCAGGGCGTGCGGCGGGGTGCCTACGACCTCCTCTACGTCGCGCCGGAGCGGTTGCTGTTGCCGCGGACCCTCGAGCTTCTGGACAGCACGGAGCTGGCGCTGTTCGCCATCGACGAGGCTCACTGCGTCAGCCAGTGGGGCCACGACTTCAGACCCGAGTACCTCGGCCTTGGCGTGCTGGCCGAGCGCTACGCGAACGTTCCGCGCATCGCGTTGACCGCCACGGCCGATGAGCACACGCGTCGCGAGATCGTCGAGAAGTTGCGGCTGCGGGACGCCGAGATCCTGGTCTCGAGTTTCGACAGACCCAACATCCGCTACCGCGTGGTGCGCAAGGACGAGGCCAGGTCGCAGCTCGAAGCCTTCCTGCGGGACCACGCGGGTGAGGCGGGGATCGTCTACTGCCTGTCGCGCAAGCGCGTCGACGAGACCGCCGCGTTCCTGGCCGCGCGGGGCGTCGCCGCGTTGCCGTATCACGCCGGGCTCGACCAGGAGACCAGACGGCGCCATCAGGAGCGCTTCCTGCGCGAGGACGGCATCGTGATGGTCGCGACGATCGCCTTCGGCATGGGCATCGACAAGCCCGACGTGAGGTTCGTCGCGCATCTCGACCTGCCGCGTTCCATCGAGGGCTACTACCAGGAGACCGGCCGCGCCGGGCGCGACGGGCTGCCGGCCGAGGCATGGTTGGCTTGGGGAGCTCAGGACGTGGTGCAGCACCGGCGGATGATCGACGAGTCCGATGGCGACGAGGAGTTCAAGCGCATCGCTCGCAGCCGCCTCGACCTGCTGGTGGGTCTGGCGGAAGCCACCGGCTGCCGCAGGCGGCATCTGCTCAGTTACTTCGGCGAGGAGGCTGCTGCCGTCTGCGGCAACTGCGACAACTGCCTCGAGCCGCCCACCACCGTCGACGTCACCGAAGCCGCCCAGAAGGCTCTCAGTTGCGTGGCGCGCACCGGCCAGCGTTTCGGCGCCGGCCACGTGATCGACGTCCTGCTCGGCAAAGCGACCGACAAGGTGCTGCGCAACGCACACGACCGGCTCTCGACGTTCGGCATCGGGGGTGAATTGGACCTCAAGGGATGGCGCCAACTGATGCAGCAGTTGGTCGTCGGCGAGTACCTGAGCGTCGATCACCAGGCGTACGGGGCGCTGAAGTTGACGGGGCGCGCCGCGGGCCTGCTGCGCGGCGAGGTCGAGTTCCGCATCCGCGCCGAACCGCCGCGCGTCACAGGCGCGGGACCGAAGTCGCGCGGCCCGGCGCGGCGCCCGGCCGCGGCCGCCGATCTGTCAGCGGCGGACCTGTCGCTGTTCGAAAGCCTGCGTTCTTGGCGCGCGGAAGTGGCGCGCGCCAAGAACGTCCCGGCCTACGTGGTGTTCAGCGACGCCACCCTCAGGGCCATCGCCACCGAGCGTCCGCGAGGCTTCACCGGGCTCCACGGGATCGCCGGCGTGGGCGCGCGCAAGCTCGAGGAGTACGGCGCGGCCGTGCTCGAGCTCGTCGCCAGCGGCTAGTTGACCGGCCCGTTGGGGCCCGCGCTCAGCGCCTGGAGCGCCTGCACGTAGGCGTCAGCCGTCTGCGCGTCGATCAGCGCGAAGCTCACCTCGTCGAAGGCGGCGCCGCGCTCGATAGCCTCCAGAAGCGCCTGCATCGCCACCAGCGCCGCGAGGTCGCGAGGCGTCTGATAGGTCCCGGTCCCGATGGCCGGCACCGCCAGAGTCCGCGCGCCCAACTGCGACGCGATCTCGAAGGCCGACTTGAGCGCTCGCGCCAGGACGTCCAGCTCGCCGGCGTTGCCCCCCTGCCAAGGCGCCGCCACCGTGTGGACCACCCAGCTGGCGGGCAGCGCGAACCCGGGCGTGAACGCGGCCTCGCCGTAGTCGAGCCCCTTGAGGTCGCGGGCAGCCAGCGTGAGCTCCTTGCCCCCGCGCCGGTGCACGGCCCCGTCGACGCCGGCGTTGCCGAACAGCTGCCGGTTCGTGGAGTTGACGAGCACGTCGACCCTGAGGTCGGTGACGTCGCCGAGCAGGACGCTGACGTTGGTGGCGCCGCCATCCGGCCGCCTCAGAAGACGTGCGGCCAGCAGGCGGCTGCGTGCCGCTGGCCCCGGCCGCGCCGGCGGCGCGCCGCCGGCCAGCGCCGCCTTCGAAGCCATCAGCGCGCGCTCCGCCTGGTACATGACGAGACGCTTCTCGTCGGAAGCGCCGCTCATCCGGTCGCGCGCGAACTTCTCCGAGGCGCGGGAAGCGAACTGGTACTCGCGGTGCGCCGCGTGCTTCTCGAGGTGACTCAGCTCCCGCTCCTCGGCCGTGCGCTCCGAGCCCTCGGGAAGAGCCAGGACGGCGAGGCGCATCGCCTCCAGGTGCTGGTTGGCGCGGTCGAGGTCGTGCTGCCTCATGGCCGCGCCGAACTCGAGCTTGAGATCCGCCAACCGGGCCAGTGCTACGTAGGTGCTCACGCGCTCGCACACCGGGAGTTGGGCGAAGGCTGCGGCGTCGAGCGGCTCGAGGCCGAGCGGCACGTTCATCCTTTCGGTGGCGCCGGTCAGCAGGTCATCCCACGCGAGCGTGAGGGTCGGCGCCACCGCACCGGGCGCGAAACGCGCCCTCACGACCTGCTCGCGGTCCAGCCCGGCCACCAGGTCCGGCAGCCGCAGCGAGCCGGCGGCGGTTCCCGGCCCGTTCCCGGCGGCGGCGAGAGCCATGGCGTGAACACCCAGGGGCGAGAGGGTCACGCCGGAGGAAGCCTCGAGCGTGACGCGACGGCCGCGCAGGGTGCTGAGCCCCGCGAGCTCGTGCTGGAACGCTTCGACGATCTGGCTGTCGCCTTCGATGAAGACGTAGTTCCCCTGTCCGGCGTCGGCCATCGACCTCAGCAGCGCCTCGTCGTAGTGCTGGCCGAAGCCCATCGCCGTGGTGGTCACGCCGTGCATGGTGGCTCGCGCCACGTCGGCGGCGATCGAGGGGGCGTCGACGACGCCAACGTTCGCTTGACCGTCGCTCAACAGCACGACGCGGGCGGTGGACTCGCCGATCGGGCTCGCCATGGCCTGGCTCAGACCCTCCGCCCAGCCGGCGTAGAGCGCCGTGCTGCCTCCGGACACGATTCCTCTGACCAGCGTCAGCATCCCGGCGCGGTCGTGCCCGACCTGCCTGAGCGGCACGAAGACGCCGACCTCGGTATCGAACGTCACCACCGACACCCAATCGTCAGGCAGCAGCATCTCGATGGCAGCGCAGGCAGCCGCCTTGGCGGACTCCAGCGGGCGGCCGTTCATCGAGCCCGACCTGTCGATCACGAGGGCGAGGGACAGCGGCTTGCGGTCGACGCTGACCTCCGGGAGGTCGACGCCGAGGTTCACCAGCAGGTCGAGGTCTCCTCCGTCTCGCGGGTAGCCGGGCTTGGCTGGTGTGATCGTCATCCGGGGTCGCGGCAGTGCGGGCGTGTCGGTTCGGTCCTTTGGCATAGGCCTCCCTGCGGCGCCGAGGCGTCTCCTCGGGCCAGGCTCGGTGCGCTGTTGGCGCAGCGCGCGCTGAACGTGCCAACTAGGCGAGCGGGCAGCTCAGGTCGCGGTCATGGCTTCCCCCGCTGCTTCTGCTCGAGGTAGAGGAGCGTGACCTTCAGTAGCCGCATCAGCTCGGCGTCCCCGAGCCGCGTGGTCGGCAGGCGATAGTCGTCGCGGACATGCAGCTCGAGCCCGTCCTCGATCCTCAGCCGCGTCCAGGTGCCGTCGGCAAGCAGCCCTGCGGAGTCTGCCGGCGGCCTGTGCTTCAGCGGCTCGATCTGCCCGGGGGTTGCGGTCAATGCATGGGGCGGGGCACCGGGAGGCTGAGCGGGCGGCCGCTGGGCGCCTTGGGGCGCGAGCCCGGCCCGCGCCCTGATCCCCTCGAGGAAGCGCATGCGCTCGTCGTCGGAAGCTTTCTGGGGCACCAGGTCGATGCGGAGCCGGTCGCCGAGGAGACCTTCGAGATCGGCGTCGTCCTTGCCCTCCAGGACGCGCTTGACCAGCGCGCTCGAGAGCCCCTCGGCCAGCAGCCTGCGAAGCGCGAGGAGCTGCAGCAGGTGACGGTAGAAGTAGCGCGCCTCCCTGCCCTCCTTGAGGGGCTCGTCGAGCAGCCCCTGCGTCGAGTAGTGCCTGGCGAGGCGTTGGTTGACGCTCTCCGCCGAGCGCTCCGAGGCGTCCTTCGGCAGGTAGTCGGGCAGCAGCGAGTTGGCGACCCCGATGAACTCGTCGAGCGACCAGGCGCCCTCGCGGTGGCGATGCAATGCTGATTCCATCCTTGACGCATGCTAATGCTTGCATCATTGCTTGTCAATGACAACGAGGATTGCAATGATGTGGGTCGAGGGACCGCGGTTCGACCCGATGGGAGCGGTTAGACTATGAAGCTACAGGGACGGGCCCTTAGCTCAGCGGTTAGAGCAGTCGACTCATAATCGATTGGTCGTTGGTTCAAATCCAACAGGGCCCACCA
>CAYNOS010000043.1:0-19434 GCA_964398985.1 uncultured bacterium
CCCTTCGCGTGGCCCGACACGACACGAGCCGCACGTCGTGAGCGAGCTCCGCCGCGAGTTGCACGCTGCCGCCGAGCTCATCGCCGACTACCGTGAGCGGCTGTCGGCCCTGAGGGTGACGCCGGTCGCGGGCCGCTCCGAAGTACGTGCGGCTCTGGGCGGCGGCGTGCCCACCGGTCCGACGCCGCTGGGGCAGGTGATCGACGAGCTGGTCGCCGCGGCGACGCCGGGGCTGATGGCGTCGGCGGGTCCGCGCTACTTCGGCTTCGTGGTCGGAGGCTCGCTCGATGCCGCCCTCGTCGCCGAGGTCCTGGTCTCGGGTTGGGACCAGTGCGCGTTCAACGAAGCGCTGTCGCCGGCGTCGATCGCGGTCGAAGACGTCGCGGGGCGCTGGCTGAAGGAGGTGCTGGAGCTGCCGGCCACAGCGTCGGTCGGGTTCGTAACCGGGGCACAGGCAGCGAACACGGTCGGCCTGGCGGCGGCACGCTGGTGGGTGCTGCAGCGCGTCGGCTGGGACGTCGGCCGCAGCGGTCTCTTCGGGGCGCCCCCTATCCGCGTGCTAGCGGGGACGGAGCGCCACGCCACGATCGATCGCGCGCTCCGGCTCCTGGGGCTCGGGGAGGACGCGATCGAGGAGGTGCCGGCTTTGCCGACCGGAGCCATGGACCCGGATGCGCTCGCGCTGGCGCTCGCAGGCGGTGCCGATCGTCCCACGATCGTGTGCGCGCAAGCCGGCAACGTCAACACCGGTGCGTGCGACGACCTCGTGGCGGTCGCGGAGGCTGCTCGGTCGGCGCAGGCGTGGCTGCACGTCGATGGTGCGTTCGGGTTGTGGGCTGCAGCGAGCCCTCGGGTGCGCCATCTGGTGCGCGGGATCGAGCTCGCCGACTCGTGGGCGTGTGACGGGCACAAGTGGCTGAACGTCCCGTACGACTCCGGCTACGCGATCTGCGCGCACCCGGACGTCCACGCCACGGCGATGGCTTACACGGCGGCCTACCTCACGGGTCAGGAGGTGGGCCGGGAGTTCGGCGGCGGCGACCTCGTCCCCGAGTCCTCTCGCCGTGCGAGAGGCTTCGCGACGTGGGCGGCCATGCGCTCGCTCGGCCGTACCGGAATCGCCGACATCGTCGATCGCTGTTGCGAGCTGGCGCGGCGTTTCGGCGACGGGCTCGGGGCCGTGGACGGTGTCGAGATCGTGAACGAGATAGTCCTGAACCACGTGCTCGTCCGCGTCGGCGACTCGGAGACGACGCGCCGGATCGAGCGCCGAGTGCAGGAGGACGGGACGGCGTGGTTCGGTGCGACCACGTGGCGTGGCGAGCGGTTGCTGCGGATAGCCGTCTCCAACTGGTCGACGACGGAAGAGGACGTCGACCGCGGCGTGGAGGCGATCGCGCGTGCACGGGCAGCGGTGCTAGCGGGCGGTTGAATCGAGTTACCCGGCTCGATCCGCAGTCATTGCGCGTTCGCCGGAGCGCAAGCCGGGAGCTACCTGGAGTCGGTCCTTGTGGGCGCCTCGCCGCCGTCACCCCAGTAGCCCCAGATGGGCAGCAGTCTGTTAGGAGCGACCTTCAGGAGCGCCTGGGTGGAGCAGGCCAACTCGTGGACGTGATGCCTCGCCCGCCACAGGCACACCGCGATGTGGTTCTCGACTTTCGCCACCCGCATGATCGGTCCTTCGTGCCCGAAGGTCACCAGGTCGCCGATGCGGATGGCGGATGGCTGCGAAGGCCCTGCTTGCATGCGTGGAGCTTAGGACCGCGCGCCTAACGCGAGTCTGACGGATTCATCACGGGATTCACACTCTTGCTGGCCCCGCCGGGCCTAGCCGGGGTCGACGCGGTCTCGGGTGTCGGCCTAGGCGGCGGTGGCGCCCAGCGAGCCGCTGATCATCGTCACCGCCAGGCCGCCATTGTTGACCGTGGCGGTCGCCGCGACCTCGACTCCACTTCGGTTCGCGAACAGCTCGGGATGTTGGGTGAGGAACACGAAGTCCCAGGCCGGCACGGCGGTCGAACAGCGTCTGAGGAACGCGTCGACGCTGCGCCCGGCCTCGACTCGGTCACCGAGCCTGACGCCGTAAGGCAGATTGCTGAGCAGCAGTCCCCGGCTGGCCTCGAAGCGCTGCAGGTCGAGGGCCGTGCTGTCTGCTCTCAGCAGCTCGACGCTGGCGTACTCGGGCGCCTGCAGGTTGGCCTTGGCCGCCTGGAGCGCCCTGCGGTCGTCGTCGATCCCGATCAAGCGGACGCCGTCCTGTCCTCGTGGCTCCACCAGCGCCGCCGCCTGCCGCCGTGCCTCGTTCCACGCGCCGTCTCTGAACCAGGCCGCCTGTTCGAAGGCGAAGCGGCGAGCCCTACCCGGCAGACGGCCGTGCGCCACGTCGCTGGCCTCGATCAGGAGCGTTCCGCTGCCGCAGAACGGGTCGACGACCACGTCGTGACCCCGCATGCCGGTCAGTGCCATCGCCGCCGCCAACGATTCGCGCAGGGGAGCGGCGCCGACGTGACGACGTTGGCCGCGCCTGTGGAGCGCCTCGCCGCTGGTGTTGAAGCTCACCTGGGCGCGGTCGTCACTGAACCTGAACCAGAACGACAGCGGCGCCCCGACCACCAGCTTGGCCGACGCGCCGAGCTCGCCCATGCGCCTCGCCACCGCCTGCGAGATCGTCCGCTCGACCGCATCGCCGGCTTGCAGCTTCGAGTTGCGGGAGCTCACGCGCAGCGAGTACTCGCCGGAGGCACCCAGCTGCACCTCCCACGGCAGGTGCCTCACGTGGTCGTAGAGCGCCTCGCTCGAGCCGGCGTGGAACTCCCCGATGCGAAGCAGGATGCGCGTGGCCGTGCGAAGCGCGAGGTTCGCGCTCATTACTTCGAGGTGCGTGAGGGGGACGCGGACGCCACCCACTTCGGAGCCTGTGGGAGGCGCCAGGCCCAAGGCCGCGACCTCGCCCGCCAGCACCTCCTCGAGCCCGGCCGGGCACTGCACGAAGCAGTCGAACGGGGCGCCGAGAAGCCAGCGCTTCACCCGTCGCTCGAGCGCCCTCGGCGTGAGCGCCGTGCCGCCCCCGGTCAAGAAGAGGCGCGATGCAGGGCGGCGAGGGCCTTCAACTGCTGGTACGCGTGCTCGCCGTCGGGTGACGACCTGCGAGGGTCGTCGACCTCGCGGCCGTGAAGGAGCGCGTTGAGGAGCTTGCGGTCGGCGTCGAGGCGCTGGTGCGGCTTGTCGGTCGGGGTCCCGTGGCCGGTGATCAGGTGATCGGCGAGCTCGACGTAGTGAGCCAGCCGGTCGAGAGCTTCGAGGTACGACTCGAGGCCCCCGGCGTTGAATGCCAACGGCAGCTCGAGGTCGCTGAGCATGTCCCCGGCGATCAGCACGCCCCGCTCCGGCAGCCACAGCGCCGCGTGACCTTGTGCGTGGCCGTCGTGCTCGATGACGGTGATCTCCTCGCTGGTGGCGCCGTCCCCGAACGGCAGCGGGAGCTGCGAACCGCTCAACGGCCGGACATCGGCGAAGAGGTCGCCAACGCACTCCTGAAGCTCGGGGCTGAGGTTGGAGAACAGCTCGTCGCGGGAGGTCTTCGCGATCTCGCTGGTCGTCGAGGTTGCCCATCGGGGCACAGCGACGCCGAACGCCGGGTGCCACAGCAAGTGGTCGTAGTGAGCGTGAGTGTGGAAGCCGCACGTCACCTCGAGCCCCAGCTCAAGGATGCTGGCGGCCAGAGCTTCGAGCTCGTCGGGGTCCCAGGCGGGATCTACGAGCAGGGCCCTACCGCCCTGCGCGACGATCGTCGACGCCGTCTGGTAGTGACGACTGGTCGCCACCCAAACGTCGCGGCCGACCTGGGTGAGAGTTCGTGTGATTACCATGAGAACCTGAGCCGATGATACTTGAAAGTCGGCAGTGCGACGCCGCAGGTAGCAGGGCGTCACAGGCTGGACACAGGATCCGCACACGAAGCTCAGGCGCAGCGCAGCTTTCCCATGGCTTTGACCGCTACGGTTCGGCGTGTGGAAGGAGGAGTTAGCATGGCTAGCTTCAACGAATCGATCAAAGTCGATGTACCGGTACGACAGGCCTACGCGCTGTTCAGCGATTTCGAGCGCTTCCCCGGCTTCATGGAAGGCGTCGAGGAGGTGCGGCGGACGGGTCCCGACACGCTCCATTGGAAGGCGGAGATCGGCGGCCGCGTCGAGGAGTGGCACGCTCGCATCACCGATGAGAGGGTCGACGAGCGGATCGCGTGGACCAGCACCTCGGGATCCAAGAACGACGGGCTGGTGACCTTCGAGAAGGTCGACGACCAAACCTCGCGGGTGAACCTCCATATCGAGTACGAGCCAGAGGGAATCGTAGAGAACCTCGGCACCATTCTGGGCGTCGTCAATGGTCGCATCCGCGGCGACTTGAGGCGCTTCAAGGAGCTCGTCGAGGACGGCGAGAGCGCCACCAGCGGCTGGCACGACCCGACTGACGAACGGCGCCTCGCCGGCGGCGAACGCGGGAGCAACAACAACTACTGACGTCCTTAGCAAGACGCATGGCAGTGCCCACGACGGCGGGCGGCGAGCATCGCTGCCCGCCGCCCTCGTGTGTGGTGGCTACCGGTCTTGGTGTTTACTGCATCCCGATGGCTTCACCCGCATCCGAGATCAGGAACCAGTTGCCGCCGACGCCCTGGCCGTTGACCTGACCGGGCTCCATGTCGTTCGCGAAGTAGTAGAGCGGCCAGTCGTTGTAGGTGAGCTGGAAGGTGCCGTCGTCGCGTTCGACGGTCCCGAAGTGCTCGGTGTCGATGCCTTCACCGGCCGTTGGCAAGGCGTCCGGCGAGTCGACCGTCACTGGCGGCCAGTTGGTGGCGCAGCCGTCGTAGCAGGTGCTGGGACCCTGAGCGTCCGGCGCGAAGATGTATAGGGCCATGCCCGCCGCGTCGACCAGGTAGGTGCCGGTGTCGTTCGTGACCACATCGATGGTGCTTGCATCGCGCGTCATGGCCGCTTGGGCGAGGGCGAAGGTGACCGCCAAGGCGAACATCAAGACGGCTGCGACCTGACCCATGCGGGTCTTCGAGAGAGCGTTGTTGGTCATCTGGTGCTCCTAAGCGTGGTGCTGTGGGGACCCAATGGGCTTGCATCGAACCGCTGCTGAGGTCCCGGTGGCGCCGCGGTTCGCGCTGTTCGAATGCTGACGTGCTGTGCTGGTTCCACTCACCACCTCTCTGGCTGTTCCGACGGGAGGATGCGGCTCCTGGCGATGAGAAACCGTCGATCTGGCGTGAGTTGAGGCCGACTCAGCGACAGAGGCGTCAGAGCCCGGAGAGGGGGGCGGCAACGGCGCGCGTCGGGGGAACTCTAAGTCGCCCAGACTGGGCTGAATTTCATCCGGCGGCTGTATGACTGAGATGAAGCGTCACGTTCGACGTGACGATCAGGACCGGCCCCGTGATGGGGCCAAGCGATGGGAGATGAGCATGTGGCCATTCGGTAAGAACGCCAAAGGCAGGCTCGAGGATGCGATACAGGACATGGCGCTGCTGAAGGACCTGGGGCTAGCGGTGGAGGTGAAGAAGAAGACCGCCCACGTGTCCGGCGAAGTTCCCAACGACCGTTACCGCAACCTGATTTCGGCCGTCGCCAGCGGCATCAGTGGCATCGAGAACGTCGACCTGAGCGGCGTCAGAGTGACTGGCGAGGCTCCCGCCGCCAGTGGGTCCACGGTGAGCGCAACCACCGTGGCAAACGCTGGGGCGGTCACCGGGACGGGCGTGGCCGGCGCCGAGGGGGACCCGAGCGCGCTCGCCAAGGCGGCTCTGAGGAGCATCCGCGGGGAGCCGAGCCTTCAGAACAACCCGCTCGACGTCCTGCAGAAGGGCACTACCGTAGTGCTGCGCGGCGCCGTCGACGACCAGGGCGAGTGGGACAAGGCGCGCGCGCTGGCGCTCGCCGTCAGTGGTGTGACCGCCGTCGACACCGCCGGCCTGCAGGTCATCGCCAACGCGTCGCAGCTCAACGTCACCGATGAGGACGGCGACATCGTCTACACCGTCAAGTCAGGCGATACGCTGTCGCACATCGCGCTTCACTACTACGGCAGCGCCGGACGCAGCAGCTACATGAAGATCGCGGAAGCCAACGGCATCAGCGACCCGAACAAGATCCAGGTTGGTCAGAAGCTGAAGATCCCCGGCACGACCAAGGGACCCGCCGAAGTGCTGGCTTAGGCTCGAACACCCGGCGTATCGGCATCGAACCCCGAAGCCGGGCCCAGCGGGCGGTTCGCGCAGACCGGGGCCGCCAGCGTCACCGGCACCACCTCGCTGCTGGTGAAAGCGAAGCCCGTGCAGTAGTGCGGGTGTGAATGGGTCGGCGCAGGCGCCCTGCTCGTCTAGGGCGCCTGCGCCGCGCCCCTGACGGCCGCGGCTATCCCCGCTGCCAGATCTTGGACCTTCACCTCGTCGCGACCCTCGACCATCACCCTGACCAGGGGTTCGGTGCCGCTGGGGCGCAACAACACGCGACCCTCCTCGGCGAGTTCGGCCTCGGCCGCCCTGACCTTGGCGGCCACTGACGAGTCCTGTGCGATCCCGTCGCGTTGGCCGGTGGGCACCTTGACGTTGAGCAGCACCTGCGGGTACACGGGGATCTCGTCCATCCACTGCTCGAGGCTGCGGCCCGATTTTCTGACTGCCGCCAGAACCTGAAGGGCGGTGAGGATGCCGTCGCCGGCCGGCGCCTTGTCGAGGAACAGCAGGTGCCCGGACTGCTCGCCGCCGAGGGTGGCGCCGAGGCGCACGAGCTCTTCGAACACGTAGCGGTCTCCGACCTTCGCGCGGTGAAGCTTGACCTGATGGGATGCCAGGTAACGCTCGATGCCGAGGTTGCTCATCTGGGTGGCAACGACGTCGGTCTCGTCGCGAGCCAGCGCGCAGATGGCGAGCATGTGATCGCCGGTGACCAGACGCCCCTTGCGGTCGACGAGCAGCGCCCTGTCGGCGTCGCCGTCGAGCGTCACGCCCACCTCGAAGCCGCCCTCGATTACGCGGTTCTTGATCGTGTCCGGGTGGGTGGATCCGCAGGTGACGTTGATGTTCTCGCCGTCGGGCCGCGCGTTGACGACCTCGAGTCGGGCGCCCAGCTTCGTGAACACTTGCGGCGCGATCAGGTAACCCGCGCCGTTGGCGCAGTCGAGTGCGACCTTCATGCCGTCGAGATAGGGCGCGTTCGAGAGCAGGTGGTCGAGGTAGGCACTGGCGTCGCGCCCGCTCTTGCTGCTGCGCGGCAGCCGGCGGTAGGCACCCAGCGCGGTGCCGCTGAGGGGTTCGAGGGAGCCGTTGAGGCCGTCCTCGACGTGGTCCATCAGGTCCTCGATGGCAGCTTCGAGCTCGTCGGAGAGCTTCTCGCCCGCCGAGTTGAAGAGCTTGATGCCGTTGTCGTCGAAGGGGTTGTGGCTGGCCGAGACGACGATCCCGGTGTCGGCGCCGAGAGCGCGGGTGAGGAACGAGACGGCCGGGGTGGGAACCACACCCAGCGACGTGACCTCGGCACCGCGCGAGTTGAGGCCGGCGGCGAGAGCGTGCACCAGCATCGGGCCCGAGCGGCGGGTATCCATGCCGATCAGCACGTGGGGACGTGAGATGCCGCCGCGCCTGAGCGTCTCCGCCGTGGCGACGCCCAACTGGAGCGCGAAGGTGGCTGTCATCGGATGGTGGCCGGCGATACCGCGGACGCCGTCGGTGCCGAAGTAGCGCCTAACTGACATGGCTAGATGATATCCACAGCCGCAACGCTGCTCGGCAGGCCTTTGTCACTGTGCGCTCGCCGTCCGCCGTGCTCACTTGGCGTCGAGCCAGTTCTGGCCCACGCCCACGTCGGCGGTGAGCGGCACCTTCAGCGGATGGGCGCCCTCGAGGGCCTCTCTGACGGCCAGCACGGCTTCGTCGGCGTGCACGGAGGGCACCTCGGCGACGATCTCGTCGTGGACCTGCAACAGCAGACGCCCGCCCACGGCCTTCAGGGCCGGATGCAGCCTCAGCATCGCGAGCTTCATGATGTCGGCGGCGCCACCCTGGATCGGCATGTTGTACGCCTCGCGTTCGGCGGCTTCCCGCACGTCGCGTTGTGGGCTGCGCACCCGTGGCACGGCGCGGCGGCGCCCCAGGAGCGTCCTGACGTAGCCGAGCTCGCGCGCGCTGGCGAGCGTGTCGTCGATGTAAGCGCGCACCCTCGGGTAGCGCTCGAAGTAGGTGTCGATGAACTTGACGGCGTCGGGGTACGGCACGCCGAGCTCGCGGCTCAAGCGGTTCGCCGACATGCCGTACAGCACGCCGAAGTTGATGATCTTCGCGGCCCTGCGCATGTCGGCGGTCACCCCGTCAGGGTGCGCCGAGAAGACTTGCGAAGCGGTTGCGCGGTGGATGTCGTCGCCCCGCTGAAACGCCTCGATGAGGGCCGGCTCGTCGGCCACGTGCGCCAGCACGCGCAGCTCGATCTGCGAGTAGTCGGCGACCACCAGCAGCATCCCGTCCTCGGCCACGAAGGCCTTGCGCACCTCGCGACCGCGCTCGCTGCGCACGGGGATGCTCTGCAGGTTCGGGTCGGAGCTCGAGAGCCTTCCGGTAGAAACGGCCGCTTGATGGTAGGTGGTGTGAAGCCGCTGCGTGACCGGGTCGACGAGCTCCAACAGCGGGTCGACGTAGGTGCCCTTGAGCTTCGCGATCTCGCGCTGCTCGAGTATCAGGTCGACCGCTTCGTGACGGCCCCGGAGAGGCTCGAGGGAGCCGACGGCGGTGCTGAGCTTGCCGGTGGCGGTGCGTCGGCCGCTCCTCAGCCCGAGCTTCTCGAACAGCAGCCAAGCCACCTGGTCGCGCGAGAGGACGTTGAACGCCGGGTCGCCGGCAATGACCCTGACGCGGTCCTCGAGCTGCGAGAGCTGGACCCCGAGGTCGTGCGAGAGGGCCGCCAGCTGCCGCAGGTCGAGCTTGACGCCGGCCAGCTCCATTTCCGCCAGGACCGTCTGCAAGGGCCTTTCGACGTCGAGGTAG
Source organism: uncultured bacterium (assembly GCA_964398985.1). Classification (GTDB taxonomy): domain Bacteria; phylum Deinococcota; class Deinococci; order Deinococcales; family Trueperaceae; genus CAYMRL01. The sequence continues at coordinate 9,041 of CAYNOS010000043.1, forward strand.
AGCTGCCTGGTCTCGCCGACCAGGCGTTCGTCGAGCAGGCGCACCAGCTCGGCCGTGGCGACGGCGCGGCTCTGTGCGTCCGGCCCCCACTCCCCGGCACCCAGGCGCCGCGTCAGGGCCTCGGCGGTGACGCCGACCGAGTCGACCATGTAGGCCATCAGCAGCGGGTCGTCGCCCGGCACGGCGTCGGCGATGCCGGCGCGGCGGGCGACCACCGCGAGGTTCTTGGCGCCGATGGCCGTCAGTTCCGACGTTCCGGCAACCGCAGCCAGGCTGGTGACGGCGTCTGCGGCCACGGCGACCTGGCCGTCGGTGGCCAGGGCCAGCTCCGTGAGGCGCGCAGTGGTCGGACGGTCGCCGTCCAGCACGTAACCGATGGCGACGCCTGCGCTACTCTCGAGGCTGGCGAGAGGTGCCGAGCGGTACTCGACGCGCTCGCCCAGCGAGAGTCGTTGCAGCAAGCTGGCGAACTCCAGCTCCCGCAGCAGCCCGGTGAGCCCGGCCTCGTCCGGCGCGCCGGGACGCCACGCCTCGGGCCGGAACTCGACCGGGGCGTCGCAGTCGATGCGCGAGAGCTCGAGCGACAATTGGAGGTCGTCGAGCGACTCTTTGATCAGCCGCGCTTGCGAGGGCGGCTGGACCTCCTCGAGGCGTGTCAGCAGTTCCGCGACCGAACCGTAGCGAGCGAGCAGTCCCCTGGCGGCCACCGGCCCGATGCCGCGCACGCCGGGGATGTTGTCGGAAGCGTCGCCGGTCAGCGCGCGGTAATCGACCCACTGCCCGGGATCGACGCCGTACTTCTCGCGCACTGCCGCCGGCCCCATGGTTGTTGCTGCATCGGGCATCCGCACCGACACGCGCTCACTGACGAGTTGCAGGGCGTCCCGGTCGCTGGTGAGGATCTCGACGTCGACATCCTCGGCCTCGGCGCGCTTGGCGAGCGTGCCAATGACGTCGTCGGCCTCGTAGCCTGGCACCTCCAGGAAGTCGATCCCGAGGAGCGTCAGCAGGCGTCTGATGAGCGCCAACTGCTCCGGGAAGTCGGGCGGTGTCGGGGCGCGCCCAGCCTTGTAGTCGTCGAAGCGCTGATGGCGGAACGTGGGAGCGGGCGTGTCGAACGCGACCACCAGCGCGTCGCGCTCCCCGAGCCTGTCGAGCAGATCGAGCACCGCGCGGGCGAAGCCGAAGACCGCGTTGGTCGGCACGCCGGCGCTGGTGGACAGGTCGCGGATCGCGAAGTAGGAACGGTATGCCAGAGCGTGCCCGTCGATCAGATGGAGACGCGGGGCGCCCGCCTGCGTCTCTGCCGCGGCGTCGGGGCCGGCCTCGAAGAGCGACCCTTGGACCGGGCCGGCGGCGTCCTCGTTGCCTCTGCCGCGTGCCGGAGGTGCCATGCGGCAGTCTAGCCAATGACCGGCCCGACGCTCGGCCGTACGGCAGCAGCCGACGTGCTAGCGTTGCTCCGCATGTCGGTGCTCAGTCACGGTGTCACGGCTGCCGAGGGCCGCGCCTACACGTTCGACTTCAGGGTCTTCGGCATGCTCCACCTCCGCAGCTCGGTGCCGATCTCGCGCTACCTCAACTTGCGCGACCGTCCCTACGTCGCGATGACCAGCTGCATCGTCTACCGCGAAGGCTACGACTACCCGCCGGCGGAGGCAGCGCTGCTGTACCGCACCGGCTTCGCCGCGCTGCCCAAGACGCGACTGTTGTGGGTCGTCGGCGGCCAGCGCGAGCGCGAGGAGGGCGCCCACAGCCGCGAGCCGCGCTTCGTCTACGTGATGTACCCGAACTACGTGCTGAGCGGGAAGCTCTACTTGCCCCCGCGCCTGCGGGTTTCGGACTACCTCGCCCAGGCGTTCAGCGAGCGCCCGTTCCAGGAACTCGTCGACGTCGAAGTGCTCAAACCGCGCGCCGGCGCCGAGGTGCGCCAGTTCGAGGTGGTGGAGCGCCTCGACTTCGCCGTCGTCAACGTCGCCGCGGCCGGCGGCCTCTTCGAGGACGAGAAGCCCCCGGGTCGAGCGTTCCGCATCGAGGAGTGACGGGCGGCCGGCAGGCCTAGAGGTTCCAGGCGCCGGCTACCTCGATGGTGACTCCGGTGACGTAAGCGGCCTCCTGCGAGAGCAGGTAGCGCAGCGCTCCGACCAACTCGTCCAAGCTACCGAGCCGCCCCATGGGGATGCGGTCCAGCGGTTGGCTGACGCTGGTTTCGAGGACGCCGGGGCTGATCACGTTGACGGTCACGCCGTGGGGTGCCTCGCTGACGGCCAGGGCCTTCGAGTACAGGATCACGCCGGTCTTGGCTATCGCGTACGGCGCGATGGCCGGCCTGGCCTTCAGCAGCTCGGAACCGGCGAAGCCGAGGTTGACGATCTTGCCGCCGCGCGGGGCGGAGCGCAGGTGCGGCAGCGCCTGCTGGCAGGTGTAGAAGGTCGCGTCGAGGTTGCTCGCGAACATCTCGCGCCAGGTCTCGCTGCTCAACTCGGCCAGCGGACCCTGGTGGTAGTTGCCCACGTTGTTGACCAGCACGTCGAGGCGCCCGAAAGTCGCTACCACCGCGTCGACGAGGCCGCGCGCCTCGCTTTCGACGGTCAGGTCGGCACAGAAGAGGCTCGCGCGCGCTCCGAGGAGCGCAGCCGTGCTGGCGGTCTCGTGAGCCGCCTCCTCGCTCGTTAGGTAGTGCACGGCGACGTCGTAACCATCGGCCGCCAAGGCGAGCAGCAGCGCGCGTCCGGCGCCTTTGGCCGAGCCGGTCACCAGAGCTACCGGGCGGCCGGCGCCCGTCACGTGCGGTTCCCAGCCAGCAGGGCCCGCCTGAAGCGCGTCACCCTGACAGTCTGCACCGCGACCAGGTACAGCGCCTGTATCAGCACCAGATGGATGTAGGTGAATGGCCTGCCGAAGGCAAGGCAGACGCCTAGCAGTAGCAGCTGCGTGCTCAAGCCGAGGTCGACGAGCGCGGCCGTCGACAGCCGGTCGGACCAGGCGAGGCGTTGGCTCGAGCCCGGCGCGTAGTCCGCGCCACCGGCGAGGCGGAAGAGGCGCGAGTCGACCGCTTCCACCAGCCGGTCTTGCGGCGCGAACAGCGCTTGGTAGCAGCCCCCGAAGACCCGCAGCAGCGGCTGCGGCCGGCCGGTCACGCGCCCGCTGTCCGCAGCGACGCTCCCGTGGTCGGCGACGCGGGCCTGACGATAGAGCCGCTCGGCGTTGAAGTCCCAGCTCAGCAGCAGCGTCAGCACTACCAGCGCCAGCAAGGCGAGGAGCCACGGACCATGCGCGCCGAGTGCCAGGAACAGCGTCACGTTGACCACGAAATCTAGCACCGTGTCGAGGTAGCGGCCGAGCTCGGTCACCTGCCCCGTGCGCCTGGCGAGCGTGCCGTCAGCGTTGTCGAGGACCGTCTTCACCTGCAGCAGCACCGCCGCCAGCAGCCAGGCGCCGCGCTCGCCCTGCAGGATCAACGCGGCGGCTGCCAACCCGATCGCGAAGTGGGTCACGACCACCGCCTCGGGGCGCGCGCCGACGCGTGCCAGCACCGTCACCAACGCCAGCGCCGGCGGGCGGAACAGCGCCATCGACAGCTCGTGTCGCGCTCGTGCTTTCACACCCTGCGCTTCGGGGTCCGGCATGCCTGGATATTATGGCTGAGCCGGGAGGTGGGCCTTGGATCCCAAGTTCAAGCTGATAACTAGCTCAGACCCCACGATGTTCGAGACGCGGCTGGCGGATTTCATCGACTCGCTGGCGCGCGACGACGTGATCGTGGACGTCAAGTTCTCGACCACTACAGGCGCCGTGGGAACCGAGTACAGCGTGCTCATCCACTATCAAGCGACGGAAGCGTGGGGTCAGTAGTCCTGGTCAGCGGGCAACGCTCGTCCTGCACGGTGCTCGTTGCATCTTTCATAGGGCGACGTGCGGCTGGAGGGGTAGACTCCGCTCGATGACGACAACTCTCGTCATGGTCGTCGACGACGAGCCGGCCATGCTCAAAGTCAGCGAGATGACCCTGCACAAGGCCGGGTACAACGTGTTGACCTTCGACAATCCACTCGAGGCGCTCGATGACCTGCACGAGGGCCTGCGGCCGGACGTGATCGTCTCGGACATCTCGATGCCGCCCATGGACGGCTACGAGTTCTACACCCGCACCCGCGAGATCGCCGAGCTCAGGGGCGTTCCGTTCCTGTTCCTCACGGCCCTGGAGGACCGGCACTCGATGCGCAAGGGCATGACGCTCGGCGCCGACGACTACCTGACGAAGCCGGTGCAGGAGGCCGAACTGCTCGAGGCAGTGGGCGTGCGGCTCAGGCGCATCCAGGAGCTGAGGCGCCCGCTCGAAGGCGTCGTCACGGCCAAGGGCTTCGGTCACCCGATCGTCATGCGCGAGGGCGAGCGGCTGGACTGGGACTCGCTCAAGGCCTTGGAGTTGCTCTTCTACATGCTCGAGCACCGCTCCGGCGTCACCACCTTCGAGGTGGCGGAGGCTCTGTGGCCCGGCAAGTCCGAGGCGCGGGCGTCGAGCAGCTTCCACACGACCCTCTACCGTCTGCGCAAGGTGATGGGAGGCGAGTTGGTGGAGTCGGCCAACCGCCGCTACTACCTTCCCGAGAGCTTCTCGATCGATTACGACCTGGCCAACTACCGCAAGCTCACCGCTCAGGCGCGCGCCAGTGGCCAGCTGCGCGATTACCTGGCAGCCATCAAGCTCTACACCGGGCACTTCCTGGTAGGCTTCGACTCCGGCTGGGTCGATGACGTTCGCCTGCAGTTGCAGTCCGAGCACCTGACGTTGCTCCAGAGTGCTGCGCAGTTGGCCGTCGACGCCGGCGAACTCGCCGAGGCGACGATGCTCTACCACCAGATGACGGAGCACGAGCCGTACAGCGAGGTCGCCTGGGAGGGCCTTGCGAGCACCTGGGAGTTGCGCGGCGAGAAGGGCAAGGCCGAGGCGGCGCGCGAGCGTTTCGAGCGCCTCATGCTCGAAGACTGACGCGCGGACCGAGTCCGCGAGACGCGCGCGTTCGCTGGCACGAGACGCGGGCAGCGATAGGGAGAGCGAACTTCATGTACACGATCGATCTGGCCGGCAAGAAAGGTCTAGTCCTCGGCGTTGCCAACCAACGCTCGCTGGCGTGGGCCATCGCTCAACCCCTGGCGCTGGCCGGGGCGCGGCTCGCCTTCAGTTACCAAGGCGAGCGCCTCAGGCCGATGCTGGACAAGCTCACCGAGGAGCTCGACTCACCGCTCCTGCTCGAGGCGGACGTGACCGACGACGCCAGCCTCGACGCGCTGTTCGCCAGTCTCAAGGACGAGTTCGGGACGCTCGACTTCCTGGTCCACTCGGTCGCTTTCGCGCCGGCCGTGACCTTCGAGAGGCCGTTCGTCGAGGTCGAGCGCGCCGACTGGCAGACGGCGATGGACGTCTCCGCTTACTCGCTGGTGGCTTGTGCCCGCCGCGCGGCGCCCCTGATGCCGAACGGCGGCAGCATCGTGACGCTCACCTACCTGGCGGCCGAGCGCGTGGTGCCGCACTACAACATGATGGGCGTCGCCAAGGCCGCGCTCGAGGCGAGCGTCAGGTACCTCGCTTACGACCTCGGCCCCGCCGGCATCCGCGTCAACGCCATCAGCGCCGGCGCGGTGCGCACGATCGCGGCGCGCTCCATCGCAGGCTTCGGTGACCTGTACTCGGCTGCCGGCGAGTTGTCGATGCTCAAGCGCAACATCAGCCAGGAGGAAGTCGGCGGCCTGGGGCTGTCGCTCCTCGTCGATCAGCTCGGCAGCGGGATCACCGGCGAGACCATCTACGTCGACGCCGGCTTCCACGCCATCGGCCTGTTCGTCCAACAGCAGGGCTGAAGCCGCCCTGGGCGGCTATACTCCGGACATGCCGACGCTCCATTCCTGGACGGGTGCGCTTGGGCGATGGCGGCGCAATCAGCCGACATCGACCGCCAAGCACCGATAACGCTCTTGCCGCCGCGGCCTGGCCGCGGGCGCGCAGCACCAGGAACCGGAGTCACCGCATGGCCGAGCACACGGCCCCCAACGGGCGCCTCAAACCCGTCTACCGCGAGTTCCTAGCCGACCTCGAGACCCCTCTCACCGCCTACCTGAAAGTGGCAGGTCACCCTTCGTTCCTGCTCGAGAGCGTCGAGCAGGGCGAGCGCGTGGCCCGCTACTCGTTCATCGGCACTGGCGAGAGGCGGCGCTTCGAGGCGCGTGGCAACCAGTTCAGCGTCGTCACCCCGGGCTCCGTCGAGGTGAGGACCACCAACGATCCTCTCGGAGAGCTGTGGCGCGCGGTCGTCCGCGAGGCGCTGCCGGAGCCGAGTTTGCCGCCCTTCTGGAGCGGCGTCGTCGGCTACTGCAGCTACGACCTGGCGCGCCTCTACGAGCGGCTGCCGGCTGAGAACCCGGACGAGCTCGGCGTTCCCGATCTCCTCTACATCGAGCCGGAGGTCGTGGTGGTGTTCGATCACCTCAAACGCAAGCTGTTCGTGGTCGCTGCGGCGCTCGACGGGCACGAAGCCGACGAGGCGCGCGCGGTGGCTGCCGTGGAGGCGACCCGGGACAGGCTGCGCGGCCCGCTGCCCGGCGTGCCCGGTGACAGGGCCGGCAGGGCGAGCGAGTTCGTCCCCAACGCCAGCCGCGAGGAGTTCATGCGGCGCGTCGAGCGGGCCGTCGAGTACATCCACGCCGGCGACGTCTTCCAGGTGGTGCCGAGCGTGCGCATGACCGCCGAACTCGGGGTGCATCCGTTCGCCATCTACCGGGCGCTGAGGACGGTCAATCCCAGCCCCTACCTCGGGTACCTCGACCTGGGGCCGGTCACGCTCGTGGCCAGCAGCCCCGAGAGCCTGGTGCGCTCGGACGGCAAGCGGGTCCAGACCCTGCCGATAGCCGGGACCCGTCGGCGCGGAGCCGATCAGGAGGAGGATGACCGGTTGGCGGCCGAGCTGCTCGCCGACGAGAAGGAGCGCGCGGAGCACGTGATGCTCGTGGACCTCGGTCGCAACGACCTCGGCCGCGTCAGCCGCCCGGGCAGCGTCAAGGTCACCGACCTGATGCGCATCGAACGCTACAGCCACGTCATGCACATCGTCTCGGAGGTCGAGGGCGAGCTCGCCGCCGGCCGCACCCCGCTCGACGCACTGGCAGCAGCGCTGCCGATGGGCACGGCGTCGGGAGCTCCGAAGATCCGAGCGATGGAGATCATCGAAGAGCTCGAGACCACGCGGCGCGGCCCCTACGCCGGAGCGTTCGGCTACCTCTCGGCCACCGGCTCGATGGACATGGCGCTGACCCTCAGAACCGTGGTCGTGACCGGCGGGAAGATGCACCTGCAGGCAGGAGCCGGCATCGTCGCCGACTCCGACCCGGCCACGGAGTGGCAGGAGTGCCTCAACAAGCTCGCCGGGCTGCGGCGCGCCGTCGCGCTGGCCACGGAAGGGCTGGCCTAGCCGTGCGGGTACTGGTCGTCGATAACTACGACTCGTTCACGTTCAACCTCGTGCAGTACCTGGCGGAGCTCGGCGCCGACACGCTGGTGTGGCGCAACGACGCGTTCGACCTCGGCGAGGTCGCCGACCTGGCGCCTGACGCGGTGGTGATCTCGCCGGGGCCGTGTACGCCGGCCGAGGCGGGACAGTCGGTCGCTGTGATCCAGCGCTTCGGCGCCGAGCTGCCGATGCTCGGCGTGTGCCTCGGCCATCAGGCGATCGGCGCCGCCTACGGCGCCAGCGTCGTTCGCGCCGCGCGCCTGATGCACGGCAAGACCTCGCGCGTCGAGCACGATGGCACCGGGGTGTTCGAGGGACTGCCGAACCCTCTGACCGCCACCCGCTACCACTCGCTGGTGGTCGAGGACCTGCCCTCCGAACTGGTGCCGAACGCGTGGGCGACGGAAGGTGCCGCTGACTCCTCGGGCCGCGTCGTGATGGGCGTCAGGCACCGTGAGCACCCGGTGTGGGGCGTGCAGTTCCATCCCGAGAGCGTCCTCACCGAGCACGGCCACGCGATGCTCGACAGCTTCCTGCGCTTCGCCAAGGCGTTCGGCGAGGCCGAGGCGCGGTGAGCGCGGAACGCCAGGAGAGCACCGCGCGCCCCGCTCGCACGGCGCCCGCCGGGAGCCTCGAGCTGAGCGTCATCACTGTCACCCACGGCCGTCTCGAGCTGCTGCAGCGCAAGCTGGCGGCACTGAGCGCCCAGACGATCGACCCCAACCGCTTCGAATGGTGCGTGGTGGCCAACGGCGACGTGCAGGCGGCCGCGTGGCTCGCTGAGCAGCGGCCGCCCTTCGCCCTCAGGCTCCGCTCCGAGAGCATCAACGAGCCCGTCGCTCGCGCCCGGAACTTGGCGGCAGCGCTTGCCGGCGGCAGCTACCTGCTGCTGAGCGATGACGACGTGCTGCCCTCGCCAGGCTGCCTCGGCGCGCACCTCGAAGCCCACGCGCAGCATGCCGGCGCCGGCGCTGCCGACAGCCGGGCGGTGGTGATCGGCGACCTGCGCCTAAGTGAGGAGCACCGGGCGCCGGGCGTCAAGGAGCCGTTCGAGGAGCGCCTGCTCCAGGCGGGTCCGGGCCTGTGGATCAACGTCACCGGCGCCAACACCAGCTTGCCGCGCTCGGCGTTCGAAGCCGTCGGTGGCTTCGACGAGAGCTTCGCCGCCTACGGCGGTGAGGACTCCGACCTCGGTTACCGCCTGCGGGCCCGTGCCCTGCGGTTCCGGCGCAGCGCCGCAGCTTGGGCCACGCACGTCGGAAGCGTGCTCGCCGACACCGACAAGGCCTTCGCGGCCGGCCGAGCCGGGGTCCGCGTGTGGCGCAAGCACGGCTCCTTCGACGTCGCCGTGATGTTGGGCGTGCATCCGCTGCTGCTGGCGCTGAAGCGCGCGTGGCTGCGCTCGCCGGCGGCGCGCGGCATGGCGCGGGAGCGCCGGGCCTACGAGGAGGCGTATCTGCAGGGCGCCAGCGCAGAGCTGGGCGAGCCGGCGCCGACGCCGACCGGCGAGGACAGGGAGGTCGCAGGTGGCTGACAGCCTGGACGTCACCGAGGTTCTGGAGGAGATCTTCGCCGGCGGCTACCTTAGCGTCGCGCGCGCTCGCGACGTCATGGGCGCGATGATGGACGGCGAACTGAGCGAGATCCAGGCCGCGGCGTTGCTGGCGTCGCTGCGCACGCGCGGCGAGAGTGTGGAGGAGATCACCGGCTTCGCTCAGGCCATGCGCGACCGCTCGGTGAGGGTGCCCGTGGCGCTCAGCGGACCGGTCGTCGACACCTGTGGCACCGGCGGCACCGGCCTCGACGTCTTCAACATCAGCACCACGGCGATGTTCGTCGCCGCTGCCGGCGGCGCGCGCATCGCCAAGCACGGCAACGTCGGCGTGACGCGCAGGTCCGGCTCGGCCGACGTGCTGCAGGCCGCTGGCATCAGCCTCGAGCTCGGCATCGACGTCCTGGCGCACGCGCTCGAGGAGATCGGCCTGGCGTTCCTGTTCGCGCGCAAGCATCACCCGGCGATGCGCTTCGTGGCGCCGATCCGCGCCGGCCTCAGGGTGCGGACCATCTTCAACAGCCTGGGGCCGCTGACCAACCCCGCCAGCGCCAACCGCCAGTTGATGGGCGTGTTCGCACCCGAGATGACCGAACCGATCGCGCAGGTTCTCAAGGGCTTGGGTGTCGAGAGGGCCCTGGTCGTGCACGGTGACGGGCTCGACGACTTCGCGGTCAGCGGCGAGAGCGTGGTGAGCGAGCTGACCGCAGCCGGCGAGGTCGTCTCCTATCGCCTGACGCCGGCGGACGTCGGCCTCGGCCAGCATCCGTTGAGCGCGCTGCGCGGCGGCGACCCGCAAGCCAACGCCACGACCTTGAGGCGGGTGCTGGCCGGAGAAGGCACGCCGGCCCAGACGGAGGTCGTGCTGTTCAACGCCGGCGCGGCGATCTACTTGGCGGACGCAGCCCCGTCGATCGCCGACGGCGTCGCGTCGGCGCGGCAGGCGCTCGAACAGGGTGCTGCTCTAGCGAAACTCGACGAGTACGCAGCCTACGCCAGGCGACACGCCCCGCATTAGCCGTATTATGTTTGGATGCTCGTGGACGCGGGATCAGCGGAGGAAAAGCATGTCGCAGCCAGCCAACGGTGAAGTAGGTGCCGGAGCCAGCACCGGCACATTGAAGGTGAAGACCGGCTTCGCCGAGATGTTCAAGGGCGGCGTCATCATGGACGTCGTCACGGCGGACCAGGCGCGGATCGCCGAGGATGCCGGCGCTGTCGCCGTGATGGCGCTCGAGCGCGTGCCGGCGGTCATCCGCAGCCAGGGCGGCGTGGCGCGCATCTCGGACCCCACGCTGATCCAGGAGATCTTGGACGCAGTCAGCATCCCGGTGATG
>CAYNOS010000044.1:0-18270 GCA_964398985.1 uncultured bacterium
GGTCGGCGTTGTCGCGTTTGGAGTGCGAGACGTCGCGGACCAGGCCGTAGACGGCGGTGATGCCGGCCTCCTCGCTGCGCCAACCCTGAGTGGCGAAGTCCTCGACCCACACGACCTGACCGCCATGCGAGACGAGGCGGTACTGATCGGCGCGCTTGGCTTGCTCGCGCAGTACGCCCAGGCGCTCGAGGTAGCCGCCGCGATCGTCGGGATGCACGAAGCGCTCGAGGCCGGAGGCGCTGAGGTCGGCCGTGGAGTATCCGGTCAACTGCGTGAAGGCATCGGAGGACCAGATCAGCTCGTGGCGTCCGTCATCGTGCAGCAGCAGGCCGTAGTTGAAGAAGCGACCGTCGCCGTCGTGACTCGACACCAGGTCGCGGATGAGGTCTTGCGCGGCCGAGGCGTGAACCGCCCCGCTGACGTCGTGCAGCACGCTGATGACGTGGGTGACACGGTCGCCGTGGGCGACCAAGGGGTAGTGGCGCTGTTCGCACCAGAACAGCTCGCCTTTCGACCGGTAGGCGCGCAGGACAGCCGTCGTGCTGCGCCCGTTGGCCACGGCCTCGGCGAGGGCGTCCGGGCCCTGCCTGGAGTCGTCCTTGAGCAGGAATCCGAGCGCTCGGCCGCGCAACTCGGCGGCGGGGTAGCCGGTCAGGGCGGCGAGTTCCGGGCTCGCGTAGACGATGGGCTGTCCGGTTTCGAGGACGTCGCTGACCGCGTAGCTCTCGCCATGGAACATGCGCCTGGCGGTCTGCAACACCTCGCCCGTCGGTCCCCCCTCGTCGCCCGGCAGTTCGACTCCCTGTGTGGACCGTCGTCCCGTGTTCATTGGGCTCCCATACTCGTGCTGCCCGGCACGCTATCACGAGACCCAAGGCGTCGCGTATGACATATGTCGCGGCCTTGGCGGCCTGGTCAGGTACCGGCCGCGGCGAGCTTCCTGGCTCGCCAGACGGTCAACGCCACCGCGGCTGCCAAGAAGACCCCGGTGAGCGACGCCATCGTGCCCCCGATCGACACGTCGAGGCTGACCGCCAGCGGGTAACCGCCCATCGCCGCGGCCACCGCCACCGCAACGGCAACGCCCAGCATGCCGGGCAAGCGCCCGCTGAGCAGTCGGCCGGTCACCGCGGGCACGATGGCGAACGCCACGAACATCACGACGCCGACGGCGTCCAAGGCGGCCACCGCGGTCACCGATGTGAGGCCCAGCAGCAGCGCGGTGCTCAGCCGCGGCCTCAGCCCCTGGATGGTCGCGAGCACCGGGTCGAAAGCCGCCGCGGTCAGCTGCTTTCTCAGCAGCGTCACGAAGGCGAGATTGATGGCGAACACGACCGCCAGCGTCAGCGTCGCGCGCGGCACGGGTACTCCGAACACCGGTACGGTGTCGAGCCACACGAACCCGATCTCGCCGAGAAGGACCGTGTGGGCGTCGACGTGGGCGTCGCGCGCGAAGAGGCTGAGCAGCAGGATCCCAAGGGCGAAGAACGCCGGGAAGACGAGTGCCGTGGCGGCGTCGCGCTTGAGCTTGCCGCTCGCCGCCAGGGCTCCGGTGACGCCGACGGTGAGGAACCCGGTGAGGCCGGCTCCCAGCAACTGGAGGGGTCCGCTGGCCTGCCCCGACAGCAGGAACGTCACGGCGATGCCGAGCACGATGCCGTGGCTGATCGCGTCGGTGAGCATCGCTTGCCCTCTGACGACCAGGAAGGTCCCGAGCAGAGCGATCGAGCCCGCCGCCAGCATGCCGGTGAGGGTGATAACGAAGCCGATGTCGTCGAAGACCGTCACGATTCGGCCACCGCCACCCTCTGCGGGCTCAGGGCTATCGAGGCGAACGCCACCGCCGAAGCCACCACCACGACCAGCGGACCGGTGGCGAGCCCCGGCGCCAGGGCGCTGCCGACGGCGCCCACGACCGCCGAGAGGGCGCCGATCGCGCCGGCGAGCACGAACATCGACCCGAGGTCCTTGGTCCACTGCCTGGCGGCCACGGCGGGCGCGACCACCAGCGCCGACATCAGCACCACCCCGACGAACTGCAGGCCGATGACGATGCTCACCGCCAGCAGGCCGGTCAGCAGCGCTTCGACCACGCCGACCCTGAGGCCGCCCGCGCTGGCGTACACGGGATCGAAGGTGACCAGCTTGAGTTGCTTCCAGAACAGGGCGACGAGCAGGAACGAAGCGACCGCCACGCCACCGATCAGCCACAGGTCGGACCTGAGGGTGGCGGCTGCCTGACCGAAGAGGAAGGTGTCGAGCCCGGCGTGCCCCGCGCCCGGAAGCCGCTGCACCAGCGACAGCAACACCGCGCCGAGGGCGAAGCCCAGGCTCAGCGACGCGCCGAGCGCAGCTTCGAGCTTGACCTTGGCGACCTTCCTGAGGAAGCCGGCCAGCAGGGCCGCGACCAGGCCGGTCGCCAATGCTCCCGCCAGCAGCGCTGCAAGGTCGCGAGAGCCGGCCAGCAGGTAACCTCCCACGACGCCCGGCAACGCAGCGTGCGCCAGGGTGTCAGCGAGGAGGCTCTGGCGCCGGAGCACCGCGAAGGTGCCGAGGGCGCCGGAGCACGCTCCCAGCAGCGCGGAGCCAACCATCACGGTCAGCACCGTCGCGTCGGTCAGCAAGGCAGCGAGGTTCATCCGGCCGCCGTCGTGCTGCCCTTGGCGGCTGCGCTCGTCTTGTCGGCGCCGCGGGGCGGGCGGCCGGGATCGACCATGCCCACCGGCGGGCGCGGCAGGTGGCCGCCGTATGCGCGCTGGAGGTTCTCGAGCGTGTAGGTTTCTGTAAGCGGTCCCTGCGCGATCAGTTGCACGTTCAGCAGCGCGAGCCACTCGAAGTAGTCGCCAAGGGTGCTGAGGTCGTGATGCACCGCCAGCACGGTCTTGCCCTCGTCACGCAGACGCATCAGCACGCGCACCAGTGCCTCTTCGCTGACCGCGTCGACGCCGGCCAGCGGTTCGTCGAGAAGGTAGAGGTCGGCGTCCTGCGCCAACGCCCGCGCCAGGAACACACGCTGCTGTTGGCCGCCGGAAAGTTGCCCGATCTGGCGGGCCGCGAAGGCGGCCATGCCGGTCTCGAAGAGGGCTGCCAGAGCGCGTTCACGCTCGGCGCGTCCGGGCCGACCGAAGAGCCCCAGGCGGCGGTAGAGGCCCATGACCACGACGTCGAGCGCGGTGGCCGGGAAGTCCCAGTCGATCGCTGAGCGCTGCGGCACGTAGCCGACCCGGTGACGGGCCTTCGCCACGCTCTCGCCGAACAGCAGGGCCTCACCTCTGCCTGGAGTGATCAGGCCCAGCACGGCCTTCACCAGAGTGCTCTTGCCGGCGCCGTTGGGGCCGACGATGGCGCCCATGACGCCGGCCGGCATGTTCAGGTTCACGCCCTGCAGGGCGGGCGTCCCTTGGTAGGCGACGCCGAGGTCGCGGGTCGCCAGAGCTGTCATCGGCCCTCCTCACTTGCCGCTGAGAGCGTGCTGACGGGCTCGTACCCCCAGCGCTCCTGCCAGGCCGCGACCGCCGCGGGTAGTGGACCTGGCGTCCCTCCCAGACCCGCGACGATCTCGACGACGTCGTGAACGAACATCCCGATGTAGGTGCCCTGTGGGGTGTCGCCGGCACCGAGCGCGTCGGCGTAGAGTGCCGGACCGATCGCGACGTCCGCTCCGCCGCGTTGGCGCACGCCTTCGCGCACCGCCTGGATGGTCCTCGGGTTGATGGTCGACTCCACGAACAGCATCGGCACCTCGCGCTCGACGACGGCGTCGATCACGCGCCTGACGTCGGCAACCGCCGCCTCCGACTCGGTGCTGACACCCTGGACCCCGACGACCTCGACCCCGTAGGCGCGCCCGAAGTACTTGAACGCGTCGTGAGCCGTCACCAGCACGCGCTGCTGCTCCGGCACGCTGGTGAAAGCGGTCTCGGCCCAGGCGTGAAGCGCGAGGAGTTGCGCTTCGAGCTCGGCGGCGCGCTCGGCCGCCGCGTCCGAGCAGGCCGGATCGAACCCGGTGCTGGCGGCCAGCTCGCGAGCGATGAACCCAGGCACCCGGGACCACAGCGAGGCATCGAGCCACACGTGGGGGTCGACTACCTTGCCGAAGTCGCCGGCGATCAGCTCGTCGTCGGCTATGACGCCCTCGGAGACGGCCACAGCTCGCGCCCGCCCCGAGACCGCGTCGAGCACTTCGGACAGTCGGCCCTCGAGCTGCAGTCCGCCGTAGAGCACCAGGTCCGCGTCCCGCAGGGCGCGGACGTCGCCGGCGCTGGCGCGGTACAGGTGTGGGTCGCTACCGGGACCCATCATCACCGTGACGGCGGCGCACTCCCCTGCCACCACGGCCGCCAGGTCGCCGATCATGCCGACGGTGGCGACCACCCGCAATGGCTGTGGCGGCTGCTGTGCATGAACCCCGCTGGCGAGTGATGCTGCCGTCAGCAGCAGGAGCCAGAGGGCCGGCCGCGGTAGTCCCAAGCGGCGTAGACCTCGTTCCTGACGCCACTTGATCGTCTGCATTGCCGTTCTCCGCCGGAGCGCGCCGTTCCGGTTCTTCATCCTGAAGTCCTTCCTGGGAAGTTCGCGAACCTACGGTTCACGATTTCGCTTTGCCTAATTTAGACGCGACGACCGTTCCTGTCAAGCGTCGAGGCCAGGCTCTCAGCCCGGTTTCAGCGCACGCCGCCCAGCACCAGCGACGCCAGCTCGCGGGAGATGGCCATCTCGCGGCCCCCAGCCTTCAAGCGCAACAGGTGGCCGTGGGGCTCGCGTCCCACGACCTCGAGCTCGCAGCCCGGCTCGATGCCCAAACGCGCTAGGTACGCCAGCACCTCGCCGTCCTGCGTCAGCACCCGGTGAACCGTGAAGACCCGACCCTCGTCGGCCTCGACGAGCGGCTTGTCGGGGCCGTCGGGCAGGGTGCCGTCGCGACGCGGGATCGGATCGCCGTGGGGGTCGAACTGCGGCTGGCCGAGGTAGCGCGCCAGGCGCTCGGTGAAGCGCTCCGACATCGTGTGCTCCATCAGCTCGGCCTCGTCATGGACCTCGTCCCAGCCGTACGCGAGGTCGCGGATCAGGAAGGTCTCGAGCAACCGGTGGCGCCGGATGAGACGCAGGGCCTCTGCCCTGCCCGCCCGGCTCAACCCCGCTCCCCGGTACGGCTGGTAGTCGACCAGACCGAGGCCGGCCAGCTTGCCGAGCATGCCGGTGACCGACGGCGCCGTGACGTCGAGTTCGCGGGCGATGTCGCCGGTCGACGCCACCCCGTTGCCGGCGATGTGCCAGATGGCCTTGAGGTAGTCGCCGACGGCGGTCGATAGCGCGCCGGGTCCCGACGAGACGAGGGTGCTCTCCGAGGCTGCGTTCTCCGACTTAGTCACGCCTAACAATAGGCTTGGTTCGCTCGCTCGCGCAAGTCTCGAGCCCGGTCCCTGGAGTCTCTCTGCCGACACGCGGGCCGTCCTGTCCGGTGATATCTTCGTTCTCATGGAGGACTCCGTGTCCCAGGATTCAGCACGGCGCAAGGTGCGCCATCACGACGTCGTGATCGTCGGCGGCGGGCCGGCCGGCTTGACCGCCGGTCTCTACTCCGGTCGTGCGCAGCTGTCGACCGTCATCATCGAGAAGGGCGTGGTCGGCGGGCAGATCGCTCAGACCGAAGAGGTCGAGAACTATCCGGGCTTCCCCGAGGGCGTCAGCGGACCCGAGCTCTCGCACCGGATGGCCGAGCAAGCCAAGAAGTTCGGGGCGCTCATCGAGCACGACGAGGTGACCAAGGTCGAAACAGACCCTCAGGCCGGCTTCTGGGTCAGGGCGCGCGACGCCGACTACCACGCGCGCGCCGTTATCATCGCCGGCGGCGCCAATCCCCGCCTGCTGGGCGTGCCCGGCGAGGCCGAGTTCTACGGCCGTGGGGTTTCGACCTGCGCGACCTGCGACGGCTTCTTCTACCGCGGCAAGCGCGTCGTGGTGGTCGGGGGTGGCGATGCGGCGGTCGAAGAGGGCCTGTTCCTGACGAAGTTCGCCGCCCGGGTGACGCTGGTGCACCGCCGCGACGAGCTGCGTGCCCACAAGGCCGCGCAGGAACGCGCCTTCGCCAACCCCAAGATGGACTTCATCTGGGACAGCATCGTCACCGAGGTCATGGGGGACGACGGCGTCGTCACCGGCGTCACCCTGCGAGATCTCAAGACCGGCCAGGAGTCGCAGCTCGCAACCGATGGTCTGTTCGTGTACATCGGCCACGAGCCGAACACCGACTACCTGCGCGGGTTCATAGCCCTCAGGGACAGCGGTTACGTCGACGTGCGCGAGGAGATCTACACCGACGTCGCTGGCGTGTTCGCTGCCGGGGACGTCTCTGACGAGGTCTATCGGCAGCTCGGAACCTCGGTCGGCGCCGGCACCAGGGCGGCCATGGCCGCCGAGCGCTGGTTGGCGGAGCGAGGTGACCTGGCCGGCCCACTGGTGGGCCTCGCCACCCCGCAGACGCAGGAGCAGGCTGAGGCAGACACGGTTACGGCCGCACCTCCTCTCTTCCTGCGCTGACCTGGCCGCCTCGGCGCGACCGACACTCAGCGCCTGACGAAGTCGTAGATCAGCAGACGGTCGTCGAGCCAGGCGAACAGGTAACGACCGTCACTCCACAACGGCCGCCCCAGACCGGCGCGCCAGGTCGTGCCGGCCGCCGTCGTGGCCTGCACGCCGGCGGCTTCCGGCTCCGTCACCGTGAGCCTCACGAACTCGCCGTCGGGGGTCGCCTGCCAACCCGAGCCTGCGACCGGCGGCTCCAGCGCCAGCAACTCGGCGAGCGTGAGCACGTCCTCGAGGCCTGGCAGCGCTTCGCCCTCCGGCCACGCGGGGGCGCGCAGGAACTCCTCGGGGCCGAACGCGCTCATGTCTTCCGGGGGCAGCCCCACGCCCAGTAGGTCCGAGCCTTCCAGCAGGCTGGTGAAGCCGCGCTCGATCACCAGCAGCGTGGGAGGCGCGTCGGGCCCTGGTTGGTACTCGGCCTCGGCGAGATCCTCGACCGGCACCGCCAGCCGCTCGGCCACCAGGCTCAACAGCGAGTTCCGGTAGCCCGCTCTGACGTCGTCGGGGTCGTTCGGCCAGTTGTCGGGCCACAGCAGCAACTCGCGCAGCCTGATCAGCTCTCCGTCGTCGTCGACGCCGAGCCGCCACGCCTGGAACCGGCGCGCCTCGCCTGCGAGCAGCAGGAGGTAGTCGGCCTGCGCGAGCGGCTCTGCGACCTGCGTGCGCACTGCGATGCCACCGGGCACGCGACCGAGCAGCACGTCGAGCCCCGCGGTCTCGAGATCGGCGACCAGCCGCGGCGCCAGCGGCATGATGCCACCGGGGATGCCTTGGGCCAACGCCGGCACCGGCTCGCTGCCGGAGACCAGCGGCATGCCCGAGGCGTACAGCAACGCCGAGTTGCGGTCGGCGAACGCGCCGACGCGGACGCGGTAGACGTCACCCTGCTCGCTGATGGCGCGCACCACGTACGCGGGGTAGCCCGAGCGGATCAGGTCGTTCTGGACGCTCAAGGCCGCAGCCTGATCGGACAGGGCCACCACTTGCACCGTGTAGGGCACCATCTGCCCCGAGGCCGCAGAGGCAAGCCAGGCGAGCATCAGGCTCGTCAAGCCGACAATCAGCGAACGCGAGGGCCGCGAGGACGCTGCCCTGACGGCCCCCTCCAGCACTTAGAAGTCCTTTCGCTCGAAGAGGACCACGGCCAACGCTGCGAACAGGGCCGAATACAGTGCTATCAGGGCGATGATCCACGTGAGCGCGTTGGCGGGCGCCGTGTAGGCGTTCAGCTGCGTGGTCAGCAGGAACGGTTCGATACGCGGGAACACGATCAAGAGTTGCATGAAGATCAGCGTCGAAAGGGTAGCCAGGGCACCACCGGCGGCGTTCATGAACAAGACGGTGAACAGCACGGACAGCAGCGCGATCGGAACCAGCGCGATCGCCGCGACGGCGTAGGCCGACGCCAGCTCGCTGAAGGCGGCGCCCGGCTGCATCACGCCCTGGCCGAGCAGGCCCGCCTCGCCCAAGCCGGTG
Organism: uncultured bacterium; assembly: GCA_964398985.1. Taxonomy (GTDB): domain Bacteria; phylum Deinococcota; class Deinococci; order Deinococcales; family Trueperaceae; genus CAYMRL01. The sequence continues at coordinate 8,062 of CAYNOS010000044.1, forward strand.
CCGCCGACGAAGCTCCCGAACCCGAAGGGGATGCCGGCTGCCAGCGAGGCCAGTAGGAACAGAGCCAGCATCAAGAACGGGTAGGTCGCCACCACCACCAGCTTGGCCGCCAGCCACTGCGGACGCGTCACCGGCCTCAGCAGCACGGTCGGCAGGGTGCCATGCGCGATCTCCATGCCGAGCAGTTCGGCCGCGGTGATGGCTACCAGCAACGGCAGCAGGAACTGCATGCTCGACAGCAGGCTCAGAGCCGGGACCTGGAATCCCGACACCAGGAAGAAGCCGTAGACCTCGAAGATACCGGGGGCGTAGGCCCACAGCAGCGGGAACAGGATCAACAGCACCAGGCTGAAGCGGACGCTCGTCAACCGCAGCAGCTTGCCGAACTCCATGCGCAGCAGGGTCACGCCGCACCCCCGGTCGAGCGGCCGCCGCGCGTGCTGCGGCCAGTGGGAGCCGAGCCACCATCGGGGCCCGGAGCCGGGAACGCGCCGGTGCGCCGCGAGCGTTCGGCCCCGACGCGGTCGCGGTAGTAGGCCCGGAGGTCGAAGATGTCGCGGCTCATCTCCATGACGCCGATCCCGACTTCGCCGAGGGCCGGGGAGATCCGTCCGAGGTCTTCGGGGCTCAGGGGGATGAAGACGATCTCCTCTCCCCTCACCGAGACGTGCTTGACGAACGGCGTCGTCTCGAGCAGCGCCTTGGCCTTGTGAGCGTCGGTGACCCGCGCGCGGAAGCGCTCGCGGCGGTCGTGGAGGTTGACCTCGTCGATCAGCGCGCCCTCCTCGAGGATCGCGACGCGGGTGCAGTAGGCGACGACTTCGTCGAGGTGGTGGGTCGACAGCAGAACGGCCGTGCCGTCCTCGGCCGCGCGCTTGAGTACCGAGTGGACGAGGTGGAGGCTCAGCGGGTCCATGCCGCTGGCCGGCTCGTCGAGGATCAGCACCTCCGGCTGGGTGAGCATGGCGGACGCGACTCCCAGGCGCTGGCGCATGCCCAAGCTGTAGACGCCGACCTTGCGGTCGGCCGCGTGGTAGAGCTCCATCATCAGCAGGACCTCGTCGATGCGGGCGTCGCTGACGTTGCCGGCGAGGTTGCCGTGCAGCCTCAGGTTGCCGCGGCCGCTCAGGTACGGGTAGAACGCTGCCGGCGCCTCGACGACGGCGCCGAGCTTGCGGCGCACGGCCGGCTGCTGGTGGGGGTCGCTGCCGAGGATCCGCACGCTGCCCGAGGTCGGGAACGCCAAACCGGCGACCAACCGGATGACGGTGGTCTTGCCGGCGCCGTTGGGGCCCACCAGCGCGTAGACCTCGCCGGGGTTGACCGTGAACGAGAAGTCACGCACGACGGGACGACCGCCGTACGCCTTGGTGAGGTTGGTCGTCTCGATGGCGGGGGTTGGCATAGGGCTCCTCGCGGCAGTCTAGTCAGCGCGTTCGGGACGGGCGATAACATTCTTCATGGCCCCGCCGCTTCATGTCCCGGCGGCCGCTGCGGCGTCCGATTCGCGCCGCAACCGTTCGAGCAGCAACTTGTCGAGAACCAGGTCGATGCAGCGCTCCACGGCGCGCTCGAAGTCGCTGGCGTCCACGACCGGGACGCCCTCGAGCTCGGCGCGCTCGCGCAGGAACTCCTGCATCACGCGGATCTCGTTGAAGTGCTCGAGGTAGGCGTCGGCCTGGCGGCTGTGAGCCTTGCCTTCCCGCAGGTCGAAGTGCTTGCGATGGTCGTCCGGGTCTGCCAGGTAGAGCACCACCTGCACCGCGGTCGCTCCCGGGAAGTCCTTACGCGGCGCGATCCCCGGCACCAGGTGCGAGCCCTCCATGATCAGGGAGGTCGCTTCGGTGATGTTGCGCTCGATGATCCCGGTGATCGCCGGTCCCAGTTGATGGACCTGAGCCAGGTAGCCGCGCAGGATGCGGTTCCGCCGCGGCCTGGCGGTCCTGCGCTCGTTGGGCAGCAGTTCCGCTCGCCACGCAGTGAAGGTCGAGGCGTGCAGCACCGGGCTCAACTCGGGGCCGATCAGCGAGCGCAGGGCTTGCCGGACGGAGTCGGTCGAGACCACGCGCGGGATGCCGAGACGGTAGCCGACCTCGGCGGCGATGGCCGACTTCCCCACCCCCGGCGCGCCGCCGACGAGGATGAAGATCGGCTTCTCGGAGTGCCTGGCCTCGCGCAGCAGGGCGTAACGCTGGGCGAACTCCTCGCCGGCCTCCTGCTTGAGGAGCTTGGAGATCTGTTGCCTGACGGTGCTGCTCGGCACCTCGGTGACGTCGAGGCCGTACAAGGCCTCCTCGACGCGGCGCGCAAGGTTGTGAGACAGGTCGGGACCGAGCCCGATGGCCAGCAGCGACTGTGCCAGGATCCCGCGCGAGAAGGGCAGCGCGGAGCGGTCGTCGACGACGGTCAGCTCGAAGGCCCTGAAGGTCTGGGCCTCGTAGCGGAGGCGCAGCTCGCGGCCGTAACGCGTCTCGAGCGCGCTCGCGACGCGTCTGGCGAGGTCGTCCTGGGCGATCGACTCGTCGCCGGTGGAGCGGATCCCGAGCTCCACGGACGCGGCCAGCGCATTGGCTTCCTTGAAGCCCAGCCCCAGCTTCTCCAGCGAAGCGACCAGGGTGCGGCGCGAGAAGCGCTTCGGGCGGCCGGCGGTCTCGTGCTCGTCGTCGGCCACCGGCAGGACCGTGAGCGGCAGGAACGGTGGCGTTTGCTGGGCCAGCCGCTCCGCGGTCGCCTCGCCCTGGCGCTCGCGCACCAGGTCGGTGAGGAGGCGTGTCAGGTCCTCGAGTTCCACCTGCGGCTCGGGCAGCTCGCGCAGCGTCTTCTCGACCTCGGCGACCAGGACGATCGCGTCCTCGGTCGGCACGCCGGCCGACTGCAGGGCCTCGACCAGCACCCCGATCGAGAGGGCGTAGCGCTCCTCGCCCCTCACCACCCGCACGTCCCGGTGCCTCACAGCGCACCCGCCAGCACGTCGAGAAGCTCCTTGACGACGTTGCCGGTGAAGCCCCAGATCACGTGCTGGCCCCACGGGTACGAGTAGAGGCGCCGCCGGTAGTGCAGCAGCTCGCGCTCCTCGCTGGTCGGCTCGATGAGCATCAGGTCGGCCAGCGGCACCTCGAAGGTGGCGGCCACCTCTCCCGGGTCGGGAGCCAGCGGCTGCGGCCAAGGCACGCGTGCCACCACCGGCGTCGCCACGAAGCCGAAGGGGGAAGGGTGGTCTCCGAGCAGGCCGAGGACGTCGGTGCGCTCGAGCCGGAGCCCGACCTCCTCGCTGGTCTCGCGCAGCGCCGCCGCGATCGAGTCCTCGCCCGGCTCCAGACGGCCGCCGGGGAACGCGATCTGACCGGCATGGCTCCTGAGGTTGGCGGCACGCACCGTGAAGAGCAGCCGCGGGCCGTCGGCGGCGTCGAGGATTGGCACCATCACGGCGGCCCGGCGAAACCCGGCGATCTCCATGGTCTCGCGCTGCCGTTCGGGCAGCATCCGCGCCAGTCTCGCGAACACGTCGCCGCCCGCGGTGTCGAGGCTGCTGATGCCGGGGCGCGAGATCATGGCACACATGCTAGCCCCTGGCACTCGATGCGCGTGAGCCACATGCCTCAGCCCTCAGGCAGCCGCGCCCTCACGAACCCCCACAGCCTCCCGGTCCTGCCGGCATCGCGGCGGTGGCTGTAGAACACCTCTGGTTCGCAGCTGGTGCAGCGGTCGACGGCGCTCACGTTGGCGGGGTCGATGCCGGCGGCGGCCAGCACCTCACGGGTGGCGGCCAGCAGGTCGAGGCGCGGGCGCGAACCGCTACCCGCCGTGAAGCACGCGGCGCTGAACCCGGCAGCCAGGTAGGCGGCGGCGATCTCAGGCGACACCTCGTAACAGCAGGCCCCGACCCCGGGTCCAATCGCGACCTGCAGGCGCCCCGGGCGTGAGCCGTACTCGCGCGCCATGGTGTCGACGACCTCGCCGGAGATCCCTGCCAGCGTCCCGCGCCACCCCGAGTGCGCGGCGCCCACGGCGCCGCTCTCCGGGTCGAAGAACAGCACCGGCAGGCAGTCGGCAGCGCTCACCACCAACAGCAGGTCGGGATCGTCGGAGACGGCCGCATCGGCCTCCTCCTCGAACCAGGAGGGCTCGCCGATGAGCACGCGTTTGCCGTGGACCTGGTCGAAGGCGCACACCTGGTCGCGGGTAACTCCCAGCGCCGCCAGCAGCAGGTCGCGGTTGGCCTCGACCAGCTCCCTGTCGTCGCCGGAGCTGAGGCCCAGGTTGAGGCTCGCGTAGGGGCCCTCGCTGACGCCGCGGTGACGGGTGGTGAAGCCGTGCAGCGGAGCGAAGCCCTCGACCGTCAGGTAGCTCGGCCCAGGCACGTCAGTAGTTCCTGGCCTTCGCCGTCAGCGCGGTGTGCGCCTCGAGCCACTGGCTGGCCGCGTGCACCGCGCCGCGGGCCACCGGCGTGATGATCGGGTCGCCGAACGGTTCGAGCCGCACGATCACCTCACCGGGCTCGCGCTCCGCCACCAGCACCAGCAGCTGCTGCTTGAGGTCGTCCTCGTCGACGCTGGCACGGATCAGCCAGGCGGGCCTGGCGCTGCCCATCACCTTGGCAGCGTCGTGCAGGATCACGTGACCGCCTTGGTACTCGATGACGACCTTCTCGAGGGCGGCTTCGTCGGGCAGGCTGCCTGTGAACAGCGCGTGGGGCATGGTCTTGGGCCTTTCGAGGTGGGCGGCTACCGGCGCCGCAGCGTCGTTGCGCCTGAACACGACGTAGTTGAGCGCGATGCCTTGGGCGCGCCACTTGAGAGCGTACTTGGTCTCGAACACCGCCGCCGGCGGCGTCGGCGACAGCGCGTCGTACAGCCCGCTGGCAGCGGCCTCCCGGAGCGCGAAGTCGAGGTAGTCGGGGTGGTCGGTGGCGAACCTGATCTCGCCGCCCGGCTGCAGTCGCGCCGCCGCCAGCTCGAAGAAGCTCCGCTGCAGCAGCCGCCTGCCGACGTGACGCTCCTTCGGCCACGGGTCGGGGAAGTTGACGATCACCGCCTCGAGGCTGGCGGCAGCGAACAGCTGGCGGAGCGCGAACTGCGCGCCGACCTTGGCCAGCCTGACGTTGCCGAGCCCGGCGCGCTTGAGCCGCCGCAGGGCGCGCTGCAGGCTGCCGCTGGAGACCTCGAGGCCCACGACGCGCGCCTCGGCACGCTCCCTGGCCAGGCGCTCGGTGAAGCGGCCGTCGCCGAAGCCGACTTCCAGCAGCAGCGGCCCCGCGGCCCCGAACTCCTCGTCCCAGGCGGCCGGGAAGGGCAGCTGGCGCCAGGCCAGCAGCGGGGACGGCATGGCTCGAGGAGACGCCTCAACCATCCGGCTCGGTGTCGACTGGCCTCACCAGCAGCGTCTCGTTGGCTTTCAGGTTGGCGCGGAAGATGGTGTCGCGCGACAGCTCGAGGTACGGCCCCGAGCCTCTCAGCGCCAGCGCGTTGAACAGCAGCACGTCGCCGTTCTCACGCTTGCAGGCGATCTGCGAGACGACCTGGCCGAGCGCCCGTTCCCAGGCGAGCAGGATCGCTTCCTCGAGGCCGGCGGAGCCCGGCGGCAGCTTGAGTTGCGAGAGGCGCGTGACCAGCCTGGCGGTGCGCGCGCGGCGGTTCTGGAGCTTGATGACGCCGGTCCGCAGCAGCCGCTCGGCAACGTTCATCGCCGCCTCGGTGTCGAGGCCGGCTTCGTTGGCGACCTGCGAGACGCTGCGCCGGCCGTCGACCTTGTCGATCAGCAGGAGCTCCTCGTCGGTGAGCTGCAGGTCCTGCTGGCGGCGGGAACCGGCAAGCGTCGGCACCGCGTCGCGCGACAACGCGATGATGCCTTCGCCGTCACGCTTGAGCTCGTCGATGCGCCGCATCGCCTCGAGCACCAGGTTCTCGGTCGAGCCGCTGATCGTCGTCTGCCCGGCCGGCATGCCGAGCCGGAACTCGAAGTGACCGCGCTCGTCGGCGAACAGCGAGAACACCGCCTCCTCCCCGACCACCTCGCCGAAGTCGGCGTGAACCACCCGGCCCTGGTCGAAGTACACGCGCGCGATGCCGTTGGGGTGCTCGACGGTCAACCGCCCCGAGCGCTTGGCGGAAGCCAGCAGCTGGAACAGGTCGACCAGCGAGAACAGGCCGAGAGTCCCCGTCACGAACGCAATCCTATCGCGAAGCGCCGCAGAGCCGCCGGTATACTGCGCCAGTGCTAAAGCGCCTGCCGTGGTCGTTGCTGAAGGAGACGGCCTCCCTCCACCTGCTCGGCGTAGGCGCCATCTGCCTGCTGCTGTCGGTGGACCTGCTCAGCGTCTTGGCGCGTTTCCTCGTGCAGCAGGACGCCACGCCGGCGGACGCCGGCCAGCTGCTCCTGTACAAGCTGCCGTGGTTCTTGCACCTGGCGTTGCCTGTGGCCGTGGTGTTCGCGGTGCTGCTCGCCGGCGGCCGCATGGCCAAGGACTCCGAGCTGAAGGGGGCGTACTCGCTGGGCGTGCCGCCCCTCAGCCTGCTGGCGCCGTTGGTCGGCTTCGGACTCTTCGTCGGGGCCCTGAGCCTCGCCAACAACGGCTTCCTCGAGGCCCGCGCGGAGGCCGCCTACCAAGCCAAGATAGACTCGTATATCTACGTGAGGCCGCCGGCTGAGCTGCAGATGAACGCGGCCTACCGGATCGAGGACGACATCTACTACGCCTCGCGGATCCGCTCGGTGCTCACAGACCCCGACATCGCCGACCTCTCGGGCGTGATGGTCACGCTCGCCGATGGCACCCTGATCACCGCGCGCAGCGGCCAGTGGGACTCGCGCGACCGCGTCTGGCGTCTCGAGAACGTGCACGCCAACGTGTTGGGCGAGGAGCCCGCGCCGCGCAGCGCCCTGGAGCTGCCGTTCGCGCTCGCGGCGACGCCGGCCGAGACCCTCGCGAGGCCCGCCGAGATGCCCCTGGACCAGCTGTGGCGGCAGTACCGCTTGATCGGCGCGGCCGGCGGCGAGACCCGGGAGTTCGGCTTCGATCTGCACCGCCGCATCGCCGACGCGTTGAGCGCCGCCATCTTCGCTGCGTTCGCCGGCTCGATCGCGCTGCGGGTGCGCGGGCGCGCGGCCGGGTTCGCCTGGACGATCGTGCTGATGGTCGCGTTCTGGGCGGCCTGGGTGCTGTCCGCCAACCTCTTCGAAGCCGGCGCGGTCGGCCCGGTGGTGGCGGCCTGGCTGACGCCGGGCGTGGCGACGGTGGGCGCAGCGGCGCTCGCCCTGAGGACGCTGCGCTCGTGAGGCGCTTCGGACGCTACCTGGTGATGGAGACGCTGCCGCTGCTGGCGGCCGGCCTGGTGGTGCTGCTCCTGCTGCTGCTGCTCGTCTTCCTGCTCGACGTGATCGCGGACGTGCTGGCGCGCGGTGTGGCGATCCCGCTGGTGGCGAGGTTCCTCCTCTACAAGCTGCCGGCGGCCGCCGGCCCGGGACTGCCGCTGGCGCTGCTGTTCGCCTCGCTGTTGGCGGTCACCAGGCTAGGGCAGGACGGCGAGATCAAGGCGGCGCTGCTGCTGGGCGTCAGCCCACGCCACTTCGTGCTGCCGGTGCTCGGCCTCGGGGTGATCGTGAGCCTCGTGTCGCTGCTGAACAACGAGCTGCTGGTGCCGTGGAGCGAGGCCAAGGCAGCCGAAGCGCAGCGCGACATCCTGCTGACCAGCCCCGAGACCATCGTGCAGGAGGGCGCCTTCTTCTCCGACGCGCTGGGGCGCAGCATCTTCATCGGCGAGCTGTCGCCCGGTGGCCGCTTCGGCGACGTGACCGTCATCTCGCCCGGCGACACGCTCGGCCCGAGCGAGGTCATCCACGCGAACAGCGGCGTCGCGCGGCCGGAAGACGGCATCTGGGAGCTGGAGGGCATCACCTTCAGGGTCATGCGGGACGCCCGGCTCACGCTCGAGTTCCAGGCCGAGCAGGCCGTGCTGCCGGTGCGCGGCCTGACGGCGCGCACCTCCGCCACCCCCGACCTCGTCTACCTGCCCATGCGCGAGCTGCTGGCGAGGATCCGCGCCGGCACCAGCGCCCAACTGCCGGCCGAATGGACCGCGCTCCACCGCAAGTTCGCCGAGCCGGCCGCCGCCACGGCGTTCGCGCTGTTCGCGCTGGCGGTCGGCCTCTACACCTTCAGGCGCGGAGCTCAGCTGGGGTTCGTGGCGGTGCTGGTGTTGACCTTCGTGTACTACGCGACCTGGAGCGTCACCAAGCTGCTCGGGGCGCAAGGCACGCTGGCGCCGGTGCTGGCGGGGTGGACCCCGGTGGCGCTCTACGCCACCGGCGGCATCGTGCTGCTGGCCGTCTCGTGGAGGCGCTGATGGCGCGCAGCCGGCTCGCCGGCGTGCTGCTGGCGCTGGCCGCGTGCTGCCTGCTGAGCGCCGGGCACGCGGCGCGCATCGTGATCGACGCCGCCAACGACCCCGAGAGCCGCCTCGAGATCCGCACGATCACCTTGCCAGGCGGCCAGCAAGTGCAGCTCTACGTGCTCGAGGGCGACGGCCTGCGGGTGACGATCGACGAGGACGTCCTGGTGGCGGATCACGTCGAGTTCGACCTCACCAACCGCCTGGTGCGGGTCATCGGGCACGGCTCGTTCACGACCGGCGACGAGACCGTCACCGGCGACGGCCTGGTGATCGACCTGTCGGCCGAGAGCTTCACAGCTTCCGACGTCCTCATCGTCACCGACGCGATCGACGTGCGCGGCAGCGCGGCCAGCCGGGTACCCGGCCTGATCCGCGTGGCGCTCGGCGAGTTCAGCCTCTGCAGCCGCTGCAACCAGGAGGTCGAGGACTACGGGTTTCAGGCCGAGCGGCTCGAGCTCTACCCCGGTGACCGGCTGGTCGCCTTCGTGGTCACCGTGCTGGTGCGCGAGCAGCCGGTCGTCACGCTGCCGCTGATGGTCTTGCCGTTGGCTGAACCCGAGCGCCAGCCGCGGCTCGTCTACCAGCGCGGGACCGCCAACGAGCGCGCGCTGCTGGCGCTCACCTGGCCGTACGTCGCCGGCCCTGACGCGTACGGCGACGTCGGCGTGCGCTACTACGCCGACGTCGTTCCCGGCAGCGGCGGAATCCTCGACGGCCTGCTGGGCGGCGCCGTCGAACGCTGGTACCTGGGCGGCTCGCTCGACCACCGCTTCTACACCGAGCGCGGCAAGGGCACCTTCACCGTCGACCTGACGCCGTCGTTCGTGACGCCCACGGGGCTCGAGCCGCACGTCTTCACGGTGCGCTTCGCCTACGCCGACGAGGAGGTGCTGGGGCCTCCCTCATTGGCGCTGCTCTTGGAACGCGACGACGCCCGCCGCGCCAAGCTCTGGGAGGCCAGCGTGACCGCGGTGCAGGTCGAGCAGGGCGTGAGGGCCCGCTTCAGCAGCCAGGTGTTCGTCGACCTCGACCGCGGCGACCCGGTCACGACGCCCAGCTACGCGGGACGCAGCACGCCGCTGATGACGCTGACCCGCCTCGAGCTGGCGCCCGAGGACCTCGGCGCTTTCAGCGTCGGCCCGCTGAGCCTGGATCGGCTGCTGCTCGACATCGGCGCCTTCCAGGACGTCAGCAACCCGCTCAATCGCTCCGCGGCAGTGGTGCCGGTGACGACCTCCGCACGGCTGCGCGAGGGTCACACGCTCACGCTGGCGCCGCAACCGCTGTGGGGCGGGATGCGGGTCGAGGGCCGCACCGAGTTCACCGGCTTCTACTACGCCACCACCGAACGGCAGGTCGAGTGGCTGAGCCGCCTCAGCGCCACGCAGACGTTCGGTCGGCTCGGCTCGCTCAACCTCGGCTACCGCCGCGACGTCAGGGAGGGCGAGACGCCGTTCAGGTTCGACGTCATCCCCTACCGCAACCGGACCGACCTGAGCGGCCGGCTGCTGCTGACCCCGGCTCCCTGGCTGCGCTTCGAGCAGACCGGCGGCTACGTCTTCGTCGACGACCGCGCGCCCGGCGAGGTCGGCTGGATGCCGCTCACCAGCACGCTGCGGCTGCTCGCGAACCTCGACTGGCTGACGCTGACTGTCCGCAACGTCTACGAGCTCGATGGCAGCGACCCCGGCACCATCGACGCCACGCTCGAGCTGCGCACCACCGGCAGCTCGCCCTGGAGCGCTTCTGCGGAGCTGCGCCACGTCGTCGACCTGGCGGTGCTGCCCGACAGGATCACCCTGCAGCCGGTCGACGAGAC
>CAYNOS010000045.1:0-17450 GCA_964398985.1 uncultured bacterium
GCGCCGCCGGTGATCACGACGTTGCCGGCGAGCAGCTCGAGCGCGCCCATGCGCTGCTCGATGTTGCGCTTGACGAGGTCGAGGATCTCGATCACGCGGGGCTTGATCACCTGGGCCAGCTCGAAGGTCGAGATGCTGGCCGTGTAGTTGGGGTTGGCGACCTCGAGCTCGACGTCGCGATCGGCGAGTTCGGGCAGCGCGACGCCGTAGCGCCGCTTGACGCGCTCCGCCTCGTCGGCCTGGATCCGCAGCAGTTGGCTGATGTCCTGAGTGATGTGGTCGCCGCCGAGCGGGATGATCGCCGAATGGGCCAGCGTCCCGCGGCGGAACACGCCGATGTCGGTGGTGCCGCCGCCGATGTCGATCAGCAGCGTGGTCAGCTCCTGCTCGGCCGGGGTCAGCACCGCCAGGCCCGATGCCAAGGCCTGGACGACCAACCCCTCGTCGGCCACGCCTGCGTCGTTGGCGCAGCGCTTGAGGTTCTGGAGTGGGCCCTGCGCTCCGGCGACGATGTGCACGTCGACCTCGAGCCGCACGCCCGACATGCCGACCGGGTCCTTGATGCCGTCGTTGCCGTCCACCACGTACTCCTGCGGGATCACGTGGAGGATCTCCATGTTCGCCTCGAGCGGAACGGCACGCGCGTTCTCGATGGTGCGCTCGATGTCCTGACGCGTCACCTGCTGGCCGCGGCGGATGGCGGCCATGCCGTGACTCGTCAAGGCCTTGAGGTGGGTTCCGGCGACGCCGATCCAGGCAGACTTGACCTCGACACCGGCCATGCGTTGGGCGTCGGCGACCGACTGGCGCACCGAAGCGATCGTCCTCTCGAGGTTGACGACCATGCCTTTGCGCAGGCCATCGGAAGGCACCGTGCCCTCGCCGATGATGTCGAGCACACCATCGCTGGCGACCTCACCGATAACGGTGCAGATCTTGGTGGTTCCGATATCGAGCCCGACGATTATCCGTTCTTCACTCATCAGACGCGCTCACTCCCCAGGGGTAGACCGCCACGCGGCCGCCACGGTGGCTCACGAACGCAGACCACTGCGCCCGCAACGCCTCGGCACTCGGCGTGAGAAGCGTACCGCCGGTAAGCTGGATCTTGAATCCTGCTGGCGAGTAGCTTACCACCTTCGGCCCGAAAGGCTCGAGGAGCCTGGCGAGCTCGATGGCCTCCGCCGCGCGCGAGGTTCCCCACCCCTCGAGCCGGGGTAACTCCGCGATCTCGGCAGCCGTTGCACCGGGGAGAACTGTACCATCGCCGGCCAACGCAAGGTCCCCGGAAACCAGGACCGGGCTGCGCTCGGTGATCAGGACGCGCACCTCGTCGGGCCACACGCGCACCACCGTGACGTTGGACACCCACGGGTCTGCGGCCAGGCCGCGCACGCTCCCGCGCGTCACCCACAGCAGCGGAGCGCCGACCGCGATGCCGGCGCTGTCCAAGACGTGCTCGACGCTGTGATGCACGTTGCCGGCGACGCTGACGGTGGCGATCTTCGGAACGAAGCGGCTGGTCACGACCAACGCGGCGGCCAGCACCAGCAGGGCTATCAGGAGGCCGCGCATCACCAGCCCCAGAGGCGCCACTCGAGCTCGAGCTCGCGCCCTTGCTCGCTTCTCACCCGCTGCCTGACGAGCGCGACCAACTCGGCGAAGTCGCTGGCCGTCGCGTGGCCGAGGTTGACCATGAAGTTGCCGTGCTCGAACGACACCATCGCGTCGCCGACACGCATCCCCTTGAGCCCCGTGACGTCGATCAGCCTGCCGGCGGCGTCGCCGGCAGGGTTCTTGAACGCGCAGCCGGCCGACTTCGACTTCGGTTGGCCCTTCCTGGCGGCGTCGACCAGGTCCATGCTCGCCTGCACCGACTGGGGGTCCGACGGCGTCAGACGGAGACGCGCGCGCGTGACGATCGCGCCGGGAGGCAGCTGGGCGTGGCGGTACGAGAGGTCGAGGGCGTCCGCGCCGACCCGCTCGAGGGCACCGTCGACGAACAGCTCGACCTCGACCAGGGTGTCCGCCATCTCGCCGAAGCGGGTGCCGGCGTTCATCGCGACAGCGCCTCCCAACACCGCCGGCACGCCGAGCAGTCCCTCGAGGCCGGAAAGCCCGAGCTTCTGAGCGCGTCTGACCAGCCCGGGCAACGGGGTGGCGGCTCCGAGCCACAGCTCGCGGCTGCCGTCTACCGCCCGCAGGTCGTTGAATGCCCTGCCGAGTTTGACCACGCGCTCGGTGACGCCGGTGTCAGACACCAGCAGGTTGGAGCCGGCGCCGATCACCAGGTAAGGCTCGGCGGTCGCCTCGGCGAGCTGGCGCTCGTCCTCGACCTCCCACACCTCGGCCGGTCCGCCCACCTTGAGCGTGGTCATAGCGCTCAGGTCGATGACGCGAACCGCCGCGCTCACGCTCGGATCAGCTCCCGACCAGGGCGGCGGCTATGCGCCAGACGTCCCCGGCGCCGAGCGTGATGATCAGCTCGCCGTCGGCGATCGTGGCTCTCAGTTGGTCGAGCGCGGATTGCGCGTCGTGCTGCTCGGCGCTGGTGCCGAGCTCTCTGATGCGCGCGACGATCAAGGCGGGGGAGACGCCGTCGATCGCCTTCTCGCCGGCGGCGTAGACGTCGAGGACGAGGACCTCGTCGGCCAACGCGGCGGCCTGCGCCAAGGCCGGCCAGTGGCGCGCGGTCCGCACCCAGCGGTGCGGCTGTAGCACCGCCCTGACCCTACGCCCGGTGGCCCTGGCGGCCTCGAGGGTCGCCCGCACTTCGGTCGGATGGTGGGCATAATCGTCGATCACCAGCGCGCCGCGGAGCTCGCCCCACACCTGCCAGCGGCGCCCCACGCCGGTGAACGCCGCCAACGCCGGCAGCGCGTCGGCGGCGTCGAAGCGCGCGGCTTCCAGCGCCGCGATGGCGCCGGCGGCGTTGAGGGCGTTGTGCACGCCCGGCACGCTGAGCCTGACGTTCACCGGCGCAGCCGCGGGCCGCTCGAGAGTGAAGGTGCTGGATGCGGGCCGCAGCTCGAGGTCGCGAATGCGGTAGTCGCTGCCTGGCGCCAGGCCGTAGGTGCGGCTGGCGGGGTGGCCGCTGAACAGCGCCTCGAGCCCGGACCAGTCGGCGCAGTAGACGAGCTGCTCCGACGCGGCGGCGAAGCGCTGCGCTGCCTTCTCGAGGTCGGCGAGGCTGGCGTGGTAGTTGCGGCGCTCGTCGTACTCGCCGGCGATGTGGTCGTCTTCGAGGTTGGTGACGACGCCGATCTTGGAGACCAGGTCGGCGAACCCGGGATCGGACTCGTCCACCTCGGCGGCGAGCCAGGGGCCGGTGCCGTGATGCATGTTGCCGCCGATGCTCGCCAGTTCCGCTCCGAGCTGCACCGAGGCGCTCGGGTCGACGGCCAGCAGCATGGTCGCCAGCATGCCGGTGGTGGTGCTCTTGCCGTGCGTGCCGGTGACGGCGATCGCGTCGCGCAGGCGGAACAGCTCGCCGAGCAGCTCGATGCGCTTGAGCACGGGCTTGCCGGCGGCGCGCGCGGCTTCGAGCTCGGGGTGGTCGTGCGGTACCGCCATGCTGTGCACGAACAGGTCCGCGCAGGTCGCGTGACGTGGGTCGTGGACGGCAGCGACCTTCATGCCTGCCGCCTTGAGTTGTGCGAGCGCGGTGCCCGCTGCTGCGTCGCAGCCTCCCACGGAGTAGCCCTCGATGCGGAACCACTGCGCCAGCGCCTGCATGCTGACTCCGCCGATGCCGACGAAGTGCAGGCTGCGCGCGGGACCGACTTCACCCATCAAGCTCACATGACCTCCATCACCGCGTCGAGGATCTTGGCGGTGGCACCTGCAGGGGACCGGGCTGCTGCTGCCGCGCGCGCCCGCGCGAGCGCGTCTGGCTCGAGCAGCGCGGCCCAAGCGCTGCTCAGTCGTTCGATGTGTCGCTCCTCCACCAACACGGAAGCCCCCGCAGCTTCCGACGCCTTGGCGTTGTGAAGCTGATGGTCTTCGGCGCTGGTAGGCAGTGGGACGGTGATGAGGGGCACTCCATGGAAGGCGGCCGAGGCCAACGTGCCGCTGCCGGCCCTGGTGATGCCGATGTCGGCCGCGCTCCAGGCCGTGACGGCGTCGAGATAGTCGTGGACCTGGTAGCGCGACGACCCAGGGGCGCCGCCCACCGACACCTCGGCCGCGCGACCCCGGCCCGCGCTGTGGAGGACGAAGTGTTCGGTCGGCAGCCTCGCCCCTTGGCCGCTGTCGGCTGCTGACGTCAGGCTGGCATAGGCTCTCGGCACCTCGCGGTTGAGGGTGGCCGAGCCCTGCGAGCCGCCCATCACCAGCGTGACCGTCGCGTTCTCGGGGATGCCGTAAGCGGCTCTCGCCGCGGCCACGGGCAGCCTGCGTTCGTCGACCGGATAGGGGATGCAGGTGCTGCGGCGCGCCCCCGTCAGGTGGGCCAGCGCCTCCTGATGCACGCTGATGACGAGGGCCGCGCGGCCCGCCAACCAGCGGTTGACCTGACTGGGGAACGCGTTGGCTTCATGGAGCACCAGCGGCACGCCACTGCGGGCGGCCGCGAACGCTGCGGGAAAGGACGCGAAGCCGCCGAACCCGACGACGACCCGCGGTCGCCAGGCCCGCACCAGCCTCCACGCCTGCACCACGCCGGCTGCTGCCGCCAAGGCTTGGGTCGGCCGCGGCCGGCCGCGGTGCCACTTGCCCGCCGCGACGCCCTCGAACCGGATGCCGGCGTCCGCGGCGAGCCGTTCCTCCATGCCACCGGCCTGGCCGATCAGCGCCGGCCTCAGCCCGCGCTCCTGCGCCAGGCGGCCGACGGCCAGAGCCGGGTAGATGTGACCGCCGGTTCCGCCGGCCGCCAGTACCAGGTCGGGAACGGTAGACGGACCGGCCCCTCGGGAGGCGACCGCGTTCACGCCCCGGCTCCGGCGGCCGCCTGGGCGCGTGCCGTGCGGGCCGCCAGGTGCAGGAACCCGAAGGCTATCGCCACCGACAGGAGGCTGTTGAAGCCGTGGCTGACGCCCGGCAGCGGGATCCCGGTGACGGGGGCCAGCCCGCTCGCGACCAGCAGGTTGAGGCCGGCTTGTCCGCAGATGTAGGCGGTGGCGCCGGCGGCGAGCAGAGCAGCGGGTCCCTCGACCGCGGTGCCGATGCGCAGCCCACGTCTGGCGATGACCAAGTAGGTGGTGACCAAGGTCGCCAGACCCAGCAGGCCCAGCGCCTGACCGATCGCCACCGACACGAAGTCGGTGTCCGCCTCCGGGACCTGGGTCGAGCGGCCGGGGCCGATGCCGGTGATGCCGCCGCGCGCGATCGCCTGTTGCGCTTGGCTGGCCTGGTAGCTGAGCGTGTCGGTCTGCTCGCGGGCGCCCCACAGGTCGGCGTAACCGATGACGCGGTCCTTGAGGTAGCTGAACTGTGACAGGTAGGGGCCCGCCAGGAGCGTGGCGAACGCGGCCGCGGCCAGCGTGATCGATAGCAGCCGGGTGAGCGTGGTGCCGGCTGCGATCATCACCGTGAAAGCCAGCGTGAAGATGAACAGGCCGGTGCTGAGGTCGGGCTCCGCCACCACCGTCGCGACGGCCAAACCGATCACGGCCATCGGCCGCCAGATGTGCCAGTCGCCCAGGTGGTTGTAGAAGAACGCCGCCAGGTACGCGACGACCGCCACCTTCATGAACTCCGATGGCTGCAGCGTGAAGAAGCCCATGTCCAGCCAGCGCTTGCTCTCGCTGCCGGCGGGGGAGATACCCACGAACAGCACCAGCCCCAGGAGCACGAGCGTGATCACGAACATGTAAGGGCTGAGCTTGAGCACCGCCTTGACGCTCAGCCGCGACACCAGCAGCGTCACGCCGACCGCTGCCAGCACGCGCAGGCCGTGCCCGATAGCGGGCACCGGCTCAGCGGAGCCGGCGGCAACGCCGACCATGCCGAGGGCTCCCAGCAGGAGCTGCGCGGCGAGCAGGGGCCGGTCCATCAGGCGCCTCCCGTCACGCGTGTTCCTTGGCCAAGCGGTCGATCACGGCGCGGAAGACCTTGGCGCGATGAGCGTAGTCGTCGAACTGGTCGAAGGAGGCCGCCAGCGGTGCCAGCAAGACCGTGCCGCGACCGGCGTGGCGCCCTTCGAGGTACTCGAGAGCGATAGCCACCGCGGTGCCCAACGCCTTCTCGCCATCGGGGTGCGCCACCGTTCTGACCTCGGTAGCGGCAGCGAACGCGGCTGCCAGGTGGGGACCGCTGGCGCCGTAGGCGACGAGCAGGTCGACCCGCTCCGCGACGATGGGGACGAGGCTCTCGAGATCAGAGCCCTTGTCCTGACCGCCGGCCAGCCACACCAGCGGGCGGGGAGTGCTCGCCAGGGCGGCGGCGACCGCCAGAGGCCGAGTCGCGATCGAGTCCTCGATGAAGGCGACGCCGCCGCAGCGGCCTGCCGGCGCGTACCTCCCCGGCAGCCCTCGGAACTCCTCGAGGCCCGCGGCGATCGCGGCGCGTGGCGCGCCGGCGGCCTGCGCGGCCAGCGCCACGGCCAGGGCGTTCGAGACCTGGTGATCGCCGATGACCTCGAGCTGGCTGCGGTGGAGCAACGGCTGCCCGTCGAGGATGAGGTGGCCGTCCTCAGCGAGGAAGGCGTCGGCGCCAGGCGTCAGCGAGTAGCTCAGCACCTTCGCCGAGGTCGCTGCGGCCCACTCTCTCAACCGGCGGTCATCGCGGTTGAGGACCACGGTCGAAGTCTCGTCGAGGTTCCTCAGGATGCGCTTCTTGGCGGCGTGGTAGCTGGCGACGTCGCCATGCCGGTCGAGGTGGTCCTCGCCGAGGTTGAGCACGACCGCGACCTCGGGCGCGAAGGTGTCGATGCGCTCCAGCTGAAACGACGACAGCTCGACGACGTGGATGGCGCCGGGGGTGGCGACCTTGGCGAGGGCCGGGTCGATGTTGCCGCCGGCGATCGCGTTCAGCCCGGCCTTCGCGAGCACGTCGGTGATCCAGCGGGTGACCGAGCCCTTGCCGGCGGTGCCGGTGACGCCGAGGTAACGCCCGGGGATGGTGCGCCACACCCACTCGACCTCTCCGATGACGGCTATGCCAGCGTTGCGCAATGCGTCCAGGTCGGGATGGTCGATGCGCACCCCGGGCGCGGCGATGCACCAGTCGAAGGCGAGGGTACCGGCATTCCTGGCTGCCAGCAGTGCGGCAGGCTGGAGGTCGTCAGGCGTCAGCCTCGGCACTCCCGCTGCGTCGGCCCGCTCGATGTCGGGGCCGCCGGCCTTGGCGTCGTAGTAGCTGGCGGCGACGCCCTGGCGGGCGAGCAGTTCGAGCACGGCGCCGCCGCTGCGGCCGAGGCCGTAGACGAGCACGCCGGTGTGTTGGCTGGGGGTGTGGCGCGGCGGGCCAGGCTGCCGTGCGCCGCTCACGCCAGTCTCCCGGAGATGGCGACGGCGGCGGCCAGGCACACCGCGGTCACGATCAGGAAGCGTTGCACGACGCGGGCCTCGGTCCAGCCGGAGAGCTCGAAGTGGTGATGCAAGGGGCTCATCTTGAACAAGCGGCGGCCGCCCGTGCTGCGGAAGTAGGCGACCTGCAGGACGACCGATATGACTTCCAGCACCGGGATCAGCGCCAGCAGCGGCAGCATCAGCACGGCCCCGTCGACGATCGCGAGGCCGGCGACCGCGGCGCCGAGCGCCTCGGCACCGACCCCACCCATGTAGACGCGCGCGGGCTGCGAGTTGTACCAGAGGAAGGCGAGCAGCGCGCCGATCAGGGCGGCGGCCAGCGGTGAGGCCACGAAGTACAGCAGCACGATCACGCTGACGCCGCCGGCGAGCCCGTCGAGCCCATCGGTGAAGTTGAAGGCGTTGATGCTGCCGACGATCACGAACGTGAGGAAGAGCACGTCCAGGACGCCGTTCGCGAACGGACCATGGCCGGCGCCGACGGCCCAGAGGCTGAACGATGCAGCGATGACGCTCTGGCCGAGGATGCGGTAGCGGGCCAGCAGACCCGTCGACTCCTCTATCGCGCGGCCGTGGGCGGCCGCGGCGGCGGCGGCGTTCTTGCGGCGCAGCGAAGCCAGGTCGTCCTGTAGTCCGAGAGCTCCTGCCGCCAGGGTCAACAGCACCACGGCGGTTTCGGTGCCGGTGCGGTCAGACCCGATGAGCCACGCGACCGCGGCGGCCAGCAGGAACGCGGCCCCTCCCATCGTCGGCGTGCCGGCCTTGACGAGGTGGCTGGCCGGGCCCGACGAGCGGATCGACTTGCCCCAGCCGTAGCGACCAGCGAGCTTGATGAACGCTCCGGTGGCGATCAGCGAGATCAGAACTGCGAGCAGCAGGGCGTTCACGCGCGTCCCCCGAGGTGCTCCACGAAGCGCTCCACCAGCCGCTCCATGCCGACGCTGCGCGACGCCTTGAACAAGATGGCGGCGCCGGCAGGCACCTGTTCGAAGAGAGTGGCGGCCGCGTCGAGGTCGGGCACCGAGACGGCGGCCGGGTTGCCGTCCACGATGGCGGCCGCTTCTTCTCCGACGGCCACCACCAGGTCGAGCCCGACGGTGGCCTCGCCGAGCTCCTGGTGGCGTTGGCGGCTGAGTCGTCCGAGCTCGCGCATGTCGCCGAGGAACGCGACACGAGGTGCCGGCTCGAGCCTCAGCGCTTCGAGGGCGAGCGCTGACGAGGCGGGGTTCGAGTTGTAGACGTCGTCGATCACCACCAGCCGGTGGCCGTCAACGTGGTGTTCGGTGCGCTGGAGCCGGTGTTTCTCGAGCTTCGTGCTGGTCAGGCGCGCGGCGGCCAGGCCGGGCTCGACGCCGGACCGGATCGCGAACGCCAGCGCCAGGGCGGCGTTCTCCGCCATCGCGCGGCCGGGCCAGGGGAGCGGCAGCTCGACGCCCAGGCCCCGTAGCGCGTGGGGCTCGCCCCGCTGCGGAGGCAGGAGCTCGAAGTCGGTCACGTCCGCCATGCAGGTGTCTCGCGCGGCTGCTGGGGCCGTCAGCACGCGCACGCCTGTCACGCTGCGCCTGAGGTCGAGGGGCAGTTGCATGGCGGCCGCGTACCCGGCGAAGCGCAGGCCGGGAGCAGCGGCGAGCAGCTTGCCCTTCTCTGCGGCCACGGTCTCGACGTCGCCGAAGGCGCTCAGGTGCGCCTCGGCGATGGTGGTCAGCAGGGCGTCGTCGGGGCGCGTGAGGTCGACGAGCTCTTCCATCTCGCCCAGCCTGTCGATGCCGAGCTCGAGCACGAGCGGCGAACCGCGGGCGCCTTCGGTGAGCGCCACGCCGGACGTCTTCTCGCCGGCGTCGCTGGCGGCAGCCTCGACGAGCGCGGCAACCAGCGCTGGCGGGGTGTTCAGGTTCCCGGGTGTCGCGCGGGCCGCGAGCGCTGCGGCGGTCATGCTCTTCACGGTCGTCTTGCCGGTGGATCCGGTGACCGCGATGACTCGCGCCGCGATCAGCGAGCGGGCGCGGCGGCCGAGAGCCGCGAGTGCCCGGTGGGCGTCGTCAACGATCAGGGTCCTGGCGTGCGGCCGGTCGGAGACGATGTAGGCGGCGCCCGCCGCCAGCGCTCGGTCGGCATGCTCGATGCCGTGACGCGCGCTGCCGGGGAGCGCGAAGAACACGTCCCCGGGCCGCACCTTGCGGCTGTCGTAGGCCACCCCCCAGGCGGGCTTCAGCGACTCGTCAGGTGGTGCCGCTCCCAGCAGCGAGGCGAGTTGTTGCGGGTCCAGCAGCGTCATCGCTCCGCGTCTCCCAATGCATGACTACTTTACACAACATGTGCAAGATGTTGCGCATGTCCCCTTGGCTCACCTACCGGCAACTACTGTGTCGGGCCGGGGTCCTTGCCCCCAACTCGCGAGGATCTCGCTGCCGATGGCGCGGAACAGCGGCGCCACAGTGTAGGTGCTGGAGGTGTTGACCTGCGGCTTGTGCAGGGAGACGACGACGACCACCTGCGGTCGCTCGACCGGGAACATGCCGGCGAACGTGACGGCGTACTCGCCGGGCACGTAGGTTCCCGAGGTGACGTCGTAGATGTCAGCGGTGCCGGTCTTGCCGGCGGAGCTGACCGACGGCAGCGCGGCCGCAGCGAGGCCACCGGTCTGCATGACCCGCCCCAGCATGCTGCGCACGCCCTGAGCCACCTCGGGGCTGAGCACGCGGTGCGGAGCCGGCAGCTGCTCGCTCTCGGTGAGGCGCGGGGGCACGTAGACGCCGTCGTTGGCGATCACCGAGTAGGCGGCTGCGAGATGCAGCGCGGTCGTCGACAGGTTCTGTCCGATGCTGTTGGCTGCGTGGTCCTGCGGCACCCAGCGGAACCAGTCGTTGAGGATGCCGCTGCGGGTGTAAGTGGTGGTGAGGTCGAGAGGCTGGCCGATGCCGAAGCGCAGCAGCCACTCGTGGAGCTCGGCACTCGAGAAGCGTTGGCCCAGGTGGATCATGCCCGAGTTGCTCGAGTACGCCAGCACCTCGGCGACGCTCAGGACGCTCTCGTGCTGTGCGACGTCACGGAAGGTCTTCTCGCCAACGCGCAGGGTCATCGGGCTGTCGACCAGCTCGCCGGGGGCGAGCCTGCCGCTCTCGAGGAGACCGGCGACCACCAGCGGTTTGATCACCGAGCCGGGCTCGTAGACCTGGGTGAACGGCCGGTTCGCGAGCTGCTCGCGGTTCGCGTCCGCGAACGCTTCGGGGTCGTAGCTCGGGTAGCTGGCGGCGGCGAGGATCCGGCCGCTGCCTACCTCAACCACCACCGCTGAGCCGCTCTCGGCCCCGTGCGTCAGCGCCGCCTCCGCGACCAGGCGCGCCGCCACCGCTTGGACCGTGGGGTCGAGAGTCAGCACCACGTCCACGCCCGCCGCCAGCTCCGCATCGAGGAAGTACTCGAGACCCTCGAGACCGTAGCGTCCGTCGGGCTGGACGCGCCCGGTGAAGCCGATGAGGTTGGCGGTCACGTCCCCGAACGGGTAGGTGCGTGCCGCGACCGGCCCGCCAGCCAGCACGGTGCCGTCGGCGGCCAGCAGAGCTCCCCGGGAGACGCTTTCGACCGGCGGCTGCGGGAAGCGTGCGACGCCGTCTTGCTGGCTGGCGAACGAGGCGAGCGCGGCCAACAGCGGCAGGAACAAGGTGGCCGTGATCAAGCGCGCTCGCTTGAGCTTGAGCTCCAGCACCGCCTGTGGTCCGCCAGGCAGCCGCAAGCGGCGCACCGCCGGTTCGGTCTTGGAGGGGGAGACGGGGATCTGCAGCGGGGTGCTGCGAGTGGGTGAGATCAGCGCCATACGGTCCTCAGCTCCAGGGAAGTGGTCGGGTAGTCGAGAGTCGGGGCTTCCGAAGGGGCGACGAGCGTCGCTGCGCGCGCCTCGGGCACCGGCACCATGCCGTTGGCCACGGCCCATTCGGCGGCGGCCGCGGGACCGTTGATCACGGCGGCATCGCGGCGCTCGACGGCGACGTTGGCGAGCAGCAGCTGCTTGGTGTCGAGCAGGTCGACCTGCTCGGCCAGCAGTTGGCGGTTGTTGGTGCCGACGAGGCTGAGGACCACCAGCAGCAGCAGGTAGAGAGGGATCAGCACGCCGAAGCGCTGGAGGCCGCGCAGTTCGTTCACGCCGCCACCTTGGCTCCGGCCCTCAGCTTGGCGCTGCGGGCACGGGGATTGGTCTCGATCTCCGCTTCGCTGGGCGTCAGGGGCTTCTTCAGCAGCACCGCGAAGCGCGGGGAGTCCTTGAGGAAGCGCTTGACGATGCGGTCTTCGAGCGAGTGGTAGCTGATCACGACGATGCGACCGCCCGTCTCCAACAGGCGAGAGGCCGCTTCCAGGCCCTCTTGCAGCGCACCGAGTTCGTCGTTGACGTGGATGCGGAGCGCCTGGAACGTGCGTCTGGCCGGGTGTTCGCGGCGGTGGCCCGGAGGGTAAGCAGAGGCGATCACTGCGGCGAGCCGGCCGGTCGTCACGATCGGGCTCTCGAGCCGCTCCTCGCCGATGCGGCGCGCGATGCGGCGGCTGTGACGCTCCTCGCCGTAGCGCCAGATGATGGCGGCCAGTTCCTCGACGGGGTAGTCGTTGACGACGTCGGCGGCGCTCTCGCCTTCGCTGCTCATGCGCATGTCGAGGGGGCCGTCGTGACGGAAAGCGAAGCCGCGGTCCTCCTCGCCCAACTGCATGGAGGAGACCCCGAGGTCGAGCAGGGCGCCCGCCAGGCTGGTGACGCCGTAACCGTGCGCCAGGCGCTCGAGTTCGCGGAAGTTGCCTCCGGCGAGCCGCAGGCGACCGGCGTGCTGCGCCTTGCTCAGGACCTCGTCGGCCGCGAGGTGAGTCGCCGCCTCGGGATCCTGATCGATGGCGAGCACGTTGGCTCCGGCCTCGAGGAGCAGCCGGGTGTGCCCGCCGGCGCCGAAGGTGCAGTCGGCGTACCAGCCGCCGGGTCGCACGGCGAGGTGCTCGATCACCTCGGCAGCCATGACGGGGACGTGCGGACGGGCCATCACCGAGGTCACCCGATCAGCTCCCGCAGCAGTTCCGGGGCTGGCGGGCTGTCTTGCACGGCTGTGAGGTTGTCGTTCCAGAGCTTGTCGTTCCAGATCTCGAGGCGGTTCGGAGCGCCGACCACCATCACGTTGCCTTGCAGCTTGGCGAACTCGCGCAGTGTGGCGGGCAGCGAGATGCGTCCGGTGGAGTCGAGCCTTGCCTTGGAGGCGCCGGAGTAGAAGAAGCGCACGAAGTTCCGCGAGCTCGGGTCGGTGAGCGGGAGCTCCGTCAGCCGCTGCTCGATGTGCTGCCAGGCGGACAGGGGAAAGACGAACAGACAGCCGTCCATGCCGCGGGTGATGACCATGCCGTCCTCGACGAAGTCGCGGAAGGCCGGAGGCACGATCACCCGCCCTTTGTCATCGACGCTGTACTGGTGCTCGCCGAACGGCATTGACGAAACGTCTCCTCGTGTGGGCCAGCACTGCGGCCGTTTCTGGGATGCCTCGCGCCTCGAGGCTGAGTACGGGACAAGGCTGGAGGGACTCTACCACAATCTCCCACACTTTCCCACGAATGTCTCATGTGGGCGCCGGTTGTGGCGAATCTCTCCCACCGGGGCCAACGAAAGGTGGCGGCCGCTGTCGCGACCGCCACTTGCAGGTGGGCTTGTAAGCCGGGTTCTGTGACTCCGTTGACGGCCTCGGCCGCCGACAGAGCCTCTGGTCATCTATCTAGGACGCGCGTCGCCGCGCGCCTCGAGCGGTCAACTTCGAGATCCTGGCGAGCCGGGCAGGCTCTCTCTCGTTCGGACCTTGCACCGGGTGGGGTTTACCTAGCTGCCGCTGTTACCAACGGCACTGGTGCGCTCTTACCGCACCCTTTCACCCTTACGTACCTGCGACCAGCCGTCAGGCTGATCACTGGCCCGCGGTCTGCTTTCTGTTGCACTTGCCGTCGCCTTACGCGCCCAGCCGTTAGCTGGCACCCTGCCGTACGGTGCCCGGACTTTCCTCGGACGCCGGCGCCTTGCGGCGCCGCGTTCGCGACCAGACCGCCCACACTGCAAGCAAGCATTCTAGCACGTTGGCGCCGTGCTCGAGCCTGCGCCACACGCGCGCGGGACCGGCCACTGGTGCCGGTCCCGCGCGCTCACGCCCCGGTTCAGAGAACGGGGCGGCTTGGTCTTCGCGCGCTAGAGCTCGCGGTAATCGGTGACGACGATGCTGCCGTCGATGATCTGCTGCTTGACGTTGGCGATCTCCTCGACCAGCCACTGGGGCACGAGCGCCTCGTTGTACTCATCGAGCGCCCAGTCGACGCCGTCCTCGGCCAGGCCCAGGTTGAGGATGCCGGCCTGGAAGGTGCCGTTGACGATGTCGACGGCGGCGTTGTAGGAGGCCACGTCGACGCGCTTGAGCATGCTGCTGAGGCCGTAGTTCAGGGTGCTGGGGTCGGCGTCGGTATCGCCGAGGTAGTTCATGTTGCTGTCGACGCCGATGAAGAACACCGGCTTGCTGTCGGCGCCGCAGGCCGCGGCGTGCGCCGCCGAGACGGCGACGTTGGCGAGCTGGTCATCGAGCGGCGTGACGCGCGCGTTGGCACCAGGGGTGAAGCACATGCGCTCGTTGGCCCAGTCGACGACGCCGAGCGTGCTGCCACCCGCCGCCGCGTAGACGATGTCGGCGCCCTGCGCGTGCTGGGTGCTGGCAAGCTCCTTGGCGCGCGCCGGATCGTTCCAGGCGTCGGGCGTGACGCCGACGTAGTTGCTGATGATCGTGCAGTCGGAGCAGGCGGCCATGACGCCTTCCTGGTAGCCGAGGTCGAAGGCGCGGATCAGCGGGATGTCCATGCCACCGACGAAGCCGACGACGCCGGTGCGCGTCAGGCTGCCCGCCAGGTACCCGACCAGGAAGCTGCCTTCTTGCTCCTTGAACAGGACGCTCTGGACGTTGTCGGCCTCGACCACGCCGTCCAGTAGCACGAACGAGGTGTCCGGGAACTGACGCGAGTTGGCCGCGATCGAGTCGGTCTGGTTGAACCCGGGGGCGATCAGCAGTTCGGCGCCCTGTCCGGCGATGCGACGCTGTCCGTCGGCGGCGGTCTCAGGGGTGCCCTCGAACTCGACGAGTTCGATCTCGTAGCCTTCGGTCGTCAGGTCGGCGATGGCGCGTTCCATCCCGCGGAACGTGCCCTCGTTGAAGGAGCGGTCGAACTTGCCGCCAGCGTCGTAGACGATGCCGAAGACGAAGTCTTGGGCCATCCCCACGGTCAGTAGTAGTGCAGCAGCGGTGATCAGAAGTTTGCGCATGCGTTGGTCCTCTCTAGGAGAGTGAAATTGTTCACCATTATGGTGATGGCTAACTATAGCAACCCCGATGGGAGCGCACATCGAGTCGGGCCGCCCGTGTCTTGAGACTTCCTTGAGCGTCGCTCCGGCGCCTCACCGAAACTCACCGAACCTCACCGCGGGGTCGGTTGCCTGCCCTCGAGGTCCGCGGGTTCCGAGACCGCCCCGCCGAGCTCGCGCAGGCGTCCGTCGGCGAGCCGGTAGATCCAGGCGTGCGCGCTCAGCTGCTGCCCGCGACTCCAAGCCTCCTGAACGATGCTCGTGCGGCAGAGGTTGGCCACCTGCGCCAGCACGTTGAACTCGCACAGCCTGTCGGCGCGCTCGGCTTCGTCGAGTCCGTCGAGCTCCTCGGCGTGAGCGGCGCGCACGCTCTCGACATGCTGCAACCAGGCGTCGATGAGGCCGAGCTTGGTGCCCGCGAGCGCCGCTCCGATTCCGCCACATCCGTAGTGACCGCAGACGATCACGTGCTCGACCTTGAGGACCTCGACCGCGAACTGCAAGACCGACAGGCAGTTCACGTCGCCGTCCACCACCAGGTTGGCGACGTTGCGGTGCACGAACACCTCGCCGGGAGGCAGGTCGACGATCTGGTTGGCCGGCACCCGGCTGTCGGAGCAGCCGATCCACAAGAAGCGCGGCGTCTGTTGGCGCTTGAGGCGCTGGAAGTAGTCGGGATCGGCGTCGACCATGCGCCGAGCCCATGCGCGGTTGCTGCGCAGCAGGTCGGTGGGGCTCGGTCGCCGCCGCTCGGTCAGAACAGGATCCTGTTCCAGTCGAGCTCGTCGAGGTTCTGGAAGACGTCGACGTGCTCGAGCAGCAGGCCGGCGGACTGGTTGCGGAACATCGCGCACTCGACGTGCTTGCCGTAGCGCTTGAGGGTCTCGACCAGTTCGACGTAGTCGCCGTCGCCCGACACCAGTAGCGCCGTGTCGTAGGCGTTCTGGAAGGCTAGTGACAGCGCCTCGACCGCGATCGCCACGTCGATGCCCTTCTCGACGAGGGCACCATCCGGGCGCCTGTGCAGGCGTCCGAAACGCACGGTGACGTAGGGGATGCGGCGCAGCGACTCGAAGAAGCGCTGCTGCCCCTCGCGCAACTCCTCGTCGTAGTCGTCGGTGAGCGGGGCGTTGTAGTAGTAGGTGCGGTGCACGGGGCGGTCCCTGAGCAGTTGCTGGATCATCTCCGCAAGGCTGAAGCGGGTGCTCCTGAGGTTCTCGCGCATGCCGTTGTAGAGGTTGCTGCCGTCGATGAAGATAGCGACGCGCTCGTTGGGCACGACGCTGCGAAGCTGAGCCTCGTAGCGCTTGCCGCCTGCTGCGTCTTGTCTCTGGCGCGGCCTGCCGGAACGGTCGTTGGAGTCGCTGGAGTTCATAACCCGCAACAGTCTAACCGTGTGGGCGCACGGTGCGAGGACGACGCACGGGCGTGAGCGGGTCCCGGCATATACTTCCCGCGTGAGCGCCAAGACGCTGGTGGACAGCTTCGAACTCGACCACAACGCCGTGCGCGCGCCCTACGTGCGCCTCGCCGGCCGCTACCTGGGAGAGCACGGCGATGTCGTCACCAAGTTCGACCTCCGGCTCGTGCAGCCCAACCGCGCCGAGGTGCCGACCGCGGCACTGCACACGATCGAGCACTTGTTGGCGGGCTACCTGCGCGAGGAGCTCCCGCGCGAGCAGGCGACTATCGTCGACGCCTCGCCGATGGGGTGCCGCACCGGCTTCTACCTGACCGTCCTCGGCGAGCCGGCCAGCGAGGACGTGCGCGCTGCGTTCGCCAGGGCCTTGGCCAAGGTGGCCGCCCACGAGGGCGAGATCCCCGGCTGCAGCCCCGAGCGCTGCGGCAACTGGCGCGACCACTCTCTGCCTGGCGCCAAGGCGTGGGCCGCTGCGGTCATCTCCCAGCCGATCATCGTGCAGGAGACCATCAGGCTCTCCTAGCGTCCCGCTCGCCTGGTGGGCGCGTGCCGCGCGGGCCCTCACGAGATTCGCATCTCACGGTGATTTCTCTCATGAGAGCGCGTGCGATGATGCGCCACATGGAACGAAGACCCCTGGTACTCATCGTCGAGGATGAGAAAGAGATAGCCAAGTTCATCGACCTCGAGCTGCAGGCCGAGAACTACGAGACCGTGGTCAGCTTCGACGGTGTGACGGGCCTCTCGAAGTTTCGCGAGCTCAACCCCGACCTCGTCGTCCTCGACCTCATGCTGCCGGTCCTGGATGGGCTCGAGGTGGCGCGCCGCATCCGCAAGACGAGCAACACGCCGATCATCATCCTCACCGCCAAGGACTCGGTGGACGACAAGGTGACCGGCTTGGACTCCGGCGCCGACGACTACCTGGTCAAGCCCTTCAGCATCGAGGAGTTGTTGGCGCGCGTCAGGGCACACCTGCGGCGCGTGAACCCCGCGGTGACCGGCGAGGTGCGCGTCGCCGACCTGGTCATGAACCTCGAAGGCCACGAGGTGTTCCGCGACGGTCGCCGCATCGAGCTGTCCGCCAAGGAGTTCGAGCTTCTCGAGCTGTTCGCGCGCACGCCCGGCAAGGTGTTCCACCGCTTCGAGATCGAGGAGAAGGTGTGGCCCGAGTACACCGGCGGCAGCAACGTGGTCGACGTCTACGTCG
>CAYNOS010000046.1:0-17186 GCA_964398985.1 uncultured bacterium
GCAAGCGCATGCTGCCGTTCACCCCGGAGAACGCCGCCGAGTTCGGCGGCAACGCTCCCGCCGGTGGCGCGCCTCGCGGCGAGTACCGCGGCGGCGGCGCCGGTGCGCAGCCAGGCGGCGCCGGCCGTCAGGGCCGCAGGGGTCGTCGCAGCCAGGGCATCGACTACGACTACTCGTACGTCGCC
This sequence comes from uncultured bacterium, assembly GCA_964398985.1. Taxonomy (GTDB): domain Bacteria; phylum Deinococcota; class Deinococci; order Deinococcales; family Trueperaceae; genus CAYMRL01. The sequence continues at coordinate 186 of CAYNOS010000046.1, forward strand.
GACGCCAACACCCCCAAGACCACCACCAAGCTCGGTGACGTCTACGCCGACCTGTTCGCGCAGTTCGGCCTTGGCGAAGCGAAGACCGAGACCGAGAGCGCGTCCGCCAAGGACGAGGCTCCGGTGGACGCGGCCGCGGCCGCCGGCGTCGAGTCGGCTGTCCAGCCGGCTGTCGCTGTCGAGGCGCCCGCTCCCAAGCCCAAGCCCGCCCCGGTCGTCAAGGCCGAGGCCGAGGAACCCGTCGACCCCGAGAACGCGATCGACGCCGCCGAAGCCGCCGCGCTGCTCACCGCAGCGTTCAGGCAGGGCCGGCGCGGCGCGCCGGTGGCCGCCGATGACGCAGCTGCCGCCGAGGAAGCGGAACTCGGCGCCGCAGCCGAGGCCGCCGACAGCCTGTCGGACGCGGAAGCGGACGACATCGCCGAGCAAGACGGCCACGACGAGTTCGACGAGCACGCCTGAACTCTAGGCACGGGTGACGCCGCCTAGCGGGTCACGTATAGCGACGGCAGAAGGCCCCCACTACAAGGTGGGGGCCTTTCGCTTGACGTTTGGCTGTGACGCCCGGGGCCTCTCCCAGGCTCAGCGGGCCTGGAGGTACCGCCTGAACCGCCGCCCGGGATGGTAGGCGAAGCGCGCCAGGCGCCTGCCGGCTCCTGGCGCCCGGCTGCCGCTCGGCAGCGGCAGCGCGCGGCCCTCCGCCACCCCCCGGTGGCGCGGCGCCTTCAGTGGCGCGGCGGGTGACGCGTCGAAACCGAAGAGGAACGCCATCAGTTGAGCTCCCGCGGCTCGTCGCTCGCCGCCCTGACGGGCGCCGTCGGCTCGCTGCGCGCGGTGACCGGCGGCAGGCGCTGGATCCAGGCCGACCAGTCGAACCCGCGATCATCGGCAGCGGTGAACTCCCTGGCGTACTGCAAGCTGCCCACCGTCGGGCGCGTTCGCGCCCGCGGTGAGACCCATGAGTCAGCAGATTCGGAGACGTCGGTGCGGGCTTGCGTGAAATCACCGCCGGAAAGCAGGTGCAGGTGGATCGAGGCCCGAAGCCTGGTGACCTCGCGGCGGAGTTCGGCTATCTCCCGAATCGCTGAACTCAGGGCCTCCAAGGCTTCGGGGAAGACGGCCTCGACCTGCTCTGGCCGTGCGGGGCCGTCCTCGAAGCGGCCGGCAGACGTCGCTCTGGTACTCACGATCTGCCTGCCCCTCTGAGAACGGCCCTGCACGAGGAGGATGGGAACGCGGACATCACTCGACCTGACACGCCTCGACGTTGCTCAGGTCCTGCCCGCGTATCCGAGCACGCTTCTCGCGTGCCCAGGCTTCCCAGTCGAAGTCGGGCGCGGTGCGAGAGGCGCTCCGGTACGTGTGCACGACCCGTTGCTGCTCGCTGTGGTGCCCGCTGGGCGCAACGTCGCTTCGGTGGCCGATGGCCGTGGTCAACGAACGGAGCTCGGCCACTTCGCGCTTGAGCGAGCTCAGCTCGCTCAATGCCTCTCTCATCATCTGCTCGAGCGCGTGATGCACGTGCTGCCGTGATGGTTGATCGACTAGGTGCAACGATCGGACTTGCGTCATCACTCTGCCCTCCCTCAGGACTAGGTGAACCTAGCTAGCAGGTTACGGGCGCAACCTAGGGGCTGAGAAGAAGCTCACACCCCAGTCGGCTGGGCAGATTGCCCAGGAGGCTTCGGCAAGTGAGAACTTCGTTAAGTCTTCTGGGATCCGCTGGTCTTCCGGGGTCTAAACCGACAGCACGATGCCGCGGTCCCGGGCCCACACGACGGCTTCCGCGCGGTTGTGCACGCCGATCTTGGCGTAGGCGTTGGAGAGGTGGTTGCGCACCGTCTTCACGGAGATGTTGAGGTTCTCGGCGATCTTGACGTCGGACATCCCGACCGCCACCCGCTCCAGCACCTGCCGCTCGCGTTGGCTCAGCTCGACTTCCTCGTCACGCTGATCGCCGCGCCCGCCTTGGATCTCGCTGAGACGCTCGACGACCGATTGACTGAACCAGTCGGCGTCCGACATCACGTCCCGGATGGCCGTCATCAGCTCCTCGCGGGAGCGTTGGTGGGCGGTGACGTCGTTGAACATCTTCAGCCACGCCTGCTTGCCCTGGTAGACGATCTTCGAGCCCGACAGCAGGATGTTGCGAACACCGCCGTCTTTGCGGCGGAGCTTCAACTCGAGCTCGCGGAAGTCGCCTGACCTCCTGAACGCCTCCCGCAGCTTCTCCTGGTCCTCGCGGCTCGACCACATGCCCAGCTCTGCGGATGTGCGGCCGACGACCTCCTCGGCCTCGTAGCCGGTCAACTGCGTGTAACCGGCGTTGACCTCGAGGAAGCGGTCCTCGTCCTGGGTGGTGATGACGGCCGCCAACAGCCCCACCTCGAAGGCGCGGCGGAAGCGGATCTCGGCTTGCATCAGCTCGTCGACGCTGACGCTCTCCTGTGGCTGCACGCGCTCCCTGAGATCACGCGCGCGCTCGTGCAGCCTCAGCAGCTCGGCGATCGAAGCGGCCTGGTGAGCCAGGGTGGTGAGGTCGAACTGCTGACGTTCGCTCAGTAGCAGCGGCTCGTCCCACTGCAGCGACAGCGCCCCGATCATCTTCCCGCCGAGCCCGAACAGCGGCGCCCAGCACTCCTTCGTCGGTTCCTCGCAGATCTGCGCCGGCGTCACGCGCCGCCCCTCGCCGTCGTCCACCTGTCCGACGGCCAGCGCCTCGTACGCCTCTACGTCGACCGCGGTGACGCCATGCGTCACCAGGTAGTCGGCATCGAAGCCGCACTGCGCCTTGATGGTCACGGTGCCGGCATCGCGGTCGAGCAGCCTGATGCAGCCGCGGCGGGCGCCGAACAGGTCGACGGCAGCCTCCACGATCTGCCCGAGCGCGAGTTGCGGGTCCTCTGACGCCATGGCGCGGTTCAGGTACTCCCGCATCCGGCGGTTGCTGGCCACCTCGTCACGCAGCCGGCTCTGGCTGGGACCGATGCGCTCCTCAGCGGCCTTGACGACCGAGATGTCCCACACCATGCCAACGAAGCGGCGGCCGGCCTCGGCCTCCTCCACGTACACGTGCTCTTCGATCCAAGCCACCTTGTTGTCGCGCGGCCTGAGTATCCGGTACTCGGTGTGCCAGCCGATCTGTTGGCGGACGGCGGCCTCGACCACCAGGTCGTGGAGCCTGGCGTCGTTGGGCAGCATCAGGGCGCGGAGCCCAGGGAGCCCTGCTACGCTGCCGCCGGGCTTGAGCCCCAGGAGATCGACGACGGGACCGCTCATCGACCACTCGTCGGTGTCCGGCCGCCACTCGAACACCGCCACGCCGAGCGAATCGTAGGCCCCGACGTACGCTTGGTCGTCGAGCAACTCGGTGCCCGCCAACCAGCCCGGTTCCTGCGTGCCGTCCAGGTCACGGACGACCAGCGCCAGGCCGCCGCCCCTGCGTGGGAACGCCTTGATCAGGACATTGGATTGGAAGGCGGGCGAGTACACCTCGTAGCGCACCGGCAGGCCCAACGAGACCGCTCTCACCTGTTCGGCCAACGCTTCGCTGTCGGTGGCGCCCGGGAACACCTCCCACAGGTGCTTGCCGACCATGTCCGTGCGCTTCCTGCCCGTGCGCTCCTCGGTGCGCGCGTTCACGTAGACGAACCGCAGCGCCGAGTCGATCACGTAGAAGATCTCGTTCATGCCTTCGAGCGCCTCGACGTACAACTGAGGGTCGGGCCTCGCCACCGTCCGCCCGTTCAGGCTGGCGGGGTTGGCGCGCCCGAGCTCGATCTCGGCGGCGAAAATCACGAAGTAGCCGTCGAGCTTCTTGGCGGCCGAGTAGTGAGGCTCCACGGCTCCGACGATGAAGCGCTGGCCGCCTGACGCGTCCAGCTTCAAACCCGCCAGGGAGGCACGGCCAGTCGCGCTCGCGCGCGCGAGCACGGACTCGGGGATCCCGGCGGCACGGGCGTCGTCCAGGTACAGATCGGCGAACGGCTTGCCGACGAACTCGTCAGCACCGTACCCGAGCGCCGCTTCGACGCCGGGACTCCACGATGTCATCTCCCCCTTCGTCGACAGCGTGAAGGAGACTGGTCCTCGCCATTCGCTCAACACTTCCTCCGGACGATCATTCTACCGGCTGCTCGGCACCGGCAGGCGGCTCTCGAGATCAAAGCGGCCGCCGCCCGCGCGGCCGGGATTCCCGCCCCGAGCTGGCGCGGGTTGCGCGCTGCTGCAGGCGGCCGAGGCGACGCCTCCGTCGAGGGCGCACAAGGCGCCCAGCTTCACATCCGCTTGAGGCGAGCGATGCGCTCGGCGATCGGCGGGTGGGTGGCCAGCAGCGTCGAGCTGTTCTGCTCCAGCAGCGGGTTGATGAAGAACATGTGCCTGACGCCCTCGCTGACCTCGAGGCGCGGACCGCGGTAGCCGCCGAGCTTGCTCAGCGCGCTCGACAACCCTTCCGGGTTGCGGGTTATGTAGGCCCCGGTGGCGTCGGCCAGGTACTCGCGCTTGCGGCTGACGGCGAGGCGCAGGAGGGCCGCCAACAGCGGCGCCAGCACCAGCAGCAGGATCAGCAGCACCAGGATCAGGCCCTGTCCTCTGCCGGTGCCGCCGCTGCCGCCGCCGCGATTGCTCGAGCGGCGCCGGCTGCTGCCGCTGCCGCCACCCCAGTACGACCAGCGCAGCACCAGGTCGCGCAGCACGATGATCGCGCCGACGGTGGCCACCAGCATCGACATGAAGCGGATGTCGTAGTTGCGGACGTGCGCCATCTCGTGAGCGACGACGCCTTCGAGCTCCTGGCGGTCGAGCAGGTCGATGAGGCCGGTGGTCACCGCGATCGCCGCGTTCTGCGGGTTGCGGCCGGTGGCGAAGGCGTTGGGAGCCGGCGAGTCGATCACGTAGAGGTCGGGTGTCGGCACGCCGGCGCCGATCGCCACGGCCTCGGTAACGTTGACGAGGTAGCGGTGCTCCTCCGCCGTCGCCTTGCGGGCGCCTGACGCCGCCAAGGCGATCTTGTCCGAGAAGTAGAAGCCCACCAGCCCTTGCCCGCCGCCGATCAGCAGCGCCGCGCCGACGAACAGCCCCGTCGACGCGGCGTCGACGACCTGAGCCAGCAAGTACGCGAGCGCGCCCAGCAGCGCCATCGTGAACAGCGCCATCACCCACGACATGCGCATGTTGGCGGCTTGGTAGTCGAGCAGGTTGATCCGCCGACCCGAAGCCGGGTCGGTGAAGACGTCGGGCAGCACTGGAAACTCGGAGTTCGCCATCGCGGTGTCAGGTAATGCTAACCGACTGCGCGCGACGCGCTTCTCCGAGGTCCACTAGTCGAACCCGTCCAGCAATGATCCCAGCGAAGCTCAGGCGCCGGGAGGCGGCGGAGCGGCCGGGGGCGTCGAGGCGCCGAAGGCGACCTCTGGCACGGCGCGGTTCTCCTCCGGGATCTCCAGGAAGACGTGCGGCTTCTTGTTCATCGGGCCGGCGAAGAAGTTGCCCGGCACGGTCTCGATGGTGTTGTTGAACTGCAGCACCGCGTCGTTGAAGAACTGCCTGGCGTAGGCGATCTTGTTCTCGACGCCGGAGAGTTCCTCCTGCAGCAGTTTGAAGTTCTCGTTCGCCTTGAGGTCGGGGTAGGCCTCGGCGACCGCGAACAGGCGACCGAGCGCGGCCGACATCATGTTGGCCGCCGACGCCGACTCGTCGACGCCCTTGGCGCTGGCCATCGCGGCCCGCGCGTTGGCGACCTCTTCGAAGATCTGGCGCTCGTGGCTGGCGTAACCCTTGACGGTCTCCACCAGGTTGGGGATCAGGTCGGCGCGGCGCTTGAGCTGCACGTCGATCTGGCTCCAGGCGTTCTCGATGCGGTTCTCGAGCTGGACGATACGGTTGTAGATGCTGACGCCGAACAGCACGATCGCCGCCAACACCACAAGCACGATGAGGCTCTCCATCAGTTGACCTCCTGACTAATCATAAGTGCCGGACGCGCGCGGTGCGCACATTGGGGCCGCCTACGCCTCGCGGGACGCGATCACACCGCCACCGAGGAGCCGGTCGCCGGCGTAGAGCACCGCCGATTGGCCGAGCGCCACCGCGAACTGCGGCCTGTCGAAGGTCAACTCGAAGCGCTCGTCGTCGAGCAGCTTCAGCGCGGCGGGCTCCGGCGTCTGGCGGTAACGGACCTGCGCCAGCACGCGTTCCGGCAGTTCGTCAGGGTGCGCCAGGAAGTTGCTGCGCGCCGTCGTCAGCGTCCGCCACTGGCACATCTCCTTGGTGCCGACGACGACTTCGTTCGAGTCCGGACGCACCTCTATGACGTAGCGCTCGAGGTGCGAGTGCCTGAGGCCGAGGCCCTTGCGCTGCCCGATCGTGTAGAGCGTGGCGCCCTGGTGACGGCCCGCGACCGCGTAGCAGTCGGCGGCGTCGAGCACGTCGCCAGGCACGGTTGTGGTGTGGGCCTGCAGGTAGTCCTTGACGGTGGTCGGCACGAAGCACAGACCCGAGGAGCTCTTCTTGCTGGCGGTCAGCAGGTCGCGCTCGGCGGCCATGCTGCGCACCTGCTCCTTGGTCAGCTCGCCGAGGGGGAACAACAGGTAGACGAGCATCTCGCGTGGCAGCGCCCACAGGAAGTAGGTCTGGTCCTTGTCGTCGTCGAGGCCGCGGTGGAGCTCGGCGCCGCGCGCGCCGTCGACGCGCCTGACGAAGTGGCCGGTGGCGATGTAGTCGCACTCGAGGGCCTGCGCGCGCCGGACGAAATCACCGAACTTGATGTGCCGGTTGCACCACACGCACGGGTTCGGCGTCGTCCCCGCCTGGTAGCCGGGGATGAACGGATCGATGACGATCTCCTGGAACCGCTCCCTGAAGTCCTGGAGGTAGAACGGCACGTCGATCTCGTCCGCCACGCGCCGCGCGTCGTAAGCCGCGTCGGGGCTGCAGCACAGATCGAAGGCACCTTCTTCGCGGTCGTCCGGCCAGAAACGCAGCATGCTGCCGACGACGTGATAGCCGCTCTCCTTGAGCACCGCGGCGGCGACCGAGGAGTCCACCCCGCCCGACATCCCGACCAGCACCTTGGCTGCCTTCGACGTTGTCAGCACCGCGTCCACGACCCGCTAGTGTAGCCGACCGCGCGCCGCAGCCGGCGGCGACGCCCTACGGACAAGGCGCCAGGGCCTTGCGGTAGACTTGCCGCCGGAGGTTGCAGAGCGTGAAGGCCGTGAGGATCGTCCAGGTCGTGCTGACGTTGCTGCTGGTCCTCTACCTGTGGCTGTTCCACAGCGCCAACCCGGTGCTGGTCGAGCTGCCGCTGACGCGGATCTTCCTGCCGCGCGTGCCGGTGTCGCTGGTCGTCATCCTGGCGCTGGTGCTCGGTTGGCTGATCGGCTTCGTACCCACCGCCTTCGCCAACTGGCGCCGCAGCCGCGACGTCAAGCGGCTGACCAAGGAGTTGGGCGAGGCGCGCGCCGCTCTCGAGAACAGCGACTACCTGCGTCCCACGGCTTACGCCTTCGAACCCGAGGTGGCCGTGATACCGGATCGCAACACCCACTTCGACTCGGAACCCGACGACACGACCGCTTGATGACCGCCACGTCCCCCGCCGCAACGTGATGCCGCAAGACGCCGGCTTCCCGGCCGCCGCCAGGTGGTCGGTGCGCCCCGCTGCGCCGCCCGCTTCCGTGGAGGCGCTCAGCCGCGCGCTGAGGGTGCCGCCTGCGGTGGCGGCGATGCTGTGGGCCCGCGGCCTGCGCGACGACGCGGCCTCCCACCTCGACCCGCGTCTCGAGCTGAGCCCCAACCCGGCGCTGCCGGCCGCGGCCGAACGTGTTGTGGCCGCTCTCGAGTCGCAGCGGCGCATCCTGATCCACGGCGACTACGACGCCGATGGGATCAGCGGCGCCGCCCTGCTGCTGCTGGGACTGCGCGAGCTCGGTGGGCAGGTCGAGGCGTTCATCCCCAACCGACTGACCGACGGCTACGGCATCCACCCGGAGAGGGTCGCGGAGCACGCCGCGCGCGCCGAGCTGTTCATCACCGTGGATTGCGGCGTCAGCAACCTGGACGAGATCGCGCGGCTGGCGGCGCTGGGCGTCGAGGTGATCGTCACCGACCATCATGCGCCCGGCGAGGCACTGCCCGATTGCCTGCTGGTGCATCCGGGCCTCTCGCCGCTGGCGCGCGGCGGCCTGCCGCAGCTAACCGGCGCGGGCATCGCGTTCCACCTGCTGTGGGCGGTCAGGCAGAGGCTGGGGCTCGAGCCGCCTCTCGACTACGCCGACCTCGCCTCGCTCGGGACCATCGCCGACGTCGCGCCGCTGCTTGGCGAAAACCGCGCGTTGATCCGCGAGGGTCTCCCCAGGATGGTCGACTCCCGCTGGGCCGGCGTCCGCGCGCTCGTCAGCAGCGCCAAGTTGCGCCGGGAACCGACCGCTCGCGACGTGGCGTTCGTGTTGGCGCCGCGCCTCAACGCCGCCGGTCGGCTCGGCGAGGCCGACAAGGCGCTGACGCTGCTGACCACGGCCTCCGATCGACAGGCGCGCGAGTTGGCCGCCTACCTCGAGCTGCGCAACCGCGACCGCCGGACCGTGCAGGACGAGATGTTCGAGCACGCCCTCGGCATGGTCGACGTCGGCGCGCCGGCCATCGTGCTCCACGACCCCGGCTGGCATGCCGGGGTGATGGGGATCGTGGCGGCGAAACTGCTCGAGCGTTTCTACAAGCCGGTGTACATCGCCGCTGCCGGCAAGGGCAGCGTGCGCTCGACGCCGGGGATCTCGGCCATCGGGGGGTTGCGGGCCGCGGCCGCGCATCTGCTGCGCTTCGGCGGTCACGAGCAGGCCGCCGGCTTCGGTCTCGACATGGCCAACTTCGCGGCGTTCAGCGGCGCCGTCAACGACTACGTTGCCGGCTTCCCGGCCCCACAGCGCACGGTGACGGTCGACGCCGTCCTCTCACCCGCCGAGATCGTGCCCGACTTCTACCGCGCGATCAGCGAACTAGAGCCGTTCGGCGAAGGGCACGAGGAGCCGCTGTTCGCGCTGACCGACCGCCTCGAGCACGCCCGCGGCGTCGGCAAGGACGGCGCCACCCTGCAGCTGCGCGTCGCGGGGATCAAGGGCGTCGCCTGGCGCATGGGCGAGCAGGCCGCCGGCCTGCCGCTGGGAGCCGCCGTCAACGTCGCCTGCAGCCTCCGCGAGAACGAGTTCAGGGGCACCGTCAGCCTCGAGTTCGAAGCCCGGGCCGTGAGGCCGGCGGCGCTCCTGGAGCTGGCCGAGGAGGTCAGCGCCGACGGCCGGCACGAGCCGCTAGTAGTCGACCGGCCCGGCGCCGCGCAAGCCGTGACGCGCGGCCGGCCGGGGCTCTCGCTGGCGGACGTCTTGGCTCCCGGCGAGGGAGCGGCGGAGTTCCCGGCCGCCATGAGGCGCCTGCTGGCAGGCGGAGAAAGCGTCGTTCTCGACCTCGGCGACGCCGACCTGGACACGCTCGAAGCGGCGGCTCTCAGCTACCCGACGGTCGGCGAGCTGCGGCGCTCGCTGCAGGCGTACCGGCGCGGCAACCCGCCGTGGTTCGAGCCGCCAAAGGACCAACGCGTCGCCGCCGCGCTGCGCGAGCTCGGCCTGCTCGACGAGTTCGGGCGCGCAGTCGTCACCAACGGCGAGAAGCTCTCGCCCTTCGAGTCGCCGACGTTGCTGAGCGGGCTGATGGTCCGCTACGCCTTGCGAACCTTCGTGCACGCCTACCGTCACTATGCAGACGACGCCTTCGCAGCGAGTGCGCTCAACCTGTTCGGTTAGGCGGTACCCTGCGCCATGCAGGCGCAGCCTTCTCCTGTCAGCGACCCCGGCGCCACCCCCGCTCCGGCCTCGGACCCGCGCGCCTTCGAACGCGACCTGAGAGTCGCAGTCAAGGGCGAGGTCCGCTTCGACGACGCCGCCAGAGCGCTCTACGCCACCGACGCCAGCCCTTACCGCATCGTGCCGATCGGCGTGGTCGTCCCGCTGGACGACGAGGACGTGCGCGCCGCCGTGCGCGTCGCTGCCGTTCACGGCGCGCCGCTGCTGGCCCGCGGCGGCGGTACCAGCTTGTCGGGTCAGACGGTCGCGCACGCGCTGGTCATCGACTTCTCGAAGCACCTGAACCGCATCCTCGAGGTCGACGTCGAGCGCCGCCTGGCGCGCGTGCAGCCGGGCGTGGTCCGCGACGACCTCAACCGCGTGCTGGCGCCTCACGGGCTTCACTTCACGCCCGACGTGGCCACCACCGACCGCGCCAACGTCGGCGGCATGGTGGCCAACAACTCGTCGGGCACGCGCTCGATCAAGTACGGCAAGACCGTCGATCAGGTCGTCAGCATGCGCGTGCTGCTGTCGGACGGCGCCGAGCTCGAGCTCGGTCCCCTGAGCCCTGACGAGCTCGGCCTCAAGCTCAAGCAGCCCGGGCGCGAAGGCGACCTCTACCGCACGCTCAGGCAGTTGGTCGAGGACAACGCCGGCGAGATCCAGGCGCGCTACCCGCGAGTCATGCGCCGCGTGGGCGGGTACAACCTCGACGAGCTGATCAAGAACCAGCCGTTCAACCTCGCCAAGCTGGTGTGCGGGTCGGAAGGCACGCTGGCGCTGATCCTCGAGGTGACGGTCGCGCTGGAGCCGCTGCCGCGCGAGCGACAGCTGGTGATGCTGCACTTCGACGACCTCGTGAAGGCGCTCGAGGCGGTTCAGCACGTGAACCTTCACGGCCCCTCGGCGGTCGAGCTGATCGACCGCGACCTCTTCGAGATCGGCGCGGCCAACCCCGCCATGCGGCCGCTGATGACCTGGGTCGTCGGCGATCCCGCCGCGGTGCTGATGGTCGAGTTCGACGGCGCGGACCTGGCCGAGGTGCGCGAGGCGAAACGGGGCCTGCAGGCCGACCGCCGCGTGGCGGCGTTGTCGTACGCCGCCTACGACGTGCTCGACCCGAGCGTGCAGCGCGACATCGTCGAGCTCCGGCGCGCCGGCGGCGGCATCTACGCCTCGATGAAGGGCTCGCACAAGCCAACTCCGTTCGTCGAGGACGCCGCGATCCCGGTCGCGAGCCTGCCCTTCTACATCCCCGAGGTCAAGGCGGTCTGCGACCGCCACGGCGTCGGGGTGGTGATGTACGCGCACGCCTCGGTCGGCGTCATCCACGTGCGCCCGCTGATCGACCTCAAGAGCGAGCCCGGCATCGAGGTCTACCGGAGGATCTCCGAGGAGGTCTTCGAGCTCGTCGTGAAGTACGGCGGCTCGTGGAGCGGCGAGCACGGCGACGGCCTGGCGCGCTCCTACCAGAACCGGCGGCTTTTCGGCGACCAGCTCTACGAGGCGTTCCGCGCCGTGAAGCGCGCGTTCGATCCCGATTGGCGCATGAACCCGGGCAAGGTGGTGGACGCCCCACCGCTGACCGAGAACCTCAGGTACGGAGCGACGTACCCGGCCTTCGAGCTGCCGACCTTCTTCGACTTTTCGGGCCAGGAGGGGTTCCTGGGGGCCGTGGAGATGTGCACCGGTGTCGGCGCCTGCCGCAAGACCAATGTGGGTACCATGTGCCCCTCTTACATGGGCACGCGCGACGAGGACCACTCGACGCGCGGCCGCGCCAACGTCCTGCGCGAGGCTATTACCGGGGGGCTTCCCGGCGGTCTCACCAGCAAGCACGTCCTGGACGTCCTCGACCTGTGTCTCGAGTGCAAGGCATGCAAGGCCGAGTGCCCCAGCCAGGTCGACATGGCGAAGCTCAAGTACGAGTTCCTGCAGCACTACTACGACGCCCACGGCACCCCGCTGTCGGCGCGCGCGTTCGGCGGCATCGGCAAGGTCGCGCCGCTGGGACAGGCGCTGGCGCCTCTCGCCAACGCCCTGCTGCCGTCCAAACCGCTGCGTTGGCTGCTCGAGAAGGCGGTGGGCGTCGACGCCAGGCGTGTGCTGCCGGCGTACACCCGCCAGCGCTTCGACAGGTGGTTCGCGAAGCGCACGCCCTCCGCGCCGGGCGCCGGCGCCGACAGGCAGGCCGACCGCAGCGTCGCCCTGTTCGCGGACACGTGGACGCAGTTCAACGAACCGGGGCCGGGGCAGGCGGCGGTGGCGGTGCTCGAGCACCTCGGCTATCAGGTCGAGCTGGTGCCCTACGGCTGCTGCGGGCGGCCGCAGATCTCCAAGGGCCTGCTGCGCGAGGCGCAGGGCATGGCGCGCGCGAACGTGGAGCGCCTCCAGGAGTACGCCGAGCGCGGCGTGCCGGTGGTGGGGCTCGAGCCGTCGTGCGTGGCCGCCTTCAAGGACGACTACCCCGACCTGGTGCCGGGCGAGGCGACGCGATTGGTGGCGTCCAACGTCAGGATGATCGAGGACTTCCTCGCCAAGGAGTGGACGCGCGGCCGCTTCGAACCGAGCGAGCACTTCACCCGCATGGAGGCGCCGTTGGCGTTCCACGGCCACTGCCAGCAGAAGGCGGTGCTCGGCACCAGCGGCAGCGCCGCGGCGCTCGGCTGGGTCGCCGACGAGGTGCAGGTCATCGACGCCGGCTGCTGCGGGATGGCGGGCTCGTTCGGCTACGCCCATTACGAGCTGAGCATGAAGATCGGCGAGGAGCGGCTCTTCCCCGCCGTCAGGTCGCTTGCGGCGGCCGGCGCCGCCGCGGCCGGCGAGAGCGGCGCCGGCGCAGCGAGCGTCGCCGCTCCGGGGTTCAGTTGCCGGCATCAGATACATGACGGCACCGGACACCAGGCGGTACACCCCATCGAGGTATTGGCGGCACGGCTTGCCTGAGGCGCGCGTCTAGAGGGAGCGGGCTTGCGGTTCTACGGTTGGCGCATAACCTGGGCCTTGGCCGTCACGCAGACGGTCGGTTACGGCATCCTCCACTACACCTTCAGCGTGTTCATGCAGCCGATGGAGCTCGAGCTCGGTTGGACCCGCGCACAGGCGTCGGGCGCGTTCTCGGTGGCGCTGCTGCTCTCGGGTTTGGTGGCGTTGCCGATCGGTCGCTGGGTCGACGCCCGGGGCGGACGCCTGCCGATGAGCGCCGGCTCGGCGGCCGGAGCCCTGCTGCTCTTCGCCTGGTCGCACGTCACCACGCTGCCGGCCCTCTACGCCGTGCAGGCCGGCGTCGGCATCGTGATGGCGCTGGTGCTCTACGACGTGGCGTTCACGGTGCTGGCGGCCTGGTTCAGGCGGCACCGCATCCGGGCGATGGTCCTGGTGACGATGGCCGCCGGCCTCGCCAGCACGATCTTCATCCCGCTCGCGACCGTGCTGCTGGAAGCCTTCGGCTGGCGCGACGCGCTGCGGCTGCTGGCGCTGCTCCTGGGCGTCACCACCTTGCCGCTGCACGCTCTGGTGCTGCGCGACCGGCCCGCGAGGCTCGGCCTCGAACCCGATGGCGCCGGGCTGCGGCTGCCGAGACAGCCACCGGAAACCAGGGTCACCACCGGCATGGCCCTGCGCACTCCTGCCTTCTGGTGGTTGACGGCGGCGTTCTCCCTGGACCGCGTCTCATCGGTCGGCATGGCGGCGCACGCTGTCGTGCTGCTGCTGGAGCGCGGCCACACACCCGGCCTGGTCGCCGCAGTGGCCGGCTCCATCGGCTTGGTGCAGGTGGCAGGGCGCCTGCTGTTCTCGCCCGCTTCAGGCAAGGCGTCGCTGGTGCAGTTGACGGTCCTGACGTTCGTGATCCGCGCAGCTTCGCTGCTGGTGCTGCTGCTGGTCGACGCGCCGCTGGGCATGTGGGCGTTCGCCGCGCTGTTCGGGCTCGCCAACGGAGCCACCACACTCGCGCGCGGGGGGCTGGTCGGCGCGGTCTTCGGAGCCGCGCACTACGGGACCATCAACGGCGGCATGTCGACGGTCATCGCGGTGGCGCAGACCCTCTCGCCGTTGGCGATCGGTCTGCTCCGCGACCGTTCGGGCTCATACGATGCCGCGCTGCTGGGACTGGCGCTGCTGGCTGTCGTGGCCGCGGTCCTCGCTGCGCAAGTGCGGGTGCCTGACACCACGACGCCTGACGAGGAGCCTGGCGCGAGCTAGCAGCGCCGCGCCCGACGCCTCCTGGGATCGCGAGAGCTGTGCGGTGCGCTCCTGGGCCCTTAGCCGCCTACATCTCCTGTGGCGCTTCGATGCCGAGCAACTCGAGGCTGGCCGACAGCGTGCGCCTCACCTTGTCGACGAGCGCCAGCCGCGCTTCCCGGAGTCCGCCTTCCGAGCGCAGCACTTGAGTGTCGGGGCGTCCGTGCTCGTCCTTGTGGTTGTAGTAGCCGTTCCAAGCGGTCGCGAGGTCGAGCGCGTACTGCGCCACCAGGTGCGGCGCAAGCTCCCGGGCGGCCGTCTCGACCACGCTCGCGTAACGCGACAGCACCCGGGCCAACGCGACCTCGAGGCGGCCCAGAGCGCCCAGGTCGGACGCCGCGGCTGCCTTGGGCACGTTCAACCCGGCTTCGGCCGCCGCCCGCAGGATGCTGCAGGCGCGCGCGTGGGCGTACTGCACGTACGGCGCCGAGTCGCCTTGCAGCGACAGCGCCTGTTCCCAGCGGAAGTCGATCATGCGGCGCGACTCGCTCTTGAGCATCCCGAACCGCAGAGCGCCTAGACCGACCGCTCTAGCTACCTCGTCGATCGCGGCCAGGCCGGGGTTCTTCTCCTCCACGACGGCCCGCGCCCGGCGTGTCGCTTCGGCCGTCACCTCGTCGATCGACAGGGTGATGCCCTTGCGGCCGCTCATCGGCCGGCCCTCGAGGGTCACGACCTCGTAGGCGAGATGGTGCGAGTTCTGGTAGGCGCGCAGGCCCTCAGGGGTGTTCGAAAGCGCGAGTGCGGTCTTGACGATCAGCTGCGGATGGCTCTGGCGCACGTCGATGACGTTGATGATCTCCTCGGCGCCACCGAAGCTGCGGCCATCGGGGTGGGGCTCGCCTTCGAGGCTCGAGGTGTAGAGCGCCCGTCCCGAAGGCTGGAGGGCGAAGCGCTCGAAGCCGAGGCCCTCGTAGATGCCGGCCTTCCAGTACTGATAGCCGATGTCCTTGGCGACGTACATGGCGTTGCCGTCGGAGCGCACCAGCACGATCTGCGACTCCTCCAGCCCCGGCAGGAACTCGGAGACGTCCATCACCAACGCGCCGGCGTAGCGCCCCTCGGTCGGGCGCGAAGTGTAGGGGCTCGCCTCCAGCACCTCGAGCCCGGCGTCCAGGAAGCCTGCTTGCACCACGTCGGATTCCCACACCAGCAGGTCGTACTCGGCGCCCAGCTCGTTGAAGGTGTCGAGCTGCGCTCTCACCACGCGCTCCACCTGAGCGCGCAGCTCGCCGCGCTCCAGGCGGTGCATGACCTCGTTGACGCCGCGCTCGATCGCCTCGCCGTCGTTCTCCTTGGCCTCGGTGAGGCGCACGTAGTAGTGGCCCAGCCAGTGATCGTACTTGCGCGCCGAGGCCGACTCCGCGCCCGCGCTCAGCGGCGGCCCGTTCGACTCGTGGCGAGCGTTGTAGTAGGCGACCGCGAAGAGACTCTCGGCCGTCTGCCTGCCGGTGTCGTCGATGTAGTTCTGCACCTCGACGTCGTGACCGACCGCCTTCAGGATGCGCGCGCAGGCGTCGCCGAGCACGATGTTGCGCAGGTGGCCGACGTGCGCCTCCTTGTTGGGATTGACGCTGGTGTGCTCGACGATCACCTTGCGAGGCACCGGCACCGCCGGCATCCCGGTTTCGAGCACGCCGGCGATGAAGGCTCCTGGGTCGAGTTCGAAGTTGATGTACGGCCCCACCGCGCTGGCGCTGGCGACCGCAGCCGGCAGTTCCAACACTGCCACCACTTCGCGGGCGAGCTCGGCGGGGTTGCGGCGAGCCGACTGGGCGAGGGCGAAGGCCACCGGCGAGCCGTAGTCGCCAGGCTTGTCGGCCGGCACCTCTTGCACGGGAACCGGTCCCTCCCAGGGGAGGTCGAGGCGCTCGAGCGCCGCCTTTATCGCATGTTGCAGGGCGTCCAGGACGTCGCTCATGACCGGGCAACGCTACCACGTGCTGGGCGCGGGCCCGCACTGGGGGCGGAGCGGGCGTTTCGGATATGATCACAGCGGCTCGACGGCCCGCCGTGGCGGGCTTCGGGCGCCACCTCGGTCGCCCCGAGCACCACTTGAGTCAGAGAATCTCAGTAAACTTGAGCAATGTTCGCTCAAGTCCTCCTCGGCCTCCCACGGCCCCGTATGCACGATCCCGACCACAGTGCGCCCGGCGCGCTTCGGATAGGCTAGGTATCAGATGGCAGAAGCCCCCACCAACGTCGACTTCGACCGGCCGATCCCGGTCTGCCCCGTGCGTGGCTCGGTGCTCTACCCCACGATGGTCATGCCGATCGACGCCGGTCGCTCCGTCAGCATCCAAGCGATCAACGCCGCCCTCGACCGTGACCGCACCATCCTCATCGTCAGTCAGAAGGACCGCGAGGTGGAGGAGCCGAAGCCGGAAGACCTCTACCAGGTCGGCACCGCCTGCAACATCATGCGCATGAAGAAGAACCCCGACGGCAGCATCCAGATGCTGGTGCGGGCGTTCGCCAGGGTGAAGGTCGGCGAGTACCTCGCCAGCCAGGAGCTCATCGAAGCCATCGTCACCCCGCTCGAGGTCTCAGATGGCGACGCTGTCGAGCTCGAGGCCGCCTTCCGCGAGCTGCGCGAGAAGTTCAAGGACCTCATCGAGTCCGGCAGCCGCAGCGTGCAGAGCGAGGTCGCCCAGTTCGTCATCAACCTCGACGACCCCGGCCAGTTCGCCGACTACGTCACCTACCATCTCGACTTCAAGCTCGCCGAGAAGCAGGCCGTGCTGGAAGCGGAAACCGTTGTCGAGCGCCTGCGCAAGGTGCTGGTGATGATCGACACCGAGATCGAACTGCAGGAGACCCAGCGCCGCCTGCAGCGCGAGGTCAAGGACGAGATCGACCGCAACCAGCGCGAGTACTTCTTGCGGGAGCAGATCAAGGCCCTTCAGGAGGAGCTCTCCGGCTC
>CAYNOS010000047.1:0-16716 GCA_964398985.1 uncultured bacterium
TCCTGAGCGCCAACCCCGCCATCGTCGACACCATCCGCAACGAGGTGTACGCCAAACTCGCGTCCGACTCCAAGAAGACCGCGGCGCCCGCCAGGCCTGGGGCGGCATCCGGAGCC
Organism: uncultured bacterium; assembly: GCA_964398985.1. Lineage (GTDB taxonomy): Bacteria > Deinococcota > Deinococci > Deinococcales > Trueperaceae > CAYMRL01. Next base: position 117 of record CAYNOS010000047.1, read on the forward strand.
TTGTTGAGTGAAGACGACCTCGATGCCGATGACGATGACGTCGCCCTGGAGGCGTGAGCCGAGGGTCCCGACCGCAGGTCAGCTGAGCGTCTTGGTGCTGGCGGGCACGGTGCCGTCGGCGTAGAGGGACGCGGCCAGCTCCTCCAGAGCGGTCAGTGCGTAGCGCTGGGGCCAAGGCCCGTAAGAAATGCGGGCCACACCAAGCTGCTGATACTCGGCCGCGCTCAAGTTGGCCGGCGACCCAAGAACACTGAGCTTCCCGCGCCCCAGGCCGTCCACCAGCATCGCGGTCGCTTCGCGGTCGAGCTTGCCCGGCACGAACACCAGGCTGGCACCTGCCTCCAGAAAGGCGCGGCCACGCTCGATCGCATCGCTCAGACTCTCGGCGAGAGGTCGGTCGCCGCCTCTGATCACGGCGTCGGTGCGCGCGTTGAGCTGGAACGCCACGCCTTCGGACTGCGCCGCGGCCACCACTGCCTCGACCGCCGCCACCGACTCGCGCAGCGGCTTCAGGCGGTCCTCGATGTTGGCGCCCACCACGCCGACCTGCATGGCGCGCCTGACGGTCTCGCCGGCATCTCCGAAGCCTGCGTCGAGGTCCGCGGTCACCGGCAGGTCGGTCGCGTTGACGATGCGCTCGAGCGCCGCCAGCGCCAGGTCCAGCGGGATCTCGCCGTCGCGGTAACCGTGCGAGGCCGCGATCGAGTGGCCCGCCGTGGCTATCGCCCGCGACTGTGGCAACGCCGCCACGACCTTGGTGCTGGTCGGGTCCCAGACATTGACGACCCGTAGGATCTCGGGGGCTTCGTGGAGCTGCTTGAGTCTCAGTGCCTTGTCTTGAGTCGACATGCCGAAACCATAAGCGCGTGAAGCCGCAGCGGACGTTCTCCGGATGGAGTACCCGGAAGCAAGGCGGGGTGCCGAATGGCGTTACGATGACGCGCAACCACGGGGTGAGGCCTCACCCATTCGTTGGAGGTGCGACAACCGCATGGGCGTCACCGTTCCGCTGGATCGTCCCGCAACACGAGGCGGCGTAGGTCAGGTCGTCAACGACTTCTCGATCGCCGTCGCGACCGCCAACGGCACCGGCAGCCAGACCGCCAACCTGACGCTGTTGCGCTCGTTCTTCAAGCTCGGCATCCCCGTGCACGGGAAGAACATCTTCCCGTCGAACATCCAGGGGCTGCCGACCTGGTACCACATTCGGGTCAGCCACGAAGGCTACATCGCCCGCCGGCCTCCGGAGCTGTTGGTCGCGTTCAACCCGCAGACCATGCACGAGGACGTCGCGCAGCTGCCAAGCGGCGGCGTGTGCATCTACAACGCCGATCTGCGCCTGACGCCGGACCGCGGCGATCTCTCTTACTACCCGGTTCCGGTCAAGCAGCTACTGGCCGGTTTCGAGATCAAGGGGAAGATCAAGGAGTACGTCGCCAACATGACGTACGTCGGCGTCGTTTCCTACCTGCTCGGGGTGCCGCTGGAGGTCGCCCACGAGGCACTGAGCCATCAGTTCGGCGGCCGTCAGAAGCTCGTGGACAGCAACTACCCGGTGGTCGAAGCCGCCTTCCGGTGGGCGGCCGAGAACCTCGAGAAGGTCGACGGCTACCGCGTCCAGCCGCTCGACCTCACGACCGGCCTGATCACGATGACCGGCAACGAGGCTGGAGCCCTTGGCTCGATCTTCGGCGGCGTCAGCGTGGCCGCCTGGTACCCGATCACCCCTTCGACCAGCTTCATCGACGCGCTCAGGGACCGCCTCCCCGGGTTGCGCAACGATCCCGAGGGCCGGCCCACCTACAGCGTGGTCCAGGCCGAGGACGAGCTCGCGGCCATCGGCATGGTGGTCGGCGCCAGCTGGGCGGGTGCGCGCGCCGTGACCGCGACCAGCGGTCCGGGGCTGTCGTTGATGGCGGAGTTCCTGGGGCTCGCGTACTTCGCCGAGGTGCCGGCCGTCGTCTGGGACATCCAGCGGGTTGGACCCAGCACCGGGCTGCCCACCCGCACCAGCCAGGGCGACGTGACTTTCGCCTACCAGGTCGGACACGGGGACACCAAGCACGTCGTGCTGTTCCCGTCCTCCATCGAGGAGTGCTTCGAGTTCGGGTACCTCGCGCACGACCTCGCCGACCAACTCCAGACGCCTGTGCTGGTCCTCTCGGATCTCGACCTCGGCATGAACAACTGGATGGGCAAGCCGTTCCAGTACCCTCCCGAGCCGCTCAAGCGCGGCAAGGTGCTATCGGCGGAGCAGGTCAGCGAGCTCGGCTTCCAGCGCTACAAGGACGTCGACGGCGACGGGATCACCTACCGCACGTTGCCCGGCAACCCGAACCCCGCGGCGGCCTGGTTCGGTCGCGGCACCGGACATGACGAGAACGCCCGCTACAGCGAGCGCTCCGAGCACTGGGCGCCGAACATGGAGCGGCTGGCGCGCAAGTTCGCGACCGCCCGGACGCTGGTACCGGCTCCCGAGGTCGACCTCGTGCCCGGCGCCGACGTGGGCGTCCTCTTCTACGGCACGACGCGCTATGCGATCGAGGAGGCGCGTGACCGTCTCGCGGCCGCCGGCCTCGAGTTCAGCACCATGCGGGTGCGGGCCCTGCCGATCTCCGATGCCGTGGCAGGCTTCGTCGCGGCTCACCAGAAGGTCGTCGTCATCGAGCTCAACCGCGACGGGCAGCTGACCGCCATCCTCCGCGACGAGCTGCCGGAGCACGCCGCGCGACTAGTGACCATCGGCAACGTCGACGGCATGCCGCTCACCGCACAATGGGTCGAAGGGGTGCTGACGCCGCACCTCGAGAGGAAGGCCTGAGAGCATGGACGCACCCGCCTCCTTGAAGCTGAACGCCGTCGGCCTCGCCAAGGCCGACTACGGCGGCAACCCCTCGACGCTCTGCAAGGGCTGTGGCCACAACTCGATCGCGGCGCAGATCGTGCAGATCGCGTTCGAGCTGAACCTGCGGCCCCACGAGATCATCAAGCTTTCCGGCATCGGCTGCTCGAGCAAGTCGCCGGCCTACTTCCTGGGCATGTCGCACGGCTTCAACAGCCTTCACGGCCGCATGCCATCGCTGGGCACCGGAGCGCTGCAGGCCAACCACACGCTGCGCGCCATCGGTGTCTCGGGCGACGGCGACACCGGCTCGATCGGGCTCGGTCAGTTCAAGCACCTCGTGCGCCGCAACGTGAGGATGGTCTACGTCATCGAGAACAACGGTGTCTACGGCCTTACCAAGGGGCAGTTCTCCGCCACCGCCGACTACGGCCAACACCTCAAGTACGCCGGCGTCAACCTGTTGCCGCCCATCGACCTGTGCATGGAAGCGGTGGTGGCCGGCGCCGGTTTCGTCGCGCGCTCGTTCGCAGGTGACGCCAAGCAGGTCCGCGAGTTGCTCAAGGCCGCGCTCAGCTACCGCGGTCTGGCGGTTCTCGATATCGTCAGCCCCTGCGTGGCGTTCAACGACGAGCCCGATTCGCGGCGTTCGTACGCCTACGGACGTGAACATCAAAGGGCCCTTCAGGAACTCGGCTACGTGCCCGAGGAAGAGGAGATCGTGATCGACTCCTTGGCAGAAGGCGAGTTGCGCATCGTCGAGTTGCACGACGGCTCGAAGCTCACCCTGCGCCGCCTGGAAGCCGACTACGACGCGTCCGACCGCACCCAGGCGATGATCAGGCTGCAGCGCGCGGAAGATGAGGGCGAGCTGCTTACCGGCCTGATCTACTACGACGACAGCCGGCCGTCGCTTGCCGAGCTGAGCGGCTTCGGTTCCGTCCCTCTCTCCGAGCTTTCGGACGACAGCTTGAGGCCCAGCCAAGCCGCGCTCGGCCACCTGATGAGCGAGTACGCCTGAACAGCGAAGCCGCCGCAGCCGTCGAACGCGACCGCCCGCTGCGGATCGCGCTGATCTCCGAGACGTTCCTGCCGAAGGTCGACGGAGTCGTCACGCGTCTACTGGCCACGCTCGAGAGCCTGGCCGAGCTGGGGCACGAGGTCCTGGTGTTCGCGCCGCCGCGCTCACCCGAGCGCGTCAGCGGCTTTCGGGTCGTCCCGGCCCTCGGCATGCCCTTCCCCTGGTACCCGGAGCTGACCTTCGCGGTGCCGAGCCTGCGCCTGGGCCGCGAGCTCAAGCGCTTCGCGCCCGACGTGGTGCATGTCGTCAACCCGGTCTTCTTCGGCGCCTACGGGGCGGGTCTCGCGCGCCGACTCGACCTGCCGTTGCTCGCGAGCTTTCACACCGATCCGAAGGTTGTGGAGGACCTGTCGCTGGGTTGGTTCAAGCGGCCGCTCGAGGTGATCGACCGCGAGGTCCACAACCTCGCGCACGTCAACCTCTGCACCAGCCCGCAGATGGTCGAGCTCGCCGAGGCGCTGGGCATCAGGCGCGTCAGGCTGTGGCAGAAGGCGGTCGACTCCGAGCGCTTCAATCCTCGGCACGCCAGCACAGCCATGCGCGCGAGGCTCACGGGCGGGCACCCCGAGATGCCGCTGGTCGTTCACGCCGGGCGCATCTCGTTCGAGAAGCGCATGGACGTGCTGGCCGAGGCCGCCACTAGCCTCGCCGACAGGGCGCGCTTCGCGGTCGTCGGCGACGGTCCCGCTCTCGGCTGGCTCAGGGAGCGGTTGGCGGGGCAGCCGGTCGAGTTCACTGGCTTCTTGACGGGGGACGAGTTGTCCGCGGCGTATGCCAGCGGTGACGTCTTCGCGTTCCCTTCCGACAGCGAGACGCTGGGCTTCGCCGCCATCGAGGCGATGGCGGCAGGTGTCCCGGTGGTCGCGGCCGCAGCCGGCGGCATCCCGCACATCGTCGCCGACGGCGTCAACGGTGTCCTGGTACCACCCGGCGATGCGGTTGCCTTGACCGCGGCACTAGACAGGCTGCTCGGCGATCCGGCGGAGCGCCGCCGGTTGGCGGACGCAGGCCGCCGCGAGGCCGAGCGCTGGTCATGGGGCGCCGCGACCGAAGATTTGGTGGAACGCTACCGGCAGGCCCGCCGGGTCCACGCTCGTGAGCGGCGTGAGCGTGGGACCGCGGCTGCGCTGCTCGCGGAGCCGGCTGTTCGCGGCTGAGCGATGCTGCTGGCCTTCTACGTTCCGACGGCGATCTTCGCGTTCTGCGACGGGCTGCTGATCCCGACACTGCCCTTGTTCGCCGCCGCCTTCGACGATTCGCTGGCCGTCGTCGGCTTGATCCTGGCGGGCGAGGCGCTTGGGCTGCTCCTCTTCGACCTGCCGGCAGGCCGCCTCTTGCGCTTCGTGACTCCCAAGACCGCGATCCTGATCGGTGGCGGCCTGGTGGGCGGCAGCCTGCTGCTGACGCCGTTGGCGCCGAGCGTGGCAGGGCTGCTGGCGCTCCGGATGGTGACCGGCGCCGGCATGGCGCTGTTCGGGGTGTCGCGTCACGCCTACCTGGCCTCCGCTTCGCGTGACGGCAGACGCGGCTTGATGATCAGCGCCTACGGCGGCGTCAACCGCCTCGGGTTGTTCGTGGGTCCGGTCGTCGGCGGGTTGCTCGCCTCGCTGCTCGGGCTCAGCGCTCCGTTCCTGGTGGCCGGGGCGCTGGGGCTGGTCGCGCTGTGGATGATGGTGACGCTGCTGCCCGCGGTCGAGGTGAACGTGCGCGAGGGGCGCCGTGGCGCAGAGGTGTCTGCGGCTCTCAGAGACAGCCGCCGCGACCTGCTGGTGGCGGGAACCGGCCAACTCCTGGGTCAGGCCGTGCGAGCCGGCCGCAAGGTGCTGATCCCGCTGATCGGCGCCCAGATACTGGGGCTCGACGTCGCGGCCGTCGGAGTCATCGTCGGCGCTGCCGGTTTCGCCGACATGGCGATGGCGTATCCGGCCGGCTGGCTGATGGACAGGTTCGGGCGCAAGCACGCGATCATCCCGTGCTTCGCGGTCCAAGCTGTCGGTCTGGCGCTGCTGCCGCTGGCCGGCGGCTTCTATGGCCTGTTGGCCGTGGGGGTGCTCATCGGGGTCGGCAACGGCCTCGGGTCCGGCAACATGATGACCTTGGGGGCCGACCTCGCGCCCCGGGCCGCCGTCGGTGAGTTCCTCGGGCTCTGGCGGTTGATAGGTGACATCGGCTGGTCCGGTGGCCCCTTGGTCGTGGGCGCGGTGGCGCAGGCGCTGGGGCTGGGGGCGTCGTCGCTCGCGATCGCCGGCGTCGGCGCCCTGGCGGTGGCTTGGTTCGCATGGCTGGTTCCGGAGACGCGCGGCCGCGCGGCGGGCGGCTCCGACGTCGCGGCCGCCGGCTAGCCGCGTATCGTTATGATGCGCTCCAAGCATGCGGGATCAGCCAGCGGCACGATCGCCAGGTGACCGGGACAGCGGCCTGACCGAACGGGCGGTCTCAGGTACCGACGCCGCTGCGCTGGGCCTGACAGCCCAGCGCTTCCTGGCGACTCATCCGCTGCCGGTCGTAGTGTTCGACGGCAGGACTCTGGAACTGATCGATCTGAACGGTGCCGCCCAGGACGCTTTCGGGCTCAACCCAGGAGCGCTTCACGGCCTCAGCGTCGTCGACCTGCATCCTCAGGCGCTGCGAACGACGCTCCGGCGGCTCTACTCCACCACGTCGGCGCCCTACGTCTTGCCCGAGGGCGCGGGGCGGAGCGTGCGCATGCTGTTGAGCACGGGCGAGGAGTTCGAGGCCGTAGTGAGCGTGCTCCCTGTCGATCACGGTGATCGGCCGGAGCGGCTGATGATCGTGTCAGACGTCACCAAGCGACGCCAGGACGACTCGGCCGCGGAAGCGCGGTTGGCTCTCGAGCAGCGCGTGGACTACCTGGCCAACTTCGACCCGGTCACCGACCTTCCGAACCGCCAGCGCTTCGAGTCGCTGCTCCTCGACCTGCTCGCCGCTGCCCGCGGCAAGGACAAGAGTCTGGCGCTGATGTTCCTCGAGCTGCACGGGTTCCGGCTCATCTACGATGCGCTCGGTCAGGAGGCGGCTGACGACCTGCTCCGCGCCGCCACGCGACGGTTGACTGCCACGCTGAACGGAGCGTTGATCTCGCGCTTCGGCGGCGACGAGTTCGCGGTAGCCACGAGGCCGCTCAACGGCACCGTCGAGGCGACCGAGATGGCGCAGACGGTGGTAGCCGAGCTCGTCAGGCCGCTGAAGCTGGGCGAGCGCATGGTCACCTTCCGGCCGCGTGTCGGCGTGGCGGTGTTCCCCGAGCACGCCGAGACGCCGTCGGCCTTGATGCGGGCGGCCTCGCAGGCGAAGTTCCGCGCCAAGGGCGCGCGCGGCCCCTCTTTCGCGGTGTTCACCCCGGCCATGCAGGTGCGTGCCGCCGATCGTCTGGGACTCGAGGGCGAGTTGCGCCAGGCCATCGAGGAGCGGCAGTTGACGCTCTTCTATCAACCGCGCGTGCGCCTGGCCGACGCGGGGTTGGCCTCGGTCGAGGCTCTCGTCAGGTGGCGCCATCCGACGCGCGGGCTGATCAGCCCTGACACCTTCGTCCCGCTGGCAGAGGAGAGCGGGCTGATCAACGCCCTCGGGCGCGAGGTCCTTGACCTGGCGACCGCGCAACTGCGGCTCTGGCAGGACGCCGGCTTCGCCGTCCCGCGCGTGGCCGTCAATCTGTCGCCGTTGGAGTTGCGCGGCGGCGGGCTGGTGGAGCGCGTGCGGGGCGCACTGAACAAGGCCCGTTTGGCGCCCGACCGCCTCGAGCTGGAAGTGACCGAGACCGCCGCGTTGGTCGACAAGAGCCGAGGCGCCGAGGTGTTGAAAGAGCTGCGGTCGTTCGGGGTGCACGTGATACTCGATGACTTCGGAACGGGTCACGCTTCGCTGGCGCACCTCCGGGAGCTGCCGGTCGATGCCATCAAGCTCGACCGCGGCTTCATCAGCGCCAGCGGTGACCCCGCTGCCGATCCGGGCGCCGACCAAGCCATCCTCAAGGCGGTGACGACCCTCGGCAGTGCTCTCGGCGTGCCCGTCACCGCCGAGGGCGTCGAGACCGAAGAGCAGCTCAGAGCCGTCATCGCTGCCGGCTGCCACGCGGTCCAGGGCTTCCTGATCAGCCCGCCGGTGGCGCCCGCTCTGGTGCAGGACGCGGCGCGGCGCGGCACGCTGGCGTTCGACCGCAACCTGGTGGCGCTCAGGGCGCGTTCGCCACGCTTCTGAGCCGTTCCTCGCGGCCGCGCCTTAGCCCGCCTACTTCCAGGTGAGCTTCAGGACCCTAAGCCAGTTCTGGTAGGCGATCTTGCGCAGCGCGGCGTCGTCGTAGCCGGCCTGCCCGAGCGCCGTCAGCAGGTTCTGGGTCTTGCTGACGTCGCTGATGGCTTCCGGCATCGTGGCGCCGTCGTAGTCCGACCCGAGCGCCACGCCGTCGATGCCGAGCTTCTCGACCAGGTGATCGACGTGTCTGACCAGCAGCGAGAGCTCGACCGGCGGGCCCTCGGCACCTTCCGGCCTCAGAAAGTTGACGTGGTAGTTGAGGCCCACCACGCCACCCGACTCGCGCACCGCCTCGAGCTGCGCGTCCGTGAGGTTGCGGCCGGAGGGGCAGATCGCGTAGACGTTCGAGTGGGTGGCCACCAGCGGAGCCGAGCTGATGGCGGCGACGTCCCAGAAACCCTTCTCGGTGATGTGCGAGAGGTCCACCAGGATGCCGAGCTGGTTGCAGCGCTCCACCAGGTCGCGGCCCAGGGCGGTGAGACCGGGGCCCGCGTCGCCGCTTCCCGGGAAGGTGAACGGGACGCCGTGCCCGAACAGGTTGGGTCGACTCCAGACGATGCCGAGCGAGCGCAAGCCGGCGGCGTAGTACACGTCCAGCGCAGCGAGCTCGGGATCGATGGCCTCGGCGCCCTCGAAGTGCATGATCGCGGCCATCACTCCACCGTCGATGGCGCTCTCGAGGGCGGCGACGTCGGTCACGACCTTGAAGCGCCCGGCGCCGACGCGCTCCCACTCGAACAGCAGCGAGACCATCGCGTTGGTGTCGCGGACCGCCGTCAGCGGCTCCACCGGGGGGGCGGGGCGGGTCGCTGCCTGGTCGGGCGAGAGCCGGCGCGCGTAGAGGCGCTCCCGCCGCGGTTGGCTGGGAGCGAACGCGGCGAAGAAGCCACCCGCGAAGCCGCCTTCGACCCCACGGGGGTAGTCGACGTGGCCGTCATCGTGACGAGTGAAGAAGTCCCAGTCGGGATCGCCCAAGTGCGCCAGGAGCGTGTCGTTGTGGCCGTCGAAGATCGGGATCATGAGCCTCAGGCTAACCCGTCCTGGCTGAACCACGACCTGGGCTTGACGCCGGCGTGGCGGCTCCCGCATACTCCCTAGCGACCCCAGGCCACAGGGCCGGTCATGAGAGGCGGTGCCATATGACGAACCTTGACTACGTTTGCCCGGCTGCGCCGCTTCGCGCTTTCTGACCGGTTAGGCACATGGCCGCAGCTACCTGATCGCGGCAGTCCCCAACCAACGAGAACTCGCGCGCGCGGCGCCCCAGCAGGCCGTTGGCTGGCCGAGCCGGCGACTCGTCACGTCGCGAGCCGCTGGTCGGTCACGCGACCCCCAGACCCACCGCTGCCGCGAGGCGGTCAGCGCACGAGAGAGAGCAGCACACTTGCCACCGAAGAACCGCTACGAAGACGAAGAGACGATCAGCTTCCAGGGCGCCGAGGTCGAACGTCGCCGCCGCGAGCGGCGCAAGCCGAAGCTCAAGCGCACCCGCCGGGACCTGCTGGTAGCGCCGGGCGCCACCAAGCAGACCACAGGCACGGGCTTCGCCGACCCGGACATGCAGGAGCTGTTCGAAAGGGGCTACTTCGACACCCTGCTCGGCGAGTTGAAGGGCGGAAAGGAGGCAACGGTCTTCCTCGTCGGTCGCGGAGAGGAGCGCCTCGCCGCCAAGGTCTACGCCGACATCCACGCACGCTCGTTCCGTGACGACCGAGTCTACTGGGACGGCTTCTACGTCCCCGATGCCCGCACGGCCAAGGCGATGAAGCAGCGCACCCAAGCGGGACTGCGCGCTCAACAGGCGATCTGGGTGGCGCGCGAGTACCACTACCTGTGGCTGCTGCACGCAGCCGGCGTGCGGGTGCCGCGGCCGGCTGTCGGCCCCGAGCCGTTCTACTACCACCAGGCTGGCGCCGTCGTCCTGATGGAACTCGTTGGTGCGGGCGACGTGCCCGCCCCACGACTCTCGGACGTCCGGCTCGAGCCGGAGGCGGCGACAGCGGCGTTCACTCAGTCGCTCGACCTGCTGAGGCAGCTGTGCCAACTCGGCCTGGTGCACGGTGACCTGTCGACCTACAACCTGCTGTGGCACGACGGCGCGGTGTGGCTCATCGACGTGCCGCAGATGGTGGTTGCCGCCGGCGCACGGGGGGCCCGCGAACTGCTGGCGCGCGATGTGCGGTCACTGGTGACGTCCTTCCGGCGACACGGGGTTCACGCCGACGCCAACGACCTGTTGCGGAGTCTGAGGCTGGCCTAGTCGGCGGCACCAGGCCGCTCCGTGATGTTGTTGCGGCCCTCGAGCGAGCGACTCGCAAGCCACTCACCTCTCTGCGATGATGGGCCCGTGCAGGAAGACCACGAGGCGGCTCACGCTGCCGGCCCTCAGGTCGACAGCGTGAGGCAGGCCTGGACGCTGAGGAACAGCGAGCCGCGCCTCGCGCTCGCGGCGGTCACGCATGCCCTGGCTGGGCAGGTGGCGGGCGAAGACAGGCTGATGGCGCTGGCAGCCAAGGCGGCCGCTCTGCTCGCGATCGACGACACCGGGGCTGCCAGGGGGGTCCTCGACGAGGTGCTCGACCTGATCGAGGCGCTGGCGGGCGAACCCGCATTGGAAGCCGATGGCGGTGTGGCGGAGCGGCGAACCGGCGACGGTAGCTACCGTGGTCCCCCCGCGATCGACCCCGGCCGCTTGCGGTCCACTACCGCCGAGGTCGCCGTGGAGGCGGCCCTGACCGGGCTCAGGTCCGCCTATCTGGACAGCGACGCCGAGGCCGCGGTGCCGCTCGGACGGTTCGCATTGGAGGTTGCCAGCCATCACGGACTGGTGCGCTTGAGCGCGCGGGCCCACAACGAGCTGGCGGCGGTCTACGGTGCTCGGGAGTTCAAGGAACGGGCCATGTTCCACCTGCGCTCCGGCATCGAGCTCCTGGAGCAGAACGGTGAGAGCGTCAGCCCGGCGCTCCTCAACAACCTCGGCAACATCTACCTGGAAGGCGAACGGCTCGACGAGGCATTGGCATGCTTCGAGCGCGGCCGCGCCAGCTTCGCGGAGGCGCAAGACGAGTTCGGAGGCGCTATCGCCGAGTCGAACGTGGGTCGCGTGCTGGTGCGTCTCGGCCGCAGCCACGAGGGCTTGGCGGCGCTCGAGTCGGCACTCGAGACGTTCGAGCGGCTCGGCCGGCGGGCGTACGTCGGCGCCACCTACGGCAAACTGGGAGCGGCCTACGCCAGTGTCGGCGACAACGAGCGCGCCGAGCGCAGCTTCTTGTACGCGCTGGCCAGCTTCTCGGACGACGCGACAGCCCCGTTCCGGATGGAGGTCAACCGCGACTACGGCAACTTCCTTCTGGGCGTCGGTCACGCCGAAGAAGCGCTCGAGCAGTTCGAGGCCGGTGAAACGGTGGCGCGTCGCAACGACTCGACGGTTCCATTGATGGGTTTTTTGAGGTCGAAGGCGCTGGCGCTGAGCGCTCTGGGACGTCACCAGGAGGCGTTCGCGAGCCTCGCGGCCCACGTCGAGGGCAGCGAGCGACTCGAGCATCAGAGGGGCCGTGACGTCGTCGGCATCCTGCTGCTGGAGCTGGAGTCGAAACTCTCGAAAGAGCATGAGCTGAGCGTTCTCACCAGTCAGGTGCTCACCGAGACCAACCGCACTCTGCGCGTTCAGGCGCAACGACTCGAGCGCCTGAGCAACACCGACGAGCTCACCGGACTGGCCAATCGGCGCTTCCTGAACGAGCGCCTGGCGGAGGAAGTGCCCGCCAGCTACCGGCGAGGACGCGACGTCGGCCTGGTGCTGGTGGACCTCGACGACTTCAAGAAGATCAATGACACGCACAGTCACCTGATGGGCGACGCGGTCCTCCAGCGCGTCGCGGCGCTGCTGAGATCAAGCGTCAGGCGTTCGGACATCGTGGCGCGCTGGGGCGGCGAGGAGTTCGCGGTGTTGCTGCCCGGAGCGGGCAAGGCCGCCGCCTGCGACGTGGCCGAGAAGGTGCGCGAAGACGTGGCCGCAGCGGAGTGGGGCGACCTGGCGGGCGATCTGACGGTGACCGTCAGTGCCGGGGTGGCGTGCCTATCGGACGTCGTAATGTTGGGCGCGCGCGGTCACGACGGAGGCGAACTGAACCTCGGCGAGACCTGGCTGGATGGGCGAGACCTCTACGGTTCGCTGGGCGAACCCGTGCAGGAGCTGCTGAGGCTCGCCGACCGGCGGCTGTACGCTGCCAAGGAGGCAGGTCGCAACCGCATCGAGTCGTAGCGCCCAGCAGTGGGCGAGGCCCGCCTGGCACCCGCGGGGCGGCCGAAAGGAGCAGCATGAGCGGTCTGGACCCGAGCAGGACGGTCGCCGAACTCAAGGACCTCAGGGAGCGAACCGGTGACGAGAACGGAGCCTGGCGCGTCGCGTGGACCGACACCTGGCTCGAGTCGCGCTCTTGGTTGCGGCACAAGCTCGACGCACTCGGCCTGGAGACGCACATGGACGCCGCCGGCAACGTCTGGTCGACGCTGGCAGGCGAGTCCGAGACCGAGCTGCTGATCGGCGGCCACATGGACTCGGTGCCGGGCGGCGGGTGGCTGGATGGCTGCCTGAACGTCCTGGCAGGTCTCGAGGTGATCCGGCGGATCAAGCACGAGTACGGCGGGCGGCCTCCGGTGACGGTGCGCTTGGTCGACTGGGCCGACGAGGAGGGCGCGCGCTTCGGGCGCAGTCTCCTTGGCTCCAGCGCCTGCGGCGGCACCTTGAACCCGGACGACGAGCGTCACCGCCGCGACGCTGACGGCGTGCTGCTGAGCGACGCGCTGGCGCGCTGCGGCGTGGACCTCGACCGGATGGGGGAGTCCCACGCCGAACTCGCCAACGCCGGCGCCTACCTCGAGCTGCACATCGAGCAGGGGCCGGTCCTGCTCGACCTCGATCTGCCGCTTGGCGTGGTGCTCGGCACCTTCGGGGTCGAGCGGCACGGGGTCCACTTCCGGGGCCAAGCGGCGCACTCGGGCTCGACGCCGATGAACCGCCGCCGCGACGCCCTCCTGGCGGCCGGCAAGATGAGCCAGGAGATCTACGAGATCACTCGCCGTCACGGTGGGGTCAGCACGATCGGCAGCTGCATCACGCGGCCGGGGATCGTAACCTCGGTGGTCGCCGAGTGCGACATCACGCTCGACCAGCGCCACCTCGACGCCGACGGCCTGGCGACGCTGCTGCGCGAGGCCAAGGAGGCATCCGAACGCTTCGCCGCCGAGGGGGGCGTGGAGGTCTCGTGGAGCGACCTGTGGCGCATCGAGCCGATGCCCTTCCACCCGCAACTGATCGCGTACGCCGAAGAGGCCGTGCGCGAGGTCGCCGGCACCTCGCACTCCTTGCCCAGCGGTCCGCTGCATGACGCTGCCGAGGTGGCGCGCGCCGGCATCCCGACGGTGATGCTGTTCGTGCAGAGCCTCCACGGGATCTCGCACAACAAGATCGAGGACACCCGCGAGGAACACATCGAGATGTCGGTCCGAGCTCTCGACGCGCTGGCGGACAAGACGATGAAGTGGATCGGGACCCGGCCGCGCTGACGCTCGAGCGCGGAGGCGTTCACCGGCAGCTATGGGAACGGTTCCGGAAGTGCTAGAGTCTGCAGTCGAAAGCGATTGACAGGGAGGCAACAAGAGTGCGGAAAGTCGTCACTACCGTTGTTCTGATGGCACTTGCAGCGCTGGCATCGGCACAGGCTCCGACCTACTTCGTCAAGGCCGACATGGTTCGCGGCGCCCAAGGCGCGATGGGACCGGTGTGCGTGCCCAACTCCGTGTTCTTCGGAGGCGAGATGGTGGTGTTCCGCGCGGTGGTGTACGACGCGGCCACCGGCGAAGAGCTCCTGTTCGATCAGGTCCAGGAGCGCGGCATCACGGCTACCGTCCATCTCGAGGGACTCGAACCGTTCGCGATGTTCTTCCCGCCTCCTGGTGGCGCGGGCGAAGGCGCAGAGGGACCCCCTCCGGGAGCCGACTTCTTCCGCGGCCCGTGGGCGATTCCCGCCGACTTCCCGACGGGCATGTACGTCTGGCACATCGAGGTCACTGACGCGCAAGGCAACACCGCGACGTTCGACCCGATCGGCAGCGCCATCGGGCTCAACAACGTGACCATCCAGCCAGCCAACTGACGACAGCAAGGGTGACGCGTTCGAGGCGCCGCGTCCGGTCACGGACACGGCGCCTCAGCGCTTTTGGCCATCGTGGGACTTCTGTGGTCGCAGCGGTGGAACGGAGAGGCGGAGCGACATGCTGAGGACTTTCGTGCTCGTGGGGGCGGTGCTGCTGGGCACCGCGTTGGCACAAGGAACTGGACGGCTGGGGCTGGTGCCCCCTGACGGTACGGTCGGGACGAACGTCGTGGCGACCGCGACCGGGCTCGAGCCGGATGTGGAGGTAGAGCTGGTGTGGATGAGCGCCGACGCGCAGTGGAACGTCGGCGACGGGACGTTCCACGGTGTCACCGCCAGCGAGACTCGCACCGTTCTCGCCAGCGCCACGACCGATGGTGATGGCGCAGTCACCTTCGAGTTCGCGGTGCCGGAGGACTACGGCTACGTGCACAACGTGTTCGTCGAGGCCGGTGGCGAGCAGGTGGCGCGGCAAGGCTTCACGGTGGCGCCGTCCATGACCATCTCGCCGACCTCGGGACCCGTCGGTACCCCGATCACGCTCACCATGCGCGGGATCGGGTACCGCTTCTGGGAGTCCGTCTGGCACCTCGCTTACGACGGCGCCCACACCGGCTGGGTGTCGGCCATCACCACCAAGGGCACCGCGGTCATCACCATCCCCGCAACCGGCGAGGTCGGCCTGCACACGCTGCAGGCGATCTCGGGCACCCACCCGGTTCCGTACCTCAACCAGCAGCAGTCACCGAACTACAAACCGGCCGTGCCGACGGTCCTCGGAGCGCTTTTCGAGGTGACTGAGGGAGCGGCGGTCGTTCCGCCCCCGCCCGAGACCCAAGTGCTGCCGCGGGCATCGGCGGTCTCCTCGGACTCGCCGTCCGGGCCGGCCCTCAGCATCGACCACGGTTCTGGAACGGTGGGCAGCCCGATCGTCGTGAGCGGGAGTGGTTACCCGGCAGCAGCCAAGGTCGAACTGCTGTGGAGCAGCGTGACGGGCAATCGCATCAGTGGCGCGGGTTGGCAGGAGGTCGAGCGGACCTTGGCGGAGGTGACCACCACCGGCGAGGGGACGTTCTCGTTGACGCTGGAGACCCCGGATGACCTCGGCGGATCGCACACGCTGCGCGCCGTGTCAGGGGCAGCGTCCCAGTCGGTCACGTACGTGATTACGCCCAGTGTCGCTCTCATCGAGCCGCAGGTCGTGGAGCCGGGCGGTGACATCACGATCACGATCAAGGGCGTCGGCTGGACGGAGACCGCCAACATCTACACGGTGTTGATGGACAACGGCTTCTTGGGGTACGGCTGCGGATTCAACAGCCAAGGCGACGTGACCATCCACCTCAAGGCTCCGGGCAGGATCGGCATGCACTACATCGGCATCTACCCGTCGATCTACCAGGGTGAGGTCACGTCGCCCGGAGGCCCAACGACGCCCGACGCCAACGCGACCTACCTGCAGTTGCCGATGCTCAACCACATCGACCACCCTGGCGAGGAGCTGCCTGCGTTCCTGTTGTCGTTCGAGGTGCGCGGCGGCTGAGCGGCCGACCTACGGGTGGTGGGCGATGAGGCGGACGCGATGTCCACTCGCGTGCTCATCAGCGTGCCGCAAGGACGCTTGCCTCTAGCTGCGGACCGAGGAGTGGGAATAGGGTCGAGCGGAGCGATTGGAGGGCGTATGAGCACCGTGCAAGTTCGGAGTGGTTCTGCGCGCGAGCTAGAGGTCAAGGAGTTGCCGGAGCGCATGTTGGCGGTACACCGCTTCCGGGCCGACCCGACCAAGATCCCTGACCAGATAGGCAATGCGTTCGGGGCGGTGTTCGAGTTCGCGGGACGTCACGGGCTGCAGATCAGGGGTCCGGCCGTGTCTCACTACACGATGTCTGGTCAGGAGTTCGACGTGGCTGCGGGGTTCGTGGTCGATGACCGCTTCGCGGCGGCCGAAGGCGTCGAACTGTTCACGCTGCCGGCCACCAAGGTCGTCACGGCCATTCACTTCGGTCCCTACACCGAGCTGCCGGCCGCCTACGAATCGCTGATGTCACGAGCGGCCGAGATGGGGTTGCAGCTGTCGCAGCACGAGATGTGGGAGGAGTACCACAACGAGCCCGGTGTCGTGCCGGACGAGGAACTCGAGACCGTGATCTACTGGCCGATCGTCGAGTAGCGGGCGCTGGTTCGGGTGTCGGTGGTGGGCGATGACGGATTCGAACCGCCGACCCTCCGCGTGTAAAGCGGACGCTC
>CAYNOS010000048.1:0-10416 GCA_964398985.1 uncultured bacterium
TCGAGGACCTCAGCTTCAACTACACGCGCTTCTTCGTGCTCGGCACCGAGGAGGCCAAGAGGCACGCGAGCGGCCGCAACAAGACGAGCCTGGTGCTGGCCACCAGGCACCGTCCTGGCGATCTGGTGGCTTGCCTCGAGCTCCTGCCGCAGCACGACATCAACATGACGAAGCTCGAGTCCCGCCCACGCCGCGACAAGCCGTGGAGCTACCTCTTCTACCTCGACATCGAGGGACACCTCGACGACGCCAACGTGGCTGCCGCGCTGACGGGCCTGATGCGCAAGGCGGCGTACGTGAAGCTGCTCGGCAGCTACCCGGCCGCTGAGCCCGTCGAGATCGACTGAACCACGGGGACGACGGCCGGCTCAGGGCGGCGCCAGCGCCTCGACCATCACTCCCGCGAGCGAGACCACCGGCACCTTCTCACCCGGGTACCAGAGCGTGCGCGAGCGGTAGGCGCCCTTCGAGGGTGCGCGCAGCGCCTCGATCCAGCCGTTCTTGAGGTCGATGAGCCACAGCTCCTGCACCCCGGCAGCGGCGTAGCGAGGAGACCTGCGCTCCGCGGTGACGCGGCCGCGCGACACCTCGACCACCAGCAGAGCCGCGGCCGGGTCGTAGGAGCCGCCCACGCCAGGAGCGACGGCGCGCTTGCCGTTGCCGTGAGGGTCGTGACGGCGCCCACCGCCAGCCGCCCACCCGACCTCCGCGTCGATCAGCAGCGCGAGATCGGGGCGCAAGAGGTCGGTAGGACCGAGGCGCAGAGGCGGCGACCGCTTCACCAGCACGCCCTCCTCTTCCAGGGATAGCTTCCGGAAACGGTCCTCCAAGGCGAGGATGGCGGCGGCCTGAGGCGCCGCCGGCCGCTCCGGGATCTCTATGCGGCCGCCGACCAGCTCGGCGCGCGGCCCTTCGCGCAAGGTGCCGGCACGGTGCTCCGCCATGAAGGCAGCAACGGTGATGCCGACCAGGCCGGCTGACCGGGGGCGACCGGGTTCCGATGACCGTCTCATGCCTGCCAGCTTGCTCGTGAACGCCGCAGCGGCCCTCCCGAGCCTCGGCTGCGACCCAGGTCCAGGCGGCAGCGGCACGCCCCGGCCGGAGCCAGACGTTCGCCGAGAAGACTCTCGCCCGATGGCTTGCGTCACAGGGCACGAAGCCACTGCCGCAGGCCTCTCAGGGCCAGGTGATACACTCCGCCGGATATTGATGCCGAGACGCGACGACATCCACAAGATCCTCATCCTCGGCTCGGGACCCATCGTCATCGGTCAGGCCGCCGAGTTCGACTACTCCGGCACCCAGGCCTGCAAGGCGCTCCGGGCGGCGGGCTACGAGGTCGTGCTGATCAACTCCAACCCGGCCACGATCATGACCGACCCGGGCGTGGCAGACCGCACCTACGTCGAGCCGCTGACACCCGAGTACGTGGAGCTGGTCATCGCCGCCGAGCGGCCGCAGGCGCTGCTGCCGACCCTCGGCGGTCAGACCGCTCTCAACCTCGCCTCGAAGCTGCACGAGTCGGGGGTCCTGAAGCGCTACGGCGTCGAGCTGATCGGCGCCAACTACGACGCGATCCAGAAGGGCGAGGACCGCGAACGCTTCCAGCAGGCGATGGCCAAGATCGGCGTCAAGACCCCCGCCGGCAAGATGGTCACGAGCCTGTCGGAAGCGAAGGCGTTCGTGGCCTCCATCGGCTATCCAGCGATCATCAGGCCGAGCTTCACGCTCGGCGGCACCGGCGGTGGCATCGCGCGCGACGAGGCCGAGTTCGAGCAGATCGTCAGGCAGGGCCTTCACGATTCCCCGGTCGGCAGCGTGCTGGTCGAGCAGTCGGTGCTCGGCTGGAAGGAGTACGAGCTCGAGGTGATGCGCGACCACAACGACACCGTGGTCATCATCTGCTCGATCGAGAACTTCGACCCGATGGGCGTGCACACCGGCGACAGCATCACCGTGGCCCCGGCACAGACCCTGTCCGACAAGGAGTACCAGCGGCTGCGCGACTACTCGATCGCGATCATCCGTGAGATCGGCGTCGACACCGGCGGCTCCAACATCCAGTTCGCGGTCAACCCAGACGACGGCGACGTGATCGTCATCGAGATGAACCCGCGGGTCTCGCGTTCCTCGGCGCTGGCGTCCAAGGCGACCGGCTACCCGATCGCCAAGATCGCCGCGCTGCTGGCCGTCGGCTACCACCTCGACGAGCTACCGAACGACATCACCAAGGAGACCAAGGCGGCGTTCGAGCCGACCATCGACTACGTGGTCACCAAGTTCCCGCGCTTCGCGTTCGAGAAGTTCCCCGGCTCGCCCGACGATCTCGGCACGCAGATGCGCAGCGTCGGCGAGGTGATGGCGATCGGCCGCACCTTCAAGGAGTCGCTGCTCAAGGCGCTGCGCTCGCTGGAGCTCGACGTGCGCAGCCAGACTTCAGGTCTCAGCGCCGAGGTGCTCGACGCGCTGCTGCGCCCCAACCCCAAGCGCCTCGGTGCGGTCATCGAGCTCCTCAGGCGCGGCTTGACGGTGCAGGTTCTGCATCAACGCACCGGCATCGACCCGTGGTTTCTCTCGCAGCTCGCGGAGATCGTCGCCGCCGAGGCCGAGATCAGGGCCGCCGGCGACCCGCAAGGCTGGAGTTGGGAGCGGTGGCGTGAGGTCAAGCGTCTCGGCTTCTCCGACGGCGACATCGCCGCCCTCACCGGCACCGCCACCGCCGACACCCGGCGCTGGCGCCTCGCCAAAGACGGTGCTCCGGTGTTCAAGACCGTCGACACCTGCGCTGCCGAGTTCGAGGCCTACACGCCGTACTTCTACTCGACCTACGAGTGGGAGGACGAGGTGCTGCCGACCGACAAGCGCAAGGTGGTGATCCTCGGCTCGGGACCCAACCGCATCGGCCAGGGCGTCGAGTTCGACTACGCCACCGTCCACGCCGTGTGGGCGCTGCGCGATGCGGGCTTCGAGACGATCATGATCAACTCCAACCCCGAGACGGTCAGCACCGATTACGACACCGCCGACCGCCTCTACTTCGAGCCGCTTACCTTCGAGGACGTGCTGAACGTCGTTCAGCACGAACAGCCCGACGGCGTCATCGTGCAGCTCGGCGGCCAGACGCCCCTGAAGCTCGCGCGCGCCCTCGAGGACGCCAGCGTCCCCATCTGGGGCACCCCGGCCGCGGCCATCCACGCCGCCGAGGACCGCGACAGCTTCCACGCACTGTGCCAGCGCCTCGGGATTCCCCAGCCGCGCGGCGGGGTGGCCGCCACCCCCGACGCAGCGGAGGCCCTGGCAGCCGCGATCGGCTACCCGGTGATGGTGCGTCCCAGCTACGTGCTCGGCGGCCGCGCGATGCAGGTCGTAAGGAGCGCCGGCGAGCTCGCGACCTACCTGGCGGACGTCTACGCCGAGTTGCCGGGCGAGCCGAGCATCCTCATCGACGAATACCTGGCTGGGGCGGTCGAGGTCGATGTCGACGCGTTGTCGGACGGCGAAACCACGGTCGTCGCGGGGATCATGGAGCACATCGAGGCGGCCGGGGTGCACTCGGGTGACAGCGCCTGCATCACGCCACCGCTCAACCTGAGAGAGGAGCACGTCGCCCAGATCGAAGCGCACACCATCGCCCTCGCTCAGGCGATCGGCGTCAGAGGACTGCTCAACGTGCAGTTCGTGATCCTGGGGGACGCGGTCTACGTGATCGAAGCCAACCCTCGCGCCAGCCGCACGGTCCCGTACCTCTCGAAGGCGATCGGCAGGCCGCTCGCCAAGTACGCCGCGCTCATCAGCGCCGGACGCACCCTCGCCGAACTGGGCTTCGAGAAGGCCATCCGGCCGGACGTCTACAGCGTCAAGGAGGCGGTGCTGCCGTTCCTGAAGTTCCGCGGCGTCTTGCCGGTTCTGGGGCCTGAGATGCGCTCGACCGGCGAGAGCATGGGCATCGACGCAGATCCGTACCTGGCCTACCACAAGGCGGCCGTGGGGGCCGGCTCGCACCTGCCGACCGGTGGGCGCGCGCTGTTGATCGGCGAAGGAATCGAGCGCGAGGCTGCCTACTTGCTGCAGCTCGGCTTCAGCGTGGAACTGCGCCGGCGTCCCGAAGCGGCAGGCGAGTCGCCGGGCTCCGTGTCAGACGCGGTAGGCGGGCAGGACTACGACCTCTTGATCGATGTGGCGCACACCCCCGAGCTGAGGCGGGCGCTGGAGAACGGCGTGCCGTACGTGAGCACGCGCGAGGCAGCGCAGTGGACGGTACGCGCCATCGAGGCCGCCGCCAGCGGCAGGCGCAGCGTGACGGCCTTGCAGGACCTCGCCGCGGCAGCGGTCTAGCCGCCGGCTCTCAGGCCTGGATGTCGTTGGGCGTCAGCAGGTCCGGCTCGGAGACTGCGGTCAGGCGCTCGCGCTGGCGCGCGGGCACGCGGCTTCGCAGCGAGGTGGCGTAGCCGGCCAGCGCCTCGAGCGCGTCGGTGGCGCTCTGCCGCAGCACGAACTCTCCCTGTTCGACCCGTTCGACGAGATCGAACGGCGGCTCCGACAGGCGTTCGAGTATCCGCAGCACCTGCTCGCGGCTCATGTTCAGCTCGCCGGCGAGCTCCTCCAGTAGGAACACGACCGGAGCCTTGAGCTGCGCCAGACGCAGCAGCACCTCCGAGAACATGCCGCGCTCCGCGACTCGGGCGCCCACCGCGGCTTCGAAGCGCGTGAGGCCCACCTCGAACAGGCCGTTCTCCTCGAAGTGCGAGAGCAGGTCGAAGGGGCTGATCGGAACGGTGCGGTTGAGTGCCGCCAGGCGTTCGAGCCCGGCCCAGCTCCAGAGCGTGGCGCGCGCCACCTCGGCGGGGCTGCTGAGTCTGATCAGGTCGCGGGAATCGCCCACGACGGCGATGTAGCGCACGCCGAGGCTGCGCCTGCGCGCCAGCAAGTCGGCCCAATCGAGCCGCAGGTTGGTGCTCAGCAGCTGCACCAACGCGCGGTAGCCGCGACGCCCCATCTCGGCATGCAGGGTCAGTTGGTAGCGGCCGGTGGGTTCGATGCGAAAGCCCACCGGCGTCAGCAGCGCACGTAAGCGACTCACCAACTCGAGCGATTCGCGGGAGCGTTCGTCGTCGAGGTCGTCGACGAAGCCCTCGGTCGTCGGCGTGACGTCGCGGTGGCGAGCGGTCAGCGGCGTTCGCCGCTCGAAGACACCGTGAGCGGGTGCTTGCGTCGGTGCCTGAGCACCTCCGGAACCCGTGCCGCCAGCCGCGCTCCCGGCCCCGTCGGACGCGGCCGCCCCGGGCGCCGCCCACAGCGAGCTCTGGGCGCCCGCGCGAGCCTCGTGGGGCTCATCCCGGGCTGACGCCATGACCACCTGGATCTCGGCCTCGTCACCTGCCGCAGCGCGCTGCAGCGCACGCGCTTCGCTCTCCTCGCGCTCCTTGGCCGCCAAGAACTCCTCGGCGCGGCGCTGCCCGCCCGCCGCCATCTCGGCCGCGACGGCGCTCTGCCAGCGGCCTTCGCGTTGCATGAAGCGTCCGTCCTCAGCCAGCGCTGCGGTCAGGTTCACGCCGCCCGGCACGTCCGGGTAAAGGGCACGGATCTCGGCCTCGGTGGCGGCGATGCCTGATTCGGCCAGCTCGTCGAACAGGATCGCGAGCGACTCCGCGCTCGAGTAGTCGGCGCGACGAGGCTTGGCGGTGGCAGTCACCGCGAAGCGACCGTCCTCAAGCTTGCGCAGCAACAGCTCGTCGTTGACGTCGAGGCGGTAATGACGGAACATCTCGCCGAAGCCGGCCACGCTGCGAGGGCCGGTGACCTCGAGGGTGAACTCGAGATCGCGCTTGGTGTCGATCGCGGTGATCTCGCCTTCGGCCGGGAACAGGCCGGTCATCGCGAGCGGCAGTGTCAGGGCGCCAGAACGTAGGCACACACGTGTCAGCGGGTACCTGAACTCAACTGCCATGTCGTGCCTCCCAGTTCGTGCCGGAGTCTACCAGAGGCAGAGGGCGCATCCGCGGAGCGCGCCCCGACTCAGCCGAACACCAGCTTGCGACGCCGCTTGCGCGGCTTGGACGCCGGCTCGACCGTCGGCGGAGTCACCGGTGCGGCCTGAGGCTGGGCCGGTCTCGGCGCGGCAGGCTTCACCGCGGCGGGCTTCCGCTCGGCCCGCTTGCGGTCGGCGGGCTTCCGCTCGGCCGGCTTGCGCTCGGTGGGCTTCGGCTCAGCCGGCTTGCGCTCGTCGGGTTTGCGTTCGGCAGGTTTGCGTTCGGCAGGCTTGCCGACCTGCTTGTGAGCGGCGCTGGCGCGCGAACGGCGACCCAGCAAGGCGTCGGCGTCCACCCCTGCCAACAGCGGCGTCTTGAGCTTGGCTGGCGGCTTGGTCTCGAGCGCGACCTCTTCGGCATCGGCTTCGGGCAGCGGCATGTCGGCGGGCAGCAAGTCGATCTGCCGCTGCGTCGGGTTGGCGGCAAGGACCCTCACCTCGATGCGGTCGCCTAGACGGAACCGGCGGCGCTTGTGCTTGCCCATCAGCATCAGCGAGTCCTCGAGGTAGATGTAGTAGTCGTCGGCCAGGTGGCTGACGTGAACCAGGCCCTCGACGGCGTTGGGGAGCGCCACGAAGAGACCGAAGTTGGTGACGCCGACGACGATGCCCGCGAACGTCTCGCCGATGTGGTCTTGTGCCCAGCGGGCGTGGAAGTACTTGGTCAGGTCGCGTTCGGCCTGCTCGGCCACGCGCTCGCGTTCGCTGGCGTGCTCGGCGAGCTGCGGGAAGTCGGTCTTGAGCCGCTGCTTGAGCGTCGGCGAGAGCCGATGCTGCAGCAGCGCGCGCACCACCCGGTGGACGACCAGGTCAGGGTAGCGGCGGATCGGGCTGGTGAAGTGCAGGTAGTCCTCGAACGCCAAGCCGAAGTGACCGAGGTTGTCAGCGCTGTAGCGCGCCTGCTTGAGGCTCCTGAGCAGCAGCGTGTTGACCAGCTGAGCCTCGGGCTTGCCGGCGGCCTGCTTGAGGATCTTCTGAAGGTCCTGCGGCTTCGCCTGCTCGAGATCGAGGGTGTAACCGAGTTTCGCGAGCGCCTTCTGGAGCGCTTGGATCTTCTCCTCGCTGGGATCCTCGTGGACGCGGTAGAGCGCCGGGACGTCTCGGCGGCTGAGCTCCTCTGCAACCTTGCGGTTGGCCAGCAGCATCAGCTCCTCGATGAGCTGTCTCGCGGCGTTGCTCTTCACCGGCGTGACGTGAAGCGTGCCGGCTTCGTCGACGTCGACCTTGGCCTCGGTGAAGTCGAAGTCCAGCGCCCCGGCACCGATCCGCCGCTTGCGCAGCTCCTGGCTGAGGTTGAGGAGCACCTTGATGTCCCGTTCGAGCTTCAGCTTCCCGGCGGGCAGGCGCGCACCTTCGGCGAAGTCCTGCACCTGCCGGTAGGTGAGCCTGGCATCGGACTGGATGACGGTCTCCTTGAACCGGAACGCCTTGACCTCGCCACTGCGTTCGACGTCGATGAAGGCCGATAGCGCCAGCCGCGGTTGGCCTTCGACCAAGGAACAGATGCCGTTGGAGAGCTCTTCGGGCAGCATCGGCAGCACGCGCCCCGGCAGGTAGACGCTGGTGGCGCGCTGGCCGGCTTCCTTGTCGAGGTTGGTGCCTTCGGCGACGTAGTAGCTGACGTCGGCGATGTGCACGCCCACGCGCAGCAGACCGTCCTTGGAGGCGTCGAGACGCTCGACCGAGATCGCATCGTCGAAGTCCTTCGCGTCCTCGCCGTCGATCGTGAAGGTCGGCACCTTGCGGTAATCGGTGCGCCCCTCCATCATCTCGCGGGTCACGTGTTCCGGCACGGCCGTGGCCTCAGCGACGGTGGCGCCGTCGTACTCCGCCTTGAGCGCGTACTTGACGATCACCGCTCGCGTCTCGACCTCAGGATCGTCGGACGTGCCGAGGTATTCGACGACCTTCCCGAACGGTTCGCGCTCCCCGGAGTCCTCCGGCCACACCATCTGGACGACGATGCGCGAGCCGCCCTCGTACTTGCCGACCGACTCGGGCGTCAGCAGCACGCGCGTCTGCACCCGCACGGAGTCGGGGCGCAAGATCGCGTAGCCCTTGGCGTACTCGAGCGTGCCCACCAGCAGCTCCGTGCCGCGCTCGACGATCCTCACGATCTCGCCGCTGGGCCGGTCGTCATCGGCGCGCGGTGGGCTCGGCCTCGCCAGCACGCGGTCGGTGTCCCAGGCGCCGGCGAGCCTGTCGGCGGGCACGAACAGGTCCTTGCCGCCACCGTCGGGTATCACGAAGCCGTAACCGCCCGAGGTCACCTGCAGCGTGCCGAGGACGAGGTTCATCTCGCGGGCGAGCCCGTAGGTGCGGCGCCTGGTCTTGACCAGTTGACCGCCGTGCACCAGGTCGCTGAGCGCGGTGCGCAGCGCGGAGCGATCCTCGAGCTTGAGCCGCCGTTGGATCTCTTGTATGTGCCAGGGTCTTTCCGGATGTTCGCGGAAGAACTCGATCAGTCGAGCGTCGTCTATCTCAGCCATCCTCACGAGTGTAGCG
Organism: uncultured bacterium; assembly: GCA_964398985.1. Classification (GTDB taxonomy): domain Bacteria; phylum Deinococcota; class Deinococci; order Deinococcales; family Trueperaceae; genus CAYMRL01. The sequence goes on from CAYNOS010000048.1 coordinate 8,534, forward strand.
CGGCGCTCATGAGACCCGGACCGGCTCGCTGACGACCAGAGCCGTCAACGCGTCTCGGGCGGCCGACGGCGGGAACGCAGCCAGCGCCTGCACGGCCAGCGCGGCCTCGGCGTCGATCCTCTCGAGCGAGCGCCGGTCGGCGCCGTGTCTCCTCACGAGGCCGACTACGCGCTCCAGGTCGCCGGGGTCGGCGGCGTGACGGTCGAGGATGGCTCGCGGCTCGTCGATCCCGTCTTCGAGCAGCAGCAGGACCGGATAGGTGGCCTTTCCCTCCCTGAGGTCGCCACCGACCGGCTTGCCGAGCGTCGCAGGGTCGCCGAGCAAGTCGAGGACGTCGTCGCGCAGTTGGAAGGCGCGACCGTAAGCCACCGCGAACGCCCGCAGAGCCTCCAGCTTGGCCGCGTCGACGCCGGCCAGCATGCCGACCCCGACGGTCGCGGCGACGAACAGCGCGCCGGTCTTGCCGTCGACGATCCGGAAGTAACCCGCGACGCTGCGGTCCTGCAGACTGGCGCTCTGGAACTGCAGCACCTCGCCCTCGCAGACCGCTGCCGCGGTCTGGGCCATCAAGCCGGTGAAGCCCGCGTGTCCGGTGTTCGCGAGGATCGACAGCACGCGCGCGAGGAGGAAATCGCCTGACATCACGCTGACGACGCTGCCGTAGCGTCTGAAGGCGGCCTCGGCGCCACGACGCGAGTCGGCGTCGTCGATCAGGTCGTCATGCAGGAGTGATGCTGAGTGGAGCAACTCGACCGCCAGCGCCACGCTCATCGCGCTCTCGCGCTCGGCGCCGAGCAGCGCGCGGGTCAGGAACGCCAGGCTGGGCCTCAGCCGCTTGCCGCCGGCCGCCACCAGATCCCCGCCGATCGCTTCGATGAAGGCGACGTCGGAGCGCACCTGCGCCCTGATGGCGCGCTCGAACTCCGCCAGCTCGTCACCGATCAGCTCGAACACAGCGTCGAGTATACGTGCGCCCCGCGTGCAGGCCGCCGGCCTAGCCGTGCTTGAGGAAGTACGCGAGGCGCTTCATGCCCGCGAGGAAGTCCGCCGTCTCGATGCGCACCTGCGCGGGCACGTTGATGACCTGCGGTACGAAGTTGAGGATGCCGCCGATCCCCGCCGCCACGATCGCGTCGGCGGCCGCTTGCGCGGCGGCGGCCGGCACCGTCAGGAACGCCATGTCGACCTCGAGCTCGGAGGCGAGTCGCGGCAGGTCGTCGAGGTGGTGGATGGCGAGCGCGCCGCTGACACCGCCGACCTTGGCGGCGTCGACGTCGAAGCCGGCGACCAGCTCGAACCCGTAGTCACCGAACTGCGGGTAGTCGGCCAGGGCCTGACCGAGGCGGCCCATGCCAACGATCGCCACGTTCCACCGCCGGTCGAGCCCCAGGATGCCGCGCAGTTCCTTCAGCAGTCCGGCGACCTCGTAGCCGCTGCCGCGGGTGCCGAACGTGCCGAAGTAGGCGAGGTCCTTGCGCACCTGGAACGCCGACACCTGGCCTTCAGCGGCGAGGTGCTCCGACGACGTGCGGTTGATGCCCGTCTGCTTGAGCTGGGCGAGGATCCTCAGGTACGTGACCAGCCGGCTCACGGTGGCCGACGGGATGCCTTTAGGCATCAGCGAGCGAAGCTCTCGACTCCCGCCGCTTCCAGTCGCGCCTGCGCCGCAGCCAGCGCGCCGGCGTCGAAGGGCCCGATGAGCAGCTTGATGAGGCCGCTCTCTTCGCGCTCGCTTACCACGAAGCCCAACGCCTCGACGCGGTCGCGCTGCGGCAGTGAGCTCTCGCGACTGCCGTACGCACCGACCTGCAGGTAGCGGCCGGTGGCGGTCGCTGCCGTCGCCGCCGTCGTCGACGACGCCGTCGGCGTGGCCGCCGGCTGGG
>CAYNOS010000048.1:10516-16649 GCA_964398985.1 uncultured bacterium
CGCCGGCTGGGCCGTAGGCGCCGGGCTGGCTGCGGAGGAAGTCGTCGGCGGCGCTGTGCTCGCGGTCTGGGCAGCATCGGCCTCGGCGTCTTCCAGCAGGTAGACGGTCGGGTCGGTGACGTTCAGCGAGGAGTCGCTGCGGATGCGATCGGCGACGCTGCGAGCCTCGGCCTCGGTGTCGTAAGGACCGACCAGCACCAGGTTCAGGCTGCCTTGGGTGCCGAGGAACACGGGGTACCCGGCGGCCCTGAAGGCGTCGGCTTGGCGGTTGGCGTTCTCGATGCTGCCGAACGCCCCCACCGAGACGCGGTAGGGAGCCGTTGGCAACGTCGACGCGGTGGGACTGGCGGTGGCGGCCGCCCCGCTGCTGGCGGGAGCGGTGGTAGCCGTCGGGGTGCTCGTCACTTGGCTCGCCGACGACGCAACCTGCGGTGTCGTGGCCGGTGTCGAGGCGGGTGTCGTTCCGGAGCCGGAGGTGCCCGCAGTCGAGCTGGAGGAGCCGGGGGGCGGCAGCACCGAGATGCTGCTGCCGCCGGTCTCGGCAGGCGGCGGTGTGACCGTGGCGCTGGCCTCCGTGCCGGTCGCTCCAGGAGCGGTCGCTCCCGGAGCGGTCGCTGCGGTGCCGGAGGTGCCGGTCGCTCCAGGAGCGGTCGCTCCAGGAGCGGTGGCAGGCGAGGTCGTGGTTGCGGGCGCGCTGACGGCCGGTTGGCTGCCGCTGGGCGTTGTCGTGGTGCGGTTCCCCTGGCCTATCGGGAAGAACGAGCCTCCCGAGATCAGGGTTGCGATGATCCCCGCGATCACGGCGACCAGCGCGATCCCGATCAGCAGGTCAGGCCAGTTGCGACGAAGCCAATCCATGTTCCCCATCATACAAAGGCTCGTTCACAGCGAACGGCAGAGTCGAGGCCAAGCGCTTAGAGGTAGCTGGTGATCGCGGAGCAGGCTGCTTGGTAACCCTGCTCGCAGGACGCGACCCAGGCATCGCGGGCGGCCGAGCGGCGGTTCTGCGAGAACAGCGCCCAACCGAGGTTGTAGAACGACTCGGAGTCACGCGGGTTCTGCTCCACGAGCAGCTGGTACACCCCCTCCGCCTCCTGGTACCGCTGGGCAGCCAGGTAGCCGGCGCCGAGGTTGACGCGCGCTTCGATGCTATTCGGGTTCAGTTGCACGGCGCGCTCGAAGTTGCCGATGGCGCTCGGGTAGTCGCTGAGTTGGTAGGCGCTGAGGCCGGTCCACAGCTGCACCTGCGCGTCGTTCGGACGGCTCTGCAGCACGCTGCGGAGCTGCTCGTTGGCCGCGGCGTAATCACCCATGCGGTACAGGGAGCGTCCGGCGATGAAGCGCACCGCGGTCAGCACCTCGGGGTCGCTGAGGCGGTTCAAGGCCTCGCGGGCGTTGCTGAGCGCGTCGGCGCTCTGCCCGAGCTGATCGTGGGCGGTGGCGAGCGCGAAGTAGATCTCGCCGCGCTGAGGGTCGAGCCTCAACGCGGTGGTCAGGGCCGGCAACGCCGCGCGGGGTTGGCCGCTCTCGAGGTAACTGACGCCGAGGTTGTACTGCGCTTCCCACGAACCCGGGTGAACCGCCACGGCGGCTTCGTACGAAGCCGCCGCGTCGGCGTCGCGGCCGAGGCTGCGCTGCAAGGCGCCGAGCTTGACGAGGGTGCTGGCCTGGGCCGGGCCGTCGCCGGCCGCTTCGGCCTTCTCGAGGGCCCGCTGCAGCGACCAGATGGCGTAGTCGATCTGCCCTTGACCGACGTAGATGTCGGCGATGAGTGCGCTGACGCGGTAGTCGCTGGTGCGGGTCTCGAGGTCGGTAAGTTCCGGCAGGGCGACGAGCCCTTCGCCGGCGTTCTGCAGCGCCGCGCCGCGCCGCAGGATGTAGTCGGAGTTGCCGGGCTCGAACTGGAGAGCCGCCTCGTAAGCCGCGGCGGCGCCGGCGTAATCGCCGGTGATCTCGAGTTGGCCGGCGAGCCCCAGCTGCGCCTGCACGCGGTCGGTCAGCGTGGCCTCAGGGTCTGCCTCCTGCAGTGCGCTGCGGAAGGCGGAGGCCGCATCCTGCGCGCGACGCAGGCGGGCCAGCGTCACCGCACGGTTGAAGTGGCCGTCGAAACGCTCGCTGTGGAGCCTGGTGACCTCGCTGAACTCGAACAGGGCTGCTTGGTAGTCGCCGCGCGAGAACTCGGCCAGGCCCAAGCCGTAGTGCGCATCGCCTGACGTGTAGTCGAGGGCGATGGCCTCGAGGAAGGCGCCTTTGGCGAGGTCGAACTGCCCGGCGTTGAAGTACGCGTTGCCCAGAGCCACCCACGAAGCGACGTTGCCGGGATCGGTCTCGACCTCGGAGCGCAGTTCGCTGATCGACGGCTGCGCCGCCACAGATCCAAGCAGAAGCGCGACGGCCAGCAGCAAGCCGGCCGCGGCGGACTTGGCCCTGCGCGTTGAACTGATCATGCCAGCCTCCCAGTCAACCCATGACTCGGCCGTTCTCAGCGTGCGAATCGCGAGTTTCGCCGGCAAGTATTGCCCACCCTGGAGCCCACACATGTGAAATGCCACACGGGGTCTGCGCGCTAGAAAAGCGTCTGTGACGGCACGGATGCCGCCGTACCGCCACCTTCGGCGAGCGCCAGTTGCCCGCAGGCGCCGCCGGCGTCGCGCCCGCGGCTGAACCTCACCGAGACGCTGACTCCGCGGCCTTCGAGGACGGTCTTGAACGCCTGCTGTGCGTCCTTGGTGCTGTCCTTGAATCCCGAGTCCGGCCACGGATTGAACGGAATCAGGTTCACGTGAGCGTTCAGTCCGCGCAGCCGATCGGCCAGCTGCCTCGCTTGCCAAGCGTGATCGTTGACCCCGCGCAGCAGCGTGTACTCGATCGTCACGCGCCGCCCCACGCGCTCCTGCCAGAAGCGCAGCGCGTCCACGATGTCGTCGATCTTGTGAGCGTGAGCCGTGGGCACGATGCGGCGGCGCGTCTCCTCGTCGGGCGCGTGCAGGCTGACGGCCAGCACCAACGGTAGACCCTCCTCGGCCAGGCGCCTGATCTTGGCCGGTAGACCGACGGTCGACAGCGTGATGCGGCGCGGCGACAGGGCCAGGGCGGCGGGGTCCACGAAGTTGTGGATCGCCCCGAGCGCGGCGTCGTAGTTCAAGAGCGCCTCGCCCATGCCCATCAACACCACGTTGCGGATGGAAGCGGTCTCGACGCCTTCCAGCCTGGCGACCGCAGTCAACTGCGCGACGATCTCACCGCGCGTCAGGTTGCGTCCGAAGCCCAGGGCGCCGGTGGCGCAGAACGCGCAGCCTGCCGGGCAGCCGACCATCGACGACAAGCACACCGTCCGTCGGCTCAGATAGGGCATGTAGACGGCTTCGGTCCGGCGGCCGTCTGCCAGCGTGAACAGGTAGCGCACCGAACCGTCGCGCGATGGGAAGCGCTTGACCTCGGTGAACGGCTCGAGGGTGTGAGCGGCGGCCAGCTCGGAGCGCAGGGAGGCTGGCAGGTCGGTCATCTCCGCGAACGACGCGACCGGGCGGCGGTAGAGCCACTCGGCCAGTTGCGCCCGCCGGTATGCCGGCACCGAGGCCGGCAGCGGCAGGCTGGCTACCGGGTAGTCGTAGAGGCTGGGCGCGCTCACGGCTGCAAGCTACTATGGGCCCACATGGCAAGCAAGACGCGCGTGGTCGGGATGGTCCTGGCTGGGGGGAAGGGTTCTCGCCTGCACCCTCTGACCTGGAAGCGCACCAAGCCAGCCGTGCCTTTCGGCAGCAAGTACCGCATCATCGATTTCGCGCTCAACAACATGATCAACTCGGAGATCTTCGGCATCTTCGTGTTGACGCAGTTCAAGGCGCAGTCATTGACCGAGCACATCCAACGCAACTGGCGCTTCGGCACCTTCTTGTCGGACTACTTCATCACGTTGGCCCCGGCGCAGATGTACCTCTACGAGGAGCTCGGCGCCGAGTGGTACCGCGGCACTGCCGACGCCATCTACCAGAACCTGCATCTGATCGAGAACCAGCGCGCGGACCTGGTGGCGGTCTTCAGTGGCGATCACATCTACAAGATGGACATTCGCCACATGGTCCAGTACCACCTCGACAACCAGGCGGACGTCACGATCGCCGCCTACCCGACTCCTGTGGCCGAAGGCAAGCGCTTCGGCGTCCTGCAGGTCGACTCCGACTGGCGCATCACCGAGTTCCACGAGAAGCCCGACGACCCCAAGCCGATCCCTGGCAGAGCCACTCACTGCCTGGCCAGCATGGGGAACTACGTGTTCAACGTCGACAAGCTGACGCAGCTCCTCAGCGAGGATGCTGCGAGGCCGGGGTCCGAGCACGACTTCGGCAAGGACGTGCTGCCGAAGGCGCTCGCGGACGGGCATCGGCTCTTCGCCTACGACTTCGCCCGCAATCCGATCCCCGGTCAGGAGGGCCCGAACACCTACTGGCGCGACGTGGGCACGCTCGACAGCTACTGGGAAGCCAACATGGACCTGGTCGCCCTGCGCCCGGAGTTCGATCTCTACAACGACGAGTGGCCGCTGAGGACCTCGGTCGAGTTCTCGCCGCCGGCCAAGTTCGTTCACGAGGAGGAGGCTCGCACCGGCAAGGCGGTCAACTCGCTGGTGGCGGGGGGCGTGATCATCTCGGGCGCCACGCTCAGGCGCACGGTCGCCTTCCGGCGGGTGCGGGCGAACTCGTACTCGACGGTCGAGAACTCGGTGCTCTTCGACAACGTCACCGTCGGCCGTCACGCGGTCGTGCGCAACGCGATCATCGACAAGAACGTCAGCGTGCCGGAGGGCGTCGAGATCGGCGTCGATCCGGCGGCCGATCGCGCTCGCGGCTTCACGGTGACGCCGAGCGGGCTGGTCACGGTGCCCAAGAGCTACCGGTTCGAGTGACGGCCGCCCGGAATGAACGTCTTAAGGTCGCCTGAAGGCCGCGTTACAGCGCCGCCTCATGTTCAGGTGATAGCCTCTGATACGGTCCGCGCGAGCGGGCCCAGCTCTGGTTCCCAGCATCTGCTGCCTCCGGAGCAGCCACGCCGCACGCGGAGTGCAAACGCAGGAGGCATGCGTTGAAGAGGTCGTTCAACCCCTGGCTGATCGTGATGCTCCTCATCTTGGGGATCTTCGTCTTCAACCAGTTCAATTCGACGGGTCCCGCGCGGGAGATCACCTTCTCGACGTTCACCTCCTTGGTGGACCAGGGCAAGGTGGCCTCGGTCGTGGTCGACCGCAACACCGGCAACATAGCCGGCGAACTGACCAGCGAGAGCCAGGTCACCATCAGCGGAGAGCCTCAGACGATCCGCTCGTTCCGCACCACGGCCATCCTGACCGACACGCTGCTGGAGGACCTGCGCTCCGGCGTCAGCGACGTGACGATCCGCAACCCGACGCAGTGGGTCGGGATCCTGCTCGGATCGATCCTGCCGATCGCGATCCTGCTCGGCTTCTTCTGGTTCGTGTTCATGCGCGCTCAGGGCGGCCCGAACCAGGTCATGCAGTTCGGCCAATCGCGCGCCAAGACCTTCGGCCGCGACAACAAGGTATCCACGACGTTCAACGACGTCGCCGGGCACAAGGAAGCCAAGCAGGAGCTCCTCGAGGTCGTCGACTTCTTGAAGACCCCCCAGAAGTACCTGCGGATCGGCGCCGAGATCCCGAAGGGCGTGCTGTTGGTGGGCCCACCCGGTACCGGCAAGACGCTCCTGGCCCGCGCCGTCGCGGGCGAGGCGGGCGTTCCGTTCCTGACGGTCAGCGCCTCGGAGTTCATGGAGATGTTCGTTGGGGTGGGCGCCAGCCGCGTTCGCAGCCTGTTCGAGGAGGCCCGTAAGGCCGCGCCGGCGATCATCTTCATCGACGAGCTCGATTCGATCGGGCGGCGCCGCGGCGCCGGCATCGGCGGCGGGCACGACGAGCGCGAGCAGACCCTCAACCAGATCCTCTCCGAGATGGACGGCTTCGAGAAGGACACCTCGGTGATCATCATCGCGGCCACCAACCGGCCGGATATCCTCGACCCCGCGCTGCTCCGCCCTGGGCGCTTCGACCGTCAGGTGACGATAGGGCTGCCGACCCAGCGCGAGCGCGAGGAGATCCTCAAGGTCCACGTGCGCAACAAGC
>CAYNOS010000049.1:0-15456 GCA_964398985.1 uncultured bacterium
GTCAACGCCTCGCAGGCCGACAAGGACTTCGTCACGGCCGTCAACTGGCGCCGCGGCGAGCAGTGCATCGCCGAAGGCAACTACTCGACGATGCCCGCCAACTACGCGCACAACATCATGGACCACAACAGCGGCATCGCCACCACCCAGTGGCGCACCGAGACCACCGTCCTGACCCCGGCCGACTGTGAAGGGCTCGTCTACTTCCTGCCCACGCCCAAGTCGCCACACGGCGTCGACGTCGACCCGACGGGCGAGTACATCGTGCCGGGCGGCAAGCTGTCGGCGACCATCGCCGTCCACAGCTTCAGCAAGATGATGGCCGCCATCGAAGCGCAAGACTTCGACGGCTACTCGTACGACGTGCCGATCCTCAACTTCGACTCGATCGTCGCCGGCCAGGTCGAACGCGCATGCCTGGGACCGCTACACAACGAGTTCGACACCAAGGGCAACGTCTACACCTCGTGCTTCATCACCTCCGAGATCATCAAGTGGCAGCTCTCCAACTTCGAGGTAGTCGACCGCATCCCGGCCTACTACTCGATCGGTCACCTGATGATCCCCGGCGGCGACACCGTCAACCCCTCCGACTCCTACGTGATCGCCCTCAACAAGATCACCAAGGACCGCTACCTGCCCACCGGCCCCGAACTCGCCCACTCGGCGCAGCTCATCGACATCAGCGGCAACACCATGCAGATGCTGCTCGACTTCCCGACGATCGGCGAGCCACACTACGCGCAGGGCATCGCTGCCGAGATGGTGGCGCCCAACAGCCTGCAGATCTACAGCCTGGCTGACAACAGCCACCCCCACGCCACCAAGAGCGAAGCCGACACGCGCGTCGTCCGCGACGGCAACGACGTCCACATCTACATGACCTCGATCCGCTCGCACTTCGCGCCTGACGTCGTCGAAGGCATCAAACTCGGCGACACCGTCTACTGGCACGTCACCAACCTCGAGCAGGACTGGGACGTCCCCCACGGCTTCGCCGTCCAGGGCATGCAGGACGCCAACATCCTGATCATGCCGGGACGCACGCTGACCGTGAAGTGGGAACCGAAGTCCGTAGGCGTGTTCCCCTTCTACTGCACCGACTTCTGCTCGGCTCTCCACCAGGAGATGCAGGGTTACGTCCGGGTCTCCCCGGCCGACTCCGACATCGCCCTGAGCTGGAGCGTTGGCAACTAACGACAGAGCCACCGCCGGCCCGGGGCACCGCTCCGGGCCGGCCCTGGCCCAAGGAGGCAGGTCAGCAATGCAAAGGGAGACCAAACGTCTCGGCTGGCTCACCCGCGGGCTCATCGCCATCGCCGCCCTGCTGCCACTGGGAACGTTCCTGTGGCCGCTCTGGCACTACCACTTCGAGGCTCCGCAGTACCCGGAAGGTCTCGCGATGCAGATCTGGTCGAGCAAGCTCACCGGACGCGTCGACCTGATCAACGGCCTCAACCACTACGTCGGCTTCATGACCCTCGACGCCGCGGACTTCTGGGAGCTCAGGGTGCTGCCCATCCTGGTCGTCGCGGTGGTCGCTGGCGGGCTGTTCGTCGCGATCCGCGGCCGCAAGCGCCCGTTCGACATCTGGCTGGCCGGCTTCGGTCTGTTCGCGGTCCTCGGCATGGCCGACTTCTACCGCTGGCTCTACAAGTTCGGGCACACCGTCGACCCGCGCGCTGCGATCACGATGGAGGGCTACACGCCCCCGATGCTCGGCACCAGCGTGTTCATGAACTTCTACATCACCGCGTGGCCCGGCTGGGGCGCCTTCGCGCTCGCCGGCGGCTTCATCCTCGGCCTGGCGGTGTGGGCATTCACCTTCTTCCGCAACCGGCAGCGGCGCGCAGCTAGTCTGCGCACCGCCGCTGCCGCAGCGCTGGTGATCTCACTGCTGGTTGCCGGCTGCTCGGCTCCCAAGCCGGTGCCGATGGTGATCGGCCAGGACGTGTGCGCCTTCTGCGCGATGCTGATCAGCGACTCGCGCTACCCCGCCCAACTCGTCACCAGCACTGGCAAGGCTTACAAGTTCGACTCGATCGAGTGCATGCTGGGCTTCGTGCACGAGGGCGAGGTAGCTCAAGACCAGATCCACTCGCTGTGGGTGACCGACTTCAACGACCCCAGCAAGCTGCTGAAGGTCGAGGAGGCACGCTACCTGCGAAGCGGGCAGCTGCGCAGCCCGATGGGCCTCAACGTCACCGCGTTCCGGACGCTCAAGGAGCTCGAGGACGTGCGCGCCCAGGTCGGCGGCATCGAGGTGCGCTACGCCGACCTCACCGACATGGTCGTCGAGTCCGGCATGATCGAGCGCCTCGCCGGCCACGGCCACGGCATGAACGACACCAATAGCCAAGCGACGGAGCAGAGCGGTCCGTGACCCGCCCCACCCCGGGTCGCCGCCTCCTCTTTGGGCGCCACCTCGCGTCCGTCCTGGCGCTGGTCGCGGTGGCTGCCTGGCTCGCCACCGCCAGCGCGGCCGAGCTCGAGGTCTGCCAGAGCGGCGGCTGCGCGCACGCCACCGTCACCGCAGCGCTGTCCGCCGCCCAGCCGGGCGACACCGTGGTGGTGCATGCCGGCACCTACGTCGAGGGACCGCTGCTCATCGACAAGTCGATCAGCCTGGTGGGCCGCGGCTGGCCGGTACTCGACGGCGAACTGCAGCACGACATCGTGACCATCGAAGCCAACTGGGTGGTCGTGGAAGGCTTCGTGTTCCGCGACTCCGGCCGCAGCCACGTGCGCGACCTGGCAGCCATCAAGGTCGGCGAGATCGGTGGCTGCCGCATCGAGAACAACCGCATCGAGAACGCCTTCTTCGGCATCTATCTTGCGAAGTCCACCGCCTGCGAGGTACGCGGCAACACGCTCGTGGGCGAAGCCGTCAACGAAGCCTTCTCGGGCAACGCTATACACATCTGGAATGGCTACGACATCGTCATCGAGGACAACGTCGTCACCGGCCACCGCGACGGTCTCTACCTCGAGTTCGCTCGTGGCGCGGTGGTGAAGCGCAACCTCTCCGAAGGCAACATCCGCTACGGGCTCCACTTCATGTTCTCCAACGACAACGAGTTCTCCGACAACGTCTTCAGGGACAACTCGGCGGGCGTAGCCGTCATGTACTCCCGCAACATCACGATGATCGGCAACGAGTTCGTCGACAATTGGGGGGCGGCCGCCTACGGACTGCTGCTCAAGGACATCAACGACTCGCTGGTGACCGGCAACCTGATCGCCAACAACACCGCCGGCGTCTACCTCGACGGCTCGAGCCGCACCGAGGTGTCGCACAACGAGTTCATCCGCAACGGCTACGCGCTCAGGGTCCTCGCCAACTCGATGGGTTCGCTGGTGCGCTACAACAACTTCATCGGCAACACCTTCGACGTCGTGACGAACTCGAACCGCTCCTACAACTCGTTCACGCAGAACTACTGGGACGCCTACGAGGGCTACGACCTCGACCGCGACGGCGTCGGCGACGTACCCTATCGGCCGGTGCGGCTGTTCGCTTTGACCGTCGAGTGGTACCCGCAGGCGCTGGTGCTGCTCCGCAGCCCGCTGTCGCAGGTGATGGACTACGCCGAGCGCCTGCTGCCGGTGATCACGCCGAAGGCCATCGAGGACGATCGGCCGCTGATGGGGAGGATCCGATGGTCGTCGTCGATGCGCTGAGCAAACGCTTCGGTCGTCTCGAGGTGCTCAAGGGCGTCTCCGCCACGTTCGAACCAGGCAAGGTGACGGCCGTGGTGGGGCCCAACGCCTCCGGCAAGACCACGCTGATGAAGACCATCCTCGGGCTGGTGCTGCCCGACGCCGGCCACGTCACGATCAACGGCGAGAACGTCAAGAACAACCCCGCCTCCCGGCGACGCATCGGCTACATGCCTCAGGAGCCGAGCTTCCCCGACAACCTCAAGATCTCCGAGGTCTTCGCCTTGGTTCAGGACCTGCGCGGCGAGCGGCCCGGCGGCCTCGACGACCTCATCGACTACTTCGAGCTCAGGCCTCACCTCGGCAAGCCAGTGCGCGCGCTGTCGGGCGGTACCCGCCAGAAGGCCAGCGCCGTGCTGACGTTCCTCTTCAGCCCTCGAGTGCTGCTCCTCGACGAGCCGAGCGCCGGTCTCGACCCGGTGGCCAGCAGCCGGCTCAAGGACCGCATCCTCAAGGAGAGCGAGGAGGGCGCGACGGTGCTGTTGACCTCGCACGTGATGAGCGAGCTCGAGGAACTCGCCGACGAGGTTCTGTTCCTGCTCGAGGGCACGGTCCGCTTCCGCGGCACGCTGGCGACGATCCGCGCGATGACGAGCGAGAACCGCCTCGAGCGCGCGATCGCCAAGCTGATGAGCGGCGAGACGCCGATGACCGACTTCCAGCTGGTACAGGGAGGCAGGGCGTGAGCACCTCCCTCAAGGTCATGAAGTACGCGTTCTTCGACCTGCTGCGCAGCCGCTGGCTCATCGCCTACACGTTGTTCTTCGCGATCGCCACCGCCGGCCTGCTGTACTTCGGCGACGAACCGGTGCAGGCCGCGCTCAGCTCCCTGAACCTGGTGCTCCTGATCATCCCGCTGGTCGCGTTGATGCTGGGGATGAACTACTACTACTACACGCGCGACTTCGTGCAGCTCATCCTCACGCAACCGGTCTCGCGGCCGAGCGTGTTCGTGGGCCAGTTCGCGGGCGTGGCGCTGCCGCTGGCGGGCGCCTTCGTGTTCGGGACCGGCGCCCCGTACCTCGTCTACAGCTTCACCGGCAACGTCGACGTGCCGATGGTCGTCAGCCTGCTGGCCTCCGGAGCGCTGATCAGCCTGGTGTTCACCGGCTTGGCCTTCTGGTTCGGCATCGCCAACGAGGAGCGGGCTCGCGCTCTGGGGCTGGCGCTGGGCCTGTGGCTCGCGCTGAGCGTCGTTTACGACGGGTTGGTGCTGTTCTTCATCGCGATCGCCCAGGCCTATCCGATCGACCGCGCGGTGATCGTCGCGAGCCTGTTCAACCCGATCGACCTCTCGCGCATCCTGGTGTTGCTGCAGCTCGACACCGCCGCGCTGCTCGGCTACACCGGCGCGCTCTTCCGCAACTTCCTCGGCTCCACCGGCGGTCTGTTGCTGGCGCTGGGGGCGCTGCTGCTGTGGGTGGTGGCGCCGGCGTTGCTGGGGCTGAGAGCGTTCAGGACCAAGAACTTCTAGCGCCGCAGATGCACGAACGCCTGCGCCCCGATCTGTTCCTCCTCGACCCCGAGGTCGTTCACCTGAACCACGGTTCGTTCGGGGCGGTGCCGCTGCCGGTACTCGCAGCGCAGCGGCAGGCCGCCGAGAGCATCGAGCGCAGCCCCGAGCGCTTCTACCGCTCCGACCTGGCGCCGGCCATCGACGCCGTGCGCGCTCGGGTCGCCGAGTTCCTGGGCACCGAACCGGACGGTCTCGCGTTCGTGGAGAACGTCACCGAGGGCGTGGAGGTGGTGCTCGCCTCACTCGGCCTCGAGCCTGGCTCGGAGATCGTCTACACCGACCACGCCTACGGCTGGGTCACGGCGGCCGTCGCCCGGGCGTGCCAGAGGACCGGCGCCGTGGCACGGCGCGTGCCGCTGCCACTGGCGCCGCCGGCAGTGTCGCGGGGTCTGGAGCCGCCGTCGGCCGAGGCGCTGCTGGCGGTCCTACGGCCCGTCACCAACCCCAGCACGAAGCTGGTGATCCTCGACCAGATCACCTCGGCCTCCGCGCTGCGGCTGCCGGTCGAGGAGGTCTGCGCGGCGCTGGGCGACGCCGTGCCGATCCTGATCGACGCCGCTCACGCTCCCGGTCTCGTGGCACAGCCGGTGCCGCGGGGCGCCGCCTTCTGGCTCGGCAACCTGCACAAGTGGGCGTTCGCGGCGCGCACCGCCGCCGCGCTGGTGGTCGCGCCCGGCTTCCGGGACCGCGTGCAGCCACTGGTGGTCAGCGCCGGTGCGGCCAGCGGCTACCCGCTGTCGTTCACCTACCTGGGCACGCGCGACCCGTCGGCGTACCTGGCGCTGCCGGCGTCGCTGGTTTTCCCCACCGAGCACCTGGGCGTGAGCTTCGACGAGCTGTTGCGCCGCAACGTCAGGCTGCTCGACGCTGGCCTCGAGCGTCTCGCTGTCCGAGTGGGCCGTGAGGCGCCCGCCTCGAACGGTCTGCCGCTGCGCACCTTCGCGCTGGGCAGACCCGGCGACGACGTCGCCGCTGCCGCGCTGAGCGCTGCGCTGCGAGACGCCGGCGTCGAGGTCGCCATCACCTCGGTCGGAGGCGCCCTGTACGCGCGCGTGTCGGTGCAGGCCTACGTGGCGCTGGAGGACTTCGACAGGCTCGCTGAGGCTCTGGAGGCCCTCACCGGCTAGCGTCGCGGGCGGGTCAAAAGGTCCTTCCGCGCCAGCCTCCTCGGTGCCAGACTCGCCGCATGAGAGCTCAAGGCAAGGTCATCGTGGTTACCGGCGCGGGCAGCGGCATGGGGCGGCAACTGACCCTGCAGCTACTGAGCAAGGGCGCGAAGGTGGCGGCCGTGGACCTCAACGAGGGATCGCTGCGGGAGACCGTCTCGCTGGCGGCGGACGGCGCCGAGCTAGCGACGTTCGCACTCAGCGTCACGGACAAGGAAGCCGTCGAGGCGCTGCCCGGCAGGGTCAGCGAGCGCTTCGGGGCGGTCGACGGCGTCATCAACAACGCCGGCATCATCCAGCCGATGGTCAACGTGGCCGATCTCGATTTCGCCACCATCGAGCGCGTGATGGACGTCAACTTCCGCGGCGTCCTGTACCTCACCAAGGCGCTGCTTCCGCACCTGCTGGCGCGTCCGGAGGCGCACATCGTCAACATCTCGAGCATGGGCGGCTTCCTGCCGGTGCCCGGCCAGACCGTTTACGGCGCCTCGAAAGCCGCGGTCAAGCTGCTCACCGAGGGGCTCTGGTCGGAGCTCGCCACCACCAAGGTCAGAGTGACCGTGGTCTTCCCGGGCGCCATCATGACGAACATCGCAGTCAACTCCGGCCTCGCCGGCTATCAGAAGGGTCTTACGGGGGCGGCCGACAGCGGCAAGGCCAAGCTGCCGCCGATGACGCCGGCCGACGAAGCCGCTCGCGTGATCATCGAGGCGATGGAGGCAAACAAGTTCCGGGCCCTGATCGGCAGGGACGCCAAGATGATGGACATGCTGTACCGGCTCAGTCCCGAGCGGGCGGCGCGCCTGATCTACCAGCGCATGCGCTCCATCCTGGGCTGACGGCGCGGCGGAACCGCGCGGCATGCGCGGACGGCGCGCGCGCGGGCGGTACGGACGCCGTCACAGTTGGCCGCGTCGCAGGTCGGCGAGGTAGTTGATCATCATCACCGACGAGATCTCGCCGACGTGAGTGAGCACGTGCTTGCCCTGGGCGTCGAAGAACAGGGTGGTCGGCAGGCCGACGCTGCCGAACGTGTCGGCCAGGCGGCCGCGAGTATCGAGCAGAACGCCCGTCAGCTCGAAGCCCTGTTGCTCGAGGTAACTGGTGACGGTCGCGCGCGGTTCCGCCTGGTCCGCGAACACGAAGTGTACGTCGGGGTAGGTGCGCGCCGCGGCGGCCATCATCGGCAGCTCCCGCCGGCACGGCAGGCACCAGGTGGCCCAGAGATTCAGCACCACGGGTTGTCCCCGCAGAGATGCGAGGTCCAACTCTCCCCCCTCCAGGCGCTCCAGCGTGAGTTGCGGCAGCGTCTGTACCTGCGTCTCCGCCGGGCTCAGCAACGCCGGCACCAGCAGCCACACCGCCAGGGCGGCCGCGGCGGGTGCCGCGGCCGCCCGGAGCCGGGCCGCGTCACGGCGCAGCGCCAGGAACGCGACCACGGCGCCGGCGGCGATGCCCCACCAAGGCGAGAACCCGCCTTGCCAGAACTGTAGGACGGCCAGCGGCTGTTGCGCGAACAGCGCCAGGTTCTCGATGACGTAGCCTAGGCGCGAGCCGATCAGCACCGCGATCGCCGCGCTCCACGCCCAGTTGGCATCCGAGCCGTCGCGGCGACGGCGCGCCAGCAACTCGGCGCCGAGGATCAGCACCACCAGCCCGATGGCAGCGAAAGCGCGTGGTGCGCTCAATACCACCGGCCCCAGCTGGAATGCGCTCACGCGTCGAGCATACCGTCTGGGAGGGCGCGTTCCGTGGGCCGGTTGTCCTGTCCCTGGAGGGGAACGTGCTCTCAGGCAGGATCTGAAAGACGGTCGCGTCTAGACTGTGACGCATGTTCGTAGGGGCTCGGACGTGAGCAGCCAGGGTCACGACCACTCCGGCCATGGCCAAGGCGACCGGAACGCCGAGCATCACCAACCCGTGCGGCACACGGCGCCAGCCCAGCGCGACGGGCACCACGACCACTCCCACCACTCCCCTGCGACGTTCAGGGACCGCTTCTGGCTGAGCCTCGTCCTGACGGCTCCGGTCCTCTACTTCAGCAAGCAGATCCAGGCCTGGCTGGGATACCAGGCCGTGTCGTTCCCGGGCAGCGAGTGGGTCAACCCGGTTCTCGGGACGATCCTGTTCTTCTACGCCGGGCTGGTCTTCCTGCGCGGGGCGGTGCAAGAACTGCGCTCACGTCGGCCCGGCATGATGACCCTCGTCAGCCTCGCGATCACGGTCGCTTACGGCTACAGCATGGCGGTGGCGTTCGGGGCCCCGGGCATGTCGTTCTTCTGGGAACTCGCCACGCTGCTGGCGATCATGCTGCTCGGCCACTGGCTCGAGTTGAAGAGCGTCGCCGGCGCCTCCCGGGCGCTCGACGAGCTCACCAAGCTGCTGCCGAGCGTCGCGCACCGCCTCCTCGCTGACGGCCGAATCGAGGACGTGTCGGTCGTCGCGCTGCGCCTTGGCGACCTCATCCTGGTGCGGCCCGGCGAGCAGGTGCCCGCGGACGGCGTGGTGACCGGCGGCGCCAGCACCGTCAACGAGGCGTTCCTCACCGGCGAGTCGCGGCCGGTGCCCAAGGAGGCGGGGTCCGAGGTGGTGGCCGCCAGCGTCAACCGCGAAGGCGCGTTGACCGTGCAAGTGACCCGCACCGGCGACGACACCACGCTGTCGCAGGTCCAGCGGCTGGTGCGCGAAGGCCAGCAGTCGCGCAGCCGCTTCCAGGCGCTCGCCGACCGCGCGGCCGGCTGGCTGTTCTACATCGCGATCGTCGCGGCCGCCCTGACCTTCGTCGCGTGGTGGCTGGCGGAACCCGATCCCCAGGCGGCGATCACGCGCACCGTGGCGGTGCTGGTGATCGCCTGCCCGCACGCTCTGGGACTCGCAATACCGCTGGTGATCGTCAACGCGACCGCGTTGAGTGCCGGCACCGGCATCCTGGTGCGCAACCGCGAAGCGTTCGAGCGCGCCAAGGACATCCGCACGGTGGCGTTCGACAAGACCGGCACGCTAACGGAGGGGATCTTCGGCGTCAGGGGGGTCTACGTCGCCGGCGTCACCGAGGCCGAAGCGCTCAGGATCGCTGCCGCCCTCGAGCTGCGCAGCGAGCATCCGTTGGGCCAGACCATCGTCGAGCACGCCGCGGCCGTCGGCGTGCCGCGCGCCGACTCTACGGCGTTCGAGATCGAGGCCGGCAAGGGCGTGCGCGGCGAGGTCGACGGCGTGGCGTACGCGGTTGGCCGCCCGGAGTGGGCGGGCGAGCTCGGGCTGCCGTACCCGCCCGCACTGGCGAACGCGCTCGCAGAGGCGGAGGGGCGCGGCGAGAGCGTGATCGCACTGCTGCGCGCTGACCGTCCCCTGGCGCTGTTCTCGCTCAGCGACCGCGTCCGGGAGAGCGCCAAGACCGCCGTCAGCGGCCTTAGAGCGATGGGCGTGAGCCCGGTGATGATCACCGGCGACTCCGAGGCGGTGGCCAAGACGGTCGCCGAGGAGCTCGGCATCGAGCGCTACCACGCCCGCGTGCTGCCGAAGGACAAAGCCTCGATGGCTCGCGAGCTGCGCCGCGATGGACCGGTGGCGTTCGTCGGTGACGGCATCAACGATGCTCCCGCGCTGCTCGAGGCGGACCTCGGCATCGCGATCGGCGCCGGCACCAACGTAGCGATCGAGTCGGCGGACCTGGTGCTCGTCGACGACGACCCGCGCGACGTGCTGGCGGCCCTCAAGCTCTCGCGCGCGACCTACTCGAAGATGGTCCAGAACCTGCTGTGGGCGACCGGCTACAACGTCCTCGCGATTCCCCTCGCCGCCGGCGCGCTCGCCTGGGCGGGGGTGCTGCTGTCACCGGCCGTCGGCGCGTTGCTGATGAGCCTCTCGACGATCGTGGTGGCAGTCAACGCGATGACGCTCAGGCGCGTCGCCTGAAACTCACGAGTCTCGAAGCGGCTTTTCACGCCGCCTCCCTATGCTGCCCGGACACGGTGTGAGACCACCGTAGACCAGCAGCACCGGGAGGCAATATGCAGCTCACAAACATGGACGAAGTGTTCAGGCACGAACTCAAGGATCTCTACAGCGCCGAGAAGCAGTTGGTGGACGCTCTCCCCAAGATGGCCAAGGCGGCCTCCAGCGCCAAGCTCAGGCAGGCGATGGAGAAGCACCTCGAGATCACCAAGGAGCAGCTCGAGCGGGTCAAGGAGGCGGGCAAGAGCCTCAAGGTCACCGTCACCGGCCACACCTGCGAGGGCATGAAGGGCCTCATCAAGGAGGGCGAGTCGATCATCGAAGAGGGCAAGAAGGGCGAAGCGCTCGACGCGGCGCTGATCGGCGCCGCGCAACGAGTCGAACACTACGAGATAGCCGCCTACGGCACGGCAATCGCCCACGCCGAGGAGCTCGGCCACTCCGAGGTCGTCAAGATGCTCAGAAAGACCCTCGCCGAGGAGAGCAGGGCCAACGAGGAACTCACCAAGATCGCCGAGAGCGGCGTGAACGAGCGGGCCGCCGCGGCGGCCTGAACCGCTGACGACCGGCGAACGGGCCTGGCGGTCGCGCGCGCTCCGGTCTACCAGCGCGTGATGCCGGCCAACCCCCCGAACTCCGCTCTCAAGCGGTCCTCGTTGTCGCCGGTCACGAACTCGAGCACCGCACCCGAGCCCGTTACCAGGTCGGGGAGGACCTCAAGCAGGGTCACCTCCTCGACCTCTTCGTCCGGGCTCAGGGCCTGCGCCTCTGCCAATCCTGCGGATACGCGACCGCCCTCCGCGCGGTAGACGGCGAGGTCGAGCGTCCACGGCACCACCAGCGTGTGCACCCGGTGTTCCTGCAGCACCGTGAGCGTGTCCTGCACGCCCCTGACTCCCGACTCGGCGATCCGGTCCAGTAACGTCTTCTCGTGTTCGGCTTCGGCGCTGGCCATCAGGTCGCTCACCAGCGGCAGCCACTCGTGTGGAGGCGCGTCGGGGTCGGATGGCGGCGACACCGAGCCGACCACCCGGTTCTCCATCGCCTTGCTCAGCACGCCCTGGAACTCCGCGACCGCACTTGGCAGCCCGATCAGGATGATCCTGTCGACCCCCTCGGCGTTGACGACTGCCTCCACCTCCGGCAACAGCGAGCGGTAGTGCCTGGCGGTGGCTTCCTCCATGCGCGCGCGGAACTTGTCGACGTCGGCGCCTCCACGCGGCGCCACGCCCGCGCCAAACGCCGGGCTGCGCCTGGCGTTGCGGTAGCGCCGCCAGTCTTCGGTGTCGACCTCGCGGACGTAGTCCTCGAGCTCTTGGATCTGCCCGAGGAACGCCTCGAACACCCGCACACGGTCGCTGCTGACGTAGATCAACGCGTAGCGCTCTTTCTGGTCTAGGGCGAACAGCAGCGGCGCGATCAGCGGCTTGCCCCAGCTGGCGAGGGCCCCGTCGGAGAGACCGAGGAACGGCAGCCGCGTCTGCAGGTAGTAGGCGTTGAACAACTCGTCGATGTCCTCGCCTGCGAACACGACGAGGCTACGGCCTTCCGGGATCACGTACTCCTGAGAGAGCTTGGTGGTCACCTTCTCGATGTAGCCGTTGTTGAGACCGGCCCCGCGCATCGCCTCGGCGGCGCGCAACACGAAGGCCTTGCGCACGTTGTCCGGATTGGCGGGATCGACGTCGAGGTATAGGGAGAGGACCGGGCCGGCGTGCGGCTCGACCTGCTCGAGCAGAGCGCGTCTGACGTTGATGCCGATCACAGTTGCACCTCCAGCAGAAGAAACGTCCCTCGTATCGAGGTTAGCTCTCTGTGGGCACAGGCGCCCTAACGGCCGCTACGCGGCGCGACGGACCGCCACAAGAACCGGAAGACGAACCCCGCAGCCAGGGTCGCCGAACCCGTGAGTATGGTCGCTCCGTCCAGCGAGAACGCCAGCAGGGCGCAGGCGAAAAGCCCAACGTAGGCGACGAAGTCCGGATAGCGCTTGGCCGCGCTCGGCATCCTGAGCGCTGCCAGGTTGGCGATCGCGTAGTAGACGAGGATCGTGAAGGCGGCCGCGGCGGCCACGCCATGCAGTGTGCCAGTGGCAGCTATGGCGGCCGCCACCGCACCCACCAGCAGAACGGCTCTGTCAGGGACCCCGCGGCGCGGGTGGATGCGCTCGAGGGCTGCGGGCAGGTCGCCGCGCCTGGCCATCGCGAACACCATGCGCGAGAGCCCGAGCACTTGCGAGAGGATCACGCCGAGCATCGCGGCCAGTGCGCCCACCGTGACGACCGCCGGCAACCAGGCGTGCGCGCTCGCCTCCGCCGCTTGTCTCAAAGGGGCGGTGGTGGCAGCCATACCCGCTGCGCCGACGGCGCCGACCGCGACCAGCGCCACCGCCGAGTAGAGCAGCACGGCGCCGACGATCGTGATCACGACCGCCCGCGGAATCGTCGTCCGCGGCGAGCGCACCTCCTCGCCCAGGGTCGCGATCCGCGCGTAGCCGGTGTAGGCGAAGAACAGCACAGCCGCCGCCTCGAGCACCCCGCGCATGCCCCGTGGCGCGAACGGTTGCAGGTTGGCCGTCGAGAACGCGCCCGCCGTCAACGCCACGAACAGCAGCAGCGACCCGATCGAGACCACGATGATCGCCAGGTTGGTGCGGCTGGAGCGGCGCACCCCGAAGTAGTTGAGGGCGGTGAAGGCGGCGATGGCCGTCACGGCCACGATGCGCGGCTCGAGCCCGGGCAGCAGCACGGCGAGGTAGCCGGATAACCCGAGGGCCACCGTGCCGGCAGCGGCCGACTTGCTGGCGAGGAACATCCAGCCCGCCGCGAAGCCCGCGGCAGGCGTTAGCACGCGGTAACCGTACTCGTAGGTGCCGCCCGCCTGGGGGTACTCGGCGGCGAGCTGCGCTGACGAGAGCGCGTTGGCGGTCGCCGCCAACGCGGCGATCAGCAGGCCGACGAGAAAGGCCGGTCCCGCGATGCCGGCGGCCACGCCCGAGACGACGAAGATGCCGGCCCCGACGATGGCACCAAGGCCGATGCCGACGGCGTCGAGGAGCCCTAGGTCGCGGCGCATGCGGCGAGCGTACCGCCTGGGCGGCGTCGACCGCCGGAGCTAGCCTCCGGCGCTGGTGTCCAGCACGTGGACGCGGTTGCCGGAGTCGTCCTCGAACGCCACGTAGCGGCCGGGCGGGATGTCGTAGGGCTCGGTGACGAAGTTGAGCTTGCCGTGGTTGGCCGTATAGAACGCGTCGACGTCGTCAACACGGAAGAACGGCCCCGGCTTGGTCCCCGCCGGCGTGTCCTGGTCGATCATCAACACGACCTCGGTGCCCGGCAGGGCCAGCCCGACGGTGAGGTCTCCCTCGCGCCAACTCTCCTCGAACCCGAGCGTGTCGCGGTACAGGGTCAGGGCTGTCTTGATGTCCTTCACCGGCAGATACATGAAGGCCAGCTGCATGGCGTTCCTCCTTGGCTAGGCCGTGAGAATAAACGGTTTACGGTTTCGTGTCAATTAGTTATGCTAGGTCGTGCGCGAATGGATCCCCGTGCCAGGAGGCGTGAAGGCGCGCCTACTCCAGGCCGCGGCCGAGCAGTTCGAGCGGCTCGGGTATGACGCGGCCAGCGTCATCGACATCGCGGCCGACGCCGGCGTCACCACCGGCTCGCTCTACCACCACTTCGAGTCCAAGCTGGGCCTGTTCGCGCTCCTACGTGGCGACCTCGAACACCGCATCCGTGACCGCCTGGAAGGAGCCTTCGAGGGCGCCGGAGGCGGTCGGGCCGGGATCGAGACTGCGCTGCTGGTCGCTTTCGACGCGGCGGTGCGGATGAAGGCCGCGAGGATCCTCAGCGAGGGCAGCGCCGCGCTATCGGAAGACGTGCTGCTCGCATGCCTGGAGCGGCTCGCCTTGCGGGCCCCCGCTGGCGCCGCGGCGGTGCTGTTGGGCGCCTGGAGGGCGGCGTTGGCCGCGGTCGGTTCCGCCGTGGCGGAAGAGGATGCGCGAGAGGCGCTGGCCTGGGCTCTGGGAGCGAGCCGTTCGCCGAGACGAGGTCGGCGGGGTTAGCCCTTGGCTTTCCAGAACGAGAGCCACGTCCCGACGTGGTCCTCGATCGTGAACTCGCTCTGGCCCCAAGGTCGATCCGCCAGGGGATCGACGATCGTGACGCCGGCATCCCGGACGCGCTGATAGAGGTCCTCGAGATCGGGCGCCTCCATGTAGAGCGTCACCGCCGAGGCCGTGCCGACGCGCTTCGCGATCGCTGCGTTGTACTCGGCCGAGTAGAACCGGCGAGGGACCTCCAGCATCAGTCGGGCGTCGCCCCGGATCAGCGAGTTGTGCTCGCCGTCGGCCGGCTCACGCTCGAGCTTGAAGCCGAGCGTGTTCCGGTAGAAGTCGAGCGCTTCGGTCATGTCGGGGACTCGCACGCTTGGGATGACTGCCCATCCAGACATCTGAGGCCTCCTCGCGGGGACTAAGGGTCTTGGTACCGACTCGGCGCCATGCAATGTAGCAGGGACCGGGACGCGGGGTTCCGCGCTCGAACCGGGACACCTGACCATTGTCAAACGTGCCGCTTGACCCTAGTTTCTCAGGAGAGGAGGCAAGATCATGCGTAACGGCCTGACCACCAACCTGGGCGGTCTCGACCGCCTCATCAGAGGAGTGCTTGGATTGGCGGGCATCGCGGCGTGGGTGTTCGGGTGGCTCAGCGGAACCTGGGCAGTCGTTCTCGGCATCGTCGGAGTCGTGCTCTTCCTGACTGCCTTGTTCGGCTTCTGCCCGCTCTACCGCCTCATGGGTATGACCACCGCGCCCAAACCGCACGCCTTCTGACACCACTCACCGGTCGGCTCGCCAGCCGTGCGGGCTCGCGAGCCGGAAGTCGCGGCCGGGCTTCACCGGCCGCGGCCATTTGCGCTAGACTGGCTAGCGCTCGCGCGTGGCCCGCGCGAAGGCCGAGCTTGGGTCGTTAGCTCAATCGGTAGAGCAGCTGACTCTTAATCAGCGGGTTATAGGTTCGAGTCCTATACGACCCACCATGTGGAACCCCGTCTTGGACGGGGTTCTTCCATTTCCACATGGATGACGTCGAACCG
>CAYNOS010000050.1:0-1190 GCA_964398985.1 uncultured bacterium
CCACGTCCAGGAGCCAGATCCCGACTCGCGACTTGACAAGGACCGGTCCCGGCCCTATCTTAAACGAGCGTTTTATACATTCGTTTAGACGGGCCGCCTTGCCCGGGACCGGGAGACCAGTGACGGAAGTCTCGCAGGCCATCACCAGCCAAGCGCTGCCCTCCACGACCCCCACCGACCGCGCCATCCTCGAGGCCGCCTTCAAGATCCTCGCGCGCGACGGCTTCGGGAAGCTCACGGCCAGAAGCGTCGCGGAAGAGGCGGGCACCAACCTCGCACTTCTCAACTACTACTTCGGCGGCAAGAAAGGGTTGCTGCTCGCCATCTACGACGAGCTGGAGCGCCAGCGCTTCGCTCGCCAGACCGCTCTCTACGCCGACGAGTCCGAGCCCTTCAGCGCCAAGTGGCGCCAGGCCGTCGACTTCTATCGCAGCGACCTCGTCGACGGCTTCGTGCGCGTCCACCACGAGCTGTTGGCACAAGGCTTCGCCGACGACGAACTCGCAGAGCGAGCCAGGCAGCGCATCAACAACTGGACTGCCCTGCTCGCCGAGGCTGCGGAGCGCTACCTGCCCGAGCTCGGGATCGACGCGCCCGCCTCGCGCCTGGCGCCGGCCATCTCGGCCTTCTGGTACGGCATGGAGCAGCAGCACCTGATCGGCGTCAGCGAGCAGGAGGCGCCCTTCTTCGCCCTGCTGGACATGATCGGCGACTGGCTCGAGACACTCGAAGCGCGCGCTGACGGCAGCCGCGTGACAGCGGGCGGAGGTTGAGCCCATGCGGGCGCTGGAGCCGCTGCGCGGGGGAAAGGTCCACAACCCGAACGATGGGGTCGGAGTGTACTTCGAGGAGTTCCGCTCCGCCAAGCATGCCGCCGCGGCGAACTCGCCGACCATCGTGTTCCTGCCCACCTGGTCGCTGGTGCACAGCCGCGTGTGGAAGATGCAGGTGCCGTTCTTCGCGCACCGTGGTTACCGGGTCATCGCGTTCGACGGACGCGGGAACGGTCACAGCGACCGGCCGAAGACCGGCTACACCACCGCTGACTTCACTGCCGACGCCCTAGCCGTTCTCGACCATCTCGAGGTCGACAGGGCCGCCGTCGTCGCGTTCTCGGCGGGCAGCCGCTGGGGCATTCAGCTCGCTGCCGAGCGCCCCGAGCGGGTGTCGCACTTGGCGCTGGTCGCTCC
>CAYNOS010000050.1:1290-9848 GCA_964398985.1 uncultured bacterium
TTCAGCTCGCTGCCGAGCGCCCCGAGCGGGTGTCGCACTTGGCGCTGGTCGCTCCGGCCGCTTCGCTAGCCGGAGCGCCTCGCGTGCTGCTCGCTCCTTTCCTCGAGGAGCCGCCGGACCGCGAAGGCTGGAACAAGTACAACGCCGTGCACTGGCGCGAGGACTACTGGGACTTCGTCGAGTGGTTCGCAGGCCGGATCTTCACCGAGCCGCACTCGACCAAGGGACGTGACGACATCTGCGAGTGGGCGAACTCGACGGCCCCCGCGATGCTGACCCAGACGGTGCTGGACAGCGCCACGCGCGGCATGGCCGAGCTCTGGGCCAACGTCAAGTGCCCCACGCTGCTGATGCACGGTGACGACGATCAAGTGATCCCGCTGGATAACAGCCGGGCGTTTCAGGCGGCGCGCCCGAGCACGGAGCTGCTGGTGTTCGAAGGCGGCGGTCACGCGCCGCATATCCGCGACGCGGTCAAGGCCAACCTCGACTTGGCGGAGTTCATCGAGCGTGACGTGCAGCCAGCGGTGTCCCCTGCCCAGCGGACGTGGCGCCGCGCTATGGCTCGTCGCGAGAAGCGAGCCCTCTTCGTCAGCAGCCCGATTGGGCTCGGGCACGCTCAGCGCGACCTCGCCATCGCCCGCGAGCTGAGAGGCCTGGTGCCGGGCCTGCGCATCGACTGGTTGGCGCAACACCCGGTCACGCGCCTGCTGGAAGCCGGTGGCGAGAACATCCACCCGGCCAGCGCTTGGCTGGCGGGCGAGTCGCCACACATCGAGTCGCTGATGGGCGCCGATCACGAGCTCAACGTCTTCCAAGCCATCCGCGAGATGGACGAGATCCTCCTCGCCAACTTCCACGTCTTCCACGACGTTGCCAAGGCCGGCGACTACGACCTGTGGGTGGGCGATGAAGCCTGGGAGGTCGACTACTACCTGCACGAGAACCCGGAGCTGAAGAGCGCGCCGTTCGCGTGGCTCACGGACTTCGTGGGATACCTGCCGATGGTCGGGGGTGAGAACGGCCGCGAGGCGTTCGTCACCAGCGACTACAACGCCGAGATGATCTACCAGGTGGCGCGCTTCCGGCGGGTCCGTGACGCCTCCATCTACATCGGCGACGCGGATGACATCGTCCCCGACGCGTTCGGGCCCGGGCTACCGAAGATCAAGGATTGGCTGGCCGAGAACTTCGACCACAACGGGTACATCCGCTACTTCGACCCCAGCGCCTTGGGCGAGCGCGAGGCATTGCGCAGCGAGTTCGGCTTCGGCCCGGGAGAGCGCGTGGCGGTCGCTGCGGTCGGCGGCACCAGCGTCGGCATGTCGCTGCTGAAGCGCGTCGTCGCGTCGTTCCCGGCGGCCCGCGGCGCCGTGCCCGACCTGCGTCTGGTGGTCGTCTGCGGCCCCCGCATCGACCCGACGCTGCTCCCCAGAATTGCCGGCGTCGAGTACCTCGGCTACGTCCACGACCTCTATCGCATGCTGGCGGCGGCCGACGTTGCCCTCGTCCAGGGCGGCTTGTCTACGACCATGGAGCTGGTGGCGGCCGGCACGCCGTTCCTCTACTTCCCACTCACCAACCACTTCGAGCAGAACCGGCACGTGGCGCACCGACTCGAGCGTTACGGGGTGCCCGACTGGACGAGGGTGCCGTTCTCGGAGACGGGAGGTGATTGGCTGGCAGACAAGTTGACCCGGCTGCTCCACACGCCGCCACGGTACCGACCCGTCGAGGGCGGCGGTGCACGACGAGCGGCCGAGAAGATCGCAGCGCTCCTCTAGTCCCGACTCCTGCACGTACACTGCCGAGAACGTGGCGCAGACATTGAAGCTGCTTGGTGGCGCGGTGCTCGGCGACCGCGCCAGCGGCTCGGCGATACCCGCGGACCGGCGAGGCTGCCTGCTGGCGTACCTGGCGAGCGAAGGCGGGTGGGTGGATCGCAACCGGCTGGCCCTGCTCTTCTGGCCCGACACCGAGGAGTCGATGGCCAAACGGAACCTGCGCCAACTGCTGCTACGGGTCAAACGCCTGCCGCTGGAGCCGCTGCTGGAGGCCAACGACGATGCGCTGCGCTGGCAGGTCACGTGCGACGTAGGCGAGTTCAGGAGGGCGCTGGCGGCCGGGGACACCGAGGCGGCCGTCGCGCTCTATCGGGGGCCGTTCATGGACGGCTTCGCGGTCCACGATGTGGGCGGCGTCGACACCTGGATCGCAAGCGAGCGCGACCGGCTCCACGCTGCCTACCACGGTGCCTGCATGCGGGAGGCGGCTGCGCTGCTGTCAGCCGGCGACTTCCCGCGCGCCGCCGAGCTGCTCTCGCGGTTGTTAGCGATGGACCCCATGGCCGAGGACGCACTTGACGCCTTGGTGCGTGCTCTCTATCTGAGCGGTCGACGCGACGCCGCGGTCGCAGCCTACGAGCGTTTCGCGGCGGGACTGGCCACCGAGATGGGGCTCGAGCCTATGGACGAGACCCGTAGCCTGATCGAGCTGGTAAGGCGCGGAGACCCCGTCGCTCCGCCTCCGGCTCCCGAGACCGCGGGCTCAAGGGGCTTCGAGCACCTGCTTCGGCCTTCCCGGCTGGCCGCCCGCGACGCCGAGAAGCGTGCGCTCAGGACAGTGAAAGCCGCGCTGGTAGTGGTGTCCGGCGAGCCCGGCGTCGGCAAGACCGCGCTGCTCAAGGAGGTGGCCCCCGGAGCGCTGTGGTGCGGCGCCACCGAAGGCCTGGAGCGACTCCCTTACCACCCGCTGGCCGCCTTGGCGCGCGCCCGGCCCGACCTCGCCGCCAGTCTCGGCCCCTACCGAGAGGACCTGGCGCGCTTGGTGCCGGAGTTGGCGCCGGAGCTGAAGCCGGCGCCCCTGGAACCGCAAGCGGCGAAGGGCCGCCTGGCCGAGGCCTTCGCGCTGCTGGTGAAGGCGAGCGGCCAGCCGCTCGTCATCGATGACCTCCAGTGGGCCGACGCGGCAACCCTCGAGACCCTCGTCTACCTGGCAAATCGCGGGGTGAAAGCGTTCGCTGCCTATCGCTCTGGCGAGGCCAGCCGGGAGCTGAGCGAGACTCTTGGCGCCCTCAGGGCCCGTGGATCGTTGACCGAGGTGCCCGTCGAACCCCTGGAGGAGGAGGCCGTGCGCGCCATGATCGGGCACTTGATGGGCCGCGCCGAGGGGCCGCCCGCGTTCGCCAAACGGCTGTGGCATCGTTCCGGCGGCAACCCCCTGTTCGTCCTCGAGACGCTTCGCTCGCTGTTCGAAGCGGGGATCCTGACCGCCGACGAGCGCGGCTGGCACACACCTGTCGACGAGGTCACCGTCGACTACTCGGAGCTCGACGTGCCGTTGGCGGTCTCCGAGGTGATCGAACGCCGCCTCGCGCGGCTCGAGGAGCCCACCGTCCGGGTCCTGGAAGTCGCTGCGTTGTCCCGCTCTCGCTGGAACTCGCGCCTGTTGGCACGCGTCACCGGCCTGTCGCTCCACGCGGTCGCTCGCGCGCTGGACGAGGCCAACTCCACCGGCTTCCTCTCCTCGGGGGCATTCGCTCACGACGTGCTGCGCCAGGCCGTGGAGGGTCGTATCCCGGCGTCCACGAGGCAGGTGCTACATGCGCAGCTGGCCGAAGCCTTGGGGGGCGACGCCGATCCCGGGGTGCTGGCCGAGCACTGGTGGCGGGCGGGTGAAGCGTCGCGCGCCCGCGTCGCCTGGTTGCAGCAGGCCGCAGCCATGCGCGTGGGCGGCTTGCAGGTCGACGCGGTCGCAGTGCTCAGCGCCGCACTCGCTCGCTTGCCGGAAGGCGCTGACGCGCACTGGATCGCCCTGTCCTTGGCCGAAGCCCTGCGTGAAGCCGGCCGGCCCGACGAGGCCATCGCGCACCTCGAGGCGGTCGAGCGCGCCGGTCCCGTGGCTCCGGCGTTGAGGTTCAAGACGGCCCTGGTCAGGGCGTGGCTGTCCTTGCACCACGGTTCGCTCGAGGAGACCCACGCCATCCTGGAGAGCGTCAGGTACCTGAACGAGCTCGTCGAAGACGAGAACCTGCGCCTCGATTACGTGATCCTGCGGAGTCAGGTCGCGAAGGACCAGCAGCAGCTCGACGAGGCCATAGCCGCGATCGAGCCGCCGCTCACGAGGCTGCGACAGGCTCCCGCCAGTCTGCGGTTGGTCCAGTTCCTGACGAGCCTGGCGGCGCTCTACGACGACACCGGGCGCTCCGAGGAAGCGCTCGACCTCCACCTAGAGGCCTTGGCGCTCGCCAAGGCCCTCGGCTCGAACTACCACCAGATCGACGCCAGCCTCAACCTGCTGTTCTGTTACGCCGATCTCGGCCGCCCGCGCGAGGCCGTGGCCGTCGCCGAAGACGCACTCAAGCTCGGCGACTACGACAACGTGCCGATCTTGCGCATCAACCTGGCGGCCAACCTGTTCCAGGCGGGCGCCTTCGAGGAGGCTCTGGTCCACTATGCCTTGCTGGCAGAGGCCGATTCCCGGCCGCACCTGAAGTTGATCGCGCTGGCCCGCAGCGCCGAGTGCCACGCGGAGCTCGGCGACACCGGCCAGGTAGGGCCGTTGCTCGACGCCGCGCTCGACGCCGTGTCGGCGACGGATTTCGCCGTCTCCCACGGTGCTACCGCGATCGCCGTCTACCGCTTCGGTGACCAGCAACAGGTCGAGCGGCTGAGAGCGCTGTTGCCGGACCTCGACGCGGAGCGCTTGCCGCCGCACCAACGCGAGCGGCTGAAGCTCGCGGTCGACGCACGCCGCCGCAACTGAGCGGCCCCGCGGTGGTCGGGGCAACACCGGTGTGACGCTCGCGTAACGCCCCTTGCCGAAACCTGTGCACGTGGCTAGGACGACGGTCAGTACCAGCGTGATCGTGAGGGTGGTCGAGAGCCGCGACGGCCTTCGGATCATGCTGCAGGACCTCCGCACCAGCCAACTTCACGAGTTCCGTTCGTTCGAGGAGATGGTCGCGTTCCTGCGCGAGGTCTCCCAGCGACAGGGGCTCAGGTGAGGAGGCGCAAGCACATGTTTCGGTTGAGAACCATCATTGCCGCCCTCGCCGCCGTCGGGCTGTTCGCCGCCGCCGGCGCGCAAGGGGCGCCCACGAAAGGCCAGGCCCAGCCACCGCCCGACGTTGTCGCACCGGCCGCCACGGCGCCTGACCCAGTCATCGCCACCGGCGCCCACGCATCGTTGACCATGGACAACGCGACCGCCTTCATCGAGGCCCTCGAGTTCGTGCTCGGCCAGATCGGCTACGTCTACAGCTTCAACGAGGCCGAGCGCGCGGAAGTGGTGCGGGTCCTGGCGCTCAACTTCCCCTACGCCGATCAGTTCGACCAGCTGGTCCTCGCCGACGCACGCACCATCTGGACACGTGCCGAGGCGAACTGGGACACGGCACTCGAAGCCGACAAGCGCGAGTTCGCGCTCGGTGTCTTGATCCTCGCGTTCGGGGAGGAGACCGTCGCCTCGTGGGTCGGCTCCGATACGGGCGGCGGGCGGGCCCTCGGCAGCGGCCAGTGCGCCACCTTCGAGGACTGCGCCGGCAGCTTCGTGGACGAGGGCACGTGGACCGACACCTTCAACGCCCAGGGGTGCTGGGCAGCAGCCGGTTGCTCCAGCTACGACGCGGACACCGGCACTTTCGATTACGGCGAGTACTGAGCGGACGCGTCCCGACGTCCCGGGAAGGAAGACTTACTGTGCAGCAGAGACGAATCACTCGCAGTCTGACAACCAGGATGGGCGTGGCCATCCTGATCGCAGTGACCCTGGCGGCATGCGCAACGGCCGTCGACCCCACCCCGCAGCCTGGCAACCTGGTGGTGTTGGTGAACGGGCTGCCCGTCGGAGCCGCCGCCGACGTGACGGTCACGGGCCCCAGTGGCTTCAGCGACCAGGTCTCCGCCTCGGAGACGTTCGCCGGCCTGCCACCCGGCAACTACGTGGTGAGCGCGTCCGCAGTGAGCCACGAGGGCGTCGACTACACCGCCGCCGCCAGCGGCTCGCCTGCCAACGTGGCGGCCGGCAGCATCGCCAGCGTCACGGTGACGTACACTCCCACCTCGACCGCACCTGGCTCGCTCACCGTCACGATCAGCGGCCTGCCGGGCGGAGTCGACGGCGACGTCGAAGTCACCGGTCCCAGCAGCTTCAGTCAGACGCTCACCGCCACCGACACTCTTGACGGCCTCGCAGCCGGCATCTACGAGGTAGCCGCGGCGACGGTCGACGACGCCGGCGACAGCTACGCCGCCACCGTGACCAGCTCACCGGTGACGGTGCCGGCCGGCGGCAGCGCCGGCGTCACGGTCGCCTACACCCTGCTCGATCCCGCCCTCGTCGGCTCGCTGCAGGTCAACATCACTGGCCTGCCACCGGGAACCGACGCTGACGTCAACGTCAGTGGCCCGGGCGGCTTCGACGAGGACGTGACCGCCAGCACGACCATCTCCGACTTGGTGCCGGCCTTCTACGACGTGACCGGAGCGGACGTCGTCGCCGACGGCCTCACCTACCAGGCCGTCGTCACCACCTCGCCGACGCTGGTGTTGCCCGAGGAGACGAGCGTGGTCAGCGTGCACTACCAACCGTTCGTCCCGAACGACGGCGACGCCGAGTCGGCGCCCGGTCTGTTCGTGCAGTTCCGCAACACCGCGGGAGCGCCTGTCTCGGTGGAGGGCCTGTTGTTCAACTCCGCCTCACGCATCGACACCAAGGGCGTCCAACTCCACGACTCGCTCGGGGACCCCGCCGATCCAGGCGACTGGATCGACATCCGTCTGGTGCACGGACAGTCGCCCACGACGAACATCAGCGTGACGCTCGAGTGCAGCGCCGGCGCCTCACCGAGCCTGATACGCGCCGACCTCAGGAACGAAGAGGGTGACAAGCTCGGCGTCAGCACGCTGTGCAACACCACCAAGACGATCGCCGTTCCCAATACCGGCGGCACCGGCAACTACCTGATGCACATCGTCCCGGTCTTCAGCGACCCGTACTACACGGAGTACACGCTCTCGATAAACGCCTTCTGCTTCCAGAGCTGCAGCTACGTTCCCTACCAACCGTGAGCGACTAAGCTTCCGACTCACGAACTCGCTCGGCAGCGAAGCCCCCTCGGCCCGCACGGCAACGCGCCTGCGGCCTTGGGGGCTTCGCTGTAGCAGCGGCTCTCGACCCTCGGCAAACGCTATCCTCGCGGCATGACACCGCCTTCGTCCAACGCGGCAGCCAGGCCCAAGACGGCACTCGCTGCGGTGCTGATCGTGACCCCGCACAGCTCCGGTCACGTCCCGCAGGATGTGCTGGCGTCCATGCTCGGCGCAGCGCGAGACGACCTGGGGTCACGCGAACGGCTGCTGCGGCGGCTCTTCCTGCAGGGCGATCCGCACACCGATGTGCTCTACGACGTCGACGGCGCGACCACCGTGCACGCTTGGGCCAGCCGGTTCGTCGTCGACGTCAACCGTCCCCGGGATCTGGGCGGTCCCAACGGCGTCGTCAAGCTCACCGACTTCGACCTGTCGGCCATCTACCCGGACGGCTTCGAACCCAGCGAGGCGGACATCGAAGAGCGCCTCAGGCGCTACTGGGATCCGTTCCACGCCGCCATCGCCCGCCTGCTGGGCGAGCGGCGCATCGAGCTGCTCCTCGACGGCCACTCGATGTCCGGCACCGGACCGTCGCTCGGACCCGACACCGGATCGCCGCGGCCGGCCGTGACCCTGATGACTGGGGGCGATGCCGACGGCGAGCCCCTCGGCGACAGGCCGCCGAGCCTGGCGCCCGAGCTGGCGCGCGAGTTCAGAGACCTCGTCACCCGTGCGCTCGGACCGGTGCTGGATGAGGCCCGGGACGTAGTCCCGCCACTGGTTGCCCTCAACAGCCCGTGGAACGCCGACGGTCTCAGCTACCTGCACGGCCCACCCAACGGCATCCCGGCGTTCGGGCTCGAGCTGAACCGGCTGCTGTTCATGAACGAGGCGACCGGCGAGGCCATGCCGGAGCGTGTGCGCGCGCTGCGCAGCGGGATGAGCGACTTCGTGGCGGCCGCACTCGAGGCGACGCGGCGCCACGCCGGGCGAGACTGAGCCACCCAAGTAAGAAGCCCCCGTGCGCGGCGTGCCTAGGAGGCCACGGCCTTGGGGGCTTCGTTACAGGGAGTGCGCTTGCCCAACCTGCGCTCCCTGAACCATTTCAAGGATAGGCCTTGGGTTGCGGCGCCGGTAGGGTCGTTAGTCCCTTGCAGGGAGCGATGTCGTCGGCGTCGCAAGACTCGTGTACGGTGCGGCCCGTGACGCCCGCGGAACGCCCGGCCCACGAAGATTCTCGCGAAGGAGGCAGCGATGCACCTGATCGTTGGCGCTACGGGATCGTTGGGTGGACAGGTGGCCAAGGCGTTGCTGGCAGCCGGTGAGCGCGTGCGGGCGCTGGTCCCCGTGGGCCAGCAGATAACGACGGTGCCGGAGCCGGCGTCCATCGACGACTTCTTGCGCTCGGCACTGAGCTAGGCGACCGAGACGCGACGCTAACGGCAGCGGGTAGTCTGTCTCTCCCGC
>CAYNOS010000050.1:9948-14384 GCA_964398985.1 uncultured bacterium
GAGCTAGGCGACCGAGACGCGACGCTAACGGCAGCGGGTAGTCTGTCTCTCCCGCCGGGTGTGAGCGGCAAGTAACGTGAAGAAGTGTCAACGGGCAGGTGGCTGGACACCGACAACTGGTCGCTGCTGATCGGCTCCGTGCGCCGCTACGCGATCTTCACACTCGATACCCAAGGCGTGATCACGTCCTGGAACCGCGGCGTCGGCGAGCTGCTCGGCTACCAGGAGCACGAGTTCGTCGGCCAGCACGGCGCCATCATCTTCACCGAAGAGGACCGCGCCAACGGCGTGGTGGAGGACGAGTTGAGCCTCGCCTGCGCCCACGGCGAGGTCAGCGACGACCGCTGGCATCTGCGCAAGGACGGCTCGCGGCTGTGGGTGAACGGCATCATGCACG
Source organism: uncultured bacterium (assembly GCA_964398985.1). GTDB lineage: Bacteria > Deinococcota > Deinococci > Deinococcales > Trueperaceae > CAYMRL01. The sequence goes on from CAYNOS010000050.1 coordinate 10,346, forward strand.
CGCTCAGGAACGCCGCCGGCAGTCACTTCGGCTACCTGAAGATCTTGCGCGACCAGTCCGACAAGCGCGCGGCGGACTTTCGGCTCCATCGGCAGCGCGCGCTGGTCACCGCGATCCTCGACAGCCTGCCCGGCATCTTCTACGTCTCCGACGGCCAACGGCTGGTGCGTTGGAACGACGAGCTCGAGCTGGTGACGGGCATGACGCACGACGAGCTGGCGACCGCCGACGTCGCAGAGCTGGTGGCGGAGACCGACCGCGCGCGCGAGCACTTCGACGAAGTGCTGAGGGAAGGCCACAGGTCGTTCGAGGGCAACTTGCGGACCAAGGCCGGTACCGCCATCCCCTATCTGTTCACCAGTCACCGCGTGGGGCTCGGTGGCGAGCCGCTGGTCCTCGGTGTCGGCATCGAGAACTGGGAGCAGGTGCGCGCCCGCGAACAACTCGTCCAGCGCGCCGAAACCGACGACCTCACCGGCCTCCTGAAGCGAGTGGCGTTCGAGAGGCGGTTGCTCGGGGTTTTGAAGCGGGCGGAGCGCGACGGCTCGCAGGTTGCGGTGTTGTTCGTCGACCTCGACAACTTCAAGCAGATCAACGACTCGCTCGGGCACCAGGCTGGCGACGAGGTCCTCAAGGAGGTCGCCCACCGGCTCCTCGACCGGTTGCGTGACCGCGACGCGATCGCTCGCCACGGGGGCGACGAGTTCGTGGCATTCGTGCCCGACGTCGGTCGCGGCGAGCAGGTCGCCCACGTCGCCGAGCGGCTGCTGGAAGCTCTCCAGGCGCCGTTCATGGTCGACGGCAGCGAGGTCAACGTCGGCGGGACGATCGGCATCGCCACCTACCCTGACGATGGTCTGGACGTGAGGTCGTTGCTCAACGCTGCCGACGCTGCCATGTACGAGGGCAAAGCGGCGGGCAAGCTCCGCTTCCAGCACTTCGATCGAAGCGGCAGCGGCACCACCTGACCTCGACTTCCGGTTGGCTGAGCGCCCGGCTCGTTCTACAGTTCTCTCATGCGCGATCCGACCAGCAGCAGCCCGCCCAGCGCGAGGGGCATCCTTACCGACCCAGGACTGAGACCGCAGCGGTACGCCGCCACCTCCCGCGTGCCGTCGGTGTACGCACCAGCGGCGTTCGCGGTGCTGGGCTTGCTGGCCATGGCGGCCGCGCTCATCCTGGCCCTCGCTGCCGCCGAGCCGCCCCGGCCGGCAGGCACCAGCGCCTCCCCCGACGCCTTCTCGGTCGGTCGCGCGCTGCCGTTGCTGGAGCGTCTCGTCGGCGACGGCCAGCCGCGACCGATCGGCACCGCCGCCAACGCCGCCGCGCGCCAACGCGTGATCGCAGAGCTCGAGTCGTTGGGTCTCGACGTCAGCGTCCAGTCGGAGTTCGCCTGCATCGGTGAGTTCCTCGTCTGCGGTCAGGTCGAGAACGTGCTCACCAGACTGCCCGGTCTCGAGGATGGGCCCGCCGTGCTGCTGAGCGCGCACTACGACTCGGTCGGTGCCGGGCCCGGCGTCTCCGACGACATGGTCGGAGTCGCCGCCATCATCGAGACGGTCAGCCTGCTGCAAGCACAAGGACCACTGCGCAACCCGTTCATCGTGCTGCTGGCCGACGGTGAAGAGGTGGGACTGCTCGGCGCCGAAGCGTTCACCAGGCATCCATGGTTCGGCGAAGTCGGCGTCGTCATCAACCTCGAGGCCCGGGGCACCGGCGGCGCCAGCCTGATGTTCGAGACCAACGTCGACAACGCGTGGCTGATCGACGCGTTCGCGCGCGAGGCGCCGCAACCGGTGACGAACTCGGTGCTGTACGAGATGTACCGGATGCTGCCCAACGACAGCGACTTCTCCATCTACAAGCGCGCCGGACTCAACGGGCTCAACTTCGCGTATGCGGAGCACGTCGAGCGTTACCACACCCCGCTCGACGATCTCGAGCACCTCGACCTCGGAAGCTTTCAACACCAGGGCGACAACCTGCTGGCCGCGGCCAGGGCACTCGGCGCGCTCGATCTCAGCGATCCGCCGGCCGGCAACAGCATCTTCATGGACCTGGTACCGGGCTCGGTGCTGCGCGCGCCAGAGAGCTGGGCGGTGCCGATCGCGGTCGCCAGCTTGCTGGTGTGGATCCTCATCGCCGTGGCGCTGGCGCGACGCGGGGTCGTGACCGGTCGGCGACTGCTGCTGGGGCTTCTCGCTGGCCTCTTGAGCGTGGTGCTGGCCGCCGCCCTGGGCTTCGGGGCCACCACCGCAGTCGAGGCGTTGGCCGGCGTCAGCCAGCCGTGGTACGCAGCACCGGTCCCTATCCGCGTGACCGTGTGGCTGGCCGCCACTCTTGGCGTGCTGCTGGTCACCTCGCTGGTAGCCAGGCGCGCGGGGCTCTGGGGTCTGGCGTGCGGCGCCTGGCTGCTGTGGTCGGCAGCTGCTGTGCTCAGCGCCGTGCTGCTGCCCGGCTTCAGCATCATGTTCCTGGTGCCGTTGGTGGTGGCGAGCGGCCTGCACCTCGTTGCCTCCTTCGCGCCGCGCACGGTCATGGCGCCGCTCGCCACTCTGCTCGCGGCGTTCGCAGCCGCCTACGTCTGGCTGCCGTTCACCTTGTCTCTCGAGCTGGTCGCTGGCATGACCTTGAGCCCCGCGGTGGCGGCCCTCCTGGCGCTGACGTTGATCACGCTGGCGCCGCTCTTCGCCCAGGCGCCGCCGGCAGTCGGCGCTCGTCCCTCGCCGGTGCGAACCGCTGCCATGGCGGCCGCGCTCGTCGGGGTGATCGTCGCGGGTACGCTCTCTTTGCGAACGCCACGGTTCACCGAGTCGAAGCCGCAGCGCTTCACGATCGGGCATGTCGTCGAGGCGTTGGAAGGCCAGCCGCTGGGAGCGAGCTGGTTCCTGCAGCGCTTCCCCGTCAGCGACGTACCAGCCTCCTTCGCCGCGATCGGCGACTTCCGGGGGAGCGCCGCCACGGTCATGCCGGGTTGGGTGGGCGAGAACTATAGCTACGCGGCGGCGCCGCTGGGAGACGTCACTGCGCCGAGCATCGAGGTCGTACGGGTCGAGCCGATGGGAGCCGGGCGCATCGTCACTCTGCAACTGGTTGCAGGCGGAGACGGTGAGCGCCTCACCCTCGGTGTGCCTGGCGCCGCGGGAGCCACCAGGCTGGCGTTGCCCGCGGCCGGCTACGAGATGCAGTTGGTTCCCGCCGGCGCCAGGGCTTCCTGGGAGGGGCGCTTCATGTGTCACACCGCGGCCTGCGACGGGCTCGAGTTGGAGCTGCATCAGGCCACGACGGTGAGCTTCGAGGTCACGGTCTACGAGTTGGCGTACGGTCTGCCGGAAGGTGGCGCCGCCCTGCAGGCAGCCCGCCCCGCAACGGCGGTGCCGTCGCAGGACGGCGACGCCAGCTTCGTCTACAACCGCGTCACCGTGCCCTAGCCCCGACCACCAAGGCCGCGAGCAGGTACGTCCCGGCGGCGGTCAACCCGACAACCAGCGTGCCGGCGCTGTGCGAGAGCCACAGGGCGCCGGCGCCCGCCACCACTGCCGCCACGCCCGAGAGCGACAGAGCAGCGGCCACCAAGGCGGGCCGCTCGAGTGACGCCAGGACTCTAGGGAACACCGCGCCCATCGGGATGGCCACCAGTAGAAGCGAACCAGCCAGCAGCGAGCCGGACGCAGCAGACGGCAAGACCATCAAGCCGCCGAGCAGTCGTGGGGCGGCAAGAACCCAGGCCGCCACGGCGACTGCCGCCAGCGCGGCCGCTGATCGCGGGTCGAGCGCGCGTGACCGCGCCGCCAGCTGCGCCCCCACGGCCGACCCGAGGAGCACCGCGCCGAGCGTCAGTGACAAGCTCCACGCCGGATGGCCGGCGCTGCGCTGGATCACCGGCAGCGCCGCCAGCTCCACCAGCAGCACCCCGCAACCGAGCAGCACCGCGGCCAGCAGGCGCCCGGTCACCGGTTCACGCGGCGCTCTCGCACCCATGGGTCGCACGCTGGCTGCTGCGATCACCAGTACCGCCAGCACCACGGCGGCCAGCAGC
>CAYNOS010000051.1:0-13634 GCA_964398985.1 uncultured bacterium
TTACGGGCTCACATACCTCGAACAGGCGTTGTCGAAGCAACGTTATGAGAGGCTCTAGATCACTAGACTTCGCCGTGGTTCCGACCGAACTGCGGCACGCGGAAGGCGTCTACGATGTCGTCCGGCTGGCCAACGGCTACCCGACGGATCGCTACTGCCACTGCATCAACCCGGCGGCCGTGGCCGAGCAACTCGAGCGGTTCCCGGAGGGACAGTTCGTGGCTGTCGCCTACCAGGACGGCCGCGAGAAGGTCATCGGCATGGGCACCACGATGCTGACGCGGCGGTCGCCTGACGACACGCCGCTGCCTTGGTACCCGATGATCGGCAGTTTCGGGCTGCGCAACCACGACCCGGAGGGCGACTGGCTCTACGGCGTCGAGCTCGCCGTGCACCCCGATCACCAGCGGCAAGGGGTCGGTTCGGCGCTCTACACCGCCCGCCTCGGACTCATCGACGAGCTCAAGCTCAAGGGCTGGTACGCCGGCGGGATGCTGATGGGGTACTGCGATCATCGCGACGAGATGACCCCTGAGGAGTACGCCGAGAAGGTCATCAGCGGCGAGCTGACCGACCCGACTGTGAGCATGCAGCTCCACAACGGCCTCAAGCCGCGCGGCGTCATCACCGAGTACTACCCGGAGTGGAAGGCCGGCCACGCCGCAGTGCTGCTGGTGTACGAGGGCGAGAAGCCAGCAGTCGCGAAGCGGGTCCGCAGGCCCCACCGCGCGACGCGACCGGGCGAGGGACGCCCGGGGCTGAGCGCGCCGGCCGCCATCACCACCAGGACACGCTGAGAGCGCGGTCGGCTGAGCCGTGGCGACGGACGTAGAGAGCGTCGACGTTCTCGTCCTCGGAGCGGGCGTCGCCGGACTGGCGGCCGCCCAGGGTCTGCTTCACGACGACCTCGACGTCCTCGTTCTCGAGGCCCGTGACCGCCTCGGAGGGCGAGCCCATTCGGACAAGTCGTTCGCGGGCTTCCCGATCGAGCTGGGGGCCGAGTACGTCCACGGCGAGCGCGCCGCGACCTGGCGGCTGATCGACGAGCTAGGCTTGCGCACGATCCGCTGGAACAAGGAAGACGACTCGTGGGTGAGGCTGGCCGACGGCCGCCGCCTGCTGATGGCGGAGGCGCGAGCGTTGAGCCCGGAGCTCGACTTCAGCCGCGAGTGGCGGTGGCCCGAGCTGCCGCCTCGGCCGTTCGAGTCGTTCGGAGCCTACCTTCAGCGCTCGGGCGCCAGCCGCGAGACGCTCGACTACGTGAGGCGCGCCTTCGCCAACGCCGCCGGCGAGTCGCTGCGGCACCTGGACGCCACCGCCATGCTTGCGCAGGTCCAAGGGGTCGTCGACGGCGTCGAGGACTTCCGGATGCTCGACGGCTATGCGGCCATCGTCGAAGCGCTCGGCATCGGCCTCGAGATACGCACCCGCAGCGAGGTCGTGAGGGTGGCTCAGGCCGGGAGGCGCGTGCTGGTGGACGTCGCCGACGGTTCTCGTTTCGACGCTGCCGCCGTCATCGTCACCCTGCCGGTGGGCGTGCTGCAGGCGGGCGGCATCGAGTTCGACCCTCCTTTGGGGCCCGCCAAGCGCGCCGCCTTGACCGGACTCGGCATGGGACCGGTTGCGAAGCTCATCTACCGCTTCGCCGAGCACCTGACGCCTCCCGACATCAAGGCGGTCTACGCCGCCGGCAATCCCCCGATGTGGTGGTCGCCGTCGGTCGGACAGGAGACCGATGCCACCGTCTGGACGGCCCAGGTCTCCGGCGACGGGGCGGTGGAGCTGCTGCGCTTCGGTAACGAGGACGCTCTCGAGCGCGGTCTCGAGGCGTTGCGTCTGGAGCTTGGCCGCCCGGGCTTGCGGCCCCTGTCGGCGCTCTGTGTCGATTGGACGGCCGACGAGTTCGCGCGCGGCGGCTACAGCTACGTGCGGCCCGGCGCGCACGGCGCCAGGGAGTTGCTGGCCGCCGCCACGCCGCCGCTCTTCTGGGCCGGCGAGGCGACGGCTCCCGAGCCGCGCGCGGCGACCGTGCAGGGAGCCCTGCTGAGCGGTGAACGCGCTGCCAGCGAGGTTCGAGCAGCGCTGGGGTTGGCGTTGGCCGACGCGGCGCAGCCGGGCTAGTCTCAAGGAAGATCACAGACCGGGGGCTCCGGCCATCCCGAGAGAGAGAGGGTGAAGCGTGCCTCGCATCGAGCTGGTCACCGAGGTTCCCGGACCCAAGAGCAGGGAGCTCGCCGCCAGGCGTGACCGCGCCGGGGCGCGTGGAGCTGCGCGCCTGACCGACGTCGCGGTCGCCAGCGCCCACGGCTCTCTGGTCACCGACGTCGACGGCAACACACTGCTCGACTTCGCCGGCGGCATCGGGGTGTTGGCCGTCGGCCACACGCCCGCGCGCGTCGTCGAGGCCGTCAAGGATCAGGCGGAGCGGTTGCTCCACATGTGCGCGATCGTCGCCAACTACGAGCCGCATGTGGCGCTGCTCGAGCGCCTCGTGGCCGTGGGGCCCGGCGATTTCCCGAAGAAGGCCGTGGTTCTCAACTCCGGAGCCGAGGCGATCGAGACTGCCGTCAAGATCGCCCGTGCGCACACCCGGCGCCAGGCGATCGTGGTGTTCGAGGGCGGCTATCACGGCCGCACCAACCTGACGCTGGCGATGACCAGCAAGTACGGGCTGTTCAAGAGCGGCTTCGGGCCGTTCGCCCCGGAGGTCTACCGGTTGCCGATGCCGAACGTCTACCGGCGGCCGGCTGCGCTGAGCGAGGAACAGTACGTGGCCGAGGCCGTCGCGGCCCTCGACCGGGCGATGGTGGCCCAGGTGGATCCAGCGGCCGTCGCCGCGTTCGTCATCGAGCCGGTGCAGGGGGAGGGCGGCTTCGTCCCGGTTCCCAAGGCCTTCCTGGAGCGGTTGCGGGCGATCGCGTCCGCCTCGGGAGCGGTGTTGGTCGCCGACGAGGTGCAGAGCGGCCTGGGACGCACCGGCGAGCTGTGGGCCGTCGATCACTACGGCGTGGTGCCGGACCTGACCGTGACCGCGAAGTCGCTCGGCGCCGGGATGCCGGTCGCGGCGGTGATCGGCCGCGCCGAGATCATGGACGCCCCGCACCCTGGCGGTCTCGGCGGCACCTACTCCGGCAACCCGTTGGCCTGTGTCGCGGCGCTGGAGGCTCTCGACATGATCACCGACCCGGCGTTCCTCGCCGGCGCCAGGCGGCTGGGGGCGCGGCTCAGATCGGCGCTGGAAGACATCGCCGCGACGCAGCCGACCGTCGGCGAGGTGCGCGGGCTGGGTCCGATGCTGGCGCTCGAGTTCGTCAAGGACCGGCGGAGCAAGGAACCCTTCCCCGAGCTGGTGCTCGAGATCACCAAGCAGGCCCTGGCTCGCGGCCTCATCGTGATCAGGGCGGGCCTCTACTCCAACTGCATTCGGCTGCTGCCGCCGCTGGATCTCGCCGATGACCTCGCCGACGAGGGCCTCGAAGTGCTGCGCGAGTCGATCGCCGCAGCCGTGGCGAAGCAGCTGGCAGGGAGCCCGGCCTAGGTGGACGGGTTCGAACCGCTTCAGCTGATCGGTGGCAAGTGGCTCGGCGCCGCCGAAGGGGGCACCTGGGACCTCGTCGACCCAGGCAGCGAAGCCGTGATCGACAGCGTGCCGTTCGGTGGCGCGGCCGACGCCGCTGCCGCCGTCGACGCCGCCGCTGCCGCGTTCCGCGGCTGGGCGGCGCGGACCGCATACGAGCGAGCTGCCGTGCTCGAGGGTGCTGCCGATTGGATCCGGTCGCACGTCGAAGAGCTGGCGCGGCTCACCACCGAGGAGTCGGGCAAGCCGCTCTCGGAGAGTCGCGGGGAGTGGCTGTCGGCGACGACCTACCTGACGTGGTTCGCCGGTGAAGGCGTGAGGGCCTACGGGCGCACGGTGCCGCCGCGGGCGGCCGGTCGTCGCATCTTCGTCCAGCCGCAGCCGCTCGGCGTGATCGCCACCGTCACCGCCTGGAACTTCCCCGTCTACAACCTCGTGAGGACCTGGGCCGCCGCGCTGGCCGCCGGCAACACGGTCGTCGGGAGACCGTCGGAGTTCACCCCGCGCTCGGCGATGCTGCTCGGTCGCGCGCTCACCGAAGGCGGCGCCCCGCCAGGCGTCATCAATGTCGTCAACGGCGACCCGGCCGCCATGGCCGACGTCTTCATGGGCGACCGCCGCGTGCGCAAGCTGGCCTTCACCGGTAGCGTCAGGGTGGGCAAGTTGCTCCTCGACGGGGCCTCCCGCACGCTCACGCGGCTGGCTCTGGAACTCGGCGGCAACGCTCCCGTGATCGTCTTCCCCGACGCCAAGGACCTCGGCCGCCTGGCCTCGTTGACCGCGCGCTTCAAGGTGCGCAACGCGGGCCAGGTGTGCATCGCCCCGCAGCGCCTCTTCGTGCACGAGAGCGTCGCCGAGGAGTTCACCGACGCCGTCGCGCGCGCGATGGAGGGCTTGGTGGTCGGACACGGGCTCGAGGCCAACACCGAGGTCGGGCCCTTGATCAACGCCAAGCAGCGCGAGCGGGTCGAGGAGCTCGTCGCCAGGACCGTGGCTGCCGGCGGCAGGTTGGTCGCAGGCGGCGAGCGGTTGCAGAGGCGCGGCTACTTCTACGCTCCGACGGTGGTCGACCGCCTCGTCCCTGGCATGCCGCTGTTCGATGAGGAGGTCTTCGGGCCGGTGCTGAGCGTCGCCAGTTTCGGCACCGTCGACGAGGTCGTCGCCATGGCCAACGCTTCGGAAGCGGGGCTGGCGGCCTACTTGTTCACGCAGGACCTCAACACTGCGCTGCTGGTGTCCGAGCAACTCGAGTGCGGGATGGTCGGCGTCAACGACTGGATGCCCGTCACCGCCGAGGCGCCGTTCGGTGGCGTCAAGGGCAGCGGCATGGGTCGCGAGACCGGTTCCGAGGGCTTGTCAGAGTACCTCGAGCACAAATCCGTCTTCATAGGTGGCGTGAGCCTGGATTGAGTCGCCGTCCGCGATGATGGTGGGGCGGTCGGTCGCGGTAGAATCCCGGCTACGGCCATGAAGCCACCGCTCGCTAGGCCATCCAGATCGAGAAGCCGCAGTACCTTCGAGCCCGTCGAATCAAGTCCTCAGGTCAAGCGCACGATGCGTTTGTCGCTGGTCGAGGGCGGCTTGGTGCAGGCGGTCTTGAACTGGACCACCGGCAGCGTGCTGGTCGGGTACCTGCTGCACCTCGGCGCCTCCCCCTTTCACATCGGGATGCTGTCGAGCGTCCCGTTCCTGGCGCAGGTCTCGGCGCCGTTCGCCGCGATCCTGTCGGGATGGCTCGGCCACCGGCGCCGGCTGACGGCGCTCGTCGCCACGCTCAGTCGCGCGACCTGGGTGCTGGCCGCCTTTCTGCCGCAACTGGCGGTCCCGGAGGCGTTGAAGCCGACGCTGCTGGTCGCGCTGGTGCTGTTCGCCAGCCTCTTCCAATCGGCGGCCGCCACCTTGTGGACGGCCTGGATGGGAGAGGTGGTGCCGGACAAGGTCCGCGGCCGTTACTTCGGCTTGCGCACCGGGGTCGTCGGCGCGGTCGGTATGGTTGCCAACCTGGCCGCCGGGGCCTTCCTCGACCACGTCGCGGCGCCGCTTAGCTTCCAGGTCGTGATGGGCGCGGCCGTGGTGTTCGGTGCGATCGGCATCGCGCTCTACTTCTTCCACTACGACCCGCCCAGCGAGCGGGTGACGATCAGGGTCAAGGACGTGTTCACGCTGCCGTTCAAGAACCCCAGCTTCAGGCGGCTCTTGGCCTTCGGCGTCTACTGGAACTTCGTGATCATGCTGGGGGCGCCGTTCGTGTTCCCCTACTTCCTGGAAGAGCTCAGCATGAGCTTCACCTACATCGCGATCTGGACCGCGATCGCGGCCTCGACCGCGCTGCTGACGACGACGCTGTGGGGCAGGGTGGCCGACCGCGTCGGCAACCGCCCCGTGCTGGCGATCTGCACCTTCCTGGCCGGGGCGGCCCTGCCGAGCATGTGGATCGCCGCCGGCTACTTCGGCAGCCTCGGCTTCGTCTGGGTGTCGGCGGTCAACGACGCTATCGCCTGGGGCGGGATCGGGCCGGCAGTCTTCAACCTGATCCTGGTCATCGCGCCGCGCGAAGGGCGCGTCGCCTACGTCGCGATGTTCTCGTTGGTCGGCGGCCTGGCCGGCTTCGTGGGGGGCACCTTGTCGGCGCCGCTCCTGTCCCTCTTCCAGTCGCTCGCGGTCGAGGGCTCGCGCTGGACGGGCTATCACAGCCTGTTCCTCGTCACCGGCGTGGGCCGGATGCTCGCGTGGCTGTGGGTGACCCGCATCAAGGAGCCCAACGCCTGGCGCACGCGCGACCTGCTGCGCGGGGCCGTGCCCTGGCCCCGAAGGTTCGGGCCCGGCCCCAGCTGAGCGGTAGGGTGTCCTGACCGAGAAGGAGCTGTCGATGGCTTGGCACAAGACCTACCAGGAGCGCGTCCTCGGCCCCGACTTCGTGTTCGCGGGACGCTTCCTCAGACATCACTTCATAGACGTGATGACGGCCCATCTGGCCGCCGTTGCCAAGCTTCCCCACCTGCAGGCGCCGGCCGATCAGGCGGCGGTACTCAGGCTGCGCGCCGCGTTGCTGGCGCTGCACGAACGCCCCGCTCCGGAGCGCGAGGACGACGTTCCCGACCTCTACTTCGCTCTCCAGCGCGAGCTCGAGGAGAGCGTTGGTGACTCGGTCGCGCTGGTGAGGGTCGGGCTCTCGCGCAACGATCTCGACATGACCGTTTACAAGATGCGCGGCCGCGAGCTGCTGCTCGAGACCGGCGAGCGCTTGAACGCGCTCAGGCGTGCGGTGCTGTCGCTCGCGCAGCAGCACACCGCGACGGTGTTGATCGCCCAGACGCATCATCAACCCGGCCAGCCGACGACCCTCGCCCACTACCTCTCGGCCGTCGCCGACCTCTTTGCCCGCGACGCCGAGCGGCTCGAGCAGGCCTACGCCCGCCTCAACCGCTCGCCGCTGGGAGCGGCCGCCCTGGCGGGCAGCAGCCATCCTCTGGACCGCGAGCTGACCGCCTCCCTCCTCGGCTTCGCGGGGCCGGTCGCCAACACCTACGACGCGGTGGCCGCCGCCGACTGGCAGGTCGACCTGGTGAGCGTGGCGCAGAGCGTCGCCCTCAACGCCAGCCGCCTGGTCTGCGACCTGCTCGGCTGGAGCTCTGTGGGATGGTTCCGCGTCGACGACTCACTGGTGCAGGGCTCCTCGATCATGCCGCAGAAGCGCAACCCGGTGGCTCTCGAGCACGCCCGCACGCGCTTCTCGCGCGCGCTGGGCGCCGCCGGCATGGTGCTCTACTCGAGCCACAACATCCCGTTCGCCGACCTCAACGACTTCGGCCCCGACGTGCAGGGCGCCCTGCAGGCGCAGCATCTGCAGCTGGTCGGCGGGCTCGAGCTGCTCACGGCCTGCCTCAGCGGCGGCGGCTTCGACCTCGCCCGCTTGGAGGCGGTGGCCGCCGCCAGCGACACGACCGCCACCGAACTGGCGGATGCGTTGGCGAGAGAGGCCGGCCTGTCCTTCCCGCGGGCCCACGCCGTCGCCGCGGCTCTGGTCAAGCACATGACGGCCGCCGGCAGGCCGTTCACCGAGGCGACGCCGGCGGACCTCGCGGCCGTCGGCGGACCGAGCCTGTCCGCTGCTGCGCTGCGGGCCGCGATCGACCCGCGCGCCTTCGTGGCCCAGCGCGCCGGCCTCGGGATGCCGGCACCGGCGGTCATGGCCGGGAGGGTGGCGGAGCAGCTCGCGCAAGTGGCTGACGACGCCGCGAGACTGCAGGCCACCGCGGCCGCAGTGACGAGCGCGCGGACGAGCTTGAGGACCTAGCAGCTACCGGCGCGGCCGCGCCAAACGCACGCCCTGCTCGGTGGCCAGATGCGTCATCGGCACGTCGTGGGCTTCGCGGGGCAGCTCGGCGACGATCAAGTCGGTGTGGACCACCCCGAGCAGCGGCACGCCTGCGCGCAGGCGCGGGAGCAGGCGATCGTAGAGGCCCTTGCCGTAGCCGAGACGGTAGCCGGCGGTGTCGAACACCAGGCCGGGCACCAGCACCAGATCAATGTCGGCGAGGGCCGCCGCCGGGCTGTCGGCGGCCGGCTGCAGGAGCCCGAAGGGATGGCGTTCCAGCGAACTCTTGGCGAGCTCGTGCACGCTCAAGCCGGCCTCCGACTGGTCGTCGAGGCGCGTGGTGTAGAAGCGTTTGGTGGGGTCGTTGCCGAGGCTGGCGAGGTCGATCTCGCTCCCGAAAGCCAGGTAGGTCAGGATGGCGGTGGCCGTGAGGTAGTGAGGCGAGCGCCGGACGCCGGCGACGGTTCCCGCACAGATCGCGGCCGCGGCAGCGCGGTCGCTCATGAGAGCTCCCCTGACAGCCCTGGCCCAGTTGCGGAAGTCCGCCTTGGAACCACCGGCGGCCGGTTGCGCCGGGCGCGCGGCTGGCTCGTCGTCAGCCGGCCACTGCTCTTTCACGGCTCAAGTCTAAGACGGCCCCCGCGGCGGCCGCAGTGCGCGTTCTCCGCGGCAGTCACCGCGGGGACACCCGTCACCCCGTCGAGGGCCGATACTTGGAGCATGGCAACCAAGACGCTCACCAGCACCGTTCATCACATCAGCGGACTCCGGTTCGTCGGCGAGACGCCCGACGGCCAACGCGTGATGATCGACAACGAGAAGCACGCCCGCACGGGCATGGGCCCGATGCAACTGTTGCTCAACGCCGTCGCCGGCTGCGCCGCGATGGACGTGGTCGTGATGCTCAGGAAGCGCCAGCTCGAGGTCAAGAGCTACCGCATCGAGTTGATCGGCGAGCGCCCCGACGAGGTGCCTTCGCCGTTCTTCAGGATCACCGCCAAGCACATCTTCGACGTTCCCGGCCTCGACCTCGCGACCGCCGAGCGCTTCGTGTCGCTGGCTACCACGAAGTACTGCTCGGTGGGGGCGAGCCTGAAGGCCGAACTCGCGTACCAGGTCGAACTGCTCAACCAGGCGCCGGCGGCCGCCCCGGTGACCGTCGGCTGACGGTCAGCGCGCTCAGGCCTGCAGCGGCCCGCGGCCGGGCGGGGGGACGGGTCCTTCCGCGCCGCCGACGGCCGCCGCGAAGCCGGTCTGCAGGCCCATCAGGTAGCCGAGCTTGAGCATGAACACCAGCGTGTCGAGGTCGCCGCTGCTGGCGAGGTCCTGGACGTACTCGCGCGTGCCTTCCGGCAGGTCGACGGCGTCTATCTGTTCCGTGTAGCGCTCCTTCATCTCCTTCAGGAACGCTTCGATCATCGACTTGCTCATGTCGGTACCCCGTCCTCGAGACGCTCTTCGAGCCACGTCACGATCGCGCTCGCCGTTGCGAGGTTGGTCGCGAGAGGCACCTGATGAACGTCGCAGATGCGCATGAGAGCAGCCACGTCGGGCTCGTGAGGTTGAGCGGTCAGGGGGTCGCGGAAGAAGATCACCGCCAAGACCTTGCCTTCCGCCACTCGCGCGCCGACCTGCAAGTCACCGCCGTCGGGTCCGGACCTCAGCTTCTCGATCTCGAGTCCCGTCTTCTCGGCCAGCACCGCTCCCGTGGTTCCGGTGGCGATCAGGTCGAAGCGCTCGAGAACCTCGTGATGGTCACGCGCGAACATCGCGAGGTCGAGCTTCTTGCGATCGTGAGCGATCATGGCCACGGCCTTCATGCCTAGAGTCTAGTTGACGGCGAGCGGGTCCCGGGCCCAAGGGCCGGGTCTCACTCCCAACCGGTGGTGACCGTCACCCAGCCGCGCGCGGCGCTCGCCTGCTCGAGCTCGACCGGAGTCAGCGGCACCGCCGAGCTGGCGCTGCCGGCCGCCGGCCACACCGTTGCGAAGCGCCGCAAGGACTCATCGAGGTACACGCGGGCGCATTGGGGGTTGGCGAACGGGCAGACGCCGCCGACCGGGTGGCCGGTGAGCCGCTCCACGTCGGCGGCCGCCAGCATCCGGGCCTTGCCGCCGAACGTGCGCTTGAAGCTGCCGTTGTGGAGCCGCGCGTCACCGGCGGTTACCACCAGGATCGCGAGGCTCGGGTCGCTGGGGTCGTAGAAGGCAAGAGTCTTGGCGATGCGCGCCGGCTCGGTGCCGACCGCCTCGGCGGCGAGGGCCACCGTGGCGCTGGAGGCTGTGAACTCCAGGATCGAGTCTGCCTTGCCGAAGGCGCGCAGGTGTTCGCGAACGCTGTCGACGGACATCTGGCGAGAGTACCGCAGTCTCGCTGCCCGGCCACGCGAAGACGTCAGCGACTTCCGGGAAGGTCCTCGGGTCGCTTGACACGCTCTGCCCCCAGGGGTTACTCTTACGTTTGCCGCTCGAAAGGGTGGCGGGTACTTTGACAGACGCATAGAAGGCAAGAGCATCAGGGCTCTTAGAAGCGCGAAACCCGTGAGGGACGCGTTTCATGGAGACGCGATGTGGGGTTAAACCCAAGTTCTAGCCGCTCACCGCCGGCCCCCGGCCGGACGGCGTGGCTTGAGAAGATCGCGTGTCTGCTCGAACATGAACCCATTGAAATGAAGAAGTAGGTCAAGTTACTAAGGGCACACGGTGGATGCCTTGGCAGCCGAACCGATGAAGGACGTGGCTACCTGCGATAAGCCTCGGGAAGCTGGAAGCAAGCGTTGATCCGAGGATTTCCGAATGGGGAAACCCGGCGGGGCGAACCCCCGTCACCCATAGCTGAACACATAGGCTATGTGGAGGGAACCCAGGGAACTGAAACATCTAAGTACCTGGAGGAAAAGAAAGAAAACTCGATTCCCCTAGTAGTGGCGAACGAAAAGGGAATAGCCTAAACCGCTTCCTACGGGAGGCGGGGTTGTAGGACCGGCAACGTGGACTCGAACGCTTAGTCGAAGCGCACTGGAAAGGCGCGCCAGAGACGGTGAAAGCCCAGTAGACGAAAAGCGTGGAAGCCTAGCCGGCACCTGAGTAGCGCGAGTCACGTGGAACCTCGCGTGAATCCACGGGGACCACCCCGTAAGGCTAAATATTCCGGCTGACCGATAGTGAACAAGTACCGTGAGGGAAAGGTGAAAAGCACCCCGTGAGGGGAGTGAAATAGTACCTGAAACCGTGTGCTTACAAGCAGTCACAGCCCTATGCCCGTCTTCGGACGGGAACGGGTAGTGGCGTGCCTCTTGAAGCATGATCCTGCGACTTACTGGCAGTGCCGAGTTTAAGCCGATAGGCGGAGGCGAAGCGAAAGCGAGTCTGAATAGGGCGTTCAGGCGCTGTCAGTAGACCCGAAACCGGATGAGCTAGCCATGGCCAGGTTGAAGCTTCCGTAATAGGAAGTGGAGGACCGAACCCGTTGAGGTTGAAAACTCTTGGGATGAGCTGTGGTTAGGAGTGAAAAGCTAACCGAATCCGGAGATAGCTGGTTCTCCCCGAAATAGCTTTAGGGCTAGCCTCGGGGGTTTACCAGTGGCTGTAAAGCACTGATTGGGCTAGGGGGCTCACCAGCTTACCAAACCCTGTCAAACTCTGAAGGCTACTGGTCCATACCCCGGGAGTCAGTCTGCGGGAGCTAACTTTCGTAGACAAGAGGGAAACAACCCAGAGCGCCAGTTAAGGTCCCTAAGTTGTAGCTAAGTGGTGAAGGATGTGGAGACGCTAGAACAGCTAGGAGGTTGGCTTAGAAGCAGCCATTCCTTTAAAGAGTGCGTAATAGCTCACTAGTCGAGTGTCTCTGCGCCGAAGATGATCGGGGCTAAGCTACACACCGAAACTGCGCCAGTGCAACCAAGTTGCATTGGGTAGGGGAGCGTTCCGTAAGCCGTTGAAGCGGTACCGCAAGGAGCCGTGGAGGTATCGGAAGTGCGAATGCAGGAATGAGTAACGATAAGAAGGGTGAGAATCCCTTCCGCCGAAAGCCCAAGGTTTCCTGAGCAAGGGTCGTCCTCTCAGGGTTAGGCGGGACCTAAGGCGAGGCCGAAAGGCGTAGTCGATGGACAGCAGGTCAATATTCCTGCACCGCCGACGTGGAGTGATGGGGTGACGCATTAGGATAGGCCAACCGGAGCTATGGCTATGCCCGGCGGCGTGCGAAGTCTGGAGGGACTGGAAAATCCGCCCTCCGCGTAGATGACGTACGTCGGGAAGGTCCTACGGGACTGATAACTGGTTGAATCCACGGTGCCAAGAAAAACCTCTAAACGTTGAAGCGTTGGCGCCCGTACCAAAACCGACACAGGTGGGCGAGTGTAAGAGCACTAAGGCGCGCGAGAGAACCCTGGTTAAGGAACTCTGCAAATTAGCCCCGTAACTTCGGGAGAAGGGGTCCCACGTGTAAGGTTGATCATTCGTGATCTGCCTGAGGTGGGCGCAGTGAATTGGCTCTAGCGACTGTTTACCACAATCACAGCACTCTGCTAACCCGTTAGGGGATGTATAGGGTGTGACACCTGCCCGGTGCTGGAAGGTCAACGGGAGGCGTGCAAGCGCCGAACTGAAGCCCCAGTGAACGGCGGCCGTAACTATAAAGTTGACCGTTGTAGTTACGTAAATAAACTCAGCCATATGCTGGAAACTCCGAGTATCCTCCGCTACTCGCCTGGCTAAGCCAGGCAGTGACAATGCGATGAGGTGCGGACAATCAGCAGGAAAGGCTCCCAGATGACGTTGGATGTCGATCGGATTCCGCTTGACATCGGCTACTACCTCGCCGGCTTCGCCGATGGGGAGGGCAGCTTCAACGTCGCTTTCCGCAAGCGCCGCGACTATCCCCGGACGCCGTGGAAGGTTTCGCTTTGTTTCAACGTGTCCCAACGCGATGAGGCGATCCTTCGTCTGTTTCAACGGCATCTAGGCTGCGGCACGATGCGATCTCGGCCTGACGGAGTGTGGTACTTCGAGGTCAACCGCCTCGAGGAGATCACCGCGAACGTCGTGCCGTTCTTCGAACGGTTCGGCTTCCTGTCGGCTAAGAAGCAACGCGATTTCGCGAAGTTCAAGCGAGTCGCGCTGATGATGGAGGAAGGCGAGCATCGTTCTCGCTCCGGTGTGCTTCAGATCTTGAGCATACGTAGCGACATGAATGATGGTGGCGCTAACCGTCGGAAGTACTCCGATGGGGAGATCCTCCGAATCCTGGGAGAATCCTCAGAGACCACACGCTGAGCTCAAACGAGGCAAACCGAAAGCCGCCGCCTCGATTTGAGATGATATGGTCCGATCTTCATGGCGACATGAAGGGCCAGCTGGCCGCGCCGAGCAAGTTCGGCGCAACATCAAAGAACGGTCCTAAGGTAGGAAACGCTGCCCCCCTCGTCAGTAATGGCGAGGTGCGCATCTGGCTATATGCTGGAAACCCTGTGAATCCACCGGTACTCGCCGCAACGCGGCAGTGACAATTCGAGTGGTGCAGGCAATCAGCAGGGAAGTCCGCTGCCGAATAGGCATGACCCCTCAGAGACCACACGCCGGACATCCAGACAACTGGATGAAGATATGGTCCCATCTGCATGGCGACATGCAGGGACGGAAGGCAAGGCTTCTGTCCGCCCAGATGAATGGGTAAGATCGATAAGCGAAATTCCTTGTCAGGTAAGTTCTGACCTGCACGAATGGTGTAACGACTGGA
>CAYNOS010000052.1:0-13405 GCA_964398985.1 uncultured bacterium
CGACGGCGATGACCTTGCCGCGCTGGCTCTTCTCCTTGGCGGTGTCGGGCAACACCAGGCCGCTGGCGGTGGTCTGAGGCTCATCGATGACCTCTATGATCACCTTGTCACCAAGCGGCTTGAGGCTGATCTGCTTGTCTGCCATGGGTTCCTCCACGTGATTGGGGGTTGACTCTTGGCACTCTCACTGTGCGAGTGCCAACCAGAGCGCATGTTACCCAGGCCGAAGAGGGCTAGTCAAGTCGCTCTGTCAACGTCCTTGAGTCTACTCTGCGCAGGTTCTTTGGGCGGCGGTCGGTCAACTGCCTTGGCGCTCAACCGCGCTTGACGCCCCACACGAAGGCCGGCACGAACGCGGCGGCGAACGGGATGTTGAACGTCAGAACCCTGAGCAACCGCTGCCAGGCGCTCTCCAGCGAGCGCGTCTGGAGGAGGGGATCGACGGCGTCCTGGACGACCTGCCAGTTGACGCTGACGAAGCCGGACCACGCCAGCAGCTGAATCACGACGAAGATGACTCCCAGGAAGATCGCCGCCAGCTTGCCGACCTTCTTCAGAGCGTAGCCGGCCACGAAGCCCGCTACCGCGCCGAACGTGAGCTGCTGCACCCACGGCAGGGCCGACGACAGGTCGGGGAGCTCCACGCCGGCAGCCTAGCATGTGCCAGACGCGGCCGAACCGTCCCGTCGCGGAGCTGAAGTAAGATGTCTGCCGTGACCCCGCAGCCTTCCATCAGGATCGCCGACCACGTCGCCGCGGCCATCGCGGCGGGCGACGCGGTGGTTGCGCTGGAGTCCACGCTGATCACCCACGGTCTGCCGCGGCCCGCCAATCTAGCCGCTGGTCGCGAGCTTGAAGACGTGGTCAGGGCCCACGGCGCACTGCCCGCCACCGTGGGCGTCTTGGCCGGCGAGCTGATCATCGGCCTCAGCGACGCCGAGCTGGCTCAGCTGGCCGGCGCCGACGCCGACAAGGCGTCGACCTGGAACCTCGCGGCCGTGATGGCACGCGGGGGTAACGCCGGCACCACGGTCGCAACCACCCTGCTGGCGGCTGATCGCGCCGGCATCGCGGTGTTCGCCACCGGCGGCATCGGCGGCGTGCACTTCGACCCGTTCGACGAGTCCGGCGACATCGCCGCCCTCGCCAGCCATCCGGTGCTCACCGTGTGCGCCGGACCGAAGAGCATCCTCGACGCCCGCGCCACGCTCGAGAGGCTCGAGACCTCAGGCGTCCCGGTGGTCGGTTACCGCAGCGACAAGCTGGCCGGCTTCCTGGTGCCGAGTACCGAGCTGGCGCTCAGCGCCAGGGTCGACTCGCCCGCTGAGGCCGCGACGCTCCTGGCGACGCAGCGCTCGCTGGGCCTGACGGCGGCGGTGGTGCTGAGCAACCCGGTCAGCGACGGTCTCAGCCAAACAGAGTTCGACGACCTGCTCGAGACGGCCGCGCAGCGCCTGCGTCAAGCGGGGGTCACCGGTCGCGACACGACCCCTTACCTGCTGGGCGCCCTTGCCGAGGCTTCAGGTGGCCGCACCGTGACCGTCAACACCCGTTTGCTCGTCGAGAATGCAGCCTTGGCGGCCGCGGTGGCGGTCGCCTACGCGGGCCTGTTCCGAAAGCCGGCGAGCCGCCTCGAGGCCGCCGTCGCCGGCGAGGTCGCACGGTGAGCGACGAGCGTCAAGGCCACCTGCCCCCCATCGACAGTCGCCCGGGCGACCTCGGCGCCAGCCTGCAGGCGGCCCGCATCGAGCGCGGGCTCGAGCTGTCGGAAGTGGCGGAGCTGACCCACGTGCGCCGGGAGTACCTGCTGGCGCTCGAAGAGGGGCGCTACCAGGACCTGCCCGAGGACGTCTACGCCCGCAACTTCGTGAGGCTCTACGCCCAAGCCGTGGGCATGGCGCCGGAAGGCGCCCTCGTCGCCTACCAAGAGGAGCGCAAGCGCGCCGGCGGCCTCTCGACGCTCGAGCTCAAGCTCGAACACGAGCGCCGCGGCGACCCGCCACCCCGCCAGCGGCGGAAGCCCAACTCGTCCGGGCTGCGCCTGCCGCGCATCGGACCGGTGGTGCCGATCTTCGTCCTCGTCGCTGCCCTCGTCGGGCTGGCCGTGTGGGGCTTCAACAGTCTGCTGTTCCGCCCGACCGTCCCACGCCAGACGACGACCACGTCGGCCGCGGATCGGTCCGGCACGCCTCAGGACCAGGCCACGCAGCCCGCCACCGTTCCCGGGGTCGTGCCCACCGAACCCGATGCCGGCGAGCCGGCGACCATCCTGGTGTCCGTCACCTCGACCCCTGCCGGCGCCACCGTCAGCATCGACGGCTTCGTGCTGCCCGGCGTCACCCCGATACTCGATGCGCCGGTGACCGCTCGCCCCGGACGCGTGCTCAACGTAAGCCTCGAGGGCTACCAGACGCTGTCGCAAGCGGTCGACCTGCTCGAATCCCAGACGCTTCACGTCGAGTTGGCCGCGGAGCAGGTGGCAGTCGACACCGCTACGGACTCACCGGAGGCCGCGCCCGTCACCTCCTCCGGTCAGGTTGCGCTTGCCATCCGCGCGAGCACGTGGCTCGAGGTCTACCGCGGATCCACGCGCGGAGGCGGCGAACGCCTCGTCTACCGCACAGCCGAGACCGGTGAGACGTTCGTGTTCGACATGCCGGTGTACGTGCACGTCGGCAACGCAGCCGGCGTCGAAGCCACCGTTGGTGACGCAGCCCTCGGCGTGATGGGTTCATCCGGAGCGGTCGTCGGACGCGCCTTCAACCAGTGATCGGCCTTGCGACCCTCCAACATCGACTGAACCCCGGCCTCGCCGGCGACTGAGGTGCACTGGACGCTCGCCATCGCTTCGCTTGGCCACCGCCCCCTGAGGACGTTCCTGACGGCGCTAGGCATCGCGGTGGCGGTCGCTTCCACGGTCGTGTTCATGTCGATCGGCGAGGGCCTGCGCAGGACGTTCTCCGACCAGCTGGCCCGCTTCGGTCCCGATCTGCAAGTCAGCTACGGGCCCGAGTACTTCGACCTGTTGCCCAGCGCGGACCTGCCGATCGCCTACCTGGACGCCTTGCGTGCGCGCGCCGACGAGTTCGGGATGCGATCGGTCATCCCGCTCTACACCTACCTGCGTGGTGGCCTCTCGCCCACCCAGTCATTCGTGTTCCAGGGCGTGCCTCTCGATATCGACCTGAGCGATCTGTTCGGCGCCACCGAGGTCGCCGCAGGACGATCCCTGAGCGCGGCCGACGACGAGGAGTACGTGGCAGTGATCGGGACCTCGGTGGCGCACCGAGCCGGTCTCGGGGTCGGCTCCGAGCTTCGGCTCAACCCCGGCGCAACGCTGGAGGTGGTCGGCGTCATCGACGGAGGCACGGGCTTGGTGGGCAACCTGATCATCGTCCCCTTGAGCTCGCTGCAGCGCGCCACCGGCGTCGCTGAGTACCTGAGCACCATCGCCATCGATCTTCACGACCCCCTCGCTGCCGAGGCGACCGCGGCCGCCTTGACGGCCGCGTTCCCGGAACTCGGGGTGCAGACCGCCTCGAGCATGGTCGAGATCATGGGCGACAGCCTGCGCGTCTCGGACTTCGTGCGCCTCGGCATCAGCGCCATCGCCCTGCTGGTCGGCGCCATCGCGGTCGCCAACACGATGATGATGAGCGTCTTCGAACGCACCAAGGAGTTCGGGGTGGTGAGGGCGGTGGGTGCCAAGCCGCGGTTCCTGTTCTCGTTGGTCGTGGTGGAGTCCCTGGCGTTGTCGTTGGCGGGCGCCGCCGGCGGGCTGGCCATTGGCTACCTCGGCATCGAGATCCTCAACCGCGTCGCCATCGACCTCATCGGACTGGCAGTTGCCGCCGTGACGCCGCGCCTGTTGCTGTTCGCAGTCGGCGTCGCCTTCTTCGTGGGCCTCGCCGCGGGCCTGCTACCGGCCGGACGCGCAGCCCGGATACCCATCGCCAACGCGGTCTCGCGCGAGTGAACGGAGCACGCAGGATGCCCAAGTCCGCTAGCATCGTGGGCGTGGAAGCCATCTCCTCGAGCCTGGCCGGTCGCCTTCGGTGTCTCGTCGGCTTCACGGCCGTCATGCTGTTGGTCGCCGCGAACGCCTCCGCGCAGAGTTACCAGTGGCGAGACGTCGTCCAGGAAGTCGAGATCCGGCCCACTGGCGACGTCTACGTCAGCGACACCCGTACGCTGTGGACTGACGAGGACTTCGGCGAGGCGTTCATCTGCCTCGACCTCACCCCTCCGGCGCTGTCACCCGACCTGCGCCCCAGCGTGACGCTGCAGAACACCTCGGCGGCGCTCGGCAGCGGCCCGAACTGGCAGGCCTTCACGCAGCCGTGCGAGGTCAACGGTTGGCAGAGCGGCACTGAGCTGGTGATACGCAACGACCGTCGCATCGCGGAGCGCCGCGTGCGCTTCGATTACGTGCTGCACGGCAGCGTCAAGGCCTACTCCGACGTCGTCGAGTGGTACTGGCACATCCTCGAGCCCAACCATCCTCCGGTGATCGGCTACCGGCTCGTCGTGCGCGCACCCGGCGGCATGCTCGATCCCTACGACGCCTACGTCCACACCCTCGGCAACCCCGAGCGCCCACGCGTCTCGCTCAGCGAGGACCGCAGCACCTTGAACGTCGCGTTCGACCGCGTTCCGTCGACGCACGGCGTCGAGATCCGCTACCTGATGGACCCCGCGCTGTTCGACATCCGCGGAACCGCGAGCGGCTTTCAGATGCTGCTGGAGGACGAGACGCGCGTCGCCGGCATCGACGAACGGCGCGCCGGCGTCTCGCGGGTGCGCCAGCACCCACTGTGGGGCCTGCTGGCGCTGGCGGCGCTGGGCGCCTACGGCGCCGGCGTTATCAGGAACTTCCGCCAGCACGGACGCGAGCCCCGTCTGCTGAGCATGCAGTACCCGTTCGAGCCGCCCTCCAACCTGCCGCCGGCCGCGGTCACCGCCTTGCAGATGCAGCGCTTCAGCGCTTCGGCGATGGGCCCCGCGCTGCACGCCACCATCATGGACCTGGCCAGGCTCGGTTTCGCCGAGTTCAGGCCCAAGGGCAAGAAGCTGGAGATGAAGCTCGACCTCCAGAAGGACACGTCGCAGCTCGAGGGCTTCGAACGGGACGTGCTCGCCTACCTGAAGGCCGCAGCCGCCGGCAACCGTCGCGGCGACGACAGCTTCCTCGAGTTCGACGAGCTGAAGAAGTACTCACAGAGCCGCGCCGCCAGCTTCATGCCCAGGTGGAGCCAGAGCGTGAGGAGCTGGGTGGAGCGCCTGTACGGCGGCAAGCTGCTCGAGCCGGAGAGCGTAGCCGCCGCCAACCGGTGGGCGCTGCGCGGCCTGCTGGTAGTGGCCCTCTTTGTCCTGGGCGCCGTGGTCCTCGCAGGCACGGCCCGCGGGCTCTTCATCGCCGCCGGCTCGCTGAGCCTCGTCGTCATCATCGTCGCCTCCGTGGCGGTGCCGCGGTGGCGCAGCGACGTGGCGGAGCAGGTCTACGGTTGGCAAGGCTTCAAGCGCACCCTCACCGACTACACGCGCATGAAGGACGCGCCCCACGACTTCTTCCGGCTGTGGGACCGTTACTTCGTGTACGCCGCGGCGCTCGGCGTCGCCGAGAAGTACCTGCGCGCGGTCCGGCGCGCCGCTCCCCTGGCCGGCGTCGACGAGGCCACCATGGTCAGGCAGGGAGCCTGGATGGGCGGCAGCTCCAGCTTCTCCAACCTCAGCAGCCTGACATCGAGCATCTCCTCGCTCAGCAGCGCCCTGTCGGCGGCCTCGGCATCGGCCTCGTCGGGCGGATCCTCGAGCGGCGGCGGAGGCGGTGGCGGCGGCGGCGGCAGTTCGGGGGGACGCTAGCTTGTTGGAGGCGGTCTCGCTCGGCAAGATCTACCTCGACGGCGGCCTCAACGTCGCCGCTCTCACCGACGTGGACCTGACCCTGGAGGCCGGGCGCATGACGGCCATCGTCGGTCCCTCGGGCTCCGGCAAGTCGACGCTGCTCAACCTGCTCGCCCTCTTCGACTACCCGACCAGCGGCGAGGTGCGGCTCGACGGCAAGAGCCTCAGCGGCCTGGACGAGAGCCACCGCTGCGAGCTGAGGCTGCGTCACTTCGGCTTCGTGTTCCAGTCATACAACCTGGTCAGCGTCCTCACCGCCAAGCAGAACGTCGAGTTCCCCATGGGACTGGCGGGGATGAACAAGCACCAGCGCTCGGAGCGCGCGCTGGCCTTGCTCGAGCGCTTCGGCGTGGCTCACCGGGCCGCGCACCTGCCGACGCGCCTGTCCGGTGGCGAGCGCCAACGGGTGGCCTTGGCCAGGGCATTGGCCAACGACCCGCAGGTCGTCATGGCCGACGAGCCCACCGGCAACCTCGACAGCAAGAGCGGCGCCGCCGTGATCGACGCGCTGCGCAGCGCCGCCGACGACGGTAGGACCGTGGTGATCGTCACCCACGACGCGAGGGTGGCCGCGGCCGCCGACGAGACGATCGAGTTGTTCGACGGCCGCGTCGCGCGCCGCGGCGTGGCCGGCGGGCCGGATGCGGCTCGCCGCGCTGTCGAACCGACGCCGTGAACGCAGGCATTCGGGCGTCGTCGGCCAGCGCGCGCTGGATCGCGGTGGCCGGAGCCCTGCTGGTCGGCAGCGGCGTGGCCCTCGGGGCGTTCGGCTCGCACCTGCTGGCGCCGCGGCTCAGCGCGGCGCGGCTCGACACCTTCGAGACGGCGGTGCTCTACCAGTTCGTGCATGGCCTCGGTCTGTTGGCTGTCGCCGCGCTCAACCGGCCCGGCGGCGGGCTGGCGGTACCGGCTGCGCTCTTGCTCGCCGGCGTGAGCGTGTTCAGCGGCAGCCTCTACCTGCTGGTGGCCACCGATGTGGGGCTGTTCGGCGCCACCGCACCGATCGGTGGCGCCGGCATGATCCTCGGCTGGCTCCTGCTCGCCTACCGGCTGCTGAGGTCGGGGACAGGCGGCCGGCCTCAATCCTGAGGCAGGTCACCCTCGCGCACGATCGCCTGGTAGTCGAAGTACGAGCGCTTGGGCACGCGCTGCAAGCTGCCCGGCCGCATCTCGACGAGGCCGAAGCGGCGCCGGTAACCGTCGCTCCACTCGAAGTTGTCGACCAGGGTCCAGACGAAGTAGCCGCGCAGGTCGCTGCCCTCGGCGCGGGCGCCGGCGGCCGCGGCCAGGTAGGCGCGGAGGTACCGGGAGCGGTCGAGGTCCTCGATCCGGCCGCCGGCGCCGCGGCGCTCATCGGCGTAGGCGGCCCCGTTCTCGGTCAGGTAGACGGGCGGGTTGCCGTAGTCGCGCCGCAGCCGGCCCAGCATGTCGCTGAGCGCGGCGGGCGCCACCTCCCACCCCATGGCGGTCACCTCCGCGTCCGGATCGGGGGGCCCGACCACCCTCAGGCCTACCGGCGCGGCTGCATCGGCCTCCACCCATACCCGGGTGTAGTGATTGACTCCGAGCATGTCGATGGGAGTGAGGCAGACTGCGAGATCGCCGCTGTCGATCAGGGGCTCGAGCAGACCCGCCAGTGGCTCGGGGTACCTGCCCAGGAACAGCGGGTCGAGGAACGCCCGGTTGTAGGCCGCATCTGCGAACAGCGCGGCCGCTTCGTGCTGCTCGCCGGCTCTCGCAGCCTGGAAGCCCTGGAGGTTGAGTATCGTGCCAACCTTCGCCAGGGGCCTGACCGACCTCAGCCGCTCGCTTGCCAGACCCGTCGCCAGGTTCAGGTGGTGGACGGCCGCCAAGCCGCGAGGCAGGTCGGCCAAGCCTGGCGCGTGCATCCCGGCGAAGTGACCGAGCACCGCGTGGACGTTGGGCTCGTTCATCACGAAGTAGCGCTCGACCGCCGAGCCGAAGGCAGCGGCCACCCGCTCGACGTAGTCGGCGAAGTAGTGGACGGTATCGCGGTTCGTCCAGCCGCCGCGAAGCTGCAGGGACTGGGGCAGGTCCCAGTGGTAGAGACACACCCACGGCTCGATCCCGGCGCCGTGCAGAGCGTCGACGAGGCGCAGGTAGAAGTCCACCCCGCGCGGCTCCAGCCTACCCTTGCCGTCCGGCATCACCCGGGTCCAGGCGATCGAGAAGCGGTAGGCATCGACGCCTAGGCCGGCCAAGAGCTCGACGTCTTCGAGGTAGCGGTGATAGTGGTCGGTCGCCACCCGGCCGCTGGAGCCGTCTGCCACCCGGCCCGGGACGCTGGTGAAGGCGTCCCAGATGCTCTCGCCCTTGCCGTCTTCGGCGGCCGCGCCCTCGATCTGGTAGGCGGAGGTCGACACTCCCCAGATGAAGCGCGCATCAGCGTTCGGTCGCGTCGGGCTGTCACGAGTCACCCGGCGATTCTAGCGGAGCAGGGCCTCCGACCAAACTCGCGGCACGGGTACGATCTCCCGCATGACCCACGAGGAGCGCGACGGGCTGCGGCCGTCGACCGCCGGAGTGTACGCGGTGCTGGCGGTAGCCTTGCTGGCGGTCAGCGGCGCGGCCATCTTCGTGCGGCTGGCGGACGCTCCCAGCACGGTGGTGGCGCTGTATCGCATGGCCATCGCCAGCCTGCTGTTGGCCCCGATGACGTTCAAGGCCCTGCGCTCGCGCGCGTTGCGCGGTCGCACTCTGGCGATGACGGCGGGCGCAGGCTTCCTGTTGGCGCTGCACTTCGTCAGTTGGTTCACGTCCTTGAGCCTGACGTCGGTCGTCGTCAGCGTGACGCTGCTGGCGACCTCGCCACTGTGGGCAGCGCTGCTCGCCTGGCTACTCGAGGGCCGGGCGCCACGCCCGCTGGTGCTGGCCGGAGCCGCCACCGCCGTGGTGGGCGCCGCGATCATGACGGTCGGCGAGGTCTCGCAGAGCAGTCTGCTGGGCAACGCCCTGGCGTTGCTCGGTGCGGTGGCGATAGCCGGCTACTTGCACCTCGGCAGCGCCGTGCAGCGTGCCGGGGTCGGAGTCGGTGCCTACGTCGGCAGCGCGTACTCGTTCGCGGCGCTCAGCCTGCTGCCGTTACCGTATCTCCTGGGGCTGTCGTACCTCGACTACCAGCCGGCCACTATCCTGTGGATGGCCCTACTGGCGCTGGTGCCGCAGTTGATCGGACATACAGGGCTGAACTTCGCCGCCACTCGTCTGACTACCACGGTGGTCGCCACCGCAACCTTAGTAGAACCGCTTGGTGCGGGAATACTAGCGCTGCTGATTTTTGGCGAGACGCCCGGAACCCTGACGTTGCTCGGAGGTCTGGTGGTGATCGCGGGACTGGTGGTCGCGCTGCGATTCGGGACGCCCCGCAGCCGCCGACCCGCGGAAGCGGCACGCTGATGAGAAGGCCGATGATTACGGCTCCGCGTCGTCTCCGGAGTGCGTGCAATTTGTCACGAACTCTGCTACCATGAGGCCCGTGAGCGAGCCGGGTTCACTACTTTCAGCTTCCCGCCCGGCCCCCACCAGCGAAACGACAGCAACACTCAATTTCCTTACTTGAGTCGACATCTCGGGCTTGGCTGTGCCTTGCCTGTGTTACTGCGAAGGGAGCGGGTGCGTTGAAAGAGCAAGCCAGGACGTTCAAGAACGGCGATCAGGTCGTACTACCGCCTTACGGCGTTGGCATCGTGTCGGGCACTACGATCAGGAATGTCGCCGGCATGGATCAGAAGTACTACCAGGTCGAGTTCCCCAACGGAACCTCGCGCGCCTACGTGCCCGTCAGTTCTCCTCACGGTGCTGGACTGCGTCCCGCCCTCACCCGCGAAGAAGTGCACAGCGTCCTCGAACGCCTGAGCAACGGCCGCATCACGCTTCCCAAGCAGTGGGCCGCGCGTCATCGCAAGGTGACCGACCTGCTCACCAGCGGTGACCCTTACCAGATCGCGACGTTGGCCAGCGAGTTGCGCCGCTGGGATCTCGAGCGCGGCCTGCCCGACCTCGACCGTCAGGCCTACCGGCGGGCGCTGCGCCTGCTGGCAGGCGAGATCAGCGCCGTGCTCGGCATCACGATCTCCGAAGCGCGCGCCCTGATGGACGCCGGCGACGAGGACGAGCTCAACTAGAGCCCGTAAGGCGGCCGGCGCCGACCGCTGTCACTGCGTCATGAAGCCGCCAGGTACCGCAGCGCGATAGCGTAAGCAGCGTAATCATCGATGTCCCGCGCGGGGAAACGCAGCCCGCGCGGGACTAGTCTTGCCAGCCCGCGCGGTGGATGGTCGCGGAAGTAGAGGTCGCGGGCCTGCAGCGTCGTGGAGCGCTCGTCGACGCTGACGCTCGCGAGACCGCGCGCCGACAACGCCGCTCGCACCTCTGCGCTGCCGGTACCGGAGCCGACCAGGATGGTGGCGCCGGGAGGCAGTTGAAGACCCGGGAGGTCCTCGGGCGCGATCACGGTTCCGGACAACAGCTGCCCGTCTTCCGAGACGATCGCGACCCCGAGGTTCCTACCCGGGTCAAGGGCGACGAGCACGCGCCGCTCCTCCATGCCTGCCTAACGCCGGCCTAGGCCGGTCTCACGCCTCTGTTCTCGCCGGGGCGGGCGGTTGCGGCTGGTCGCCCAGCGGGCGAGCCGGCACCGCCACCTCGGGCGTAGCCGCCGCCTTCTCGAGCTTCTCGAGCGAGCGTTCGTCGGCGACGCGGGTGCGGCGGATCGAGTCGAGCCCGGTGCCGGCGGGTACCAGGCGTCCGAGGATGACGTTCTCCTTGAGGCCTACCAGGTCGTCGACCTTGCCGGCCAAGGCGGCCTCGGTGAGCACGTGAGTGGTGTGCTGGAACGAGGCGGCCGAGAGCCAGCTCTTTGTGATCAAGGCAGCCTTGGTGATGCCTAGCAGGCGGGGCTCCCAGGTGGCGGGCTGCTTGCCTGCGGCCTCGAGAGCGTCGTTCTGCTGTTCGACGTCGAAGCGTTCCACCGTCTGGCCCTCGAGGAACGTGCTGTCGCCCGGCTCCTTGATCTCGGCGTACTTGAGCATCTGGCGCACGATGACCTCGATGTGCTTGTCGTGCACGCTCACGCCCTGTCCGCGGTAGACCTTCTGGACCTCGTCGACGAGGTACGCCTGGGCGGCATCGGAACCCTTGGTGTTGAGCAAGTCGTGGGGGTCGATGCTGCCACGGGTGAGCGGGTCGCCGGCGTTGACGCGTTCCCCGTCGCGCACGGCCAGCCTGAGGTTGCCGTCGACCTTGTAGGACTTGACGAACGCCCCGTCGCTCGAAGCGACCGTGATCTTGACCTTGCCGTCGTCCTGTTCGAGCGAGACGACGCCGTCGAGCTCGCTGATCAGCGCCCGCACCTTGGGCTTGCGAGCGTCGACGAGCTCGATCACGCGCGGCAGACCTTGTGTGATGTCGGCTCCGGTCGCGATGCCGCCGGTGTGGAAGGTGCGCATCGTGAGCTGAGTACCGGGTTCGCCGATCGACTCGGCGGCGATCACGCCGACCGCTTCGCCCAGGCTGACGGGACGCATCAGAGACATGTCGAGGCCGTAGCACGCCTTGCAGACGCCGGAACGCGTCTGGCAGTTGAGCGGGCTGCGCACCTCGATCTCGGTGAACTCCGGGTGGCTGGAGAGACGAGAGGCGATCGCTTCGACGTCCTCCTTGTAGAGCTGGGCGCCGGCGGCGATGGTGAGGTCGCCGATCTCGAGGTCCTGGGCGAGCGTGCGGCCGTAGAGGCTCATGTCGAGCTGGCTGCGCGGGCGCTGCCGACCATCGAGGCCGTAGAGCGGAACCGCCTGGAACCCTGCGGTGCCGCAGTCGTCCTCGCGGACCACGACCTCGTGAGCCACGTCGACCAGCTTGCGCGTCAGGTACCCGGAGTCGGCGGTCCTGAGGGCGGTGTCGGCGCCGCCCTTGCGGGCGCCGTGAGTCGAGATGAAGTACTCGAGGACGTCGAGGCCTTCGCGAAAGTTGGCGCGGATCGGCAGGTGGAAGGTCTCGCCCGAAGGCTTGGCCATCAGGCCGCGCATGCCGGCCAGCTGCTTCATCTGCTGCGGGTTGCCTCTGGCCCCCGACTGTGCCATCACGAACAGCGGGTTGAACGGCATGTTGTCCTTGAAGTTCTCGAAGACTGCGTCCTTGACCTGCTCGGTGGTGTCGTTCCAGAGGTTGACGGTCTGCTGGAACCGCTCGCTCTCGGTCATCATGCCGCGGTCGAAGGCGGCGTTGATCTTGTCGAGGCTCGCCTGCGCCGTCGCCAGCAGCTCCTGCTTCTTCGGAGGGATGGCGACGTCGTCGATCCCGATCGTGATGCCGCTGGTGGTCGAGAGCTCGAAGCCGTACTGCTTGAGGCCGTCGAGCAGAGCCGCCGTGCGGTCGATGCCGAGCAGCTTGAAGCTCTCGAGCACCAGGTCGCGGAGCGCGCCGCGCTCGTAGACGGTGTCGTAGCTGAGCAGTTCCGGTGGGACCTCGCCGCCCCGCGCCACCGTCTCGCGCACCATGCGGGCGAACAGCATGCGGCCGGGGCTGGTCTCGACGATGCCTCCGTCGATGCGCACGCTGACGACGTCCTGCATGTCGATGGTGCCGCGCTCGACCGCCAGCAGCGCCTCATCGACGTTACCGAAGCGGTAGCGCAGACGGCCGGGGCTGGATGGCTCGCCCGCCACCGTGATCGCGGCGTTGAGGTCCAGTTCGCCGGCGGCGAAGGCGGCGAGCGCCTCACCCTTGTCGGCGAAAGCGCGGCCCGAGCCCTTGACCTTGTCGCCCGGGTAGACCTGGGTCAGCACGTAGAGGCCGAGGATGATGTCGCGCGCTGCCTGCACGTTGGGGTTGCCGTGCGCCGGGCTCAGGAGGTTGTGGCTGGAGAGCATCTGCAGCCTGGCTTCGGACTGTGCGTAGACCGACAGCGGCACGTGGATGGCCATCTGGTCACCGTCGAAGTCGGCGTTGAAGGCTTCGCAGACCAGCGGGTGCAGTTGGATGGCCTGGCCTTCGACGAGGACCGGCTCGAACGCCTGTATGCCGAGGCGGTGCAGGGTGGGCGCGCGGTTGAGCAGCACGACGCGGTCCTGGATCACCTCTTCGAGCGCGTCCCAGACCTCGTCGCGCACGTCGCGGTAACGCTCGAGCATCTTGCGGGCGCTCTTGATGTTGGTCGCGATGCCGCGCTCCTCGAGCTTCTTGAACAGGAACGGCTTGAACAGCTCGAGGGCCATGCGCTTCGGCACCCCGCACTGATGCAGTTCGAGTTGCGGGCCGACGACGATGACGCTGCGCCCGGAGAAGTCGACGCGCTTGCCGAGCAGGTTCTGACGGAACCGGCCCTGCTTGCCGCCGAGCAAGTCGGTCAGCGAGCGGTAGGGGCGGTCGGAACCTGGGTGCGTCACCGGCGCGCCGCGGCGGCCGTTGTCGATCAAGGCGTCGACGGCCTCCTGGAGCATGCGCTTCTCGTTGCGCACGATCATCTCGGGGGCGCCCTGCT
>CAYNOS010000053.1:0-11879 GCA_964398985.1 uncultured bacterium
TCGCCGGCCGAGTCACGGTCGACGCCGGTGTAGCGGCTGTCGATGCGGCCGACAGTGCGGCCCTGGTCGCGCAGCAGCTCCTTGGCGAAGCGGAAGATGTCGATGCGCAGGTCGGTGGACTCGATATACGCCTCGCTCAGGCCGGTGTAGCGGGCCAGCTCGGCGACGACGCTGGACCTCTCCTCGCCCGACAGCCGGTCGCCGAGCAGCAACGCGGGGGCGTAGCGATGAAGCGCGAACTCCTCTACCCGCTCCAGGAACTCCGCCACCGGCAGCGCCTGCAGCTCCGGCTCGAGCCGCTCGTGATAGTGCGCCGTCGCGGCGTAGGTGGGCAGGAACAGCAGCGGCGGCAGGTCGTTGGCGGGTCCGAAGCGCGCGGTGCTGAACTCGAGGATGGCCGACACCAGGATCAGCCCGTTGAGGTAGAGCCCGTGGCGCTCCTGCAGGTGACCGGCTAGCCCGGCTGCGCGGGTGGTGCCGTAGCTCTCGCCCGCCAGGAACTTCGGGCTGCGCCAGCGGCCGTACCTGCCGGTGTAGAGCCGGATGAACGCGCCGACGCTTTCGACGTCGGTGTCGACGCTGTGGAAGTCCTTCGCCTTGACGCCCTCGACCGGCCGGCTGTAGCCGGTGCTGACCGGATCGATGAACACCAGGTCGGTGACGTCGAGCAGCGACTCCTCGTTGGTGACCAGGCGGTAGGGCGGCGCGGAGGGGTTGCCGTCGTCGTCGAGCTCGACGCGTTTGGGTCCGAACAGCCCGAGGTGCATCCACACCGACGACGACCCCGGGCCGCCGTTGAAGCTGAAGGTGAGCGGCCGCGTGCTCTTGTCGGCGACTCCGTCGAGCTCGTACGCCACGAAGAACACCTCGGCGCGCGGCTTGACGCCCTCGAACTCGCCGGCCTTCTCGCCCTCTGCCACTTTCTCCTGCGCCAGGACCATCGTGCCGGTGGTGACGGTGTAGGCGACCTTCTTGCCCTGGATGGTGGTCTCGTGCCGGGTGACGACGAGGTTGTCCTTGGGCGTGCGAGGGGTGGGCTCTGTCGCGCTCGAGGTCGTGGTGCCTGCTGCGGTGGGTCGTTCGGGGTCGGTCGCCATTATGGGGCGAACGATACCGCGCCGCGCGCACGCGCCCGGCCGCCAGGAAGTGATAGCTTGGTCTGCTTGGAGGACCGCGAGTGACCAGACCGAGCCTCGACCCAGGCTTCAACATCTCCGACGCCGACGAGATCTACGGGATCAAGTCGTGGTCGACCGGGTACTTCGGCATCGCCCCCGACGGGCGGCTCACCGTGTCGAACCGCGGCGGTCCGAGCGTGGGGATCGTCGACATCGTCGAGCAGATCAAGGCCTCGGGCGAGGACCTGCCGCTGGTCCTGCGTTTCCCGGAGATCATCGAAGACCGGCTGGATCGCATCAACGAATCGTTCGCCACGGCCATTCAGGAAGCCAAGTTCCGCGGCTCGTACCAGGGCGTCTACCCCATCAAGGTCAACCAACGACGCGTGGTAGTCGAGACGATCGCCGAGTACGGCGCGCGCTACCGCACCGGCCTCGAGGCCGGCAGCAAGGCGGAGCTGGCGCTGTGCCTGGCGCACGACACGCATCCGGACGCGCTGTTGTGCTGCAACGGCTTCAAGGACGACGACTTCATCCGACTCGCGCTGTGGGGCGTGAAGCTCGGTCGCAAGGTTGTCATAACGCTCGAGAAGGCCGGCGAGCTGGAACGCGTGCTGCGCCTCAGCAAGGAACTCGGCGTTCAGCCGCTGTTGGGCGTGCGCTTCAAGCTGCACGCGCGCGGCAGTGGCAAGTGGGAGTCCTCCGGCGGCGACGACGCGAAGTTCGGGCTCACCGCCTCGGAGCTGATCAGCGTCGCCAACCGCGTCAAGGAGGAGGGACTGGGTGACCGCCTGGTCCTCCTTCACTGCCACGTCGGCAGCCAGCTCACCGACATCAGGCGCATCCGCGCGGCGGTCCGCGAGGCCGCTCAGGCGTACGTCGAGTTGGCGGAGATGGGCGTCGGCGTCAAGTTCTTGGATGTCGGCGGCGGCCTGGCCATCGACTACGACGGCAGCAAGACCACTTTCTACGTCTCGGCCAACTACAGCCTCAGGGAGTACGCCGACACCGTCGTGTACACGGTGATGGAGGCCTGCGACGACTGGGAGGTCGAGCACCCGGTGATCGTCACCGAGTCGGGTCGTGCGCTCACCGCTCACCACTCGGTCGTCGTGATGCCGGTGGTCGACGCGATCGGCCCGACCCGCGAGGAGGTCAGGCTGCCGCCTCTCAGCGACGATGCGCACGCCCTGATCGGCGACATGCTCGAACTCGAGCGAGGGATCACCGTCAAGACCTACCGCGAGGTCTTCAACGAGGCGGTCTCCAACAAGGAGACGATGCACTCACTGTTCGACCTCGGCTACCTCAGTCTGCTCGAGCGCGCCCACTTCGAGCAGAGCTACAACCGCATCCTGGCCCGGGTCAGCAGGGTCATCGGCGACCTGGACTACGTGCCCGACGAGTTCGAGACGTTGCCGAGGCAGCTGGCAGACAAGTACGTCGCCAACTTCAGCGTCTTCCAGAGCCTGCCGGACTACTGGGCCATCAAGTCGCTGTTCCCGATAGTCCCGTTGACGCGGCTCGCCGAGCGCCCGACGCGCGATGCCACGCTCGTCGACATCACCTGCGACTCCGATGGCAAGATCGACCACTTCATCGACCTGCGCGACGTCAAGCACACCCTGCCGGTGCACGAGCTGCGGCGCGGAGAGCCGTACTACCTCGGCATCTTCCTGACGGGCGCCTACCAGGACGTGCTGGCTAACGCACACAACCTCTTCGGGAGGGTCAACGAGGCGCACGTCAGACTGTTGGACGGCGGCTTCGAGATCGAGCTCTACATCGAGGGCCAGAAGGCGCGGCGCGTGATCCAGAACATGGGCTACCACACCGCTGAGCTGCATCGGGCCGTCGCGCAGCGTGCCTCCGAGGTGACGGCCGAGGGCGGCCTCAGCGAGCAGGAGATGGCAGAGTTCCTGGCGCTCTACGACCGCGAGCTCGTCGGTTACACCTACCTCGAAGCGCTCTGACGCGGCGTCAGAAGGCGATCCGCATGCCGTCGAAGCCGAGCTCGCAGGCGTCGAAGCCCGCTTTGGCTTCCGCCAGCAGGCCGGCTCCGCCGTCGCTCAGCGGTGGCAGGTGCACCAGCACCAGACGCCCGGCACCGGCCGCGGACGCCACGGCCGCGGCGTCGGCAGCGCTCGAGTGACCGGGGAAGCCGCCGCTCGCCTCGTGCGCCAAGAGATCGGTGCCTGCCGCCAGTCGGGTGATGGCCTCGCTGCGCTCGGTGTCGCACGAGTACGTGAACGAGCGACCGCTGCGCTTCTCGTCGAACCGGAAACCCGCCACCGGCACTGCGTGCTTGCCGGGCGAGGCGGTGACGAGGAAGTCGTCGGTCTCCATGACCTTGACGCCTTCGGCTTCGGGGAACTCGTGGTAGTCGAGGCGCGGATAGTTGGGCCACTGCGAGACGTCGAACACGTCGTGCAGCCTGCGCGCCTGATCGATCGCGGCAGGGATGCCGTGCACGTCGAAGGTCGCTCCGATGCCGGCCAGCCACAGGCGCTCCATCAAGAGCGGGAAGCCACAGGCGTGGTCCGCGTGCTCGTGCGAAACGATCAGTGCGCTCAGGGCGGTGAGTTCCAGACCGCTGGCCAGCAGACGTTGGGCGGCGTCGCCGCCGCAGTCGATGAGGACCAGCGAGGAGTCGCCCTCGACGGCCAACATGGTCGTTGTGCGGCCGGCGTCGGAGAGCGCTGCGCCGGTGCCCAGCAGATGTACGGTAGCCACCGAGACTCCTTAGAACAGACTGCAGGCATGATAGCCGCTGCGCCCGGCTCAACCGCGACGGTGCTCACGTGGAAGGGGGCGTATCATGAGAATTCTAGACCGTCACCAGCGGCCTAGCATCCCCATGCAGACGCGCATCCACCCCCTCGACTACCGGCGCGCTATCGGGCGCTTCCCGACAGGCGTTGCCGTCGTCACCGTTCCGGACCACAGCGCTGCTCTCGGCGTGCACGGCATCACCGTGAGCTCGCTGACCTCGGTGTCCTTGGATCCGCTGCTGCTGTTGGTGTCGATTGCCAAGAAGGCGCGCTCGCACGACCTTGTCGCCCGCTCCGGCCGCTTCGCTCTCAGCGTGCTGGCCGGCGACCAGGAGGACGTCTCCGACTACTACGCCGGACGGCCGGTCGTGCTCGAGGCCGAGCCGCTCGAGGAGTTCGCCGGGCACCTGGTGGTGAGCGGCGCCCTCTCGCACCTCGCCTGCAGCCTGCACGCGGCCATCGACGCCGGCGACCACACCGTCTACATCGGTCGCGTCGAGGCGTTGAGGTCACGCGACGACGGCGCGCCCCTCGTCTACTACCGCGGACGCTACCGCCCCGAGGCTGCGGCGGCTTTGCAGGGAGATTGAGCTCGCGACGTCTTGACCGGCCTCGGGTAGCATCGGTACGTTGACAGCGTGCCAAACACAGCGCAGCTAGTCACAGCCGCCCTCGAACAGGTAGCCTCGCAGGCCAGTCATCAGGTCGCCGACCTGAGCGCCTACGTGCGCATCGCGAGCGTGAGCACCACACCCCAACACCGCACCGCCATCGACGATGCTGCCGCCTGGACGGCGCAGCGCCTCGAGAGCGCCGGTTTCCCCGACGTTCGGTTGCTGCCCACCGCCGGACATCCGGTGGTCGTCGCTCGCTGGCACGTGGCTCCGGAGCTGCCGACGGTAGTCTTCTACGGCCACTACGACGTGCAGCCACCCGAGCCTCTCGAGCTGTGGGACAGCGCGCCATTCGAGCCCGAGCTGCGTGACGGCAAGCTGTTCGGGCGCGGTGCCAGCGACGACAAGGGCGGTGTGCTGACGGCGATCAGGGCGGTCGAGGCGTGCGTGAGCGCGGCCGGCGCCCCGCCGGTCAACCTGACGTTCATGATCGAGGGCGAGGAGGAGATCGGCAGCCCCAACCTCCAGCCGTTCCTGGAGGCGAACCGCGAGCTACTCGCCGGCGACCTGGCGATCAGCGCCGATGGTGGCATCTACGGCGTGGGCATCCCCTCGTTGACGGTGGGCACCCGTGGCCTCGTCGGCGCGGAGATCAAGGTCAAGGGCGCCTCGTCCGACCTGCACTCTGGCTCCTACGGCGGCGCGGTCGCGAACCCGATCATGGCACTCTCGCGGATCCTGGCCGGGCTGCAGGACCCGCAGGGCCGCATCCTCGTCGCCGGCTTCCATCAGGGAGCGGAGAGCGTCGACCCGGCCGTGCGCAAGGCGCTCGCCGAGGTGCCGGGCGACCCCGACGAGGAGCTCACCGGGCTCGGTCTCGACGGCTGGTGGGGCGACCCCGACTACACGCCGCTCGAACGGCGCTCGGTGCGCCCGACCCTGGAGATCAACGGCATCACCGGCGGTTACCAGGGCCCCGGAACCAAGACCGTGCTCCCGAGCGAGGCCACGGCCAAGATCACCTGCCGGCTCGTCGGGTCCCAAGACCCGCAGACGGTCTTCGACGCGCTCGAGCGCCACGTGTTGGCTGCGACCCCTCCCGGCGTCACCGTGACCATCACGCGCGGCAAGGGCGTCGCGAAGCCGTACCAGATGCCCGTCGACCATCCGGTGCTGGCGCTGGCCAACCGCGCCATGAGCGAGACCTTCGGTCAGGAAGCGTTCCTCGAGTGGAGCGGCGGGACGGTGCCGGTGGCCGAGCAGTTCAAGAGCGTGCTCGACATGTGGTGCTTGTACTTCGCGTTCGGCGAGCCCGACAACAACCTGCACGCGCCCAACGAGTTCTTCCGCCTCGACACGATGCGAAAGGGCACCGAGGCGACCGTCAGGCTGCTGTACGCATTGGCCGAGGAGTTGCCGAGGCGCTAGCCGATCGGGCTCGCCAGGCCGGCCTGCTTGCGGTAGAGCGTCAACTGACCGAGGTGATACGCCTCGTGCCACAGCGCGAACTCGAGGCGGTCCAGGAGCCGGCGGCCGCGCTCGTCGGTGTGGGACAGGCGCTCGCCGTCGAGCTTCTCGATCTCCTCCAGAACGCGCTGCTGCGAGCGTTGCAGTGCCGCCACCAGCGACTCGAGAGGCGCGGGGTCCGCGTCGGCCGCCGGCTTGCTGCCGTAGCCGTAGCGGGCCGCGGCGCCCGCGTCCATCAGCCGCTCGGCGCCGAGGCTCTCGAGAACGTCGTCGCGCGAGATGGCCAGGTGGCCCAGGAGCCAGTTGACGTTCCCCCCGTCCTCGAACAGCCGTTGGAGGCTCGCCTGCTGGTCGATGCCTTCGAGCAACATCTCCATGACCCGCTGGTTGCGCTTCACAGCGCGCGTCAGCGACTGCCCGCCCAAGGCGGCGGCGCTCTCGTCGAACGCCTCGGGCGTTGCTGGGACTTTCGCCGTGGTCGTCACCGTCGTCCGCTCCTTCATGCCCCCCGCAGCGACTTGAGCTTGGCCAGATCGCGCTCGTGGCCCTTGTCGTCGTCACCGAGGGGCGTCTCGAGGATCATCGATTGCCTGGCCCACAGCGGATCGTTGACGATGCGGCCGAAGAACCACTCGCCGATCCGACCTTCGCCGATGTTCTCGTGCCGGTCCTTGCGACTGCCGACCGGGTGCTTCGAATCGTTGAGGTGCCAGCAGCCGACATTCGCCATGCCGATGCGCTCGGCGATCTCGTCCAGCAGGGCCTGGTAGCCGTCTTCGCTCGTCAGATCGAAGCCGGCGGCGAAGGCGTGACAGCTGTCGACGCAGACGCCCAGGCGCGCCTTCTGATCGGTCAGCGCCACGATGCGCTGGAGCTCCTCGAAGCTCGAGCCCAACGTCGTGCCTTGCCCGGCGGTGTTCTCGAGCAACACCTTGGCGCTGCCGGGTGGCACGCTGGCCAGCACCTGGTCGAGGGAGCGTGCCACCGTCTCGACCCCGGCATCGACCCCCGAGCCGAGATGGCCGCCGGGGTGCAGCACCAGGCCGTCGAGACCCAGCGTGTCGCAGCGCGCGAGCTCGTCGACGAGGCCGGCGATGGAGGCCGCCAGCACATCGGGCTTCGGCGAGGCGAGGTTGATCAGGTAGGCGGCGTGGGCCACGACCGGTTGTCGTTCGGCTTCGCGCCCGCTATGGAACTCTGCGACTTCGTTCTCACTGAGCGCCTTCGAGCGCCACTGGTTGGGGCTCTTGACGAAGATCTGCAGCGACTCGCAGCCGATGTCGCGCCCCCGTTCGAACGCCTTGGCCACGCCGCCGGCCGTCGATACGTGCGCGCCAAGGATGCCCATGGGGGCGAGTCTACACGCCTGAAGGGCGGTGATACACTCGCGCGTGCTGAGAGCCACACTGTTCGACATGCGCGCGGAAGCGCTGGCCGAGTTCCTCGAGGAACAGCTCGCGCCCGGCGACGCGCTGGTGCAGGTGGCCGGCGAGTTCGAGCTGCTCTACAGCGGCCGCGCGGCCAGCGTCGCGGAGTCGGGCGACTACCTGCTCCTGATCAAGCCCGACGGCAGCGTGCAGGTTCACTCCCAGCGCAGCGTCAAGCCGGTCAACTGGCAGCCGCAGACCGATTCCCTGAGGGTGCAGGTCGAGGAGAGCGTCGCGGTGCTCTACGCCGAGCGCTTCCAACCGGCCGAGCTGCTGAGGATCGCGTTCCTGACACCGTTCGTGGCGCAGGCGCTGGTCCTGCCGAGCGAGGGCGACTTCATGCTGGTCGGTTCCGAGGCGGAGATGCAGCGTGCCCTGGCCGAGGATCCGGGGCTGATCGAAGACGGCTTGAGCGTCATCGACCTCGAGCTGCCGACCGATGTCGGGGGCATCGATCTGCTGGCCCGTGACGGCGACGGGCGCGTCGTCGTGGTCGAGCTCAAGCGCGCCAAGGCGAACCACGAGGCGGTTCATCAGCTCAGCCGCTACGTGGAGAGCGTCCGGCGCGTCTCTCCCGCGGCAGTGAGGGGCATACTGGCGGCTCCTTCGATCACCGCTCCGGCGCTGAACCGTTTGGCCGAGCTCGGCCTCGAGTTCAAGGCCATCGCCGCGCTCGAGTCGGAACGCGCCAAGCCCACGCTGCAGCCGGGGCTGTTCTGACGCGCGACCGGCAGCTCGCAGGGGCGGGCGTCGAGCCGGCTCACGGCAGCTAGGCCGGCATGAAGTTATCGACCTGAGCGGGTGCGGCCGCGTTGCTAGACTTGCTGCCTGATGTCCCTGTTCCGCAAGGATCCGTTCGGCCGCGGCTGGGTTCTGCTCTCGCCGGAGCGCGGGCTGGTCCCGTCCGACTTCGGGAGCGTGCCACTGCCGCCGGCGGTGTCGCCCCTGTCACCGGGTGCCGAGGGGCAGGTCGGCCGTGAGTTGGCCGCCGTGCGTCCCAGTGCGGCGCCCGGCGCCGACGCCGAGTGGCGGATGCGCGTGATCTCCCACCCCGCCCGGCTGCTGGGCGCCGAGGCGTTCGCGCTCGAGGACGACGGCCCGTTCCAGCAGGCCGCCGCCGGCGGACATCACGAGCTGATCGTCGAGCATCCCGACGCGCGCCAGACGCTCGACAGGATGCCGCGCCAACACCTCGTCGACGTGCTGCGCCTGTACCGCCAGCGGTTGGCGCTGCACGGCAGCGTGCCGGGCATCCGGCACGTGCAGTTGACCCGCAACGTCGGCCGCGCCGCCGGGGCGCTGTTCGAGCACCCGCACGCCCAGTTGCTGGCCGTGCCGGTCGGCAACCGCTGGGTGGAGGAGGAGTTGGAGGCGGGGGCAACGCACCACCGGGCGACCGGACGCTGCATCTTCTGCGACGTCATCGAGTTCGAGTTGGCCGCCAGGGAGCGCGTGATCAGCTACAACGACGACTTCGTCGCGTTGGCCCCCTTCGCATCGAAGACGCCGTTCGAGACCTGGCTGCTGCCGCGGCGCCACGCGAGCGGCTTCGCGGCGGTGCCGTCGAACATCCTGCCGGCCCTCGCCGACCTGCTGCAGGCAGTGGTCATGAGCCTCAACGACGCCCTCGACAGCCCGCCTTACAACCTGGCGCTGCACACCTCGCCCGACACCGAGTTGGAGAGCTTCCACTGGCACTTCGAGCTGTTGCCGCGGCTGACCAACCAAGCGGGGTTCGACTGGGGGGCGGGCTTCTACGTCAACCCGACGCGGCCGGAAGACGCCGCGCGCTTCCTGCGGGAGGCTCTCGCCATCCAGCAGGTGGCTCCGTGACCACCCGGCAGTCGCACTCAGATGGGCTGCGCGGTCAACCGGAGCGCCGTGGACCGCACCGGCTGCTGGTGGCCGTGGCCATCATCGGCTGCCTGCAGGCGTTCTTCCTGCTCGCCGTCGAGCTCGACAGGACGCTGGTGCACCGGCGCGAGATCGCGCGGTTGGCGACCGAGGTCGCCGCGCTGGAGCGGGAGCTTCTCGAGCTGTCGCAGGTGTCTCAACGCGGCGGCGACGCGGCTTACCGCGAGGCGCTCGCCCGCAACCTCGGCTTCGTCTACCCGCACGAGCAGCTGATCGTCACCGACCGGCGCTAGACGCGCGCTCGGCTCCGTTCAGTCGGCCTCCCTGAGGTCTTCCATGAGCTGCCAGCCGACTCCTTCTGGAGTGGCGTCGAGCAGCGGTGCCAGCTTCGTGGCCGCCTGCGGCAGCATGCGCGCCGGGTCCTGACCCGACTCGACGATGGCCAAGACCGTGACCTGGTAGACCTGCTGCGTGGCGCTCAGCGTGCCGTCCTCGAAGAACGCGAAGGGCGCCTTGGGCAGCGGGTCGAGCAGTAGATGCACGCCCTCGTCGAGGGCGGTGGGCAGGAGCTCCCGCAAGTCGATGTCAGCTTCGCGCGGGTGCCAGGCGTAGCCCTGCAGTAGCCGGATGGCCCGCGGTCCGTCCTGCGGGCCCTGCCACAGCTCGCGATCGTCGCGGTGGCCATCGCTCACGTTCAGCCGACATCCGCCGCGAAGCCGGCGGGCAGCGGTAGCTCGGGCAACGCGGCGTGCCAGCGCTCGGCGAACGCGCGCGGCTCGTCGAGCAACAGACCAGTGAAGCCAAGAGCCTCGCAGGCCGCGATGTTGGCCGCGTTGTCGTCGATGAACAGGGTGCGCTCGGCGGGCACGCCCACGGCGGCGGTGAGCGCCGCGAAAGCCTCAGGTGCGGGCTTCCGGACGCCGATCTCGTTGGAGAACACGAAGGCCGTGACGCGGCTCATGCGCGGGTCGTCGCGGATGAGGTCGCACAGCTCCGGCACGTTGTTCGACAGCATCGCGATCCGGTACTCGTCCGGGATGCTGTCAAGGAGCTCGAAGGTGGCGGCGCGCTCCTGCACCGACGAGA
Organism: uncultured bacterium; assembly: GCA_964398985.1. Classification (GTDB taxonomy): domain Bacteria; phylum Deinococcota; class Deinococci; order Deinococcales; family Trueperaceae; genus CAYMRL01. The sequence continues at coordinate 10,338 of CAYNOS010000053.1, forward strand.
GGAACGTGCGCCGGAAGTCATCGAAGGAGGGGGCGGTCCCCGTCGCCTCGCAGAAGCGCTGATGGAAGCCGGTCATGCGGAACGCGCCTATCTCGAAATCGGTCATCAACCGCAGGTAGATCGGCTCGACGCGCTGCGCTTCGACCCCGACGAGCTCACTCAGGCGCGCACTGGCGCTGCTATCGAAGGTGCCCTCGGTGAAGACCCCGCCCCAGTCGAAGGCGATGGCGTCGAACGAGCGCCTCACGGGGTCTCGACTCGAGCGCGGGCGGGCGGCAGCTCGAAGCCGGGCTGGCCCTCGGTGCGCTCGCTGCGGTACCAGTTGAAGAACACGCCGATGAAGCGGATGCCGAAAGCGGCCATCCCGCCGATCTTCATCACCGCGCCGGCCAGAGCCTGATCTTCCATCACGCCGAGCCCGAACGCGCGCGTCGGCATGTGGTGGTAGACGTACAGAGGTTGGTCGGCGAACGTGATGCCGGCGAAGATCGGCGTCTGCGCGACCGGCAACAGGAACAGGTACGCCAGACGCGTCAGGTACGGCGCTCGCGGCAACTCACCGAGGGGGCTGACGATCGGCCACCACACCATCAGCGAGGCCAACAGCAGCACGAAGTGGACGGAGTGATGGAACGAGGTGTCGCTGAGCGCCAGATTGTAGATGCCGGGCAGGTGATAGAAGGACATCACCAAGGTGAAGGTGAAGAAGGTGACCAGCGGCTTGAGCATCACCCTGGCGACCGGGTACAACGGCGACCTCACGAACATCGCGCGCAGCAGCCACGCCGGCATGCCGGCGAGCAGCACCGGGGCGATCAGGTAGCTCAACAGCAGGTGCTGGAACATGTGGGCCGAGAGCAGGTAGCGCTCGGCCAGGTCGTGGAGCGGCGAGCCCTCGTTGAGGAACAAGATCGCCAGCCCGATGCCGAAGATGATCGCTTGCCTGGTCGGGTACTTCTCGCCAGGCGCCAGGCGCCGGCGCAGCGGTCCCACGGCCAGGTAGTAGGCAACCGCCATGGCGAAGATGCCGCCCAGCAGCACCGGCTCGAGTTGCCAACTCAGGTACAGCATCTTGCGAACGCTCCTTGGCTCAGCTTAGCGCCGCCGCGTGCTCAGGGCAGTCCCAACGCGACTCTCTGCTCGTGCACCTGCACCGCGCTGAGACCCAACGAGCGCTCGGCGGCGAGGTCGGCAGCCTGGAAGGGCACGAAGTCCGCCGGCGGCGTGTTCAGCTTGGTCACGACGTGATTGAGGACGTTGGCGAGCTGCTCGTCGGAGAGCTGCGGCCACGCCGGCATGAACCCGTTGTAGGTCATCCCGTTGACGCTGATCGGTCCCTGCAGCCCGAACAGCACGATGTGAGTGAGGAGCTCACCGCCGTCGACGGCGTACAGGTCGGCCGCATGGTCCGCCAGTGGCGGGAAGGCCCCCGGAATGCCTTGGCCGTTGACCTGGTGGCACGCCATGCAGTTGGTCATGTACACCTGCTGGCCGAGCTCTTCGTCCCAGGTGACGCTCGCTTCCGCCGCCGGCTCCTGCGCG
>CAYNOS010000054.1:0-10583 GCA_964398985.1 uncultured bacterium
GCGAGGAGCGCTTCATGCGCCAGGCACGCGAAGTCGGCATCGTCGTGACCGGGCAGTCGAAGGACCTCGCTCCCGCCGACGGCCTGCTCTACGCGCTGCGCGACGCCACCGGCACCGTGGACTCGATCCCCCTGATCGCCGGCAGCGTCATGAGCAAGAAACTCGCCGGTGGGGCGCAGGCGATCGTCCTCGACGTCAAGGTCGGTAGCGGCGCTTTCATGCGCACGCTCCCTGACGCGCGGGCGCTGGCGCTGACGATGACGGCCATCGGTCGAGCGGCGGGACGCGACGTCAGCGCGATCATCTCCGACATGTCAGAGCCGCTCGGCTTCGCGGTCGGCAACGCGCTCGAGGTGGAGGAAGCCGTCAGCTGCCTGCAGGGCGCGGGGCCGGCCGACCTCGAGGCGCTGTGCGTGACCCTCGCCGTACAGGTTCTGAGGAGCTCCGGTCTGAGCGTGGGCGAGAGCGAGGTGCTGAGCGCGCTCAGGGGCGGCCGCGCCTTCGAGAGGCTCGAGCAGTGGGTCGAGGCTCAAGGCGGCGACCCTGGCGCGCTCGGCAGCCTCGAGCTGGCGCCGGGCGAGCACGTGCTGGAGGCCGCGCGTGACGGCTACCTGACGAGCGCCGAGGCGCGCTCGGTCGGCGAAGCGGTCGGCCTGCTCGGCGGCGGCCGGGCCAAGAAGGGCGACGCGATCGACCGCGGCGTCGGCGTGACGCTGCACGCCAAGGTCGGACACCGAGTCGAGGCGGGCCAGCCGCTGGCAACCGTCCGCCACCGCGACGGCCGCGGTCTGGAGGCGGCGCTCGCCAAGCTTGCGACAGCTCTGGAGATCGGGGAGGCAGCCACTCCCACCTCGCTGGTGCTGGAGACCGGGATCGTCTGAGTGCGGCACGGGGGGTCGAACCGGTCGGTGCGCCGACGACCACCTCGCCTTGACACCCCTTGTGGCCGATAGGTACACTATTCTTTGCGCTTGCGAGGGTCTCGACCCGGGGCGCGTCACCGCAACGCGGGGTGGAGCAGTCTGGTAGCTCGTCGGGCTCATAACCCGAAGGTCGCTGGTTCAAATCCAGCCCCCGCAACCAATGTGATGTCTCAAGGCATCGGAACCGACCGAACCTCGCGAAGGTTCGGTCGTTCGCTTGCTGGCCGCCTGGCTTGGGCGGGTGCCGCTGCTGCGTTGCCCGGCCGAGAGCCGCGAACCGGCCACCGACACCATCCGGGCCCCCCGCAACGGCTAGCATGGGGGCGATGTCGAGCATCCCCACAGAAGACGAGTCGCAGATCGGCGAACTCTCTGCGAGCAACGCGGTCACCCGCTCGGGTTTCGTCGCGATCGTCGGCAAGCCGAACGTAGGCAAGTCGACGCTGCTAAACACCATGCTGGGCGTCAAGGTCGCCCCGATCACGCCCAAGCCCCAGACGACCAGGCGAGGTGTGCGCGGCATCTACACGCAAGATGAGCGCCAGCTGGTGTTCGTCGACACGCCCGGCCTGCATCGCGGGGGCAGCACGGCTCTCGACCAGGCGATGCACCGCGAGATCAGGGACGCGATCGTCGACGTGGACGCGGTGCTCTGGGTCGTCGACTTGCGCCGACCGCCCGGGGCCGAGGACAAGGACGTCGCGCGGCTGCTGTCGAGCTTGCCGCCGGGGACGCCGGTGATCCTGATCGGCAACAAGGTCGACGCCGCCAAGTACCCCGACGAGGCCATCGCCCTCTACCAAGACCTCTATCCGAACCTCGAGCGCACCGTGGCGCTCTCCGCCCTCAACGACCCCAAGGCCGTCTATGCCCTCCGGGACGATCTGCTGGACCGCTTGACCGAGGCGCCCTTCTTCTTCCCCAGCGACGTCAGGTCGGACCAGACACGCGAGCAGTGGGTCGCCGAGTTGATACGCGAGTCGGCGATGATCCACCTCCGCGAGGAGATCCCCTACAGCGTCGCGGTGCAGGTCGTCGACTGGCAAGAGCCCGTCGGGGACGGCCCAGCCGTGATCACCGCCGAGATCTGGGTCGAGAAGTCGGGACATCGCAGGATCGTGATCGGCAAGGGCGGCTCGATGATCAAGGAGATCGGCCGCACCGCCCGCAAGCAGCTCGAGACATTCATGCAGCAGCACCTGTTCCTCGAGCTCGAGGTCGTGGTGCGCAGCGAGTGGCGGCGCGACCGCGAAGCGCTGCGCGAGCTCGGCTACGAGCCCTAGGCCGCATGCCGCTCGCCGCCCGCTGGAGAAGCATCGACCGGCTGCCGGAGCCGCGCGGCAGGGACAAGATGCCGGGCGTGTACGAACTCGCCGACGAGCACAAACGCGTCATCTACATCGGCCAGTCTGCCAGCGACGTGCCCGGCCGCATCCGCCAGCACCTCGCGCGTCCCGGGCCCGTCCGCGACCTGGTGCGCTACTGGCGCTATGCCTACAGCCGCGTGCCGCAGGCCGACGAGGCCAGCCTGCTCGCTGCCTACCGTGAGGCACACGGCGGAGAACTGCCGACCTGCAACACGGCGCGCCCGCTGCCGCGAGACGCCGCGCGGAGATTCGCCGAGCGGTTCAGGGCTCACGACACCTGAGGGCCTGAAAACGCGATAACCATCGCAATCGTGTGAAAACCCCTACTTGTTGGTCATTTTGGCCCGTGATATAACCGGGCAGGCGAGGAGAACGTCCAGGTCTTCTCAGATCGGTTTGGAGGGTTTGCATGCGCAAATTCGTCATCAGCCTAGTAGCTGTCGCCGTGCTCAGCGCGGGTTCGGCGTTCGCACAGACTGGCTACTGGGCCGGCATCAGCGCCGGGTACCCGGGTGCTGCTGTCCACTTCGGTGTAGACGGTGTCGCACCCGGTCTCGCGGTGCGCTTGAACGCCGGCTACAACTACATCGGCACCGGTGGGTTCGCCCTCGGCGTCGACGCCCTTTACGACCTGCCGGTCAACATGGGTGATACGCCCATCGACCTGTATGCGGGCGGTGGCCTCGGCATCGGCATCGGCGCCGGCGTTGCGCTCGGCGTCAACCTGTTCGTCGGCGGCGAGTTCAGCCTCGCCCAGGCGGGCCTGCCAGAAGGTGGCGTGTTCCTCGAAGTCGGCCCCGCCATCGGCGTGATCCCGGCTTTCGGCTTCGGCGTCGCCGGCCGTCTCGGCTTCAACTACCACTTCTGAACGACTGAAACCCAGAGCAGAAAGATGACCGCCCGCGGCGTCCAGCCGCGGGCGTCCTCTTTGGGTCTTTGGGCGGCGCCTGGTCAACCGACCAGGTACAGGACCTCGCTGACCGCCTCCAGCAACTTCGCGCTGTCGAGTCCCCGCTTCTTGATGCTGAAGCCGGGTGGGTACTTGGTCGCTTCCGCCTTGAAGGCCAGCGCCTTGAGCGCACGTGCGTCGTAGTCGATGCTGTCCAGGTCATCCCCGAAGCTGAGCTGCACGTCGGTCATGTGCTCCTTGATGCTCACCACGCCCTTGCCGCCCGCCAGCAGGCGCAGCTTGGTGAGTTCGACGAACGCCTTGACCTCGGGCGGGAAGGGACCGTACGCCTCGCGCAACTCCTTGGCGACGTGACTGACTTCGGCCAGGCTGTCGGTCTCGGACAGACGGCCGTAGTAGTTGATGCGGACGTCGTCGTCCTGGACGTAGGTGGGAGACAGCCGAGCGTCGACGCTGAGGTCGACGGCGACCTGCGGGCGCTCGGCAGCGCGCTGCTCGCCCTTGAGCTTGGCGATCTCCTCGGCGAGCATCTCGGTGTAGACCTCGAGCGACACGTTCGAGATGTGGCCGTGCTGCTCGGCCCCGAGGATGTTACCGACGCCGCGGATCTCCATGTCCTTCTCTGCCAGCAAATGCCCGGCGCCCAGGTCGTTGAGCTCGGCGATCGCGTACAGTCGACGCTGCGCGGCCTCGGTTAGCCGGCCCGGATAGAGCAGGTAGGCCCACGCCTCGGTCTGCCGGCGGCCGACGCGCCCCCTGAGCTGGTACAGCTGCGCGAGTCCCAGGCGGTCGGCGCGCTCGATCACGAGCGTGTTGGCGCCGGCGATGTCGAGCCCGGACTCGACGATCGTCGTCGACAGCAGCACGTCGTAGAGCCCTTCCTCGAAGCCGACCATCACCTCCTCGAGCTCGTCCTCGCCCATCTGGCCGTGAGCGACACCGATGCGCGCTTCCGGCAGCAGTTGGCTGAGGGTCCTGGCGCGCATGCTCATCGAGCCGATGCGGTCGTGGATGTAGAACACCTTGCCGCCGCGCTCGAGCTCGCTCATCACTGCCTCGCGCACCACGATCGGGTCGTAAGGCTGGAGCACGGTCTGGATCGGCTTGCGGCCCTCCGGCGGGGTGGTGATCTGGCTGACGTCGCGCAGGCCGACCATGCTCATGTAGAGCGTGCGCGGGATCGGCGTGGCCGAAAGAGACAGCACGTCGACGTTGGCCTTGAGCGCCTTCAGCCGCTCCTTCTGGCCGACGCCGAAACGGTGCTCCTCGTCGATCACCAGGAGCGCGAGCTTGTGGTACGCGATCGACTCGTTGAGCAGCCGGTGGGTGCCGACGACGAGGTCGACGCTGCCATCGGCCAGGCCCCTGACGGTGGCCCGCGCCTCCGCGTCGGAAGTGAACCGCGAGAGCATCCTGACCTCGACCGGCAGGTCCTCGAAGCGGCCCTTGATCGTGTCGAAGTGCTGCTTGGCCAACACCGTGGTCGGCACCAGCACTGCCGCTTGGCCGCCGTGACCGATCACACGGTGCGCAGCGCGTATCGCCACCTCGGTCTTGCCGAAGCCGACGTCGCCCGAGATCAGCCGCTCCATCGGCACGCTGCGCTCCAGGTCGGCCATCACCTCGCCGATCGCCTTGCGCTGGTCGCGGGTCAGTTCGAACGGGAAGCTGCGCTCGATCAACGCATCCCACTCGGGCTGCGCCGGGAACGCTGTGCCGGCCGCGACCTGCCGCTGGGCGTAGGTCTTGATCAGCTCGGCCGCCAGGGCCTCCGCCGACGCCCGCGCCTTCTCGCGCGCCCGCGCCCACTCGTTGGTGCCGAGCGTCGACAGGCGCGGTGGCTCGTCGGTGGTTCCGGGATGACGCCTGAGCAGGGGCAACTGCTCTACGGGCAGGTAGAGCTTGCCCTCGCCGGCGTAGCGAAGCTGCAGGTAGTCGCGGGTGACGCCGACCACCTGGCGCGGCTCGAGGCCAAGGAAGCGCCCGATGCCGTGGTCGGGGTGGATCAGGTAGTCGCCCACCGTCAGCTGCGACGCGTCGTGGACGCCCTTGCCCGGTAGCCTGCCGAGCTTGCGTCCGCCCTGGTAGCCGTAAAGGAGTTCCTCGGTGAGGACGACCTCGTTGCGCTCGGGATCGCGGTAGCCACCCTGTACGTCCTTCGACAGCAGCAGCGAGAGCTGGCCGGAGTGCTCCTCGACGCCGTTGCGCCAGTGGGTGTCGACGTCTTCCAGCACCCGCTCCTGCAGGTAACGGCCGGTGCGCTTGAACTTGAGCAACAGCGTGACGGAGTAGCCGTCCTTGAGCCACATGGCGAGATCGGCAGCGAAGGTCGACAACTTTCCGCGGTAGTAGCCGAGCGGTTCGATCGCGGTGGAGCTTGCCTCCAGCGCCAGCGGGTCGCGGCCGAATGACACGACTGCACGGCCGGCGAGGTGCTGCCACAGCCACTGCTCGCCGCCGTCGGTGTCGCCGAAGTAGAGCTCTGGCGCATCGAGGAACACCGGGCCGGGCAGCAGTTCCAGGAGCTTGGCCGTGAGCGTTACGTCGAGTTCGGCGCCGGCTCTGGGCGTGATGATGAACGACTCGCGGTCCTCGCCGGCGACCTGCAGTACCTCGAGCTCGTCGGCGAAGAACTCGAGCCTCACGCTGCCGACGACGTCCTGCTCGTCGAGGTGCAGCGTGAGCGTGTCGCCTCTGACGGTGAAACCGGGCAGCTCGTCGCGCTCGAATCCGTACTCCACGAGGGTGTCCAGCAGGCGTTCGCGCGGGTAGTCGCCCCCGCGCGCGAGCGTGAGGTGGAAGCGCTCGGGATCGGCGGGGAACGCGCTCAGCGCATGCGTGACGCTGAGCACGACCTTCTCGGCGCGAGCCGGCCAGTCGCCGAGGTCAGGGTCGACGCTGCGGGCCGCGCCGAACAGGTGCGTGTCGCTGAAGAGCGGGAGCCGCTCGCTGGTGGTGAGCAGCACGGCCGGTCCCGGCTGCCTGGCGAAGAGCGCCAGGCGCGCCACGCTGGGCAGCCCGAGCAGGCGCCCGGACGCGACTGCGCCCTCGAGGGCGGCCGCGCCCGGAGCTGCGGGATCTGGCGGTGCTACTGCAGGCTCAGTCGTTCTCATCGGCGGCATCCGGATGCTCCACCGCCAGCCGGTAGGCTTCGTTGCGGCCGGCGCCCAACGCGCCCAGCGAGCTCCGCAACAGCCTACCGCGGACGCCTGCGTCGGCTAGTCGTTGGGCGATGTCCGCGAACGCCAGCGGCGGCGGGGCGTCATCGGAGGCCGCGTCGGACTCGCTGCCTGCCACCACCACGACGATCTCGCCCTTCACCTCGAGCGCGGCCGCGCGAGCCGCCAGCTCGCCGAGCGTTCCGCGCCACGTCTCCTCGAAGAGCTTGGTGAGCTCGCGGCTGACGCTGGCGCGTCGCTCGCTGCCGCACACCTCGCTAAGTTCCGCAAGCGTGTCGGCCAGGCGCCGCGGCGACTCGTAGATGACGCTGGTGGCGTCCGAAGCGGCCAGGGCCTCCAGGCGCCGCCGCCTCCGCCCACCCCCGCGCGGCAAGAACCCTTCGAACGTGAAGCGCGCCGTCGGCAGGCCGGATGCGACGAGCGCCGGTACCAGAGCCGTGGCTCCCGGCAGCACCTCGACCTCGGTGCCGCTCTCCAGGGCCAATGCCACCAGCTCGGCCCCAGGATCGCTGATGCCGGGGGTGCCGGCGTCGGTCAGGTACGCGAGCCAGGCGTGCTCGGCGAGGAGCTTGGGTCCGCGCGTGGCGACAGTGTGTGCGTCGAGCCGGCTGAGAGGTCTGTCGATGCCGAGATGATCGAGCAACCCGCGGCTGCGTCGAGTGTCCTCGGAGGCCAGGTGATCCGCTGTCTTGAGCACCTCGATGGCGCGGAGCGTGATGTCGCCGAGGTTGCCGATCGGGGTCGGAACCAGCGTGAGACGGCTCATCGACCGCCGCTGCCGGAAGACTCGAGTTCACGGCGCGCGCGCACCCACCAGTAGACGGTCAGCAGCGAGGCCGCTATCAGGCTGACCACGAAGCCGGTACCGCGCGGCAGCCCGAGGGCGGAGCCGGCGGCCGCCAGCAGCGGCACCGCGAAGGCGGCAGCGGCGATCACGCCCAACAAGGCCGCGTAGTTCACGTTCGGCACCACGGGCTCACAGATCGCAGGCTACACCGTGGCCGAATGGCGCGGACGCTGCTCTCTCAAGGGCCGGCTGCGACGAAGCGCATGAGGCCGGTGTTGGGGTAGTAGTAGGCGAGAATCCGGCCGTAATCGTGACCGGCTGCCGCCAGCGCCCGGGCTCCGTACTGGCTCATGCCCACGCCGTGGCCCCAGCCGTCGCCGCTGACGACGAGCCCGCCTTGAACCCGGAAGCGCGTCGACTTCAGACCCCACGACCGCGTCAGCGCGGTGAGCCGGGAGCCCCGCAAGATGGCGCTGCCGGAGGTTCCCGTGACCTCGAGTTCGGAGACGCGACCGGACTCCGTCACCGCCACCACCCTGAGGCCGGTCACGGTGCCGAGCGCGTGGCCGGCGGCCGCCAGCGAGGCGCCGAGCGCCGCGCCGTCGAGGCGCAGTTGCCAGGCGCGGTGCGGAGTCGTGGCCGGCGCATCGGCCAGTGCCACCAGGTAAGGGACCGGCATGCCCCAGACCTCACGGCTGGACGCCACGGTCCCGCCGGAGTCCGAGTGGTAGTAGGTGCGCGCCGTGACGCCCGCGTAACTGACGACGACGCCGGCGGTCTCCCTGACCGCCTGATCGGTGCGTGGCTGCTCGGCCGCCACGCCGCGATAGACCTGGCAGTCGACGGTGGCGCACAGGTCATAGGGGGCGAACGGATCCAGCGAAGTCATCGTGTAGCTGCGCGCCGCGACGGCTTGGGCCTTCAGCGCTTCGAGCGGCCACGATGCCGACATCTCTGAGGGCACCACGCCCCGCAGGTAGCTCTCGAGGTCGAGGCGGTTGATGACCAGCAACTCGTCCCCGTCTGCGATCAGCTGCATCGCCCCGCGGTAGCGCGAGCCGTTGAACTCGATGAGGCCATTCTCCATCTCGAGCGCGAAGTGGCTGCCCACCTCACGGCCTTCGATCCACAGCGCGCCCCCAGCAGCCCTCACCGGCCAGCTGAGCGGAGCCTTGACCACGAACGGCGGCGAAGCCTCGAGGCTGCCGCGGTGCGCGCCAAGCGCGGTGACGACTGCCTCGCTCTGGCGAGCCAGCAGCACCCTAACGTTCACGCCGGCCGCAGGCGCCTGAGCTGCGCTCAGGGACGAGAGGCCCAGTGCCAGGAACATGGCGCCGAGGGATGCGAAAGAGAAGACGAAGCGCCGGCGTGGCCGCATGTGACCGAGTATCACCCATCGGCGGCCACCAGGGCACGAAATCGTCCACTCGCCAAGGAGCGCAGCGTGCCACAGTAGCGCCATGTTCAAGGACGGACTGTTAGCTCAGAAGGTGGTGTTCGTCACCGGCGGCGGCAGCGGGCTCGGTCTAGCGATGACTCGGCGCTTCCTGGAGCTCGGTGCGAACGCGGTGATCGCGAGCCGACGCCTGCAGCTTCTCGAGGAGAGGGCGGCCGAGCTCGAGCGCGAGAGTGGCCGCGAGGTCCTGGCGGTCGAGCTCGACGTCCGCGATCCCGAGGCCGTGGCGGCGGCCTTCGACGTGGCCGAGCAGCGTTTCGGGCGCATCGACGCGCTGGTCAACAACGCGGCCGGCAACTTCATCTCCCCCACCGAGCGCCTCAGTCATCGCGCCTTCGACGCGGTGCTGGGCATCGTGCTGCACGGTTCGGTGTACGCGACCTTGGAGCTGGGAAAGCGCTGGATCGCCAAGGGGCAGCGGGGGGCGGTGCTGTCGATAGCCGCGACGTACGCGGAGAGTGGCTCGGGCTACGTGGTGCCGTCTGCGGTTGCCAAGGCCGGCGTGGTGGCGTTGACGCGCTCGCTGGCCGGCGAGTGGGGCCGCCATGGGATCCGCCTCAACGCCATAGCCCCTGGTCCCTTCCCGACGGAAGGCGCCTGGAGTCGCCTGTTACCGACCGACAAGATACAGAGGCTGTTCGAGGATCGCGTGCCGCTGGGGCGCGTCGGCGACCACCGCGAGCTGGCCGACCTGGCCGCTTTCCTGCTGTCCGACGGCGCGGGCTACGTCACGGGCGATCTCATCTACATCGACGGCGGCGAGAGTGCCTTCAATGCGGGCGAGTTCAACCTGCTGAGCGAGGTCACCGACGCCGAGTGGGACGCGTTAGCGGCGGCCCGGCGCCGCTGAAGGCAGCGCCGCAGCGAGCGGCCGTGGCGCCCATTCACGACGGCGGCGGGAACTGGCTAGAGGTCCTGCCCGCCAGGCAGCGACATGCGGAACAACCCGGTCGCGTCCTGGTAGTTGACGATCACCCGGTAGACGCCGCCACCGTTGGTGAACATCTCGTCGACCAGCGCCCTTTGCCCCGCCGTGAAGGTGCGTTCGAAGATGGTGCGTGCCGGCAGCGCCTCCCGGCTCGTCTGCAGGCTCTCCGGCCGCTCATAGGTGACCGAGACGGTGACGGTGCCGCGGTTGACGTTGCCACTGAAGCGCACCGGCATGTCGGTGCGCATCAACGTGCGCCTCGTCGTGGTGGCTGAGTAGTCCTTCTTGTAGACGAGGATCGGCGTCTGGGACGGCACGCCGAGGTACCAGCCCCGCGTTTCGCCGACGACGAAGAAGATGACGGCCAGTATCAGGATGAAGCCCAGTAGGTCGCGCATCTCGTCGATGATACCGGCCTCCAGCCCGAGCGAGGCGGTAAGTGTCACTCGGGCTGGAGGGCAAGCTCAGCGGGTCTGCTGCTCTGCCTGGGCCTTCGCCTTGAGGTTCCGCAAGACGGAGTGGAGGATGCCGCCGTTGCGGTAGTAGTCGACCTCGACCGGAGTGTCGAGACGGCAGACGACCTCGAAGCGGAAAGCGGTGCCGTCCTCGCGCGTCGCCGAGACCGTCACCCGCTGCCGCGGCTCGAGGTGGTCACCGACGTCGATCGTCAGGACCTCGCGGCCGGTGAGCCCCAACGTGGCCGGGTCGTTGCCCGGCAGGAACTGCAGAGGCAACACGCCCATGCCCACCAGGTTGGAGCGGTGGATGCGCTCGTAGCTGGCCGCGATCACCGCCTTGACGCCGAGCAGGTAGGTGCCCTTGGCGGCCCAGTCGCGGCTCGAGCCCATACCGTAGTCGTTCCCTGCGATCACGACGCTGGGGATGCCCGCAGCCAGGTAGTTGCGGCTCGCCTGGTAGATGCTGGTGACCTCGCCGGTCGTGAAATCGGTGGTCCAACCGCCTTCGGTGCCGGGAGCGACCTGGTTCTTGAGGCGGATGTTGGCGAAGGTGCCGCGGGTCATCACGCGGTCGT
>CAYNOS010000055.1:0-9224 GCA_964398985.1 uncultured bacterium
GCCCGATGATCGAGAACATCGGCAGGAACATGCCGGCGACGATGAAGCCGACGATGATGCCGAGGAACACGATGAGCATGGGCTCGAGAGCTGCGGTCAGGCTGTCGACGGCCTCGTCGACCTCGCGCTCGTAGAAGTCAGCGACCTTCTGCAGCATCGCGTCCACGGCGCCGGTCTCCTCGCCGATCGCAACCATCGACGACACCATCGGCGGGAACACGCGCGGGTACTTCATCAGCGTGGTGCTGATCTGCTCGCCGCGCTGCACGCCGTCCTTGGTCTCGTCGAGGATGTCCTCGACGATCGCGTTGCCGGCGGTGCCCTTGGTGATCTCGATGGACTCGATGATGTTGACGCCGCTGCGCAGCAGCAGGCCGAAGGTGTTGGAGAACGACGCGATCGCCGACTTCTGGATCAGCGTGCCGACGACGGGCGTCCTGAGCAGCAACCTGTCGATGGCCCTGCGCCCGTTCTTGGTTCGGTAGAAGAACCCGATGCCCACGATGGCGGCGACGATGAGGCCGGCCAGGATGTACCACTGGAAACGCAGGAAGTCCGAGACCGCGATCAGCGCGCGGGTGATCACCGGCAGCTCACCGCCGAGCTGATCCAGGATCTGCGCGAACTGCGGAACGATGCCGGTGAGCAGGAACCAGGTGACGGCGAGCGCGATCACCAGGACGACCGACGGGTACGTCAGGGCGGTCTTGATCTTGCCGAGCAGCGCGGCCTGCTTCTCCATGTAGGCCGCGATGCGGTCAAGGATGCCGTCGAGGTTGCCCGAGACTTCCCCCGCCCGCACCAGGTAGATGTAGAGCTTGTTGAAGAGCCGCGGGTGCTTGGCCAGCGCATCAGAGAGCTGCAGACCCGTCTCGACGTCTTCCCTGACCTTCTTGAGAGCGTCCTTGAGGCCTTCCTTGGACGACTGGCGCTGCAGGATGTTGAGGCTCTGCACGACCGGCAGGCCGGCATTGATGACGGTGGCGAACTGCCGCGAGAAGATCGTGATGTCCCTGACGTTGGGTATCGCCCCGAAGTCCAGCCACTTGGGCAGCTTGATATCGGCGCTCAGCCCGCTCTTGGGCGCGTTGATCTCGGTGATGAACAGGTTCTTCTGGCGCAACGCGGCGGCAACGTCTCGTTCCGAAGCTGCTTCCATGGTCGCGACGATGGCTTTGCCCGTACGGTCGCGCGCCTTGTACTCGAAAACCGGCATCGTGCCTCCTCGATCCTCAGATCGCGACAGCTAGCCTAGCGTGACGGCCCCGCGGAGCGCTGGCGAATCGGTCACTTGCCCGTCTCGGATGGGCGCCAGCCTCGATAGGATGGGGCGATGCCGAGAGAGTCCAGGACGGCCAAGCGGCAGCGTGCACAAGAGATCCTCGCCCGTCTGCAGGCCGCCTATCCGGACGCCAGAACCGAGCTCGACTTCGTCGACGCCTACCAGTTGCTGGTCGCGACCATGCTCTCGGCGCAAGCCACCGACGTCAGCGTCAATCTCGCCACCCCCGCCCTGTTCGCCGCCTACCCGGACGCCCGTTCCTTGAGCCGCGCCGAGCCCGAGGAAGTCGAGCCCTACATCCGCACCATCGGGCTGTACCGCACCAAGGCCAGGAGCCTGGTGGCGACGGCGCGAGCCCTGGTCGACTGCCATGGCGGTGAGGTGCCAGGCACCGTCGAGGAGTTGACCAAGCTGCGCGGCGTCGGCCGCAAGACCGCCAACGTGGTCGTCTCCAACGCGTTCGGCACGCCGGCGATCGCTGTCGACACGCACGTGGGCAGGCTGGCGAGAAGGCTCGACCTCAGCCGCCGCCTCGAACCCGACAAGGTGGAGTCTGACCTTCAAAGCCTGTTCCCTGCCGAACAGTGGGTGTTCTTGCATCACGCTCTGATCCTCCATGGTCGCCGCGTGTGCACTGCCAGGGCCCCGCGCTGCCCCGACTGCCCCCTGTGCAGCCTGTGCCCCGCGTGCGGCACGTTCGCGGTCAAGAGGCGCTAGGCAGGAGTAGCCCTCACCGAGCGGGCCTCAGCTTCCCCCTGGTAGTTTGGCCCCATGCCAGGCGGCAACCCGTCATCGGATCTCGAGCTGCTCATCATCGGCGCCGGCCCGGTCGGACTCGAAGCGGCCATGCAAGCGCAGCGTGCAGGGCTCGACTACCTGGTCGTCGACCAGGGGCCGGTCGTGAGCGCCATCGCCCGTTATCCCACCTACATGACGTTCTTCACTACCTCGGAACGGCTCGAGATCGGCGGCTACCCCCTCGTCACGGCCACCGACAAGCCCACCCGCAAGGAGGCGCTGGATTACTACCGCAAGGTCGTCGCCAACGCCGGCCTGAACGTCGCCACCTACAGCCGCGTCGCGGGTCTCGTCACACGTCCCGAGGGGGGCTTCTCGCTGACTCTGCAGCGTCGGGCGCCCTCCGGCCGCTCCGGCAACCTCAGCTGCCGGGCGGTGCTGGTCGCCACGGGCTACTTCGACAACCCCAACCCCCTGAACGTCCCTGGAGAGGATCTCCCTCACGTCTCGCACTACTACAGCGAGAGCCACCCGTTCTTCGGTCGCCCGGTGGTGATCGTCGGCGGCGGCTCGAGCGCCGCGGACGCCGCGCTCGACCTCTACCGCGGAGGCGCCAGGGTGCAGATGGTCCACCGCGGTGAGGACTTCAAACGCAGCCTCAAGTACTGGATCCGGCCGAACCTGGAGAACCGCATCAAGGACGGCTCGATCGTCGCCCACCTCGGCTGGAGCGTGGAGCGCATCACGCCGACCGGCGTGGACATCGTGAAAGGCGAGGAGCGCCAGACATTGGCGGCCGACCAGGTGTTCGCGCTCACCGGCTACTACGCAGAGCCGTCCCTGCTCGAGCAGGCCGGCGTCCGGGTCGACCCCGCCACGCTGGTTCCCAAGGTGGATCCCCAGACCTTCGAAACCGCCGTGCACGGCCTCTACGTCGTTGGATCGGCAGCCTGCGGGCGCCTCACCTCGAACGTGTTCATCGAGAACGGTCTGCCGCAGGCGCGCGCCGCCGTGGAGCATCTGGCAGCGCGGCTGCGGGCCACGGAGCGCCGGCCGGCACCCCCGCAAGGCAACGTCCAGCCCGTCTAGGGCAGGAAATCCACGGCTCTCATCCGTTCGATTGAGCCGCCTCGACGCAGAGCGCGGTTAGACTCGTCGCGAAGGAGGAACTCCGATGAGCAACCGCAATCAGATCGCTGGCGTCGTTCTGGTCGTCATCGGTCTGCTGTTCTTGTTCGGTAGGGGACTGAGCGGCCTCGACTTCGGTCAGTTCGCCTGGCCGTTCTTCGTGCTGATACCAGGCCTGCTGATGCTCGGGACCGCGTTCGTTGGCAGCCGCAAGAACGCGCACCTGGCGATACCGGGCTCCATCATCACCACCATCGGTCTGATCCTCCTGGTGTTCAACATCACCGGCTACTGGCAGGCGTGGGCTTACGCCTGGGCGCTCATCCCCGCCGCCGTCGGCGCCGGGAACCTCATCTTCGGGGCGCTCACCAACGACAGCCTGCGCGAGCAGGACGGTATGCGTGCGATCTACGTCGGTCTGACGATGTTCGCGGTGTTCGGGGCGTTCTTCGAGTTCCTGATCTGGGGTGGCCTGGGCGGCACCCTGAGGTGGCTCCTGCCGTTGCTCCTGATCGGCGCCGGTGCCTACCTGTTGCTGCGCAAGTACGAGAAGCCTGCAGCCTGACGTGAACGCACGACCGACCGGCGTCAATCAGCTCGCATTCGCCCTGATCGGCGCCGGCGCGCTGTGGTTGCTGCTGCAACTCGGATTCGTCCCCGACTCCCTCAGCGCTGCGCTGGGAAGGTGGTGGCCGCTGCTGCTGGTGGCAGCCGGCGCGGGCCTCACGTTCCCGCGCCTGGGATTGGCGCCGGCGCTGCTGCTGGCTTCCGGTGCCATACTCGTCTTCTCCCTCGTCGGAGTGGCTCCGCGGGTCCCGGCGGCCACCAGCGCCATGAGCGTGCCGATGCCGGCGACCGCGCGCTCAGCGGAGTTCGAGATCGAGCTCGCGAGCCCCGCTACCGCCATCATCACCAGCCCGAACACCGCCATCTTGTTCGACGCCAGCTTCAGCGGCTCGGTGCTCGGCACCGTGACCAGCCGTGGCGACCAGCAACCCAAGGTCCGGGTGGCGCCACAACGGACGCTCACGAACCCCTTCGGGCCGAGCGGTGAGTGGCGGCTGACGCTGCCGGCAACGTTGCCGCTGAGCCTCGACCTGAAAGCCGGCAGCGGTTCGGCGAGCGTGGACCTGAGCCGCAGTCTCCTCAACGACTTGAAGGTGACAGCGGCCAGCGGAGCCCTCGACCTCGCCTTCCCCGCCACGTCCTTCACGGCCGACCTCCGCGGCGGCAGCGGCGGCCTGAGGGTCGCGGTACCGAGCGGGGCCTCGGCCGACCTCGCGGTGCGCACCGAGAGCGGCGCCACCCGACTCAGCGTCGGCGACGGCGCGGACGCTCGCATCGAGCTGCGAACCCGCAGCGGCAGCGTCGAGCTGACGCTGCCGCCAACCGCTCCCATCCGACTGACCATCGAGAGGGACGCTTCCGGCAGCGTCAGCGTGCCCGCCTACCTGACACGCCTGAGCGGCAGCGGCGACGTCGGGGTGTGGGAGTCGGCAGCCCTTCAGCGCGGCGGCCGCGTCATCGACGTGAGGATCGTCTCGGTGGGCTCGGGATCCATCATGATCAACTGAGCACCAGCGAGACCATGCGCCTGATCGTCACGCACGAGCAACCCGACTTCGACGCCCTGGCCAGCCTGGCCCTGGCCAAACTGCTGTTCCCCGGAGCCATCGCGACGGTTCAGGGTGGACTCAGCCCACAGATCGCCAGCTTCCTGAAGCTCTACCGCGACGAGCTCGACCTCGAGGAGTCCGACACCATCGACCTGGAGGGCGTGGCCGAGCTGATCGTCGTCGACACCGCCGATCCCACGCGCATCCGCCCGTTCGACCAACTCATCGGCAAGGTGCCGATCACCGTCTACGACCACCATCCGGTCCCCGACGCCCCGATACCGGCGATCCGCGGCATCTCGGACCGGGTGGGAGCCACCGCCACCCTGCTCACCCGCGAGTTGGCCGCGACCAACGCCGCCATCCCCCAGCACATCGCGAGCCTCGCGCTGCTCGGCATCCACGAGGACACCGGCAACCTCAGCTTCGATCTCACCACCGCCGATGACTACCGCGCCTGCGCGTACCTGCTCGACGCCGGCGCCAGCCTGACGTTGGTACGGCGCTTCGCTCACGTCGAGCTCTCCGCCGAGCAGCTCGAGTTCCGCAAGAGACTGCTCGACGAGGCGCGCGAGGAGACCGTTCACGGCCGTCCGGTGGTGTTGGCGGCGTTCGAGTACGACGACTACGTGCCGGGAGTCAGCGGGATGGTCAGCGACCTGATCGAGTTGGAGCGCGCCGACGCTGCCGTCGTGGCCGTGAAGATGCAGCAGCGGACGCTGGTGTTCGCACGCAGTAGCGAGCGCTTCGACAGCGCCGCGGCCCTCTCCGAAGCGGTGGGCGGCGCCGGCCACCCCGGAGCGGCCTACGGGCGCACCGAGCTGCAACCCGAGGAGGCGCTCGCGCGCGTCGTTGTCGCGCTCTCACGCCACGCGGCGCCTATCGTCACCGCCCAGAACGTCATGAGCGCCCCGGTCCGGACCGTCAGCGTCGCGGGCAGCGTCGTGGATGCGCAGGAGGCGATGCTGCGCTTTGGCCACAGCGGCTTGCCGGTGCTCGATACCCAGGGCGAGCTGGTCGGCGTCGTCTCGCGCCGCGACATCGATCGCGCCGTGCGCCACGGCCTCGTCGGCAGCAGCATCGCTTCCGTGATGCGCAGGCACATCGTCACCGCCTCGCCGGCCACCAGCCTCGCCGAACTCGAGGAGTTGGTGCTCACCAACAACATCGGGCGCATACCGGTGGTGGAGGACGGTCGGCTAGTGGGCATCGTCACGCGCGCCGACCTGATCGGGGCCAGGCACCAAGGCAGGACGCCACGCAACCCGGCCGCCCAGGTGATCAGCCGCCTGCCAGCGCGCGCCGTCGACGTCGTGCAGCGCGCCGGCGCGCTGGCCGGGAACGCGACCTTGTACCTGGTCGGCGGCACCGTCAGGGACCTGCTGCTGGGCACCGGCATCAAGGACCTCGACATGATGGTCGAAGGCGATACCGCAGCGCGAGTGGGCACGCGCCTGCAGCAGGCGCTCGGCGGCACCTTGTCGTTCCACGCCGACTTCGGTACCTGCACGCTGACGCTGGCCGACGGGCAGACCATCGACCTGGCCACCGCACGCGAGGAGCTCTATGCCAGACCCGGAGCGCTCCCGGAGGTCGCGTCCAGCGACCTCCGGCGCGACCTCGGCCGCCGCGACTTCACCATCAACGCGATCGCCGCGCGCGTGCACCCTCCCCCACCGGCGCTCATCGACCCTCACAACGGCAGTGAGGACCTCGTCCGCCGGCAGTTGCGGATCCTTCACCCGCTGTCCTTCATCGAGGATCCCACCCGCATCCTGCGCGGCGCGCGCTTGGCTGGCCGCCTTGGCTTCGAGTTCGAGCCGCTGACGCGCCAGGCGGCCCTCGAGGCGCTCGCAGAAGGCTCCGCCCGCCACGTCAGCCACGCCCGGATGCGCGCCGAGCTCGAGCTGACACTCGCCGAACCACGGGTGTCCCCGGCCGTCGACCAGCTGATCGATCTGGAGGCGTTCGAGCCGATCTTCGGCCTCGCGGTGTCGGCCTCCGGTCTGGTGGTCGAACTGGTCGCCGGTCTCGACGATCTCCGCTCGGCGGCCGCGGTGGTCGACACCGCCTACCTCCTGGCGCTGCTGGCCGAGACCGGCGAGGAGGCTCTGCTCCAGCACTTCGAGGCCTTCAACTGGCCGCGCCGGCTGCTGGCAAGCTTGGAGCGCGTGCGCCGGCTGCTGGCCCAGCCGACGAGCCACGCGCTGCTCGAGGAGCTCGAGCAGTTCGACGATGCCGAGCGGCAGCTCGTGATGGCGGCCGACCCCGAGCTGGGAGCGCTCGTCAGGCAGCACGCGAAGCAACCGCCCCGCCAGAAGCTGCGCGGAAGGGATGTGGTAGCGTTGGGGCTGGCTCCGGGCCCCTCGGTTGGCCGCGTGCTGGCCGAAGTTGCGCTGGCCAGGACCAGCCGCCAGGTGAACACCTTCGCAGAGGAACTGGAGTTGGCCAGACGCCTCGTCGCACGTGAGACGCAGGCCGTGGATGGCCGGGAGTGACAGGATGATCCTCAACTACCTCAACAACCCCGCCGTCCTCGTCATCGCCGGCATCGTGATGGTGATGGCGCTGATCTTCCACAACATGGTGCAGGCCTACGTAGCCTCCCGCCTCGGCGACCCAAGCCCCAAGCTGGCCGGGTTCATGGCCTTCGACCCGCAACGCCACCTCGATCCGATCGGGGTGCTGTTCTTGCTGCTGCTCGGCTTCGGGTGGCCGCGGGCGGTGCCGGTCAACTCCCGCAACTACTCACGCCGAGGACGCGCCGAGGCGTGGGTGTGGCTGTCGGGGATCGGGGCCTACCTGGCGGTCGGCTTCCTGTGCGTCCTGCTGGCGGCGGTGTTCCGATCGACGGGGAGCCTGCCGCTGGTCCAGGCCTTCATGGTCGCGGCCTCGACCGCCGTGCTCCACGCCGTCATCAACCTGTTCCCGCTGCTGCCGCTCGACATGGGCCGCGCGGTCCTCGCCTGGGGCAACCCCGACCTCAGGCGCTTCGTGCTGCAGATCGCCCAGTACGGCATCCTCGGGTTCATGGTGTTCTTCCTGATCCTCAACCTGACCGGCGTCACCAGCCGGCTGCTGATGCTGTTCCTGGACCTGTTCGCGACGCTGGTCGGCCTGATACCGGGTCTCTAGCGCCTACTCGCGAGCCTGTGTCACCGGACGCGGGGTGTGCTCGACCGGCCGGTGCGACTCGCGGTGCTCACGCAAGTCGATCATCATCTGCACCATCGGCGCGTAGGTCTCGAAGGTCGACAGCAGCTTGCCGGCGGCATCGAACTTCCTGATCATGTGGCCGCCGCGCCGGGCCGCGTAGAGGTTGCCGACGTCGTCCACCCCGAGATCGACGATCGCGTCGGTCGCCTCGCCTTGCTTCGGGTCGAGCGCGTACGACACTCCGACCTTGCCGTAGCTGGTCACCTTCCGGACCTTGCCGGCGGTGGCGTCGGAGATGTAGAGGTTGCCTTCGAGGTCGACTGTGAGGCCGTCGAGCACGCGCATGCCGGGCTGGTCGGCGGAGAGCTTGAAGGCCCAGCGGGTCTGATAGCTGCCGTCGGCTCCGAGGCGCTGGACCTGGCGGTTGCCGTAATCGAGCACGTAGACGTTGCCCTGCTGATCGATGGCGATGACGCGGGGGTCGTTGAACGTGCCGCTGCCCGTGCCGCGCCCACCGAAGGTGCTGAGCAACCGACCGTCGTTGGTGAAGCGCTGCACCAGGTGCGTCTCGCTGTCGAGCACGTAGACGGTGTCGTCGGGAGCGATCGCCAGCGATGCCGGGTAGAGGAACTCGCCCGGCTGCATGCCGTAGCTACCGAACGACAGCAGCGGGCTCCCATCCGGGGCGAGCTTGTGCACCATCCGGTGGTCCTCCTGCCCGACGCGGTACTCGAAGATCGCAGCGAACAGGTCTCCCTTGGAGTCAACCGCCACCGACAGCGGCGCCGCCGAGAAGTCGGAAGGACCGACGCCGATGTCCCCTATCGACGAGTGGAGGTTGCCGTCGGTGTCGAGGATCCGCAGCACGCCCTGCCTGGCGCTAACCGTGATCAAGAGCCTGGTCGGCAGCGCCGGCTCGTCGTCGACGCCGAACTCGATCTGCTCGAGGGCGTCGAGGACCTCGTCGAGGTTCGGCCGCTCGTCGGGATCCTTCGAGATCATCCGCATGACCAGCTGATCGAGAGCCTTCGGCACGCGCAGATCCACCTGCCTGGGAGGCGGCGGCGACTGGAAGATCTGCTGGTGGACGATCGCTTCGTAACCGCCCTTGAAAGCAGTCTGGCCGGTCAACACCTCGTAGAGCACCAGCCCGAGGCTGTAGATGTCGCTGCGGTGATCGATCTTCAGTCCCCTGGCCTGCTCGGGCGACATGTACACCGGCGTTCCCACGCGGGCGCCGGTCATCGTGAGGCGCGAGAGCACCTTGCCGCCGGCGATGCCGAAGTCCATCAGCTTGACGGCCT
>CAYNOS010000056.1:0-3166 GCA_964398985.1 uncultured bacterium
CAGACGACCAACCTAGCGCTCTACTTCCTACAACATCTATCATGGTCTCCAAGATGAGCACTACGGACCAGCGCGCCTGGCAGGTGATGGTCGTCGTCGCTTTCCTTGCAATGGTCGTCATGAACGCCCTGGCCAACTTGCTTCCGCTGTTCGGCCGGGCGACCGGCGAGGTCTCAGCCAACTACCCGAGCCTCTTCACGCCCGCGCCCTACACCTTCGCTGTCTGGGGCGCGATCTACCTCGCGCTGGCCGGTTTCTGTGTCTACCAGGCTCTGCCGGCAAGTGCCCCGGCGGTCACCGGGTTGCGGCCGCTGTTCGTGCTCAGCTGTCTGCTGAATGGCGGTTGGCTGGTCTCCTGGCACGCCCTGCTGATACCGCTCAGCGAGCTCCTGATGATCGCGCTGCTGCTGACGCTGATCGCGCTCTACATGCGCGCTGAAGCATGGCGGGGCGCCGTCACCCCTGGCGAGCGCTGGCTCGTGCACATGCCGCTCAGTCTCTACCTCGGCTGGATCAGCGTCGCCACCGTGGCCAACACCGCCATCACGCTGTTGGACCTCGGGTTCGACGGCGGGTCGGCGGCAGTGGCGCTCACCTTGTTCGTCATAGCGGTGGCCGCGCTGCTGGGCGTGCTCGGCGCGCTCCGGCGAGGCGACGGCATCTACGCCCTGGTCATCGCCTGGGGGCTGGCGGGGGTGGCGGCCGCCAGATCGGCCGATGCAGGCGGAGTCACGACGATCGCGGTCACCGCGTTGGTGTGTGTCGCCCTGCTGGCCGTGGCCGGAGTCATGGCCCTGGCCGGCCGGCTGCGGGCGTCAGTATCGCGAGCTTGAAGACACGCACCCCTTCTCAACGCCTCTACTCCCGCCTGATCCGAAGTGTCGGCGTTACCGAAGTCGGCGCCCGGCGGGAGCCGCACGACCCCGAAGTTGCCAGGAACGGGCTGCGCATCATCGGCGCCTCGTCGCTCCAGAACGCCGGCGACCAGGTCGTCAACGCGGGCACGGTGCTGCCGTGGCTGCTCGCCTCGTTGGGCGCCCCGGTCGGCCTCATCAGCCTGCTGGTGCCGGTCAGGGAGGCGGGCTCGATGTTGCCTCAGGCCTGGCTCGCGCCGCGCATCCAGAGCCGCAGACAGCGACGCTGGGTGTGGGTGGCGGGCGCCTTCGTTCAGGCTGCGGCAGTCGCCGTGATGGCCGTGGCGGCGGCCGTTGCCAGTGGCACCCTCGCCGGGGTCGTGATCGTCGCCGCGCTGGCGATCTTCGCCCTTGGGCGTTCTCTGACCTCGATCGCCGCCAAGGACGTCATGGCGCGCACGATCCCAAAGGGGCAACGCGGTCAGATCAACGGAATCGCAACGCTGATGTCGGGCGTGGTGGCGGTAACCGTTGGGCTCGCGATCAGGCTGCTGGGAGGCGACGACACCAACGTCTTGGTGCTCGCGCTGCTACTCGGGGCTGCGGCAGTCACGTGGGTGCTGGGCGCAGCCGTCTACGCGAAGGTCGACGAACCGGCAGCCGAACCTACCGCTGACGACCCGCGCGACTGGTTGCGAGGCTCCTGGCGGCTGCTCGTCACCGACGCTCCTTTCCGCCGGTTCGTGCTCACCCGCACCCTGCTGCTGGTCTCGGCTCTCAGCCCACCCTTCCTGGTGGTCCTCGCCGCTGAGGGTGCTGGCGTCGGATTGGGCGGGCTCGGCCCGTTCGTGATCGGCCAAGGCCTGGCGCGGGTCATCGGCGGACGCTTCTCGGGCCTGCTGGCTGACCGTTCCAGTCGGCAGCTCATGGCCTGGGGCGCGCTGTTTGCCTCGCTGCTGATCGTTGCGATCCTGCTCCTGTCGCGGTTGCCGGGCGTAGCCGTTGGAGGTTGGCTCTACGGCGTCGGCTACTTCCTGTTGGCGCTGATCCACACCGGCGTGCGCGTTGGGCGCAAGACCTATGTCGTCGACATGGCCGAACCCGAGCAGGTCACCGACTACGTCGCCGTCTCGAACACGGCGATGGGCGTGCTGTTGCTGCTCACCGGCGCAGTCAACGCCGCCTTGGCGACGCTCGGCACCGAGGTCGCGCTCGCCTTCCTGGCCCTGCTCGGCTTCATCGGCGTGGTCGCTGCCTGGCGCCTGCCGGAGGTTGGCGCGCGGGCCTGAATCGCCCTCATGCCAAGGCAGCCAACACCTGATCGAGCGCCAGGTAGCTCTGGCCGAGGCCGCTCGTCATGCCGGCTTCGAGCATCCCGTCGCGTTCTTCCTCGGTGAAGAACGTCGCCGTCGTGGAGAGCTTGGTGGTTCCATTGCCGAGGTCGATGAACTCGACCGAGTTGAGGATCGTGTGGCCCGGCATGCCGTCCCATTCGAACGTGTAGACGAGCCGGTCGATCGGTGAGACCTCCCGGAAGCGACCCTCGAAGCCGTGGGCCTGATCGCCCGCGTGCTCGATGAAGCGCCAGTGGCCGCCCCTCTCGACTTCGAAGCGTTCGATGTCGAGTTCGTTCCCGCGGCCCCACCACTGCTTCACTAGGTCGCGTTCGGTGAACGCCCGCCAGACGCGCTCGCGAGACGCGTCGAACACGCGTTCCACGAGGATCGCGCGCGGGCCCGGCGTGGTCGCCACCAACTGCCTCGAGCTATTCGTCATCTGCTGCATCACCGTTCTCCCTTCGTCTGCTCCAAGAACTGAGCCAAGCGGTCGTAGCGTTCTTCCAGGGTGCGCCGGTAATTGGCGATCCACGAGGCCTCGGCTTCCAAGTCTCTGCCGCCGAGGCTGCAGACCCTGGCTCGGCCAACCTTCTGCGTTGTCACCAGGCCGACTCCTTCCAGCACCTGCACGTGCTTCTTCATGCCGGTCAACGTCATCTCGAACTGCTCGGCGAGCTCCGTGATCGTCGCGGACTGCTCGCCCAGGCGCTCGAGGATGCCGCGCCGGGTGGGGTCCGAAAGCGCGGCGAAGCTCTGGTCGATAATCGAGGGATACTGAACCATCTGGTTCAGTATAAGGGTCGAGGCTCAGCTGTCAAGCCTGGGGCCTCTGTGTCCTCAACGGCTCAGCGAGCGGTCCGCCGTACGGCCCTCGCCACCGCCCGCCGCTGCCACAGCGACACCCTCAGCCCGGCTGCCGTGATCTCCGCGTAGCCCAGCGGCGCCAGCTGCTCGGAATCGGCCACTACCCGGACA
>CAYNOS010000056.1:3266-9061 GCA_964398985.1 uncultured bacterium
GATCTCCGCGTAGCCCAGCGGCGCCAGCTGCTCGGAATCGGCCACTACCCGGACACCGTCCTCCAGCGTAGTATCAGCCGTACTTCGAAGCAGAGAGGGGCAAGCGTGTCCCAACCTCAGGTCAAACGCAAGGGCAACCCGGTTCTAGTCGGATGTCTGGTGACATTGGCAGTGGTGCTGATAGCCGGCGGCGCGGCTGCCTACTACTTCATCGGCCGCCCGGCTCTGGCCGCGTTCAACGCAGCGCGCGACATCGGTCGCATCCAGCAGATCGAAGGACGGGTCAGCAACCGGCAGAGCTACTCACCGCCCGCTACCGGGGTGCTCACGCAGCAGCAGGTCGATCGCTACCTGGCGGTCTCGCGTCAGGTGATGAGGCGGCTCGAGAACCGCGTCGAGGTACTGGAGGAGCGCTACCAGGACTTGGACGAGGTCGGCCCCGGCTTCGCCGGCTTCAGGCAGGCGGCGTCGGCGTGGGCGGACCTGCTCAGGCTCGTCGCCGAAGCCAAGCAGACGCAGGTGGACGCTCTGAACGCTGAGCGCTTCTCGCTCTCCGAGTACTCCTGGGTGCGCTCGCAGGTGCTCAGAGCCGCCGGTTTCTCGTACTTCGAGGTCGACCTGGCGGCGCTCGTCGATCAGGCGGGCGATGCCACGACGCTCAGCGAGAACGACCCGGTCCCGCCGCAGAACGCTGCGCTCGTCGCTCCCCACGCGCAGGAACTCGAGCGGCTGCTGCCGCTGGCGGTGTTCGGGCTCTAGTGGTCGCCATGGCCCTGTGCTAGCGCCCGACCTGAGCCCGCGCCTGGCGCAGCGCTTCGCCGACATCGCGCTCGGACACGTGCGCCGCGAGTTCCCGCACTACCTCGCTCACGTCGTCGACGAACCGCTCCCGGCAACGCGCCCCAGCGAACTGCATCCGATCTTCTACGGCTCCTTCGACTGGCATTCTTGCGTTCACGCCTACTGGCTCTTGGCCGCGCTGCTGCGCCGCTACCCGGATCTGCCAGCCGCCGGCCGGATCACGGCGCTGTTCGACGCGCAGCTGGTTAGCGAGAAGGTCGCGGTGGAGCGCGCATACTTCGACGCGCCCGGCCGGGGTTCGTTCGAACGTCCCTACGGGTGGGCGTGGCTGCTGAAGCTGGCTGCGGAGCTTCACGGTCTGGGTGATGGGCGCTGGGCGATCGCGCTGGCACCGCTGGCCGAGCGTGTAGCGACCGGCTTCACGAGTTACCTGCCGCTAGAGACCTACCCGGTTCGAGTCGGCACCCACGGCAACACGGCCTTCGCCTTGCGCTTGGCGGCCGACTACGCCGAGGTCGCGGGGGACGCGGCATTCGCCGGACTGCTGGAGGGAACCGCCCACCGCTGGTACGCCGGTGACCGCGGCTGCACCGCGTGGGGGGAGCCGAACGGCAACGACTTCCTCTCTCCGGCGCTGATCGAGGCCGAGTGCATGAGGAGGCTCCTGACTCGTGACGAGTTCCTGCCGTGGCTCGATGCGTTCCTGCCCGGCCTGGTCGCAGGAGAACCGCGCACGCTGTTCACGCCGGCGACCGTGAGCGACCGCAGCGACGGGCAGATCGCCCACCTGGACGGTCTCAACCTCAGCCGCGCTTGGTGCATCAGAGAGCTAGCCAGCGCGCTGACCGCCAACGACCCTCGCAAGCCCTTGTTGCAGGACGCCGCCAAGGCGCACCTGGCAGCCGGGCTCGAGCACGTGTCCGGCGACTACATGGGTGAGCACTGGCTGGCCAGCTTCGCCGCTCTGGCGCTGGGGTGAGTCACCGAAGCGCGCGGCGGGTCGCTGCGAGCAACCATCACCGCTCCAGCAAGCGCTGCCGCAACTCGGCGGGCTTCGAGCCGGTGCCGACCACGAGGCCGTCGAGCAATCGCCGAGTAGCGGCAGCGACCTCTGCGACGGCGTTCTCGAAAGCTCGCTCGTTGGCGGCCGAGGGTCTGGTGTAGCCGCTCACCTTGCGCACGAACTGCAACGCGGCGTCGCGGATCTCATCGTCGGATGCGGGCGGCTCGGCTCCACGGAGTTGCTGGATATTGCGGCACATGCCGGCAGCATAGACCGGTGTGCTCGGCGACCGCCTGCTAGCCTGTGGCCGTGCCCACCGTCGGACCGCCGTGCCTGAGGACACCATCGTCATGACCTCGAACGCGCGACGCGACGCGAGCCTCTTCGCGTTCCTCCGGGCGGTCAACCTCGGGCGCAACAACCAAGTGCCGATGGCGAAGCTGATCGCGGCCATGGGCGAGGACGGCCTCCCGCCGGCCGCCTACCTGTTGGCGAGCGGCAACCTCGCCATGTCCGGGACGCGCCCCAGCGAGGAGCTACGCCTGAGACTGACCGCCCTGATCAGGGAGCGCTTCGGCGTCGACACCGCGGTGGTGTTCCGGAGCCCGGAGCAGTTGGCGGGACTGCTGACGGGGGACCCGCTGACCCCGGCGGGCTGGGAGAACGTGCACGTCTCGCTGTGGGACGACGAGCCCGAACCGGCCGGCCTCGCTCGCTTGGCAGACGAGGACTTCGGCGAGGACACCCTGCAGCTCACCGAGGGCGCCGCCTACCTCGGCTACCGCGGCGGCTCCCACGCCTCCAAGCTCAACAACGCGGTCATCGAGCGGCGGTTGCAGGTCACGGCCACCGCCCGCAACATCAAAACGTTCCGACGGCTGCTCCTGCGGTTCGCGCCCAGCCTGCTCGAGTCCGAGCCGGACTGACGACCGCGCCTACTGCGGGCGCTCGAGGTACAGGTAGTTCCAATCGACCCCGCTCTGGTTGGAGCAGGAGCCGTCGCCCGTCCAGTCGATGTCCACTGCGGCCACCGGAGCGTCGAAGAGCTCGCGGGCGAGGTTCACTTGGCGCCGTGAGCCGTCGCCGCCGACGAGGACGGCCGTCACTCGGTACGGTCCGATCGGCAGGCCGTGGATGTCGGAGTCCCTGGGGTCGAGGGTGCGAACGAACGGCTGTATCCGCGAGCCGTCGATGAGCGCGCCCGTGGGCGTGAACGTGAACTCGAGGCGGTTGCCGCTGCCGGCGAAGGCCATCGTGTCGAAGACGCGCACCATCCCGCCGAAGTGCTCGTTGAGATCGCGCAGGTCCTCGATCGGGCCGGTCAGCAGCATGCGGAAGTTGCGCACGGCGCCGTGAGTCGGCACGAACGAGTCGTAGTCGGCTGGCGAGTCCATGCCCAGACGCAGACACAGCTGGCGTCCGCCGTACTCGACGTAGGTCCAGGCCCTGGCGCGGTAGGGCACCTCGATCAAGCCCTCCGCCAGGTAGCGCCCTTGCGAGTCGGTGCGCACCTCCACGACTCCCGTCGTCAGCGACGGCAGGATCCACACGCGCGCCCCGGCGATGGGCTGACCGTTCGTGTCCAGGGCGATGCCGGTAACGGTGCGCGGCTGCGCGGCGGTGACGGGGACAGGAGCCGCCGGTGCCGGCGCTGATGGCTGGCCGGACGCCGCCGGTTGGCTGGCGGGCGTGGAGCCGGCCGCCGACGGTGCCGCGATGCTCAGGCGATAGCCACCGGCTTCGCCCGGCCGCGCGCTGGTGACGATCAGCGAGTAACGGCCGGCAGCCGGGAGGTCGTAGGTGAGCAGGACGTTGAGTCCGGCGCCCGCGCTATCGTCCACTTGGAGAAGCACCTGGTCGTTGGCATCGAGGATCAGAAGGTAGGGATCGAACTCGGTCGAGGACAACTCGATCACGATCCGGTCGCCGGCCCTTCCCTCGAACGAGACGCGGTCGTAGAACTCGCCGGACTGCAGCTGGGTGTCGCCTGGTCCCAGGCTGCCGGCACCGGCCTCTGCCAGGTTGGGCACGGTGAAAGCCAGCGCGGCCAGCACGGCGAACATCGCCAGGCGGCCGATCCGGGGTCGCAGATGGGGGAGCCGAATAGCACGCTCGGTCGTCAGCACGCGCGGATGATACTGCTAGGCGTCGACGGTGGCTAGCGGCAGACGAGGAATGGACCTGATGACACAACTAAGCAACCTCACCAGTGAGCTAGTGCGAATCGACTCGGTCAACCCTGCCCTCGACCCCAACCATCCGGGTGAGGGCGAGATCGCCCGCTTCGTCGCGCAGTGGGCCCAAGACCGCGGTCTAAAAGTGCAGTGGCTGGAGCGTACACCTGGCCGCCCGAGCGTGATCGTCACCGCGCGGGGGCGCGGCGGCGGAGGGCGAACCCTGCTGCTCAACGCCCATCTCGACACGGTGGGCGTCACTGGCATGCCGTCGCCGTTCGAGCCGCGGCTCGAGGTCGGCCGGCTGTACGGGCGTGGCGCGATGGACATGAAAGCGAGCCTGGCCGCCTGCCTTCTGTGCGTCGAGCACGCCCGGACTAGTGCCCTCGCTGGCGACGTGATCGTGACGGCCGTCGCCGACGAGGAGCACGGCAGCATCGGCACCAGCGAGGCCCTGGACTTCCTGGCGGGCAGCGGAGCCGCCATCGACGGAGCGATCGTGACCGAGCCGACCGACCTCGAGCTGCACGTCGCGCACCGCGGCTTCGGCGTGTTCCAGGTGGACCTTACCGGCAAGGCGTCGCACACCTCCCGCCCCTCAGAAGGCGTGAACGCGCTCACCCATTTGGGAAGGCTGCTTGGCGTCGTCGAGGATCATGGGCGCACGCTGTCGGCGAGGGAGCCGCATCCGCTGCTGGCGCACGGCTCGCTGCAGCCGGTGCTCGCCGCGGGCGGACACGAACTCTTCACGACGCCGGCGCACGCCAGCGTCACGCTCGAGCGCCGCACGCTGCCGGGCGAGGGTCTTGAGCTCGTCGAGACCGAGCTTCAGGAGGTCCTCGCGCGCCTCGCCCAGGACGACGCAACGTTCCAGGCAACCCTCAGCACCCTGGTGGCGCGGGCGCCGTTCGAGGCGCAGGCGGGAACGGCGCTCGAGCAGGAACTCGCGATGGCTGTCGCAGCCGTCCGCGGCCGCGAGCCCAAGCGCCTCGGGGCTCCCTACTGGACGGACGCGGCGCTGGTGGCGGCAGGAGGCATACCGACGCTGCTGTTCGGACCGGTGGGAGGCGGCATCCATCAGCCATCCGAGTGGGTCGACATGCAGAGTGCCGAGGACATGCTCAGCGTGCTGAAGCTGGTCGCCGAGAGGTTCTGCGGCGGTTAGGAAGTTCCGCTCGCGTCTCCCATGCGCCTGGGCCGAGCGCCGCTCGCGCGGGCCTACTCCCCCAGCACCGTGAACACGAAGCTGCCGTCCACCACATGCGTGTCGGCCGACAGGATGCGCCACATCACCACGTAGTGCCCGGGTTCCAGTGGCTCCACCGCCTCCAGCGTGACTACCGCCTTGTCGGTCGGGTTTGTCACCACCGTCGTCGCGACGTGACCCTCGCCCTCCTCGTCGCTGCGGAGGTAGGCGCTGATCACGGCCGACGCCAGGCCGCCGAGCCGCAGCTCGGCGTTGTCGGCGCCCAGGTCGACGTCGGCATCGAGCCGGTACAACTTGAAGGTCGAGAAGGCCGCCTCGATGGCTTCGGTGAAACGGATGGTGACGCTGCCCACCGGCGGCCGGACCGCGGCGAAAGCGGCGGGCTCGCTCCCGCTCAGTGCCGCGTGGGCGTCGGCGAACCCCGCAAGCCCGGGGCCCAGCGCCGCGGCCAGTAGCAACCGAAGCAGACGTCCGGAGAAGCGCGAACCGCTCAAGGCACCGAGATGGCCGCCGGGTCGTTGACGACCGGGTCGGAATGCACCATTTCGACGCCGCTGAAGACCTCGTCGAACTCGAACTCGCCGACGAAGCCGTAGATCCTCACGTCGTA
>CAYNOS010000057.1:0-9033 GCA_964398985.1 uncultured bacterium
ACAGCATGGGCGCCGAGCGCCTCATCGGCATGGGCGACATGCTCTTCTACCAGCCGGGTCTGGTGAAGGCCGTGAGGCTCCAGGGACCGTTCATCTCGGAAGCGGAGGTCGCGCGCGTCAGCGGCTTCCTCAGGCGGCAGTTCTTCGACGACGACTTCGTCGAGGCCTACGGCCCCGACTTCGACCCGCCCTCGCTGCACGAGTCGGACGCCAGCGGGCTCATCGACTGGAACGACGACAAGCTCAGGGTGGCCGCCGAGCTGGTGGTCAGTGAGGGTCAAGCCAGCGTCTCGCGCCTGCAGCGGCGCCTCGGCGTGGGTCACGCCCGGGCCGGCAAGCTGATGGACTCGCTGGAGGCGCTCGGCGTGGTCGGCCCGCATCAAGGCAGCAAGCCGCGCGACGTGCTGGTGCCGTTCGAGGAGCTACCGAACGTCTTCGGCAAGTGAGCCGGCTTCAGCCCAGGCAGGCGGGGCGAAGTCGAACTCGGCGAACTCAGCGAGGAACTCGAAGCCGATGTCCCGATAGACGTGGTTCGACGTTGGGTTGTCGAGGTCGGTGAACAGGAAGCAGAACGTCGCGCCGGCGTCGAGCGAGTTCTGGCACAGCCTGGCTACCAGCGCCTCGGCGTACCCGCGGCGACGCTCCTCCGGAGGCGTGTACACGGGTCCGATGCGACGGCCGTTGGGTGTGCGCCCGCTGAGGCCGGCGAGCGACACGGGGCGCGACTTGGGTCCCTCGCCCACCCACCACAGCCACAAGCGCCCGAAGCCGAACTGCCTGAAGCGTTCCCAGGCCTTAGGGGGCTCGCCGAGGGCGCCGGCGGTCTCGCTGTTGAAGCCCTCGAACCACTCGATGGCGAGGTCACGTTCGGCGTCGGTGGCCTCGCGCATGCGGCCGGCGGCACGAGGCTTCCGGATCACCGCGGCGAGCCGGTAGACGCCTAGGCGCATGGCGTGCGTGCTCGTCACGCCTGTGCGCTGCGCCCACCAGTCGGCGACGGCCCTCGCGGCGCCCAGCTCGCCGACCACCCCGGGCAGGCTCACACCGCGCGCCAGCAGGTCATCCAGCAGCAGCTCCCTGGCTTCCGGCGGTTCGTCACGGCAGACCACCAGCCGCTGCGGCTCGGTGCGCAACGCGAACGCGCGCGTGCCGTTGACCTCGTCGTTGGCAGCGGCAGGGTCGTGGACCCTGAGCATCTCGACCGTGACGTCGGCGTAACCGCCGTTGGCGATCTGGTCCGTCAGCGAGAGGATCAGGTTGTTCGCAGCCTCGTCGCGGGCCAGGTACGGCGTCACCAGCGCGACGAAGGCGGCGCGTTCGGCGAGCGTGGCGCCGGCGCGCTCGAGTGCGTAGGCCACGGCTACCTCACAGGGCCCCTACCACCAGCACCGCAGCGCCCCGCGCCACACGCTCCTCTGACAGCCTGGGTGAGCGGATCGCGTACGACATCTCCTCGGTGTCGAAGGCCACCGCCACCAGTCCGGTCACTGTCACGGCGATCAAGCCGCCGAAGCCGTCGACCGCGCGCCAGGCCGCGAGGGTCTTGTCGACCGCTTCTTCGAGCGGGACTCCGTACTCGAGAGCCGCCGCCAGCGATTTCGCCGCCACCGCGCGGATCAGCGCCTCGCCCTTGCCGGTGCACGACACCGCCACGCGCGCGTCAGCGTAGGTGCCGGCGCCGGGCAGCGGGGTGTCGCCGACGCGGCCGCTCCACTGGCCGACGATGCCGCCGGTGCTGGTGGCGGCCGCCAACGTCCCATCGTCGGCGAGGGCCACCGCCCCGACGGTGTTGCTGCCGGACCCTCCCGGCGACCGCTGCTGCTCCTGCCAGCGCGCCAGGCTCTCGAGGCTGCGCGAGGTTCGCAGCGCCTGGTTGGCGACCGGGCTCGCCTCGAGCGCGTCGGCCGCGGGGCCAACCAGCAGCACGTGAGGCGTGGAGGTCCGCACCTTCTCCGCCAGCAGGATCGGGTTGCGCGAATTGCGCACACACGCCACTGCTCCCACGCTGCCGTCGGACGCCATCACGCAGGCGTCGAGCTCGGCTTCGCCGCGGTCCGTGAGCGCGCCGCCGACGCCGGCGTTGAACGCCGTCTCGTCGCTCTCCATGTGCGTGACCGCAGTGATGACCGCCTCGGTGGCGGAGGCGCCCGACGTCAGGCGTTCCCAGGCGGCGTCCGCCGCCCGCTTGATGCCGGCTGCGTAGGCCGGGTCGTACTTCTCGTGCATGCTGCCAGCGCCGCCGTGGAGGACGATTATCGCCATGCCGCAAGATAACCGGCGCCGGTCGTGCTTCGGTACACTTGCTCGATGCGTCTGGTGCTCTTCTACCTGGTGCTGCTGGTGTCGCAGGGCTTCCTGTCGAACCTGCTGGCCCCGCTGCCCGCGCCGGACCTGTTCCTGCTCGCCGTGCTGACCCTGCTGTGGCGCGTTCAACCGTGGCAACTGGTCCTGCTGGCCTACGCTGTCGGCCTGGTGCAGGACCTCACCGGCCAAGGAGTTCTGGGACTGCATGCGCTCGCGTTGGCCGCCGGGGCGCTGGCGGCCACGATGGTCCGCGCCCAGCTGACCAACGCCGGCGCTCTCGAGCGCATGCTGGTGGTGTTCGTGGCCGTCGTCGGCAAGTGGGCCGTGCTCGCCGCCATGCTGGCCTGGATCTCGGGTGAAGGGATCTACCTTCCTCAGGTCGGGGCGGTGGCGGCCGTCGAGAGCACCCTCACGGTCATCGCCGGGCTGGTGGTGCTGCCGTGGAGCGCGGCGCTGCTGGAGCGCAGCCGCATCCTGCAGAAGGAACTCCTGTGATGATCGGTCGCATGCGCGTGATGCTGGCGCTGATCTTCACCGTGCTCGCGGTGTTCACGGCACGGCTGATGTTTCTGCAGCTGGTCAAGAACGAGGAGCTGACCGAAGCCTCCCTCCAGAACGCCACCCAGCAGCAGCGCATCGTGCCGTTGCGCGGCCGCATCCTCGCGCGCGACGGAACCGTCCTCGCCGACGATCGGGTCGCCTACGACCTGCTGTACACCGGGGGCGAGATCCTCGGCTGGGAGCACTTGCGCGCGCTCCTGGGGCTGGAGGGCGAGCCGCGGCCGCCCGACCGGGACCGGCTCGAGGAGGCGCTCCACGGCGCGGTGGTGGCCTGGAACATCCCCGACGCGCTGGTGCCGGCCGTCGAGGAACGCGTCGCCGGGCAATCGAACCTCTACCTGCGCGAGCGCATCGAACGCACCTACCCCACCAACCTCGCGGCGCAGACGGTCGGCTACACCTCGCAGGCCGACCCGGTCCGCAACCCCGGATACTCGGTCAACGACCTCTACGGCGTGATGGGCATCGAGGCCGCCTACGAGACGGCGCTGTTCGGCGCGGCCGGAGCGCGCATCGTCGAGGTCGACACGCACGGCTCGGAGCTGGCGGCGCACGTGATGTGGAGCGCGACCCCCGGGCAGGACGTGACCCTGACCCTCGACCCGCTGCTGCAGCGCTTGGCCGAGGACACGCTCGCCGGAGCCCTCGACTACGTCAACTCCGATCGGGTGCGCGTCGGACTCCCCACCGAGGAGGTGGTGAGGGGCTCGCTGATCGCCGTGGACCCGCGCACCGGCGACGTGCTGGCGATGGCCAGTCACCCGACGTTCGACCAGAACGTGTTCACGCATCGACCATCGGACCCGGCCAAGGTCTCTGCGATACTCAACGACAGCGTGCAACTGCCGCTGACCAACCGCGCCGTCGAGGCCTACGCCCCGGCGTCGACGTTCAAGGTCGTCACCTCCTCGACCCTGCTCGAAGAGGGCTACGTGACCCGCAACAGCGTCTACCCCTGCACGGCCCGCTTCCGCTACGGCGGCATCACCTGGCAGAACTGGGCGACCTTCGACAAGGGCGGCTACACGGTGCTGGACGCGATCGCCGACAGCTGCAACACCTACTACTGGTACGCGGCCGTCAACACCCCCGACTTCTCGGTCGGCTGGGCGCCGTTCATCCAGGACCTGGTCGCCCGCGCCCGCGCGTTCGGGTTCGGCGAGGTCACGGGCGTCGGCCTCCTGGAGGAGAAGCCGGGCCGCATGCCCGACCTTGACTGGGTCCGCGCCCAGCCCCAGTACCAGCACGGTTGGCTGCCGGGTTTCACGCTCAACACCGTGATCGGACAGGGCGACGTCCTCGCCACCCCGGTCCAGATCGCCCAGTTCGTCAGCACCGTCGCCATGGACGGCCTGATGGCGCGTCCGCGGCTGGTCAGCCGGATCGGCCAGCTCGAACTGGCACCGGTCCTCGAGCAGGTCGAGGGCAGCCACTGGCGAACCCTCAAGGACGGCATGACGATGATGTTCACCGATTACCCTTCGCGGCTGATCATGGGGCCGGGGGTGTTCCCGGTGACGGTCGCCGGCAAGTCGGGCACCGCGCAGACGCCGCGCGGGGGCGACTACACCCACGCCTGGTTCATGGGCTTCAGTCCCGTGGAGGATCCGCAGATCGCGGTCGTGGTATTCATCGAATACGGCGGTTCTAGTTCGAGGGTCTCGGTTCCCATCGCCAGGGACTTCCTGGCGGCGTACTGGAGGAACGAGGGCCTGGAGGTGTCGGACAGCAGATGAAGGCTCGTGGAACTCGTGGTGGCATCCTGCTCAGCCTCGAGCATGGAGACGATGCGCAGAGCGTCACCGACGCTCTGGACTCACACAAGGAACTGCTCGAGGAGAGCGTCGCGCTCGAGATCAGCGAGCGCACGCCGTTCGAGCTCATCGGCGAGGTGGCAGCCAAGGTCAAGAGCGCCGGCGGCACGCTGACCGACGTCAGGCCGCCGACAGCGGTGATGCAGGCGCGCGGCGAGACGGTGATCGTGGCGCGCACCGTGCGCAGCGGCGGACGCATCGAGTCGACGGGGTCGGTCGTGGTGCTCGGCGACGTCAACGCCGGCGCCGAGATCCTGGCCAACGACGACATCATCGTCGTCGGCAGCCTGCGCGGGCTGGCCCACGCCGGCGCCGGCGGCAACGAGAAGGCGGTCATCTGGGCCGAGCGCATCTTGAGTCCGCAACTACGCATCGGCGGCGCGCTCGCGCAGGCCGGCGGCGGTGACGAGGCGGAAGACGGCAACGGCCCAGAGGTTGCCCACCTGAAGGACGGAGCCATCGTCATCCGTCCCTGGAACCACGGCTGAAGAGAGGACGACAGTGAGGGACACGGTGATCACCACCGCCATCCGCGCGCCGGTCGGGCGAGCGCACAAAGGCATGCTCAAGGACACCAGGCCAGACGACCTGGCCGCCGCGGTGATCACCGCGGCCCTGGAGCGCACACCCGGGCTGGCGCCCGAGCGCATCGACGACGTGCTGCTCGGCAATGCCCATCCCGAAGGCGAGGCGGGCTACAACATGGCGCGCATCGCCAGCCAGATCGCCGGTCTGCCCGACAGCGTGGCGGCCGCCACCGTCAACCGCTTCTGCGCCTCGGGGCTGCAGGTCATCACCCAGGCCGTGCACTCGGTGGCCCTGGGAATGGCCGATGTCGTGCTCGCGGGCGGCTCCGACTGCACCAGCCGGGTGCCGATGGGGGGCGCGACGATGGCCGTCAACCGCCGGCTGGTCAGGACCAAGCCCGGCGCCTACCACACGATGGGGCAGACCGCCGAGGAGGTCGCGCGCCGCTACGGCGTCACGCGTCAGGACCAGGACCGCTTCGCGCTCGCCAGCCACGAGAAGGCGCTGGCAGCGCGCGCAGCCGGACGCTTCTCGCCGCAGGTGGTACCGGTTGCGACCCGCGTGCAGGACGAGGAGGGCAACTGGCACGACGTCGTCCTCGAGCAGGACGAAGGCCCGCGAGCCGGCTCCAGCCTCGAGAAGTTGGCGACCCTGCCGACCGTGTTCGCCGACGACGAGGCCGCGACGGTCACGGCGGGCAACTCGAGCCCGCTCAACGACGGGGCGGCGATGACGGTGGTGATGACGGCCGATGAGGCCGCCGCGCTCGGTCTCCGGCCGCTGGCCGCGCTGGTGCAGGCCGCAGTGGTCGGTGTGCCGCCGGAGATCATGGGCATCGGCCCGGTGCCTGCCATCCGCAAGCTGCTGCGGAAGACCGGCATGACCATCGACGACATCGACCTGATCGAGATCAACGAGGCGTTCGCCAGTCAGGCGCTCTACAGCCAGCGTGAGCTCGAGATCCCCGACGAGAAGTTCAACGTCAACGGTGGCGCGATCGCGATCGGCCATCCGCTCGGTGCCACCGGGGCGCGCATCGCCGCGGACCTGTTCGCCGAGATGCACAGGCGCGGCTCGGAGTTCGGGATCATCTCGATGTGCGTGGGCGGCGGCCAGGGGATGGCGGCGCTGTTCAGGGCGATCGGCTGAGTAGCTCGTAGCCTCGCAGCACCAGGTCCCACCCCGGCTCGTAGCGTTCGCGCAGTGTCTCGGCCTCCTCGCCGAACTCCTCCCAACCCCGATGCTCGAGATGGAGCTCGGTGCCACCGTCCGCGGTGGCGCTGAACCGCACCTCGAGGGTCGAGGCCGCCTGCGGCTCTCTCGTCGGATGCCAGGAGATCACGAACCGGTTCGGTGGGTTCCACGCCAGGACGTCACCCCAGCTCCACTCCGCGCCGTCCTTCGCGATCTCGATCACGCGGCCGCCCACGCGCGGCTCGAACCTCAGCGCCGCGACGTCGTCACCGGAGATCGAGTGGCTCGCCACCGGCCACCACTCGCCGATGCGGCGCGTGAACAGGTCGAAGGCCTCGGCCGTGGGCAGCGCGATCGTTCGGCTCTTGACGACGGCAGCGACTTCCCGACTGGTCGGACTCATCGAGTGCTCCCTCCAACCACCGCCCGGCCCGCCCGACCACGCCGCGGTCGGGCGCCCCGGGTAGGCACCCAGCGCCGCCACCACCTCGTCGAGCGGCACCCGGTAGACGAAGCGGGTCCTCAGGTACCAGAGCTCGAGGCCGGAGCGCAGGGCAGCCGGCTCGCTCAGTGGTAGGCCCAGGCGCTGGGCATACGATAGCGCCCTCGCGACCGCCAGGTCGAAGAGGTCGGGTGAGGACACGGCCGCGCCGCTCGCTAGGCGCGGTCGCCCTGGGGCTGGGCAACCCCGCCGGCCGGCCCGTTGCCGTTGCGGTAGCGCACCTGGTAACCGATGTCGCTGAGCACCTTGGCTGCACGCTCGAGCTGCTCGGCGCCCTCGAAGGCGAGCCGCAGGGCACCGCCAGCCTCGCGGACGTTGAGCACCTCGAGGTCCTTGATGTTGATCGCCGCCTCGGCCAGCGCAGCGGTGATGCGCGCCATCTCACCCGGCTGATCCAAGACCGCCACGGTGGCTTCGAACCTGGCGGGCAACAGCCCGCGCCTCACGATCGGGATGCCGTCGCGCGCGCGCTTCGCCGCCTCGGCTCTGGCGAGCAAGGCGGCCGGGTCCGAGAGCAGGCTCTCGAGCTCCTCCAGCCTCTCGCGGAAACCGCGCAGAGCCGTCAGCACCGCTTCACGGTTGCTGACCACCATGTCGCGGCTCATGTGCGGATCGCCGCTCGCCACTCGCGTCAGGTCGCGGAAGCCGCCGGCCGCCAGCAGCATCTTGAGGTCGCGGTCGTCACCGTCGTCGACCAGCCCGGTCAGCGCGACCGCGGTCAGGTACGGAAGGTGGCTCACGGTCGCGGCGAGCTCGTCGTGCTGTGCCGGAGACACCTCGATCGGCCGGGCGCCGAGTTCGGTGACGAAGCGGCGCACCAGCGCCAGCGCCTCCGGGTCGGTGTCGCTCTCGGGCGTAAGTACCCAGACGGCGTTCTCGAGCAGGCCGGGATCGGCGTTGAGCACCCCGCCGCGCTCGCTGCCCGCCATCGGGTGCCCGCCGACGTAGCGCAGACGCTTGCCGGCGGCCGCCTGCTCCTCCAGCAGCCGCCGCAACCCGTCCACCACCGGTCCCTTGACGCTGCCGACGTCGGTGACGACCGTGCCGTCCTTCAGGTGCGGGAGCAGCGACGCGGCCAGCGGCACCAGGCTGCCGGACGGCGCCGCCAGGACCAGCAGGTCGACCTCCTCGAGCCACGGTCCCGGCGACAGGCGCGTCTCGTCCACGACCCCCATGCCGTGGGCCGCTTCGAGCGCCACCGGGTCGACGTCGAAGCCGATGACGCGTTGCGCGATGCGGTGACGCGCCACGCCCAGCCCGATCGAGCCGCCGATCAACCCCACGCCCGCCACCGCCACGGTGGCGAGGGGCCCCTCGCTCACAAGGTCTTCCCGAGCGCCTCGGCAACGGCCCTAAGGCGCGGCATCAGGACCTCGAACTCGCTCTCGTCGAGCTGCTGGGCGGCGTCCGAACGCGCCTCCTCAGGCTGCCGGTGCACCTCGATGATCAGGCCATCGGCTCCGGCGGCGGCGCTGGCCAAGGCGAGCGCCGCGACCAGCGGACGACGACCGGCCGCGTGGCTGGGGTCGACCCACACCGGCAGGTGGGTGAGCTCCTTGAGCACCGGCACGGCGCTGACGTCGAGCGTGAAGCGCGTGGCGGTCTCGAACGTGCGGATGCCGCGCTCGCACAGCACGACCTGGGGGTTGCCCTGCGAGAGGATGTACTCGGCTGCCTGCAGGAACTCGCTGATCGAGGTCGACATCCCGCGTTTGAAGAGCACCGGCTTGCCCGACTTGCCGGCGGCGGCCAGCAGCGCGAAGTTCTGCGTGTTGCGCGCGCCGATCTGCAGCATGTCGGCGTGCTGGGCGACGCCGTCGACCATCTCGGGAGTCGTCACCTCGGTGACGAACGGCAGCCCGGTGCGCTCGCGAGCCTCGACGAGGAACTCGAGCCCCTCGGCGCCCAGACCCTGGAAGGCGTAGGGGCTGGTGCGTGGCTTGTAGGCTCCGCCCCGCAGCACACGGGCGCCATGGCGCTTGACGATGTCGGCGGTCTGCAGGAGCTGCTCGCGGCTCTCGACGCCGCACGGGCCGGCGGCTACCACGAAGCGGCCGTTGCCGGTCTTGACGTCCCCGATCATCACGAACGAGTCGTCGTGCCGGAACTCGCGTGAGGCCAGCTTGTACG
>CAYNOS010000058.1:0-8349 GCA_964398985.1 uncultured bacterium
TCGGCCACCGCGAACCGCGCGATCGGCGCGTGGACCCTGACCAGGTCGCCTTCGGACACCAGGTGCTTCTCGAGCACGCCGGCGAACGGGCTGGGCAGTTCGACCGTGACCTTGTCGGTCATGACCTCGACGACCGCTTGGTCCTTGGACACCCTGGCGCCCTCGTCCACGAGCCAGCGGACGATCTCGCCTTCGACGACCGACTCGGCTAGCTCGGGCAGCAGCATCTCTTGCGACATCAACGCTCCTCTAGTAATCGAAAACGCGCTGCACGGCCTTGAGGATGCGGTCCGGGCCCGGCAGGTACTCGCGGTCTTGCGCGTACGGGTAAGGCGTGTCGAAGCCGGTGACCCTCAGCGGGGGAGCCAACAGCGAGTCCATCACCTCTTCTGCGATGGTGGCCGCGACCTCGCTGGCGAAGCTGCCGGTGCGTGGCGCCTCGCTGATCAGCACCACGCGCCCAATGCGCGCCACGGCTTCCAGCACCGACTCCTTGTCCCACGGCTGAAGCGAGCGCAGGTCGATCACGTGGGGCGAGAGCCCTTGTCCGACCATGGCGGCTGCCGCCTTCAAGGTCTCGGCCATGCTGCCGCCGTAGCTGACGAGCACCACGTCGTCGCCATGCAGACGCGTGGCAGCGGAACCGATCGGCACCACGAAGTCGCGGTCGTCGGAGACCTCCTCGCGGTTGGCGCGGTAGAGCCGCTTGGGCTCCATCACGATGACCGGATCGTCGTCGCGGATGGCAGCACGCAGGAGGCCGCTGGCGTCGCTGGGCGTTGCCGGGTACGCGACCTTGAGGCCGGGCGTGTGCACGAAGTGCGTCTCGGGGTTCTGCGAGTGGTGATGCCCACCCTTAACGCCACCGCCGGCCGGCATGCGCACCACCATCGGCGCGTGGAACTGGCCTCCCGAGCGGTAGCGCAGCTTGGCGGCCTGCGAGACCAACTGGTCGAACCCTGGGTACACGTAGTCGGCGAACTGGATCTCGGCCACCGGCCTGTGCCCGTGGACGGCCATGCCGATGGCGGCTCCGATGATGGCCGCCTCGGACAGCGGCGAATCTATGACCCGGTCAGGCCCGTACTTGTCGAACAGCTTGTCGGTGGCGAGGAACACCCCGCCGCGCTTGCCGACGTCCTCGCCGAGCACGACGACGCTGTCGTCGCGCTCCATCTCCCGGTCCAGCGTCATCGCGATGGCCTGGACCATCGTCACGTTGCTCATGCCAGTAGGTCGTCTCTCTGCTCCCGCAGGTGGGGCGGCATGTCCGCGAACACGTCATCGAACATCCACTCGACCGGCGGAGCGCCGGCCGCCTCGGCCTCCTCGATCGCGGAGCTCAGCATGGCGTTCAGCTCGGCGCGCAGCTCGTCCTCCTGCTCCTGGGACCAGAGACCCCGGCGCTCGAGCAACTTGCGCATGCGCACCAACGGGTCGCGGCGCTTCCACGCCTCGACCTCCTGGCGGGGACGGTAGCGGCTGTCGTCGTCGGCGGAAGAGTGGCCGCCGTAGCGGTAGACCTGCAGCTCGATCAAGCTCGGGCCGAAACCTGCGCGTGCGCGCTCGACCGCATGCCTGGCGACGTAGTAAGAGGCGAGCACGTCCATACCGTCTACCAGGTAGCCCGGCATGCCGTAGGCGTGGGCCTTGAGCGCGATGTTCTCGGAACCGGTCTGCCGTTCGAGGCCGACGCTGATCGCGTAGCGGTTGTTCTGGCAGGCGAACACCATCGGCGCCCCCTGAGCGCCGGCGAAGTTGATGCCGGCGTGCCAATCACCCTCGCTGGTGGCGCCGTCACCGAAGTTGACGACCGTCACCTCGTCGTTGCCGTGCAGCTTCATGCTCAGCGCGGTGCCGACGGCGGGCGGGATGTGCGAGCCGATCGGCGAGGCGATCGTGAAGAGCTTCAGGGCGCGCGAGCCGGAGTGGTACGGCATCTGGCGGGCCTTGCTGGGGTCGGCGCGGCTGCCCATCGATTGGGCGACGAACTCGCGTGGCTCCAAGCCGAGCGAGAACAACAGCGCGACGTCTCGGTAGTAAGGGTAGACCCAGTCGTGACCGGCGCGGATGGCGTTGGCGAGACCGACCTGGGCGCCTTCATGGCCGGCGCTGGGCGCCACGAAGCTGACCTTGCCCTGGCGTTGCAGCGTGTTCATGCGCTCGTCCACCAGGCGGCCTAACAGCATCTGGCGATAGAACTCCCGCAGGCGCGAGTTGTCGAGGTCGAGCTCGAAGTCGGCCGTCCACTCGCCGGACTCGCTCAGGAGGGAGATCGGCTCATCGCTGAACGGTTCGAAGGTTTGCGATTCGCGGATCAACCGGTCCTCCTCTCTAGGGTTCGGGCGCCGGACGGGGGCCGGCTACCTTAGGGCCGTCATGCCTTGCTTGAAGCTCACGATAGCACCCGCACCTGGGCCCAGCCGTAACCGACTACCCACCTGGTGGCAAGGCTAGACTGGCTCCGTGGACGCCGAGTCACAACCAAGCAAGTCCGTCCTGGATGAGCTAAAGCGGCCGCTGGCGGTGGTCCTGGTGCTGGTCGCCCTGCTGGTCGCTGCGGACCTGATCAACAGCTACGCCTGGCTGTGGGTCGGCCTGCTCGGCGCGGTGGGGATCTTCCTACACGCCCGCTTCGCGTCGCGAGCGCTCCTGGTGGTCGGCGCTTTCCTCACCGGTTCGGGCGTCGGGATCCTGTTGGAAGCGACCCTGAACTTCACCGGCGCCTACCTCAGCAGCGTCGGAGCGGCGGTCGCGATGGTCGAGTTCGTGGACCCGCGTCCCGGTCGGCTGGTGCTGTGGATCGGCCTCTCCATCGCTCTGTTCGGAATCGGCATGGGACTGGTGGAGGCCGGCAACCGCGGCCTCCTGACGCTATGCCTGTTGGCGGCCGGAGTCGGAGCCTACTTGGCGCTGCGCCCGGAGTGAGGCATGCCGGCCGCTCATGGCCAGAACCGTTCGGTACAATCGCCGGACGTAGTGTCCGGAGGAACGATGGATCAGACAATTCACCGTGGCCTGGACGGGGTGGTCATCGACACCAGCCCGATAAGCCACATCGACGGCGAACAGGGCAAGCTCATCTACCGCGGCTACGACATCGGCGAGCTGGCCGACCGCGCGAGCTTCGAAGAAGTCGTTCACCTGCTGTGGTACGGGGAGCTACCTACGGCGGACCAACTGCAGGCCTTCGAGGCGCGGCTGGCGCCGCTCGCGAGCGTGCCGGCCGAGGTTCTCGACGCGTATCGGCTGCTGCCCAAGACGACCGGTCCGATGCACGCGCTGCGCAGCGCGGTCTCGCTGCTGGCGGCGTTCGACGACGCCGCCGACGGCGTCGATGCCGGCAACGTCGAGCGCATCGGCAGCGAACTGCTGGTCCGCTTCCCGACCTTGGTCGCGGCGTTCGACCGCATCCGTCGCGGGCTCGAGCCGGTGGCTCCCGACCCCGCGCTGTCGATCGCGGCCAACTTCTTGTACATGCTCACCGGCGAGCGCCCGACCGCCGCGGCCGTCAGGGTCATGGACGTCGCGCTGGTGCTCCACGCCGAGCACGGCGCCAACGCCAGCACGTTCGTGGCGCGTGCCACCGCCTCGACGCTGACCGACGTCTACAGCGCCGTGACCGCTGCGGTCGCCTCGCTCAAGGGACCGCTGCACGGCGGAGCGAACGAAGCGGTGATGCGCGCGCTCGAGCAGATCGGCGAGGTGGCGGGCGTCGAGCCGTACGTGATGGGCATCCTCGCGAGGCCGGGCGGCCGCGTCGCGGGCTTCGGCCACCGCGTCTACCGCGTGCTCGACCCGCGCGCCGGGGTGTTGCGCGAAGTGTCGCTGAAGCTGGCCGAGGAGTCCGGCGACTCGAAGTGGTTCGAGATGAGCCTCGAGATGGAACGGGTGATGGAGCGCGAGATGGGCAAGCGCGGCAAGCAGGTGCGCCCCAACGTCGACT
This sequence comes from uncultured bacterium, assembly GCA_964398985.1. Classification (GTDB taxonomy): domain Bacteria; phylum Deinococcota; class Deinococci; order Deinococcales; family Trueperaceae; genus CAYMRL01. Next base: position 3,947 of record CAYNOS010000058.1, read on the forward strand.
TCTTCAGCGCCTCGGTCTACCGCATGCTAGGTTTCGCGACCGACCTCTACACGCCGATCTTCGCGGTCGCGCGCGCTCCCGGGTGGCTGGCGCATCTGTTCGAGCAATACGCCGACAACCGCCTGATGCGCCCGCGTCTCGCCTACTCGGGCGTGACGGGCAAGCGCTTCGTTCCCATCGAGCAGCGCACCGGCGAGGTCAACGCAGCTACCCCCTGAGGGTCGGTCCGGCCGTGAACCGCAGCGCCCGGATCCAGCGCACCGCGGCCGGCTCAGGTCCCGACGTGCCCCGTCAGCCGACCTAGCGAGAGCCGTACTCTCGCGCCTGGCTGAGCTTCCTCGCGTCCAGCCGCGCTGCCACCAGATACATGATCGCTGGTGGGATGACCAGTGCCCAGACGAGCAGGAAGTTCACGAACCATTCGCGGTTCGCGATCACGAAGGCCAGTTCCCGAACGGCCATGGTGACGATGGTCGTCCACGCTCCCAGCCGCTCCCATCGCCATGCGATCACCAAGCCGAGAATCGCGATGCCCCAGAGGCTCAAGATCAGGTAGTCCCGCAACGGAACAGGTTCGGTGGCGTATGGGTCGGGGCTCAAGGCAACCATGAGACCGATGGTCAGTGCAGCCAGGCCCCATATGCGAGCGGTCCAGCGCAGGATCTTGGCCATGACGGAAGACCCTCTTTCCCCCACCGCCCATTCTACGGCGAATCTCGTGGCCTCTTCGGCGTCACCGACTCGCCGGCGTGCCGGCCACTGGCACCCCTACCAGGCGACCTCGCCGTAGGTGTCCTCGCGGTCGGGGCTGGTCGAGAACATCACGACCGGCACGCCGGTGAACTCCTCGATCATCTCGAGGTAGCCGAGGACCCCCTTCGGCAGAGCGTCGCGGCGGCCGAGGCCCTTGAGGTCCGACCAGCCGGGCACCTCCCGGTAGACGGCCTCGCCGTCCTCGTGAGACACCGCGACCTTGAGGCGCTCCCAGCCGCTGAGCACGTCGAGCTTGGTCACCACCAAGCCATCGAAGCCGTTGACCTCGCAGGCGTACTTGAGCTGCGGCAGGTCGAGCCAGCCGACGCGCCTGGCGCGGCCGGTGGTGGTGCCGAACTCGTCCCACTGGTTCGCGCCGCTGCCTCGCAGGCGCACGGCCGTCGCATCGTCACTGACCTCGGTGGCGAAAGGTCCGTGACCGACGCGCGTGCTGAACGCCTTGACGACGCCGTAGACGCGGTCGAGGGCCTTGTGGCTGACGCCGGCGCCGACGACGATCCCGCCGACCGTCGGATGGCTGCTGGTGACGAACGGGTAGGTCCCGTAGCCGAGGTCGAGCATCGTGCCTTGGCCGCCTTCGAACATCACGCGCTGGCCGGCGGCCAGCGCCTCCCGCGTCAACTTGCCAGTGTCGCGGACCAGCGGAGCGATGCGGGCGGCCACGCCACTGAGCTCCCGGTGCGCCGCGTCGACGCTCGTCCAACCCACCCGCGCCGTCGAGTTCGGCTTGGCCTCGATGAGCCGGGCAAGGCGCTCCCTCAGCAGTCCTTCCTCCAGCAGATCCCCGGCTCTGATGCCGATGCGCCGTGCCTTGTCGGAGTAGGCGGGCCCGATGCCGCGACCGGTGGTGCCCACGAAGCCTCCGCCCTCGTCGTTCTTCTTGTGGTGCGGCAGGACCAGGTGCGCTTCGTGCGAGACCCACACCTCGCCGACGTCGCGCCTGGCTGCGAGGGCGTCGAGCTCCTCGACGAAGGCCCACGGGTCGATGACCATGCCGCCGCCGAGCACCGAGACCGGTCGCTCGTGGAGAGTGCCGCACGGCAGGTGATGGAGCTTGTATACCTGCTCGCCGACGACCACCGTGTGGCCGGCGTTGGCTCCGCCCGAATAGCGCACGACGACGTCGGCGTCGTGAGCCAGGGCGTCGACCACCTTGCCCTTGCCTTCATCGCCCCACTGGGCGCCGATGATCGCGATACCAGGCATCAGCCCTCCCTGGCCTGTGCGCGCCACCCGCAGGCGCGCTGGGCCACCGCGGCGAAGCGTACCAGGGAAGAGCCGGCAGCGGACGTCACCGCAGAAGCCGCGCCAGCAACTCGACGGGCACCACCTCGCTGCCCGCCACGACGCGCTCACGCAGCGTCGCAGCGACTACTTTGAGCTCGGGCGTCACCTTGTCGTCACGGAACTGATAGCTGAGCGCGATGACCTCCTCGACCTGCCTGAAGCGCAGCACCGCGGCGATGTCCTCGGGCGTCGCCGAAGGCGCTGGCGCCTGGCGCCTGAGGCCCCGCACGAACAGGGGCACGAAGCGCTCCGCGGCCTCGCTCGGCGTTCGCTCCTTGTCGCCGCGCACGGCGTAGTAGATCGGCATCGCCAGATCGAAGCTGTAGGAGCCGTACCCGCAGTCGTCGAAGTCGATGGCCGTCCAGCGGCCGTCATGCAGCAGCAGGTTGCCGTGGTGCAGGTCGGCATGAACCAAACCGGCGTCGCCGCTGCCGTCCAGCAGCGCCGCCACGCGCTCGAGGAGCGCGGTGGCGGCAGCGTGGAACTCGGGGTCTTCGGTCGCCAACGAGTCGAGCTTGGTGCTGTGCGAGATTTCGATCAGTCGCCGCCTCCTGGGGCCAGGAGGCGACCAGGCGCGCGCGTGCGCGTGCAGTGCGCCCAGCAACTCGCCCCAACCCTCGATCAGCTCCTCGGTCCACTCCGCCGGCTTGATCGTGCGGCCCTCGGCCCGGCGGTACGCGACCACGACCTCGCCGCCGGGCTCGAGCTCCGCGACCCAGCTGCCCAGGCCGTTCCTGATCGGCGGGGCCACGCTGACCCCGGCGTCGGCCAGGGCCACCAGCCAGTCGACCTCGGCCTGGACCTGTGAGACGCTGCGGTGACCGGGCGCCATCACCTTCAGGATGCTGGGGCCCTCGCGCCCTGCGAACGCGTAGACGTCGCTCTCGAACGCGCCTAGCTCGGTCAGGTCGTCGGCGTGGACGCCGTAGAGCCGGGCGGCCAACTCCAGGGGCGTAAGGGTCTGCGACCGGGGCGTCATCGACACAGCTTGGCATCTCGTAGGAGTAGCCTGGAAGCCGTGGCCAAGATCTCACGACCCCGTGTACTGCTCAGCACCGGCAACGCCATCCGCACCAGCGGCCTGTTCAGGGAAGACGCGTTCACCGGCAGGAACTACTCGCTGGCGGTGGCCTCGGTGGGCGGGCTGCCGGCGATGGCGGCCGTGCTCGATCCCGAGCTCGCTTCCGACTACGCTGCGGTCAACGACGGGCTGCTGTTGACCGGCGGTGTCGACCTCGACCCCAACTCCTTCGGCGCCGTGCCCGAACGCGACCTCGGTCAGGTCGACGAGCGCCGCGACCTCTTCGAGTTGGCTCTGTATGCGGCCTTCCGCGCCGCCGGCAAGCCGGTTCTCGGCGTCTGCCGGGGCATCCAGCTGATCAACGTCGCCGAGGGCGGCACGCTGCATCAGCATCTGCCGGCGGTGCCCGGCACCTTCCAGCACGACCAGCGCGACTTCCGCGGCGAGCCGCTCCACCCCGTCGGCCTGGCAGCCGATTCGACGCTGGCACGAGCGTTCGGCCGCACGGCGATCAAGACCAACAGCTACCACCACCAGGCCGTCGACCGGCCGGGAGCCGGCTTGGCGGTCGTGGCGCGCGCCGGCGACGGCGTCATCGAGGCACTCGAGGCCACCAGCGGCTCCTTCGTCCTCGGCGTGCAGTGGCACCCGGAGATGAGCTTCCAGCAGTGGCCCGAGCACCTGGCTCCCTTCAGCGCGTTCATGGAGGCGTTGAGGCGCGTGCCGGCCGTCGCCTGAACGGCACGGTTGACGCGAAGATGCGTTCTGGTAGACTCTGCGCCATGTGCTCGACGCTGAGGAGCGGAGGTGGTGCCGTGGACGACGGCTACGGCTACGCACGGCCGACCCCACCCGCTCGCGCTGCTCTCGCTCACTGCTGAGACGGCCGTCGCGCGGCGCCAGCCGAGGCGGTAGCAGGGCGCTACACGAGCCTCCCAACGCACATCACCCCATCCTCGCGGCACGGCCGGCTGCCGGCCTCGGCCACCAGCTTCGGTCGGCAGGTCAGCCCACTTGAGGGCCGTGTTCCGCCCGCGCGCCATGGAAAGTCAGGTAAGCAAGTGGTCATCGTCATGCACAAGGACGCCACCGCGGCGGCCATCGAACGGGTCATCGGAGAGGTCAAGCAGCTCGGTTTCACGCCGCACATCAGCGAGGGCGAATCGCGGACGCTTATCGGCGCCATCGGTCCAGCGCCGACCGAGGCCCTGCGCGAGCACCTGGGTGGCCTGAGCGGCGTCGAGACCGTGGTGCGCATCACCAAGCCGTACAAGCTGGCCTCACGCGAGTTCCGGCACGACGACTCGTTCGTGATGATCGG
>CAYNOS010000059.1:0-7466 GCA_964398985.1 uncultured bacterium
CCTCGCCGGTCGAGAACGGCGGGAAGTTGTAGTGCAGCATGAACTCTTCGGTGTCGTCCAGCCCGAGGTCGTCGACCAGCCGGTTGCTGCGTCCGGTGCCGAGAGTTGCCACGCCGAGCACCTGGGTCTCGCCGCGCGTGAACACCGCCGAGCCGTGCGCGCTGGGAAGCACGCCGGTCTCGATCCAGATGGGCCTCACGGTGTCGGAGCTGCGGCCGTCCGAGCGCACGTTGTGCTCGATCACCATGCTGCGCATGGCGGCTTGCTCGGCCTTGTCGAACGCGGCCTTCAGCTCCGCGATCAGCTTGGGGTCGGCGTCGGCGACGCTGGTGCCGGCGGCAGCCAGGTGCTCCTCTATGAGGCGGTCGCGAAGCGACTTGAGAGCGGCGGCGCGCTCGTGCTTGCCTTCGGTCCGGAGCAAACGCTCGAGCCCGGCAGCGTCGGCCGCGGCCTTGATCTGCGCGCGAAGCGCAGGATCGAGCTCGATGGCAGCGGTGAAAGGCTTCTTCGGACGTCCGACGTCCTCGCGCATGCGCTCGATGAGCGCGACGACCGGTTCGAGCTGCCGCTGGGCGAACTCGATGGCGCCGACCATCACGTCCTCGCTGAGTTCGTTGGCGGCGGCCTCGACCATCAGCACGGCGTCGCGGCTGGCGGCGACGGTCAGCTCGAGCTGCGAGCCCTTCTCGTGCAGCAACTGCATGCTGGGGTTCGCGACGTACTCGCCGTCGATGTAGCCGACCGTGCAGCAGGCGGTGGGACCGGCCCACGGCACATCCGAGATCGACAGGGCGGCCGAGGCGCCGATGGCCGCCAACGGCATCGGGTCGTTGACCTGATCGGCCGACAGCACGGTGACGATGACTTGCGTCTCGTTGCGCAGCTGCTTGGGGAACAGCGGGCGGATCTGGCGGTCGACGATGCGGGCGTTCAGGGTGGCCTGGGTGCCGGGCCGACCCTCACGGCGCATGAAGGAACCCGGGATCTTGCCGATCGCGTAGTGGCGCTCCTCGTACTCGACCGTGAGCGGCAGGAACGGCAGGGGCGACCCCTCGTCGTTCATCTCCGCCGTGACGAGCACCAGCGTGTCCCCGTAGCGCACGGTGACGCTGCCGGCAGCCTGCTTGGCGAGCTTGCCGGTCTCGATGACCAGCTCGCGGCCGCCGAATTGCGTGGTGTAGCGGCGGTGGTTGGGTAGGTTCACGCTCTTAGCGCCTTAGGCCCAAGCGCTGGATCAGTTCCTTGTACGCTTCGTAGTCTTCGCGTTCCAGGTAGCTGAGGAGCCTCTTGCGCTTGCCCACCATCATCAGCAGCCCGCGGCGGCTGTGGTGGTCTTTGCGGTGCGCCTGGAGGTGCTGGCTGAGCTCCTCGATGCGCTTGGTCAACAGCGCGACTTGCACGGCGGTCGAGCCGGTGTCGGTGCTGGTCTTGCCGAAGTCGTTGACGACTTCGGACTTCTGAGCGGCAGATAGTGGCATGTCTTCCTTTCGGTCAGCGGATCCGGCGCGAATCCCGCCGTCGCCCTTCGCCTGTGGCTGGGTGGTCGGCTTCAGTAGATGACGATCGCGCGCCAGAAGGCTGCGTTCCAACCAAGGAGTCTAGCACACAACCGCCTGCTTTCCCTAAGGGTGTGATTCGAACCAGCCGATGATCGCTTCGAGCCTCTCGATGCGCCTGTCGACGCGGCCGCTGCGCGACAGCTCGTGGCCCTCGCCGGGCACCCGCAGGAACTCGACGTGCGTCTTGCCGGTCTGCTTGAGCGCGGTGAAGTACTGCTCCGCCTGCTCGACCGGGCAGCGGAAGTCGTTCTCGCTGTGCACGATCAAGAGCGGCGTGACCACGTTCGCGACGTACTTGAGCGGGCTCTGCTGCCACAGCGTCTCGAGGTCGAGCCAGGGGGCGCGGCCGATCTCGCGCTCGGTGAAGCGCGGTCCGATGTCGGAGGTGCCGTAGAAGCTCACGAAGTTGCAGATGCTGCGCTGGGTGACGGCGCTGCGGAAGCGGTTGGTGTGGCCGATCAGCCAGTTGGTCATGAACCCGCCGTAGCTGCCGCCGGTGAGGTGCAACGGCGCCTTGGGGTCACCGAGCCGAGCCAGTCCCTGCTCGCCGATGTCCATGACGTCGTCGGCGTCGACGCTGCCGTAGCGCCCCAAGAGCGCGGAAGCGAAGGGATGACCGTAGCTCGAGCTGCCGCGCGGGTTGCCGTAGATGACGGAGTAGCCGCGGGCGGCCATCAGCTGGAACTCGAACGAGAAGCCGTCGCCGTAGGCGGTGTGGGGGCCGCCGTGGACCTGGAGCACCGCGGCTCCGTCGGCGCGCGGCCTGGGAGCGCTCAAGGTCCAGTACTGGACGAGCTCGCGGCCAGCGACATCGTTCTCGCCCGCCTGTTCGGCGGCGGCAGGCTTGCCCCGCGAGCGCCTGCTCTTGGCCTTGAGCGCGAACGGCCCGGCGGCGACGGCCAGCTTGAGGCGCTTGCACCACTCGTCGTTGGCGCCGCTGAGGCGCACCTCGCCGCCGTCCTCGTAGCGCACGAAGAGCTCGCCGGGCCGGTCGCTGGCCTCGGCGATGAACAGCAGGCGCCGCTGGTTCGCGTGGGCCGCGAAGGCCGTGATAGCGGAGTGCTCGCTGGCCAGGGGCGTCGCCTGACCGTCGGTGCCGAGCAGCACCAGTTCCGAACGGCCGGCCTTGAAAAGGCTCACCTGGAGGGCTTCGGAGCCGTCGGCGGCTGCCACCCACGTCGGTTGGTTCGGGAGGGCACCGTAGCGCGAGTCGCCACTCAAGGAAGGAGACACGTCGGTCTCGGGGTCGCTGACCAGGCGCAGCTTGGCCTTGCCCCTGCCCTTGGGCTCGAGGTCCAGCAGCCACAGTCCCTGGGGACTGGATAGGTCATCGCCCTTGCCTGGCGCCAGCAGGCTCAACCAGCGGCCGCTGGGGGAGACCTGCAAGTTGCCTGCGGCGGTCAGGTCCGCCGCGACAGTCGTGACCTTGCCGTCGGCAACGGCGAGACTGACGAGGTCGGTCGCGAACCGCGAGTCCGCGTCCTCGTTGACGGGAGTCAGCAGGTAGAGAGTCTCGCCTCCCGGCGTGAACGCCAGGCTGCGGGCGCTGTACTGGAGGTCGGTCAGCCTGCGTGGCTCGCCGCCGGCTGCTGGGACCAGGTAGACCTGCGCCGGGACGTCGGGCCGGATGCCCTGCCCGTCGCCGCGGAAGAAGCGCCTGGTGATGCGGCGGGGGAGGGCGCGCTCGGCCGCCGTGTCGCGATAGTCGCCGAGCGACACGAAGGCCAGCTGCCGGGAGTCCGGGTGCCAGGCGAACTCGCTGACGCCGGCGGGCATGTCGGTGATCTTGACGGCTTCTCCGCCGGCGACGGGGATCACGTGAAGTTGCGGCTTGGCGTTCTCCTGGCGGACGCTCAGGAAGGCGATGAGGCTGCCGTCGGGGCTGAACCGCGGGCTGCTGTCGCTGTACTCGGACGCGGTGAAACGCTTGCCCTCACCGGGTTTGCCGGCCGCCCGGCGGCTCGCTGACCTGCCAGCGGCATCGGCCGCGCCGGGCTCGTCGAGCTCGAAGAGGTGCAGGTTGCTGCGGTAGCGAGGCGCAACGTAGTCGCCGCCTGCGGTGTCCGCCTTGGCCTTGCCGGCGGCCGACCTCAGCGAGCCGGGCACCACCCGCGAGATCACGCACACAGCCGAGCGTCCGTCCGGGGACAGCTGCGGGTCCGAGACGAACGCGAGGTCGATCAGGTCTGAAGACGTCGGTTTGCGTGCCACTACTCCTCCTGAGGCGGACGGCTCGGTCCGGTGCTTGTGTCTGTGGGCGTAGCGCCCGGTTCCCCACGCGTCGCGGCAGCGGCCGCCCTGCCCGACTGAACCACGTACAGCAGGATCCCGGCGGCGACCGAAGCGTTGAGCGACCCGATGCGGCCGTGTTGCGGGATGCCGACGAGCTCGTCGCAGCGTTCCCTGACCAGCCGGCGTAGGCCGCTGCCCTCGGAACCGATGACCAGCGCCGCGGGCCGCTCCCAGTCGACGTCGGCGGCGTCGATCACGGAGCCGACGACATCGAGCGGCGCGGCGCCGTAGACCCACACGCCGCGCTGCTTGAGGTCTTCGATGGCGCTCGGCAGGTTGGTGACGCTGACCACCGGCAGGTGGCTGGTGGCGCCGGCGGCCGCCTTGATCGCGACGGCACTGAGGGGCGCGCTGCCGCGTTCCTGCATGACGACACCATGCGCGCCCAGCGCCTCGGCGCTGCGGATGATGGCGCCGACGTTGCGGGGGTCGGTCAGCTGGTCGAGCAGCACCAACAGCGGCTTCTCGCCCCGGCGGGCGGCGAGGTCGATGGCGTCCTCGAGTTCGGCGCGAGGGGCCTCGGCGAGCTCCGCCGCGACGCCCTGGTGCTGCGTGGTCCTGAGGGCTTGATCGAGCTGGATGCGCGGCACCTGTTCGAGGGCGACGCCACGGCGAGCGGCGGCGCGCTCCAGCTGCTGGAGCATCGAGCGCTCGATGCCCCGCGCCGCCAGCACCCGCTCGACGGGCACGCCGCTCTCCAGCGCCTCCAGCACCGCGTTGCGTCCGTAGATGAGCACGTCTGAGACTACCAGCGGCCGAGGTCGGAGAGGGCTGCGCGCGCGGCTATGACATCTGCGCCGAGTTGCGCCTCGAGCTCTGCGAGCCCGCCGAACAGGCGTTGGCTCCTGAGGAACTTGTGGAAGTTGACTCGGATGGGCTGGTCGTAGAGGTCACCCGAGAACCCGAACAGGTGCACCTCGAGGGCGGGCGGCGCGTCCGGGAACGAGGGCCGCGGACCGGAGTTCGCCATGCCGGCGAAGGTGCCTGCGTGGGTGTCGACGGTGACCGCGAACACCCCTTGCGGCAGCGTCTTGCGGGGGTCGACCTGCAGGTTGGCGGTCGGGTAGCCGATCGTGCGTCCGCGTTGCGCTCCGCGCGCCACCACTCCGCTCGCCGGATAGGGCATGCCGAGCAGCTCGTTAGCGCGCTCGACGCGGCCCGCCGCCAGGTGGTCGCGGATGGCCGAGGACTTGACCACCTCGCCGTCCAACGTGACCATGCCGAACGGCTCGAGCCTGGCGCTGGCGGCCCGCAGCTCGTCGAGCCCGCCGGCACGGTTCTTGCCGAAGCGGAAGTCCTCGCCCACGATCAGGGTGTGGGGGGAGAGGTCGCGGAGCTGGGCGACGAACTCGCTCGCGTCGGTCTGGGCGAACTCGCGGTCGAAGGGCAGCAGCGCCACGGCGTCCGGCCGGTACTTGCCGAGCAGTTCGAGCTTCTCTTCGGCGCTCGAGAGGTAGGTGGCGCCGGAGAACAACACCCGGGCGGGGGGAAAGAACGTGACGATGATCGCAGGTATCTGCTCGGAGTCGGCCAGCGCGCTCAGACGCTGCAGCAGCGCGCGGTGCCCGAGGTGGACGCCGTCGAAGTTGCCGATGCAGATGCCCGCCCCGCTGAACGAGAGGGCGGCGAGCGAGGACGTGACGTTCATGGCTCCTCGGTCACGGGCGTCGGGCGCGGTCATCGCTCACGGGGTTGCCCCGAGTCCGGCAAGCAGGTGGCGCACGGCGAGAGCGGTCACGCCGCTGGTGTCTTCGGAACCTGCGGCCAGCGCGCGCCACACCTCGCGGGCGTCACGCCACTCCAGCTGCAGGTCTTCTTCGTCGTCGTCGCGGACGCCGCTCGCCGGCCGGCAGTCGGTCGCGTGGAAGAGGTAGATCTTCTCGTCGGTGAAGCCGGGCGAGGCATAGAAGGAGGCTATCGGCTGCAACGTGCCGGCGAGCCCGACCTCTTCGGCGAGCTCCCTGGCGGCCGCCTCTGCGGGCGTCTCGCCGGCGTCGATCAGGCCGGCCGGGATCTCCCAGGTGACGGTGCCGAGCGCGCGTCTCAACTGCCTGACGCCGAGCACGCTGACACCGTCGTTGATTAGTACGGCGACGGCGTCAGCGTGCTTGACGATCTCCCATTTGGCGTCTACGATCTCGAGCCGGACGATCCTGCCGCTGTAGACGACCTCGCGGTGCTGGGTGACCGACGTGCTCAGTTCTCTTGCGCGTCGGGGTTGTAGCGCAAGAAGGCGGGGATGTCGTAGTTGCTGGGGTCGTAGTTGCGGCCGCCGATGGCGCTTCGCAGGTGGGTAGGGCGCAGCACGCGCGTCTGCGGCGCCTGGTCGAAACCTGCAGCGATGACCGTGACGCGCACCTCGTCGGCGGCGTCCTCGTCGTAGGTGACACCGAACAGCACGTTGACGTCGTCGACTTCGGTGGCGTCGGAGATCTTCTCGACGATCTCGTGGACGTCAGCCAGTGTCAGGTTGTCGGAGCTGGTGATGTTGATCAGGAGGTGGCGAGCACCCTCGACGCCGCGCGCCAGCAGTGGGCTGTGCGTGGCGCTGTTGGCGGCTTCCTCGGCGAGCTTCTCGCCGCGACCGGCTCCGATGCCCATCAACACCGTGCCGGCACCCTGGAGGAGGGTCTTGACGTCGGCGAAGTCGACGTTGATGAGGCCGGGAACGTTGATGACGTCGGAGATGCCGCGCACCCCGTGGTAGAGGACGCGGTCGGCGACGCGGAAGGCGTCCTTGAAGCTGACCTTGCGGTCGAGAGCGGAGATCAAGCGCTGGTTCTCGACGACGATGAGGGCGTCGACCTTGTCCTCGAGGCGCCGGAGGCCCTCTTCGGCCTGGCGCATGCGCTTGGGACCTTCGAAACCGAAGGGAGTGGTGACCACGGCGATGGCGAGGGCGCCCATCTCGCGAGCGACTTCGGCCACGACGGGAGCGCTGCCGGTGCCGGTGCCGCCGCCCATGCCGGCGGTGATGAACACCAGGTCGGCGCCGCGCAGGGTCTCGGCGATGCGGTCACGGTCCTCGAGAGCGGCCTTCTCGCCGATCTCCGGGTTGGCGCCGGCACCGAGGCCCTTGGTGAGGTGATCGCCCATCTGGATGCGCACGTCGGCGAGGCTCGTGGCGAGCACCTGCGCGTCGGTGTTGGCGGCCACGAAGTCCACCCCACGCAAGCCCGTATCGATCATGCGGTTGACGGCGTTGTTGCCGCCTCCGCCGAGACCGATTACACGGATCGTCGCGTTGTCGTTGTCATTCACCATGTACCCCACGCTCCCGCCCTGAACATTGCCGCCACTCGTGTCATCAGAAGAAATCCCTCAAGAACCGTCTGACCGAGGCCCAAGGTCCGCTCCCCGAATCCTCCTTGGTCGACCTGCGCGCGGCAGGTTGGGTGCCGCCCCCGTGAGACATGCCGTAACGTACCAAGCCGACGGCCGTTGCGTGTGCAGGGCTGGCCACGACGTCGGCCAACCCCGAGACGCCGTCGGGCTTGCCGATGCGCACCGGCAGCCGGAAGCGCTCGTTGGCTACCTGCTCGACGCCGGGCATCAGCGAGGCGCCGCCGGTGATCACGACGTTGCCGGCGAGCAGCTCGAGCGCGCCCATGCGCT
>CAYNOS010000060.1:0-2947 GCA_964398985.1 uncultured bacterium
TGAGGCGGTTCATCTCCGACACCGCCAAGATCCTGCCCCGTCGCCGCACCGGTGTATGCGCACGCCACCAGCGCAGGCTCGCGACCACGGTCAAGCGCGCCCGCGTTCTGGCGATCATCCCGATCACCGAGAAGCTGGTCCGCAAGTGAACGTCATCCTTCTCGAGCCGGTCGACGCGCTGGGTGAAGCCGGCAGCGTCGTCCGGGTCAAGGACGGCTACGCGCGCAACTGGCTGATCCCGCAGGGCTTGGCGCTACCTGCCACCAAGGCCAACGAGGCCGAGCTGCAGGCGCGTCTGGCGCAACGGGCGCGCCAGCTGGCCGAGCGCAAGGGGGACGCTGAGCGCTTGCGCGAGCTCCTCGGCGACGCCAGCGTCGAGATCCGCGTCAAGGCGGGCGAAGGCCGTATCTACGGCTCGGTCGGCAACCAGGACATCGCCGACGCGCTCAAGAGCGCCTACGCCGTCGAGGTCGACCGCCGCAAGATCCTGCTGTCCGAGCCGATCAAGACCACCGGCGAGCACCTCGTGGACTACCGACCTCACCCCGAGGTCGTGATCGAACTCAAGGTCCGGGTACTCGCCGAAGAGGCCTGAGGCGACGACCGCTGTCGGGGCCGCCCTCGGCCCTGCCGGTCAAGTCTGCCTGAAGCGCTCGACGCGTATCAGGTTGGTCGTGCCGCGCATGCCGAACGGCACGCCCGCGGTGATCACGAAGCGCTGACCGGGCGACACCAGCCCGGTCGCGCTGATCGCGCGGGTAGACACCTCGACCATCTCGTCGGTGTCGTGGATGTCGTCGCTCCGGTAGGGCACGACTCCCCACGCCACCGACAGCTGCCGCAGCGCCCGTAGGCTCGGGGTGATCGCCAGGATCGGCGTCGGGGGCCGGTTGCGCGACACCCTCAACGACGTCGAGCCACTCGACGTGAACGTCACGATCAGCTCCGCTTCCAGGTTGTAGGTCATCTCGACGGCGCCCAGCGCGACCGCGTCGGCGGTGGTGGCGTCGTGGCTCGGCACGTGCTCCTGCATCGCGTGCTGGTAGCCGCGGTCGTTCTCCACCGACAGGGCGATCCTGTCCATCATCGTCACGGCGGCGACCGGGTGGGCCCCCACGGCCGTCTCGGCCGACAGCATCACGGCGTCGGTCCCGTCGAAGATCGCGTTGGCGACGTCCGAGGCCTCCGCCCGCGTAGGCGTGGGGTTGCGGACCATCGACTCGAGCATCTGAGTGGCGGTGATGACCGGCTTGCCAGCTTCGATGCAGGCGCGGATGAGGCGCTTCTGGATCAGCGGCACCCGTTCGGGCGGCAGCTCGACCCCGAGATCGCCGCGCGCGACCATCACGCCGTCGACCTCCTGCAGGATCTCGGAGAAGCGTTCGACGGCGCTGGGCTTCTCGATCTTCGCCATCAGCTTCGCGTGCGAGCCGGCCTTGGCGAGGTAGTGGCGCGCCAACAGCAGGTCGTCGCGGCTGCGCACGAAGCTCATCGCCACCCAGTCGACGTCGAGCTCGGCGCCGAAGGTCATGTCCTCGATGTCCTTGTCGCTGAGAGCGGGGACGCTAAGGTCGGCGCCTGGGATGTTGATGCCCTTGTTGTTGCTGAGGTTGCCACCGACCGCCACGCGCGTATGGATCGTGTCGCGCGCGACCTCGATGACCTCCAGCACCAGCCGCCCGTCGTCGAGCAGCAGCCTGTCGCCGGCGCGCACGTCGCCGCAGAGCCCCGGGTAGGTGACGCCGACACGGCTGACATCGCCAGGCGAGTCGTCACCGCAGGTGAGCGCGAACGGGGCCCCGACCGTCAGATCGACGCTGCCCGCCGCGAACCTCCCCACCCTGATCTTGGGGCCCTGGAGATCCTGGAGGACGCCGACGTAGACGCCGTGCTCGGCCGCCGCGTTGCGGATGAAGCTGACCGTCTCGCGATGGTCGTCCTGCGTGCCATGCGAGAAGTTGAGGCGGAACACGTTGACGCCGGCGGTGAGCAGCGCCGAGATCATCTCCGGCGAGCTGGTGGCCGGGCCGATGGTGGCGACGATCTTGGTGCGGCGATAGGGGTTCATGCACTCACGACCAGTGGCTTCGAAGTGCAGCTCATCGCTTCAACGCTTCCGCTCCCAGGAAACGCGCGCTGCCCTGCAACTCGGCTTCGATTCGGAGCAGGCGGTTGTACTTGGCCACCCGGTCGCTGCGGCTCGCCGAACCCGTCTTGATCTGGCCCGCGTTGGTCGCCACCGCCAGGTCGGCGATGAAGGTGTCCTCGGTCTCGCCGCTGCGGTGACTGATCACGTTGCGGTAACCGTACGACTTCGCGAGTTCGATGGCGTCCATCGCTTCTGTGAGCGTGCCGATCTGGTTGACCTTGACGAGGATGGCGTTGCCGACGTCCGCGTCGATGCCGCGCTTGAGGCGCCCACTGTTGGTCACGAACAGGTCGTCTCCCACCAGTTGCACGCGGTCGCCGAGCCTGGCCGTCAGTTTGGCCCAACCGGCCCAATCGTCCTCGGCGAGCCCGTCCTCGATCGACACGATCGGGTACTTCGAGACCCACTCCTCCCAGTAGTCGATCATGCCGTTGGTGTCGTAGCTTTTGCCCTCGGCGCCGAGTCGGTAGAGCCCACCCTGGTAGTACTCGGTAGAGGCGGGATCGAGAGCGATGCCGACCTCGGCGCCGGGCGTGTAGCCGGCCTTCTCGATCGCCTCGAGCAGCACCTCGATCGCTTCGCGGTTGCTCTTGAGATCGGGAGCGAACCCTCCCTCGTCGCCGACGTTGGTGTTGTAGCCACGCGCCGAAAGCACCTTCTTGAGGTGGTGGAAGACCTCGACGCCGGCGCGCAGAGCGGCCGCGAAGCTGCCGAAGCCGACCGGCGCCAGCATGAAGGGCAGATCGATCCGCGTGCCCGCCACCGCGTAGACCGGGTAGCGCCTGCCCTCGCCGAAGT
>CAYNOS010000060.1:2957-7061 GCA_964398985.1 uncultured bacterium
ACCGGCGCCAGCATGAACTCCTGCATGTCGACGGCGTTGTCGGCGTGCCGACCGCCGTTGATCACGTTCATGAGGGGCACGGGCAGCACGCGCGCGTTGTTGCCTCCCAGGTAGCGGTACAGCGGCACCTCATGCGTCTGGGCGGCGGCCCGCGCGGTCGCCAACGACACCGCCAGGATGGCGTTGGCGCCTAGTTCCGCCTTGTTGGGCGTGCCGTCGAGCTCGCATAGCGCGCGGTCGACGCCGGCCTGGTCGCTGGCGTCCAAGCCGAGCAGCTCCGGCCCGATGCGCTCGGTGACGTTCTTGACGGCCCTGCTGACGCCTTTGCCGAGGAAGCGGCCGCCGCCGTCGCGCAGTTCGACGGCCTCGTGCGCGCCGGTCGAGGCCCCCGACGGAACCGCCGCGAAGCCAACGACGCCGCTCGTGAGTCGCACGGTTGCCCCGACGGTCGGGTTGCCGCGCGAGTCGAGAAGTTCGATGCCTTCGACGTCTTCGATGATCGTCACGAGTGATCCTCCACGCCGGGCACACCCGGCCTACGCGTTGCGGAGTGGCACCACCATCGCCAGGTAGCTGGGGTCGGAGGTGTCGGTGATGACGCTGGGACTCGAGCTCGAGCCGGAGAACCTGATGAGCGCATCCCCGCTCACGGGTCCCAGAGAATCGGACAGGTACTTGGCGTTGTAAGCCAGCACGATCTCGGAGTCGGTGCCGTCCTGAAGCACCTGCAACTCCTCCTGGCTGCGACCGAAGCTGCCCTCGGCGGTAACGCGCAAGATGCCGTCCTTGATGAACAGGTCGACGCGGTTGTTGGCGGTCTTGTCGGCCATCAGCGCCACGCGTCCGACCGCCTCGGAGAGGGCGGTGGCGTTGACCGTGATGCTGACCGGGAAGGTGGTGGGTATCACGCGCTGGTAGTCGGGGAACGTCCCCTCCATGAGCTTCATGTTCAGTGCGTAGTGGCCGTGCTGGATGCACATTCGGCCGTCTTCGAGCGACAGGTGGACCTGACCATCGGACAGCATCCTGATCAGTTCCTCGATGCTGCGGGCGGGCGCGATCACTTGGCCATCGAGACCGGTGGCGCCCTCCAGGTCGAAGTAGGCGAGCCGGAACCCGTCGCTGGCGACCGCTCGAGTGCGTTGATCCGAGAACTCGAGCTTGACGCCGCGGAACACCGCCTGGAAGTCGGCCACCGCGGCTGCGTACTTGACCGAAGTGAGGGCGTGAGCGAACGCCGCGGCGTCCACCGCGCCTTCGTACTTGGTGGGGAAGTTCGGCTCGGGAGCCATGCCCGGCGCACTCAACTGCAGCTTGGTCGTGTAGTTGCCCGACCGCAACACGAGTTCGCCGTCCCCGATCTCGAGCTCGACGTCCTCGGCAGGCAATACCCTCACGACCTGGGCGAAGACCGACGCATTGAGAGCCTGGCTGGCGCTGCCGGCGGCCTCCGCGGGAATGCGAGCACGGATGTCGGAGTCCATGTTGCTGCCTGTCAACTCGACGATGTCATCGGAAACCGAGAGCCTCAACAGGCTGAGACTCGGGTTGCTCGACCTAGCCGGCACGATGCGCTCCACGTGAGCCAACGCGTCTGCAAGGCTCTTCCTTGCGAGTTGAACCTTCACGCGAGCCTCCTGGCGCGGTTTCCGAACGTGTTTCTCATCTCATGCATCTCCGCTCCAGAGCATAACCGAAGGCCAGGAGCGCCGATACCGGCGTCAGCTTCGACCTCACCTGCGACTACAACCGCTTTCGGCTTGTACCCATCAGCCCTAGGTCTGTGCCTATGAGGTCTGCTCTCGGATTGAGACCAGTACTACTTAGTAGAGGCTGTCGAGACTGTGGAGAACCCTCGCTCGAACCGCGCAGGACGGGATACGGGCTGTGAACCGCGCGGTGGAGAAGTCGCTGTCGCCTGTGGAGACAGGGGACGGCTATCACCGGCTGTCCACAGGCCGCCGCCCAAGGGCGTCTCTCCACAGCTTTTGTCACAGCTTCTCGACAGGTTGTCGACAGGGTTCTCGACAGCTCGTGACGGCCGGGCGGCAGCGGACGAGCAGCCGAGGGAGGCTCACTCGCTCAGGCACTAGATGAGCGCGTCTTTGAGCCCTTGCACGATGCGGCTGAGCCGCTCGTCGTTCTCCAACGCCTGGCCCACGCGGTCCACCGCGTAGATGACCGTCGAGTGGTCACGCCCCGAGAAGTACTGCCCGATCTCGGGGAACGAATGGCTGGTCAGCTCGCGTATCAGGTACATGGAGACCTGGCGCGGCACCACGATCTCGTGGCGACGGCCCTTGCCGCGCACGTCCTCGATGGCGACCTGGAACCGATCGGCCGTGACCTTGACGATCTCGGTCATCGTCAAGGGCTTCTCGGCCGGCGCGAACACGTCCGAAAGCGCCTTCACCACGTTGTGGCGGTTGAGCGGAAGCTGGTTCAACGAGGCGTAGACGATCGCTCGCATGAGTGCGCCCTCGAGTTCGCGGATGTTCGAGGTGACGTTCCTGGCGATGTAGTCGATCACCTCGTTCGGCACCTTGACGCCGCGATACTCGGCGTTCTTGCTGAGAATCGCCATCCGGGTCTCGAGCTCCGGCGTCTGAATGTCGGTGATCAGGCCCCACTCGAAGCGACTGCGCAGGCGGTTCTCGAGCGTCGGGATGTCTTTGGGTGGCCGGTCCGAGGAGATGATGAGCTGCTTGCCAGACTCGTAGAGCGCGTTGAAAGTGTGGAAGAACTCCTCCTGCGTGCGCTCCTTGCCGGCGATGAACTGGATGTCGTCGATCAGCAGCAGGTCGACGCTGCGGTAACGATCGCGGAACTGCGTGGTGCGCTTCTCGCGGATCGCCTCGACGAGGTCGTTCGTGAACACCTCGGTGGTCACGTACTCGATGCTCAGTTCCGGGTGCCGCTCCGCAACGGCGTGGCCGACGGCGTGCATAAGGTGCGTCTTGCCCAACCCGGAATCACCGTAGACGAACAGCGGGTTGTACTCCTTGCCGGGCGTCTCGACGATGGCCTGAGCCGCGGCGTGGGCCAGGTTGTTGTTCGCACCGACGACGAAGTTGGCGAAGACGTACTTCGGGTTGAGCGGTGCCAGGTAGCCGTGCGTCGCCGGGCTCGCCGAGCCCCCCTTGGAGGCCGGCGCCCCGCCGACGTCCGGGCTCTTGCCCGCCCCCCGACGCGTGCGTGCCGAGGCGCGGCCGTTGCCGCTGGCACGTCCATCCCGCACGGCATCATCGGCCGGCTGCATGTCGGCGAAGACCCCCGGCTGCTGGGTGGTGGCCGACCGCACCACCTTGAAGGAGACCTTGGGCGTGGAGGCGCCGAGTTCGCGCATCGCGCTCTCGATCACGACCTGGTAGTTGTCCCGCAGCCACTCGCGCGCGAAACTCGACGTCACGCCGAGTTGCAGGACGCCGTCGTCCAGGGCCAGCGGCTCGATGTTCTCGAACCAGGTTCTGAACTCAACCTCGGGTACGTGCTCCTTGATGGCGTGGAGCACCTCTTCCCATATCCCGTTGGCAGGTGCCGACATCGCACCGGATCCTCTCGAAGCGGGCCCGCTCGCGGGCCACTACCGTGATGAACGCCGCCAAGAGCGCGAGAAACACCGTCCCACACGCTATACAGTGAGGGTCTGGCGTACCGGGCTCGAGCGCCGGAAGAGCAGTCTAACAGATGTTCAGAGCGACCTTTGGCCAGCCGAGCCGCACCGGAGATTGTAATGCAGCTTACTATGTAGCGTCGCCGTACGGCCGCCGCCGGCGTGTCGACGCCCAGCCAGTTCGGGGTCGGGGCTACGTCATGTCCGGCCGAACGACCGCTATACTGCTTGGCCTCAGGAGGCACGGGCCCCGCAAGGACACCAACCGATGACCAGGCACACCGACGCACTCGACGACCCCCTGGCGACGGCCACCGCCGCAGCCAGGCAGGACCGTTTCGATGTGATCGTGATCGGGGGAGGCCACGCCGGGATCGAGGCGAGCCTGGCGGCAGCGAGGCTGGGCGCGCGCACGGCCCTGGTGCTGCCGAATCCCGACAAGATCGGGCTCATGCCGTGCAACCCGGCCATCGGCGGACCCGGCAAGTCGC
>CAYNOS010000061.1:0-6901 GCA_964398985.1 uncultured bacterium
GAGTTCTACCGGCGCTACTTCCAGATCGCGGCGCCGACCGGCGGGAAGTTCGGCTACAACATCGCGCCGAGCGAGAGCCTCGCCTTCATCCGCGCCACCAAGGCAGGCGGCTACGAAGCGCTTGACGGACGCTGGGGGCTCGAGCCGCAGTGGGCGAAGTCGCCTGACAAGGTGATGGGCCTGTGGTTCAACGCTCGCGCCGAAGGTGCCGCCGACAAGCCGGCGTTCCGCGACGCCATGAGAACGGCTCGCTGCGTGGTGCCTGTCGACGGCTTCTACGAGTGGCAGAAGGTCGATGGCGGCAAGCAGCCGTGGTACGTGTACCGCGCCGACGGCCAACCGCTCCTGCTGGCCGGCCTGTACGCCCGCCACAGTTGGGGCGACTCGTTCACGATCATCACCACCGAAGCCAACTCGCTGATGGCTAACCTCCACGATCGGATGCCGGCGGTGCTGGCCCCCGCTGACGCCGAGCGCTGGTGCGACCCGCAGATCACCGACCCGGCACTGGTCGAGGATCTACTCAGGCCCTGCCCCTCGGAGTGGCTCGCCGCGCACAAGGTCAGCAAGGCCGTTGGCAACGTGCGCAATGACTCTCCCGAGCTCATAGAGCCGGTGGCCGCGTGATGAGCAAGGCGGTCTTCGTTCACGAGCACGGCGGCCCGGAAGTCCTCAGGGTCGAGGAACGCCAAGTGCCCGCGCCAGGTCCCGGTGAGGTGACGGTGCGCCACCGCGCGATCGGCCTCAACTTCATCGATGTCTACCAGCGCTCCGGCCTCTACCCGATGAGCCTGCCGTTCGTCGCGGGCAACGAGGCCGCCGGCGAGGTGACCGCCGTGGGCCCGGGGGTCACGGACGTCGCGGTGGGAGACCGCGTCGCCTACCACGGACCTACCGGCGCCTACGCCGTCGAGCGCAACATCGCGGCCGGCAGGCTGGCCCCGTTGCCGGCCGGCGTCGACTTCGAGACCGCCGCCGCCGTCACGCTCAAGGGGTTGACGGCCTACTACTTGCTGTTCATGACCTGGCCGCTGAAGGCGGGCGAGAGCACCCTCATCCACGCCGCTGCCGGCGGGGTCGGGATACTGATGACGCAGTGGGCCAAGGCCATCGGCGCCACCGTGTTGGCGACGGCCGGATCGGAGGCCAAGGTGGAGATGGCTCGCGCCGCCGGTGCCGATCACGTGATCAACTACCAAGAGGAGAGCTTCTCGCAGCGAGTGCGCGAGCTCACCGGCGGGCGCGGCGTCGACGTCGTCTACGACGGTGTCGGCAAGGCTACGTTCGAGGGCTCGCTCGACTGCTTGCGGCCACGTGGCCTGATGGTCAGCTTCGGCAACGCCTCTGGGCCGGTGTCGATCCCCAACCTCGGGGTGCTGTCGACCAAGGGCTCCCTCTACCTCACCAGGCCCAACACGGGCACCTACTTGGGCACCACCGAGCAGCTGAGGCCGGCGGCGGCGGCCGTGTACTCGGCGGTACAGGACGGCACCTTGAGCGTCAGGATCAACCAGCGGTTCCAGCTCGAGGACGTCGCGGCCGCACACCGGGCGTTGGAGGCCCGCCAAACGACCGGCGCGACCGTCCTGCTGCCATGACCACGCCCACGCGGGTCCAACAGTTCGAACGCGCCACTGGCCGCATGTGGGACCAGCGGCTGGAGTTTCTCGCCGGGCAAGCGAGGCCCGAGGCGAATCAGGCCGCCAAGGACCTCTGGACGGCGGTGTTGGAGCGCTTTCTGGCGGTGCAGTCTAGCCATGACGACGTCAGGTAGCAGGGGCGGCTCCATGCGCAGCGATCCGTGGCTCCACCGGAGCGCGCGGGGAGGCGAGCGCGGAAGCCGTCCCGAGGGCCCCGCGGGACAACGGCAGCCGGGCGACCCGCGCGCGCCAGGCCAGCCGGGCCCCACCGGTCTGCCGCCGGGCTGCTCCTGGTGGGTGTTGCCGCTGGGTCTACTCCTGGTCAACTACATCGTCGTCAACCTATTCTTTCCGGGCGCCGGCAAGCCGCTCGAGATCCCCTACACGACCTTCCGCGAGCAGGTGCAGGCCGGCAACGTCGTGACGGTCGCGACCCGCGCCGACGTCATCCAAGGCGAGTTCATCGAGCCGATCACGGTCACGCAGGAAGTCCCCAGCCTCTTCGGTGGGCCGTCGGTGCAGGACACCGAGGTCCTGGAGTTCTCGACCACCCTGCCGACGTTCGCAGGGCCCGGTCTCGAGGAGCTGCTCCTCGAGACCGGCGTCGAGATCAGCGCGCAGACGTTGCAGGAGGTTCGCAGTCCGCTCGTGACGCTGTTGTTCTCGTTCGGTCCCGCGCTCCTGATGATCGGGGTGTTCGTCTGGTTGATGCGGCGCATGTCCGCCGCCGGCGGCCCCGGGGGGATCGGAGGGGCGCTCGGGATGGGCCGCAGCCGCGCCAAGCGCTTCGACGAGGGCGACGTGAAGGTGACGTTCGATGACGTCGCCGGCATCGACGAAGCCGAGAACGAGCTCGTCGAGATCGTCGACTTCCTCAGGACCCCGAAGAAGTACACGCGCCTCGGCGGCACCGCGCCGAAGGGCGTGCTGCTCGTGGGCCAGCCGGGCACCGGCAAGACGTTGCTCGCGAAGGCCGTTGCCGGCGAGGCGGGCGTGCCGTTCTTCAGCATGAACGCCTCGGAGTTCGTCGAGATGATCGTAGGTGTCGGCGCCAGCCGCGTGCGCGACATGTTCGCAGAGGCCCGCAAGGCGGCCCCGGCGATCATCTTCATCGACGAGCTCGACGCGATCGGCCGCCGCCGCGGCCAAGCGATCTTCTCAGGTGGTAGCAGCGAGCAGGAGCAGACGCTCAACCAGATCCTCACCGAGATGGACGGGATGACGACGCAAGAGGGTGTGATCGTCCTCGCCGCCACCAACATGCCGGAGGTGCTCGACCCCGCGCTCCTGCGCGCCGGCCGCTTCGATCGCCGCGTCACCGTCCAGCCGCCCGACCGCATCGGTCGCGAGGCGATCCTGCAAGTGCACGTCAGGGACGTGCCGTTGGCCGACGACGTCGACCTGAGGCAGGTCGCCTCGATCACCCCGGGCCTGGTGGGCGCCGACCTGCGCAACCTGGTCAACGAGGCTGCGCTGCTGGCAGCGCGCCGCGAGCGCGACCAGGTCAAGCAGGTCGACTTCAACGACGCACTCGAGAAGATCATCCTCGGCCCCGAGCGCAAGCTGCTGCTCAAGCGCGAAGACCGCGAACGGGTCGCGTACCACGAGTCGGGCCACGCGATCCTCGGCCTGGTCGTTCCCGGGGCCGACCCGGTGTCACGGGTGACGATCACCCCGCGCGGGCAGTCGCTCGGCGTCACCTACCAGCGGCCCGAGGACGACCGTTACAACTACTCCGAGAGCTACCTGCGCGGCCGCATCGTCGGCGCGCTCGGCGGGCGGGCCGCCGAGGAGATCGTCTACGGCGATCGCACCACCGGCGCCGAGAACGACCTGCAACAGGTCACGCGCATGGCCTACGGCATGGTCACGCGCTGGGGCATGAGCGAGCTGATCGGGCCGGTGTCGCTAGCCCGGCAGGAGAGCCAGTTCCTGGGCGGCGGTGACGGGTTGCCGCGCGACAAGCCGTACAGCGAGGCCACGGCCGACGCGATCGACAAGGCCGCTCGGCAGATCATCGAGGAGTGCTACCAGGAGGCGCTGCGGCTCCTGAACGAGCACCGCGCCGAGCTCGACAGACTGGCGGCCGCCCTGATGGAGCACGAGACCCTCGACGAGAGGCGCGTGCTGGAGGTCACCGGCATCCCGCGCCAGGTCGAGCACCGGGACCTGCCGCAGGTGCCGCCGGAGGGCGTGTAGAGAGCAGGAGCTCAGCTGAGCACCCAGCTCCGCGCCGCTGCCAGTTGCGGATCCCGCCCGCTCGCCAACTCCTCCGAGCTCGGGTTGGGGACGCTCTCGTGCGGGATCAGG
Organism: uncultured bacterium; assembly: GCA_964398985.1. Taxonomy (GTDB): domain Bacteria; phylum Deinococcota; class Deinococci; order Deinococcales; family Trueperaceae; genus CAYMRL01. Next base: position 3,951 of record CAYNOS010000061.1, read on the forward strand.
CGGTGGCCTGGGCGCGGCTCGCGTGACCTCGGTCCGACGATCATCCGCCCGGGCAGCACCAACTTGTAGCCGTCGGCCAGCGGCACCTCGCGGATCGAGTTGAGCCCGCCGCTGGTCGCGGTGCCGATCAGCCTCGCCCCCGCGCACTCCTCGAGGGCTATCGCCAAGTACTCGGCGGCGGAGATGGTCTGCTCGTTGATCACCACTGCCAGCGGTCGGTCGAGCCACAGCGGTTCGCCCACGCGCTCGAAGGTCCGCTCGGGCCCGTCGAGCGAAGAGGTGGCGGTGATCACCTGGTCGCGGCACAGCGCCGAGGCGATGCCGAGTACCGCGGGCAGCGCCCCGCCGAGACCGCTGCGAACGTCGATGACGAGACCGCGCGCGCCGGCGGCCACCATCTGGTCGATGGCGCTGGAGGCGAGTGCGGCCGTGTCCACCGTTTCGTCATCGGAGGACGCGAACCAGCGCAGCTTGAGGTAGCCGACGCCGTCGTCATCGAGCTCGTGCACGACGCCGGGGACGTCCGCCGCCTCGAGGCGCAGCGTGAGCTGCCGGCGCTCGCCGGCGCGCTCGACGACCAGGTCGAACTCGCTGCCCGGCGCGGCCGCATAGAAAGGCAGCACTTGCGAGCTCGAGCGCCTAGCCGGAGTGTCGTCGACGGACTCGAGGACGGCGCCCGCACGCAAGCCGCTGGCGAACCCCGAGCCGCGCATGTCGATGTCAGCGACGGCAAGGCGCCCGTCCGACTGCCGCCACAGGAAGAAGCCGGGGCTCGTCAAGGGTCGGCCCGCGACGATGGCGGCCATGCCGGTGCTCATCGCGGGGCTCGAGACTCCCGTGTGCGGCTTGTCGGCCTGCCACGCCATGGCCCGCAGTACTTCCCACCACGGACCGCCTTCGGGCAGTTGCGCCTGCAGCCAGGCCGCATCGTGGTCCAGGTCGGATCCGAAGCCCGCCGGCAGGGCCGGTGCGGGCTTGCCGTGGTGCCTCGCGATCGCCGAGACGGCGGCGAGGGCGATGCGCGCCGGTTCGCTCGGCATCAAGCTGCCTTGGACCAACTCACGGTAAACGAGCGCCACGAACGCGGGGTCATCGCTCTGAAGCATGTTGCGATGGTACTCGGCTGACGCCGGCCAAGCCGGGATCACCAGGATACTCGTTCTCACACTAATCTAACTTGACTGTCTTGCACTCAGTTTTTATAATGGGCCGGTAGATCAAACAGCGGCTGACCATGCCGCCATCGACTGCAAGGAGGAACCATGGCAAACAGACAGTCTCAGCTCAGCCCTTGGACCAGTCGTTGGAGCGCTCGTCCCGCATCGTTGGCTAACGTCTTCCAGGAACTCGAGCAACTGCTCCAGCCGTTCGATGCAGCGGATGTGAACCGGGGCTCCATCGGCACCTACCAGCCCATCGATCTTTACGAGACGGATGACGCGGTCGTCCTGAAGATGGCCGTGCCCGGCATCTCCGAAGACGATCTCGATATCAGCATCGAGGGCCGGCAGTTGACGATTCGCGGCTCGAGCAAGGAAGAGGTCGAGCAGACCGAGCGGCGCTACTGGATGAAGGGCATCTCGATCGGCGAGTTCAGCCGCACCGTGAGCGTGCCCAGCGGCATCGACACCAACGCCATCGACGCCGACGTCCAGCAAGGCGTCCTGACGGTGACGATGCCCAAGGCGCCAGAAGCGGTGGCCCGCAAGATCGCCGTCAAGACCGCGCGTCCCGCCGAAGGTGAGGGCAAGCGCATCCAGGTCGAGCGGGAGGCCGTAGAAGTCTGAACCCAGTTCGGAGCTTGGCGGGCGGCCGGGTTGCAGTTTCGATCCGGCCGCTCTCTCATGCCACTGCGCGCCGCTCAGAAGTCGCCGGGCGCAACCTGCAGACAGGTCAGACCGAGAGACCGGAACATGTTCACGACGCTGTTGCGATCCTCGATGACCAGCAGGATCTCGCTCAGGTCATAGTCGGCGTCCAACCAGCGGCGCTTGAGTTCGTCGTCGGACGTGTAGTCGTTCAATCCTCGCAACAGCAGCCGCTCGTACGGAACCTGGTTGCGCGCCAGCCACGCCTCGGTGGTGGCGCGCGTGTCCTCGCGCCGACCGCTGAGGATGTGAATGCGGTGGCCAGCGCCGGCGAGAGCTCTGACGAGCTCGATGACCGGCTCGATCGGGGTGTCCTTGCCGCTGGCGCCGTAGAAGGCGTCCCAGTCGTCGTTGCCGTCCTGGATGTGGTGGACGCGGTGTTGGACGTCGGCCAAGGTGCCGTCGAGGTCGCAGATGACGATGCGTGTCACGCCGCTACTGTAGCCGCGCCGTCACGCGCTCCGGGAGTCCGCTCAAGCGCCTACTCCCGCTGAACCGTCCGACCATCACACACTTTGGCTCCGCCAGCGGCATAATCAAAAGCACTATGCCCGACAAAGGACACGGTGTCTTCGTATCCGGCGGGAGTGACCGGTTCCAGCAGGAACGCAGGGTCTTCGGCGTCATGCCGTTCACGGTCAAGGTCGCGGCCGCCGACACGGGCGGCGAGCTGCTGGTGATCGAGCAGGCCAACGCCTTCCCTGGCGGTCCCCCGCGTCACCAGCACCATGAACAAGACGAGTGGTTCTACGTGGTCGCGGGCAAGTACCTGGTCGAGGTCGCCGGCGAGATGCACCACCTCGGTCCGGGCGACTCGATCTTCGCGCCGCGAGGCGTGCCGCACGGCTGGGCTCTGGACGGCGAGGAAGCCGGACGACTGCTAATCGCGTTCCAACCGGCCGGACAGATGGAGGAGTTCTTCGCAGCCACCGCCGACATGGCGGGGATGCCCTCGCCAACGGAGCTCAAACCGCTGTTCGAGGCGCACGGCATGACGATCGTGGGGCCTCCGCTGCGGGCGCCATAGCCGGTCTCGAGTGCCGGCGGGGTCCTTGCTCTCCTTCTACGTGGTGGGCCCTGTTG
>CAYNOS010000062.1:0-6758 GCA_964398985.1 uncultured bacterium
CGCGGCGCCAGTTGACGGCCGTGACGAAGTCCTTGTCGGCCTGCGAGGCGTTGACCTCGAGTAGCGTGTGCGCTTCCTCGACGTTGTACGAGCTGAAGAAGCACCAGTCGGCCGACGGACCCTTACCGCAGTGACCAAGGTCGTAGTCGAAACCAGGCATCAGGACCTGGAAGCCGATACCCATTTCGCCGCTGTCGGGGTCGACCGAGACGAACGTCAGCATGCCCTTGAAGTTGCCCCGATACTCCGCGATCGGGATGTCCTGCTGAGGTACGGGCTGGCTGAAGCGCGTGCCGGCGACCACGTACTCGGTGTTGGATGTGGCGAACGGCGAGGGGTGGTTACCGCCGACGTTGGGGATCTCGATGATCTCGACGGTCTCGAAGCTCGTAAGGTCGAGGCGGGCGATCCTGGGCGTGTTGTTGCCGTTGATGAACAGCCAGCGCCCGTCGGCGACACCGTCGACGCGCGAGAGCTGCGGGTGGTGAGCGTCGTCCCAGAACACGGGGCCGTGCGACGTGTTGAACATCGCGCGGGTCTCTTCCGAGTAGCCGTAGCCGTTCTCGCCGTGCTGCGAGAACACCGGGATCACGCGCAGGGTCCGACCCGAAGGCAGCCCCACCACGCTGACTTGACCGTTGAAACCACCGGACATGAAGGCGTAGTAGTCGTCGTGTTCGCCAGGAGCCACGAACGTCCGCGCAGCGGCGTCGCTCGCGGTCCTGGCGGCGGAGCGGGCGCCTTGGGCAAGCACCAACCCGGCCGCTACCAATAGGCCGAGTCCCAAGACGACGAGTAGCGTTTTTCGTAGCCTCATCCCTTACCTCCTGAAGCGAGGAGCCGAGTGGCCTTGGCCGCGCCCCTCACAGGCTTCCTTGGTTGTTGGCGGCGCCTTGGGGCTCACCCCCCGGCGGCTTCTGCGTCCTTGACTCGGAAGAACTCGAGCAGCTCGCGAGTCTGCTCCTCGGTGACCGGCAGTTGGGCCATCGGCGTCATGTACTCGGCCAACAGCTCGTAAGCGGTGTCGTCGTTGAACAGCATCTCGTTGGTGTTGAGGATCATGTTCATGATCCACTCCGGCGCGCGTCGTTCGGTCACGCCGATGAGATCCGGCCCGACGTAGCGTTCGCCGAACTTGTGGCAGGCCGAGCACAGCATGTTGAAGGTGGCCTCGCCGGCGGCGGCCATCTCCGGGTCGATGTCACCGAGCACGACCTCGTCGATGGGGCCGATACCCTTGGGCAGGTCGGCTGCCTCCTGCGCGACGGCCAACGCCATCACCACGACGAGCAAAGCGGCCAGCAACGGTGCCAGCCCGAAGCGCCTCGCGCTTCCGCGTCGTCCTTCACTCTCTACTTGGTTCCCTCGGTGCATCCGGTCCTCCTCATATCCGCTCCGCATACCAGCGGATTCTTGGATAATCTGGTCCAACTTAGATTGCCGGGGTTTGCGGTGAGTAGGGACGATAGCCCCGCACTCTCCGGCGCCTGCTGTGTTCGGCTTCGTCTCGCGCTCCGTGCCGCGGCTCATGAGCGGGTGCTAGGGTCTACGAACTCCGGGAACGAGGGGTAATCATGCGGCCACAACGAGGTTTCCCTCGCTTGATCGGTACCTGGACCGTGCACCTCGCGCGGGTCCTGCTGGCCGGCGCGCTGCTGGTCTGCGGGGCTTCCGTCACCGCACAGGTGACGCTGCTGAACGCCTCCTATGACCCGACCCGCGAGTTCTATCGCGAGTTCAATCAGGCGTTCGCCGACCACTGGCTCGCCGAGCACGGCGTCACCGTGCGCGTGAACCAGTCCCATGGCGGTTCGGGGGCGCAGGCCAGAGCGGTAATCGAGGGCCTCAGGGCCGACGTCGTGTCGCTCGCCACGCAGGTCGACATCGATGCGATCGTGCGGCACTCCGGCCGCATCGACCCTGGCTGGCGCGAGCGGCTGCCGCACGGCTCGGCGCCCTACACGTCGACGATCGTGTTCCTGGTGCGAGCCGGCAATCCCAAGGCGATCAGCGATTGGGACGATCTGGCGAGGGAGGACGTCGAGGTCGTCACTCCCAATCCCAAGACCTCGGGCGGCGCGCGCTGGAACTACCTGGCGGCGTGGGCTTGGGCGGCCGCCGAGTACGGCGGCGACGAGGCGCGGATACTCGACTTCGTCGCCGGCATCTACACCAACGTGAGGATGCTCGATACCGCCGCTCGCGGCTCATTGACGACCTTCATCCAGCGGCGTCAGGGCGACGTGCTGATCACGTGGGAGAACGAGGCCTTCCTCGCCATCGCCAGCATCGGCTCCGACGCGTTCGAGGTCGTGGTGCCGTCGATCTCGATGCTCGCCGAGCCGCCGGTGGCGTTGGTCGATGCCAACGTCGAGGCCAACGGCACCCTCGCCGTGGCGCGGGCCTACCTCGAGCACCTCTACGGCCCGGACGGCCAGCGCCTCGCCGCCAAGCACTTCTACCGGCCCGTCTACCCGGAGCACGCCGAACCCACTGACATGGCGCGCTTCCAGCCCGTGGCGATGGTCAGCGTCGACGACCCGCTGTTCGGGGGTTGGGCCGCGGTTCAGGCCAAGCACTTCGCCGTGGGCGGGACCTTCGACCGGATCTTCGGTCGCTGAAACAGGGGGGCGTAGGTTCCCAGGTGATGCACGCATGATCAGCAACCCTGCGCTTCTCGAGAACTCCCGGCGGCGTGGCCGGCGCCGGCGCAGCGTGATCCCCGGCTTCGGGTTGACGCTGGGGTTCACCCTCACCTACTTCAGCGTGATCGTGCTGCTGCCGATCGGCGGGCTGCTGCTGAGGGCGGCGGGAATGCCGCCGGCGCGCTTCCTGGAGGTCGTCACCGAGCCACGGGTGCTGGGTGCCTTGCGCCTGAGCTTCACCGCCGCGCTGGCGGCCGCGGCCCTCAACCTCTTGCTGGGGCCGCTGGTCGCATGGGTGCTGGTGCGCTACCGCTTCCCCGGCCGCCGCTTCCTCGACGCGATCGTCGACCTGCCGTTCGCGCTGCCGACGGCGGTGGCGGGCGTCGCGTTGGCTGCCCTTCTCGACCGCGACGGCTGGCTGGGAAGGTTGCTCGAGCCCGCGGGACTGCAGGTTGCCTACACGCCGGCAGGCATCATCGTCGCGCTGGTGTTCGTCGGTCTGCCGTTCGTGGTCAGGTCGGTGCAACCGGTGGTCGAGGAGCTCGACATCGAGGTCGAGGAGGCCGCCGCCACTCTCGGCGCCAGCCGCGGGCAGACGCTCTGGAGGGTGGTGCTGCCGGCCTTGGTGCCTGCCGCGCTGACCGGCTTCGTGCTGGCCTTGGCCCGCGGCATCGGCGAGTACGGCTCGGTGATCTTCATCGCCGGCAACCTGCCCGGCAGCACCGAGATCGCCCCGCTCCTGATCGTCGTGAAGCTCGAGGAGTTCGACTACCACGCGGCCCTGGCGATAGCCGTGGCGATGCTGGCGGCGGCCTTCGTGCTGCTGCTGACCGTCAACCTGGTGCATGCCTGGACGAGGAGGCGCTTCGGCGATGCTTGAGCGCACCATTCACCGTCGAGCCACGGCCGAGCCACCCGCCGCCAGGGCCGTCGCCATCGGCGTCGTCGCTGCGTTCCTAACGCTCTTCTTGCTGCTGCCGCTGGCTGTGGTGTTCTACGAGGCCCTGGCCGCGGGCTTGATGGGGTTCTTCTCGTCGCTGGCTGATCCGGAGGCGCGCGCATCGATCCGCCTGACGTTGGTGGTGGCCGCGATCGCGGTGCCGGCCAACCTCGTCTTCGGGTTGGCGGCGTCATGGGCGGTCGCCAAGTTCGACTTCCGTGGCAAATCGCTCCTGACCACCCTCATCGACCTGCCGTTCTCGATCTCGCCGGTGATCGCCGGCATGATCTACCTGATCCTGTTCGGCGCGCAAGGTTACTTCGGGCCGTTCCTGCAGGACCGCAACATTCAGATCGTGTTCGCGGTCCCCGGCATCGTGCTGGCGACGATGTTCGTCACGTTCCCCTTCGTAGCCAGGGAGTTGATCCCGGTGATGCAGGAGCTCGGCAACGCCGAGGAGGAAGCGGCCTTGTCGCTGGGCGCCGGCGGCTTCACCACCTTCTTCACCGTCACGCTGCCGAACGTGCGCTGGGGCCTGCTCTACGGCGTACTGCTGTGCAACGCACGCGCGATGGGGGAGTTCGGGGCCGCCGCCGTGGTGTCCGGGCACATCCGCGGACTGACCAACACGGTGCCGCTGCAGGTCGAGATCCTCTACAACGAGTACAACTGGGTCGCGGCCTTCTCGCTGGCTTCGCTGCTGGTGCTGTTGGCGCTGGTCACGCTGATCGCCAAGACGGTGATCGAGAGGCGCTTCGGGGCCAGGGGAGGAGGGCGCCTTGTCTGACGCGCCAGCCTCCGGTCGCGGGGTCGAGCTCGCGCTCGAGGACCTGCACCTCGAACTGGGCGGCACGCCCGTGCTGAAGGGCATCAGCTTCGCGGTGGCCGGCGGTGAGCTCGTCGCCCTGTTGGGGCCTTCAGGCTCCGGCAAGTCGACGCTGCTGCGCGTGATAGCCGGGCTCGAGCCGCTGCAGGGCGGCCGCGTGCTGGTCGGGGGAGAGGACGCCACGGCGATCCCCCTCCAACGGCGCAAGGTGGGGCTGGTGTTCCAGCATTACGCACTGTTCAGGCACATGCGGGTGTTCGACAACGTGGCCTTCGGGTTGAGGGTCAAGCCGCGCGGCGCGAGGCCGTCGCGCCAGGCCATCCGCGAGCGGGTCATGGAGCTTCTGGCGATGGTGCGTCTCGAGGATCTGGCTGGGCGCTTCCCGGCCCAACTATCGGGAGGTCAGAGGCAGCGCGTCGCGCTGGCGCGGGCTCTCGCCATCGACCCCGACCTGCTGCTGCTCGACGAGCCGTTCGGTGCGCTCGATGCCCGCGTCCGCCGTGAGCTCAGGCGCGCCGTACGCGAGATCCACGACCGCACCGGCTACACCACGCTGTTCGTGACCCACGATCAGGAGGAGGCGATGGAGCTCGCCGACAGGGTGGTCGTGATGAACGACGGTCGCGTCGAGCAGATCGGCACTCCCGATGAGCTCCACGATCGTCCCGCGACGCGCTTCGTCTTCGACTTCATCGGCGAGACCAGCAGCCTGCCTGTGACGGTTGCGGCCGGCAAGGTGAGTGTGGATGGTCTGGAGCTGGGGCTCGACGCCCTCGGCCGGCCGGACGGTCCGGCGCTGTTGGTGGTCAGGCCGCACCATCTGGAAGTCGACCCGCGCCCGGCGGTCGCGGGCGAGATACCCGCGACGCTGACAGGCAGCCGGCGCAACAGCGGCTGGCGACGGCTCGAGCTCGAGGTCCTCGGCGGCCACCGGCTCGAGGCCGATGTCGCCGAGGAGCTGCGCCTCGAGGTCGGCTCAGCGGTGGCGCTGCAGCCACTGCACTACCGGCTTTTCGACGCCTAGCTGGTTCGGCTCCCAGGAACGCGGCGCCCGACACCCGTGGGGAAGAGGCTTGCCGATGCCTGGCTCAGGTGCGGTGGTCTACGCCTGGTAGGTCCCCGATGTCGTCTGGCCGCCGCGTCCCGTCCAGTCGGTGTGGAAGTGCTCGCCGCGCGGCGCGTCGCTGCGCTCGTAGGTGTGTGCGCCGAAGAAGTCGCGCTGGGCCTGGATCAGGTTGGCCGGCAGGGTCGCGTGACGGTAGCCGTCGAAGAAAGCGATCGCGGCGCTCATCGCCGGCACCGGCACGCCGATCGTGACGGCCCGCGAGACGCTGCGACGCCAGCCCGGCTGGGCACGCGCCAGCTCCGCGGTGAAGAACGGCGCTAGCAGCAGGTTGACCAGGTCGCCGTCGGCTTCGTAAGCGGCGGCGATGTCGTTCAGGAAGCGCGAGCGGATGATGCACCCGGCGCGCCAGATGCGCGCCACCGCTCGGTAGTCGAGCCGCCAGCCGAACGCGTTGGCGGCGGCTCTCAGCAGCATGAAGCCTTGCGCGTACGAGGCGATCTTGGAGGCGTAGAGCGCCTGCTCGAGGTCCTCCTCGAAGTTCGTGGAGCGCGTCTCGTCCTCAGGCGGTCCCGCTAGCACGGCGGAGGCGGCGACTCGCTCGTCCTTCAGAGCGGAGAGGAAGCGCGCGAACACCGCTTCGCTGATCAACGTCAGCGGGACGCCGAGCTCCAACGCGTCGCTGGCGGTCCACTTGCCGGTGCCCTTCTGACCGGCTGAGTCGAGGATCTTCTCGACCAGGGGCCGACCATCGGCGTCCTTGTGCTCGAAGATGCGGGCGGTGATGTCGATCAGGTAGCTGTCGAGAACGCCGCGGTTCCAGCGGGCGAACAGCTCGCCGATCGCGTCGGCATCCAGACCTCCGCCGCTGGCGAGCAGGTGATACGCCTCGGCGATCAGCTGCATGTCGCCGTACTCGATGCCGTTGTGCACCATCTTCACGAAGTGGCCGGCGCCGTCCTCCCCCAGCCACTCGCAGCACGGTTCGCCTTCGGCCTTGGCCGCGATGTCTTGCAGCAGGTCCTTGACCAGCGGCCAGGCCTCAGGGTGTCCGCCGGGCATGATGGAGGGCCCGAAACGCGCGCCCTCCTCGCCGCCCGAGACGCCGGCGCCGACGTAGAGGAACCCGCCCTCGCGCAGCTCGCGCGCACGCCGTGTCGAGTCGCTGTGGTTCGAGTTGCCGCCGTCGATAATCACGTCGCCGGGTTCGAGCAGCGGCAACAACTCCGCGATCACCGCGTCCACGACCGCGCCGGCCTTGACCATCAGCATCACCTTGCGCGG
>CAYNOS010000063.1:0-4129 GCA_964398985.1 uncultured bacterium
TGAACGACCTTCTGCTCGAGGCGTTCAGGCATAGTGCCTGGGCGACGAAGACGATCATCTCGGCGTTCCGGGAACTGGCGGCCGAGGATCTCGAGAAGCCCGCTCACGGCTTCGGGAGCCTCATCGCGACCCTCAACCACTTCGTGCTCTCCGACGCCAGCTACCACGCCAGTCTGACCGGACAGTTCACCGACTGGCTGCGTGCCGACAACCCCACGAGCGACCTCGACGAGCTCGAGGCGCGCGTCGACGAGACCGCCGCGATGTGGGAGCGCTTCCTGTCGGCGCCCGTCGATGGCGAACGCATGCTCTCGCTCGACAAGGGTCACTACCTGTGCAGTGCATCGGTCGTGGTGGCGCAGGCGCTGCACCACGCCACCGCGCACAGGGAGCAGATCCGCGGTGGCCTCGCCGACATCGGCGTGAAGGTCCGCGACCTACAGCCATGGGAGTACGCGCTGGCGGTTGGAAGGGCGAAGTTGACACCAGCCGGCGACGGAAGTCTTTCAACAACGACCCCGCGCTGATGAAGCTGGATGCCGTGGCGCCCGGTCTGCCTGCACGGTAGAGCTCGGTCGTGGCTAGTCAGTTGGTACCTACCCGGCCGCCGCCGAACCCGTCCAGGAGCGAGCGCCCGTGGGCAACTGCGGACTCCGCGCCATCCCAGGCCGAGGCCTCAAGCTCGTCGTACCGTGAGCGGGCCATGGCAGCCTGGTGGAAGGCGCCCACTTCGTCCCCGAGAGCGCGGCTCGACCTGGCGTGAACCGCGTGAGCGTACGCGAGGAGAGACAAGAACTCGGGAGTCGGGTGCGCTCCCGCACATAGCTCGATGACCCTGGCGGCGGCATGCTGCGCTTCCGCGTGAACGCCGAGTTCATGGGCGAAGCGCGCCCTGAGAACCTGCGCCGCGACCTCGTAACCAACAGCCCTGGTCCCACCCGCTTCGAGTTGTGCTTGGAGTACCTCAGCGACCGCCGTTGCGGCTGCCAGGGTACGCTGAGACGCAGGCAGCCTTGCCAGCATGCTCGGAAGACTGCCCAAGAACTCGAACGCCCTCGGGTCCGTGGCGCGCACAGCCACGTGCCGCGGATCCAGTCTGCCGGCGCTCGAAGCCAATGCGGCGCGAATGCGCTCCTCGACGACTGAGAGTCTGCGTTCGGCGTCTTCATCCGAGGCAGCCTCCGCCACCAAAGCGCTCGAGAGCAGGGCCTCCACCAACAGCACATCCCGCCACGGGTGCTTTGCGGGTAGGTCGAGGGCCTGCGAAGACGTCGCCTCCAACAGCGCCACGGCCTCAGGAACCATGGAAGCACGTGACAGGGTCAACGCACGCACCACTCCGATGCGGACGTGGACGACGATGAAACGCTCACGGTCCGCGTCGACCAGCTCGGCAGCGAAGGCGTGCGCCCGCTCCAGCAGCGCCACGAAACCTGACGTGATTGCCACCTCGGTCGGCAGGTTCAGGGCTACACGAAGCACCGACGTTATCCAGACCGCGTGCGCTTCGGTCGGGTCGGTCACCTGATTCTCGATCAGGTCAAGGGAGCCTTGGAGTCGCTCGAGCGCTCCTGCCTCGCCCGGCCGCCTGGCGGCGACCACCGCCAGGCGGGCCAGGACTTGAGCGTGAATCGAGTGCGGCCAAGAACCGACCCTCACCGCCTCGTTCAGGTCACCCTCCCAGCGCTCGGCACTCCAGCCCTTGAACTGCACCGCCTCGGTGAGGACGCTGTGCGAACGTAACCGCTCGGGTGTTGCTGGTGCGTCGAGTGCTTCGTACGGCACGCACCAGTCCATCACCCCGCTGTCGGCGAGCGCTTCCTGAACGTCCGCCCGGTCCGATGCGTCCAGTGCACCCCACAGCCTCTCGTTCACCTCCGCGACGTAATGGGTAACGATCCCGAAGGCGTACCGGCCGCCGCGCAACGACTCGAGGCGCATCCCGAGCTCGGCAGGCACGGTTAGGAGCCCAGCCAGTCCCTGACGGTCGCGCCCGAAACTGAGCGCGGTGAACACCACCGCGACGAACCCGAGGTTCAAGCCAGTTCGCAGCACCAGGGTGAGCAGGCTCCCTATCCACGGCCTCTGCTCGACGGTCGACTCGGCCAGCCCGAACACGTCAGGCACGCTGAGGAACACCTGCACGCGCGCCAGCGAGGCCCCCACGAACCCGAGCATCGCTCGACTGCTGGCCTCGCCGGATGACCAGTCGAAGGCGTCAGGCCACAGGAAGCCGGCGTGCCACAGCGTCTGCCACGACACCAGCAGGAACCCCGCCGCGAGCACGCTGGAACTCAACAACGTCGCTCTGCGGAGCCCTTCGAGCGCGACGTACGGCACGACACCGAGCTCCATGGCCCTCTCGTAGGTGGCACGCGGGGCGATCAGTAGCACCACCAGCGCGATCATCGTCACGGCCCCAACCATGAAGGCCGCCATGGGCGAGCCCCACACCAGCACGGCCATCAGGCCCACGGCGAGGACGAGGAGCGTCACGGTCCGGAGGTGACGCCGCACGGGAGGCTCCGGTGTCTCCCCCGACCACGCCGCCCAGAGGTCATCCACCAGCCCCTCGTACTGGTCGGCATGCTCGTGACCACGTAGGTGGCGCTCCCGGAGCATCGGCATGGCCCAGTCGCGTAACACGCGGAGGCAGCGGTACGCGTCCCGGCGTACGGTCCCGCTCACGTCAGGGCTGCGCAGGCGCGCAAGTAGGACGTCGATCGTTCCGTGCACCTGTCCGACGATCTCGGCGCCCACGTGCCCGGCGCGCACGGCGTCACCGTCGGATACGGCGGACTCCAACTCGGCAAGAGCGTCGCCGCCACTACCGAGACCGTGTGCCTGGTAGTAGGCGGCGCGGAGCACCGTCAAGGCGACTCGCACGAAACCGACGCTCAGCAGGAGTCGAGTGATGAACACGACGACGCGACCCGCCAGTCCTGAAGGCTCGGCCGCCAGTCCTAGACCGAACACGTCGAAGAGGTCGAGGAACAGCTCGGTGAAGAGCAGGTTGTCGACGGAGAGTCGCCAGGCGTCCGCCCACCCCGTACCCGGCAGCAGGCCCGGGACTTGGAGCTGCAAACGCCAGAAGAGCGTGGCCTGAGCCAGTAGGTAGAACGGTAACGACAGCACTGCCAGAGCAACGGGCAGGTACGTGACGACGTCGCGGCCGTCACGCTCACGGATCCCCAGTTCGTCGTCGCTCCTGTACTGCTTAGCGACCAACTCGGGCCAAACGAGCACCCCGGAAACGAACAGGAACCCCAAGACCTGGAGGACAAGCGAGAACCAGCCCAAGGGCAGCAAACCGACGATCGCAGGCACGGCAAGCATGAAAGCGAGACCGAACCAGGTAGTCGCCGGTGCACGGATGATGACGCGGCCCACGCCGCGAAGCTCGGCAGACAGGGCGCGCAACACGGCAGCGACCCCGACGCGGTCGTTCAGCTGCGACCGCCCAAGCATGGTGGTCTGCTCCGGGCTCTCAGTCGGGTCGGTGGGACCACGCCAAGGATCCTAGCCGGAGGGCTCCTGGAAACCAAGGATGAAAATCGAACCGTCGGACTCGAGCAGGACGGCAATTTCCCTGGCGCCTCGGTCGGGGCGCGAGAAGCTGTAACGTACTGCGCCATCGTCTATCTCAGCCTCGTCGTCGAGGGCGTAACCGGCTGCCTGGAAGGCGGCCAACAGGGCCTCCTCGACGCCGTCCACCTCCAACACGAGGTAGCACGCCTTCGGTTCGGCATCGAACAGCCCCAGCTCGGCGAAGAGACCGAAGCAGGGCTCCTCTGCTAGCGCCATCGAACCGGGTGGCAACCCAACGGCCTCATCGGCGTGCCAAACGAACGCGGGTGTGGGCTCCTGAGCGGCGCCACTCCCGAGTAGCGTCACGACCGCCACCGCGGCCGCTGCGACCATCCACCTTCTTGAATTCATGTCTCAGCATACATTTCAAGGGCGGCGTGCTGGTGCAGGCCACGCTCGGCGTCGCCACCCTGCTCTCCTTCGTGGCCTCGACCTAGCCCTCATCCACCAAGCCACCGCCCTGCTCCTCTTCGGCGCGTGGGTGCTGTGGATGTACCGAGTCAACCGGTCGCGGGCTCACCCCTGAGCCTCCACGGGTTGT
>CAYNOS010000063.1:4229-6287 GCA_964398985.1 uncultured bacterium
CTCATGACGTCGAGGTCGCCCTGGACGCCGCGTTGAAGCTGCTCAGGTGGGCGTTGGAACGCGATCTCGCGTTCGTAGAGGGCGCGAGCTCGTAGACCAGTCACAAGGCGGTGACACGCCTTAGTGCTCTCCTCTGGCGACAACCACCCGCACAACATGTGGATACTGACGGAAGTCGAACTCACCCGTAGCCACGCCGTTCTCGTCGGTTAGTGGGAAGGAGTAGCGGGGGGTCATGACGACCTCGTAGTCGTGATCACCGCTGGGGCGCACTTCCACCAGCAGGAACCCGTAGTGCTTGCCGCCGTCGATGAGCTGGTCGCCGTCCCAGATCTCGGGAACATCGCCGTGGGCACTCCAGTGAGTCGCCTGAGCTTCCTCAGGAAGCAGGTCGAAGGGCACGTACAAGGTGGTCGGAGCGTAACCGGGTCCGCGGAGGCCGTCTCCGGCGTAGCCGACGTCCCAGTAGTGAACGCCGTCAAGCTGCACGTACTCGAGCAACTCGTCGTGCCCCGAAAGGACGGCAGTAACGCCGTACTGAACGAACAGCTCGTGGTACACGCGCATCGCCCTTCCGGACTGATCGTCTTCTTTGTTGGCGATACCGGCCGAGCCCGATACGAGACTGTGGACACCGGTGCCGAACGCCATATGGTGGTACTGCACGAAGATGACCTGACCGCTGGCCTGGGCGTCCGCCAGTTCGCTGACGGCCCACACGTACTGCTCGCTGCCGGGATTGAAGTCAGGCACGTTGGAGGCCGGTCCGTCGATCATCAGGTTGGTGTCGCGGCTGGCTTCGCTGTCGTCGCCGTTGGAGGAGTCGAGAGTGATGACGGTAACGGGGCCGTAGTCGACGCGGTGATAACGGCCTGCATAGCGTGGGTTGCCGGCGCCGGTGGCGGGCAGCTCCCAGTAGGTGGCCCACTTGTCGTAAGCACGAGCAACTGACTCCGGGCTGTAGGCCGCGGCATCGGGGTGCCAGTAGTTCTCGTGATTGCCCAGGGCGGGGATGATCGGGACGCGCCCGGCAAGGGTGTTCCATTCGCCGGCAAGGTGGCGCCAGAACTCGTCCCAGTCCAGCTGGCGGCCGCCCTTCTCAACCAGGTCACCCGCGATCAGCAGCAGATCGGGACCCAACTCCGCCACGTGGTTCATGGTTGCCTGGAAGCCCGTAGTCTGATCCACCAAATATGGGCGGCCGTACGTGTTCTCGTCCGTCGCGAGCTTGTCGCCGCCAACGTGCAGAGCGCTGGCGCTCCACGTGACTGGGCGCTGGGTGGATTCGGGTTCGGTCTCGGGGTCGGAGAACACAGCGAACGTCACAGCGGTGCGCGCGCCCGTCTCCGGCGCGGTCGTCAGCTCAGCCGAGAAGACGTTCCCGCCCTGCGTGACGGTGTAGGCGTACGTTGTGTCGGGCTCCAGGCCGGTCACGCGGACCGCGTGGCGGTACGGGAGGCTGGGCGTTTCGTTGGCAGGGACATCTGCGTGGATGTCACCGAAGTTGGTTTCGCCATGAATGTAGGCGGTCTCGCCTTCGCTGTAGAAGAGGCTAGTGGCTAGGGTCGGTACGGAGACAATGGCGCCACGCCCGTTGACCAGCAGGGTGCCGCTGTCAGCCGCTTCAGAGAACCACAGCACTGAGATGCCGTCCGGGGCCGGATTCTGAACGTAGGGCAGAACCCGGAAGCCACCGGTCTGCGCCATCGGAGCCTGGCACGCAACCAAGATCGCGACAGCCGCAAGCCAGAAGCTTGCGCGAGCTTTCGAGTTCGACATGTCGGCTCCTCAGGTCGTCCGGCATAGCGCGGGACACCTGGAGCATACGCGCACGATGCCAAGCCGCTGCGACGGCGCCACTCAAGATGTCAGCATGGGAGTCACTGTCCATTTCGCGGTTGATGACCGGACGGGCGCAGACGCCCGCTGTGAACTGCCAATGCCGTTCGTGCAGATTGCCGCTCATCCTTCTCTGTACCGTTCTATCGGTAGTCGCCCAAACGTACCGATGTTCTGCAACATGCTCGCAGTGGCAGAAGATGTTGAGGCGCGGCTCGA
>CAYNOS010000064.1:0-3726 GCA_964398985.1 uncultured bacterium
TCATCAGGCCGCACGAGTCGCGGCCCCATCGCTTCGAGTTCAGGATCCGCAACGATCACAACGAGTCACGACTACTCCTCTCAGCGGCCACGTACGTCGGCACGCCGGTAGCTCTCTCGACGGCGGCCTTGAACTCGACCTCGTCGGCCGACCGCGACGAGAGATGAAGGAGATGGATCTCGCGGACCTTGCTCAGGTCGTTGGCGCGCAGCGTGTCCAAGGCGCGCTCTAGCGAGGCGTGGTTACGGATGGTTCGACCGGCGACGAGAGGGTCTACGGCGCCGGAGGCGACCCTTCTGCCGAGCTCCTCGAGGCTGAAGTTCACCTCGAGGCAGATCACGTTCAGGTCTGCCACCGTGTAAGGCAGGTACGCAGCGTCGGTGGCGAACAGCAGGCGGTCGCCGCTGGGGCCCGTGATGACGAACCCGAGCGGTTCGGGAGCGTCGTGCGGTACGTCGAACGGCAGCACGGTCCAGGGGCCGATGTGGGCGGGTTTGCGGCTGGCGATGACGTGCGCCCGGTGGCTACCGTCGACGCCGAGCGCCTTGAAGGTGCCGGCGGACGCGTAGACGTCCACGGCGGCCTTCAGCAGCTGCTTGACGGCCCTGGCGTGGTCTGAGTGCGCGTGAGAGCACAGGACGCCGGCTAGGCCCGTCACGCCGAAGCCTAGGAGGCGTTGGTAGTCGCGGAAGGGTAAGCCCGCCTCGATGCCGAGGCGGTGCTCACCGTCGCTGACCACGTAGGCGTTGCCGCCGCTCGAGGAAGCGTAGGAGGTGAAGGTGATCACCTCAGAACGGGATCCCTTCGGCGACCACTTCCGCCTGAGCAGGGGGCTCTTCGAGTGGGGCGTCCTCGTCCTGACTGGTGTCGCTGTCGGCTTCGTCTGTCTGGTCGTCGTAGTCGGGTTCGAGGACGCGCTGGTTGGCGTGCGCTTCAACCTCGATCTCCATCTCGGACTCGGCGGCGGCAACGGCGTCGGCGCGCTCGATCTCGTCGATGACCTCCTGCAGGTGCCGGTCGGTGCTGGCGTTGATGTACGGCTTAAGAGCCCTGCGGATCACCGTGCGGCCGGCCATCTGGTCGGGCTGCTCGTGGTGCGGGCCGCTCTTGCCGTCAGGCTTGTAGTTGGGCGACTTCTTCCAGCTGGTCAGGATCTGGTCCCAGCGCATGACCTCGGTGACTGGTGGGCGGCCATCGGTGAACTCGACGACGCAGTAGGCGTGGGTGATCGGCGTGTCCGGCGTGACGTCGATGCTGGGGACGTGCCGCTCGACGACGTAGCGGCCGCGTTCGATGACGAGCTTGAACTCTTCGCCGTCGTAGCGCATGACCGGCAGGACGTCGGCGACGCCGGCCATGCGCTGCGCCTGCGCGATGTCCCCGAAGTAGCTGACCTGGCAGGTTAGGTGCCGGCCGTACACGATCCAGTAGCACTGCTTCTTCATAGGGTCGAGGCCGGACACGACCATGCGCAGCAGCGCAGCCGTGATGCTCTGGCGGGTGCAGACCTCGAGGGCGAGCTTGCCGTCCTTCGTCTTGACGTCCTGCAGCGTCAGCCAGGCGGCGTGCAGGGCGTTGGCGGCGCTGTAGCCGGGCGGGAGGTGCAGCCTGCCCGCCTGCATGAGGCTGTGCACGCGCTCGGTGACGTTGTCGACGATCTGCTCCTTGATCTGCTGGAGCTGGCTCTTCTTGGCGAGTTGCGGGGCATCAGCGGGTTTGGTGGCGGTTCGGGTCATGCGGCGACCTCCTCAGGAGTGGACTCGTGGAACTCGATGCGGAGCTGCGGCACGCTGGCGTCGTGACGCAGCGCGATCTGCTGACCGACTGTCGGCAGCAACTCGCTTACGCCTTCGGCGCCGTCGATGACGATCAGCGGCCAGAACGCGTGGTGATCGGCGAGAGTGTTGATGATGTCCAGGCCGGCGTTGATGCGCTCGCCCTGGCTGACGCCGGCGCCGTACGGAACGCCGTTGAAGGTCGCCTCGCACGTCTCACGCAGACCGTCGTTGGTGATCTGATCCTCGAAGAGCTTGAAGCGCACGAGCTTGAAGCGGCTGTTGATGCGCTCGTCGAGCAACGCGACCTTGGTGCGCAAGAACAACTCCATCAGGTGCAGGTGCCGCGTGAGCGTCTCGAACTCCACTGCCAGGGTCTTCTCCTGCGCGGAGAGCTCAGCCTTACGCGCCTCCAACTGGGAGCGCTGCTGGACGCTGGCAAGGTCGGCCGCCAGGCCGGTGATGGTCGAGTCGAGTTGAGCGAGCTCCTCCTGCAGGCTCGTGACGACCTGCGGATCGGCGGCGGAGACCGCCGCTACCTTCCGCTCCAGCTCGGTCCGCTCAGCAGCCAGCTTGGCGTACGCCGGTGACGCCGCCGCGTCCTGCGGCTCAGGAGCCGCTGCGCCCTTCAGCTGCTCCAGCTCCGTCTCGAGGGCCGTGATGCCGTTGCGTTGGCCTTCTGCCTTGGTGCGCTCCAGCTTCGCCTCTGAGGCGGCGGTCGCCTGGCGTTCCTTGAGCTTCGCAGCGTCACCTTGGATGCGCTCCAACTCCGCCGCCTTCTTGGCGTTCAGGTCGGCCAGCGCGGCGGCGTGAGCCGCCTCTACCCGCTCGGCCGGCAACGCCTGCTGGCAGGCTGGGCAGGTGGCTTCGACGTGCGGAGCGACCGCCTGCGCCTTGGTGGCGGCGTATTCGTCCCGCAGCGCTTGGATGCGCGGCTCGTAGTTGGCGGCGTCAGCCTCCAGCTCGGCGGCGCGGGCCTCCAGCCGCTCAGCGTTCCGGCGCGCCTCCTGCAGCTGACGTTCGGCTTCGGTGATGGCGTCGTTGTGCGCCCTGACGGCGTCCTCGCCCTTGCGGCGGAACTTCGCCTCCAAGTCCAAGAGCGCGTCTTCGATGTCACGAAGGGCCCTGCGCTCGGCCGCGGCGTCGCCGGTGCCGGCCTTCGCGGCCGCTAGCTTCTCGGCGATCTCACCGCGAGTCGCCTGGGCGGCGTCGAGCTCAGCCTGAGTGGACTTCTCGTTGACGTCCGGCAGCGCCGCCAGTTGCCGATCGACCTCGTCGATGCGCACCGGCAGCTGCTGGATCTCGCCGTTGATCTTCGCCTTGCGAGCGACCGTCACCGCCTTCTGGTCATCCAAGCTGTTCTTGCCGAGGATGCCGGGCAGATCAGCAAGGTCACGGTTGGACGCAATGACGTCCTCGTCGCTGATGTCGCCGCACACCTCGAGCAGGATCCGGCGGCGCTCCTGCCACTTCAGGTTCTGATTGAAGTGCAGCGGGTCTGTCAGGAGGCGGAAGGTTGCCTCGTCCATGATCTCCGCGACCCGCTTGTCGTACGCCCCCTTCGACAGCGGCACCCCGTCGACGTAGTGGTCGGTGGTGTGCCCGACGAACTCGCGGTGCGCATGGCCGCGCTTCGCCTGCCGCACCTCCCGGTAGACCTTCCGGAACGTCGTCTGGACGTCCTCGCCGAAGCTGAAGGTGGCCTCGACCTCGTGCTCCAACTCGGGGATGGCTACGCCGTCCTCGAGGGTCTTGATGCCGAACTCCTTGCGGTTCAGCGCGTCCTTGTCGAAGAGGATCCACATGATCGCGTCAGCGATCGAGGTCTTCCCCGCGCCGTTGCGGCCGGAGGCTGTCATGTTCCGGCCGGCCACGTCGACCTCGAGGCTGCGGATTCCCTTGAAGTTCCGCAGGGTGAGACGTTCGAGCCTAAGCACGCGGGGCCTCCTTA
>CAYNOS010000065.1:0-3631 GCA_964398985.1 uncultured bacterium
CCTATCGCGGAGCGGGGAAACCGCCGAAGTCATTGAACGCTGGGGCAACCTAGGACATCCTTCTCTGGCGCATCAACAGCCCGTCTCTCACCGTGAGTCGTCAGAACGCGCGTTCCGAAGGAGGTTGGTGGGTTTGATCAACCGAGAACTTCCTGTCTTGTCGGAAGGGCCGGTAGCCGCTCGTGGAGGCGTCAGGGTGCTGGTGTTCGCATCGCTCGCGGCGGCAGCGGTCGCCGTGATCGTCTGGTGGCGCGACGCCGCCCTGGCCGGAAGTCCGCTGCAACTCTTCCAAGCCTTCGACACCCTGATCGTCGCAGCGTCGCTGCTGGTGCTCGCCTTATGCATCAAGTCCTTGAAACCGCTCGACTGGCTCCTGGCCGGCGTCACCGGCACCGCGCTGGGGCTGTTGGTCCCGGCGACCGGCTTCTACCCGCTTCTCGGTTGGGCTGCGGGTTCCGGCGCTCAGGGATGGACGGTGCTCGCGCACGGCGCCGGCGTCGCTGTCGCTCTCCTCGCGGGCCTCGTCGTCATGCGACGCGGCGGACCCGTGACTCTGAGGGCCGCACGAGGCAAGTGGCGTGCCGCCCTGACGAGCCTCGGCTTCGGCGTGGCGGTGGGCCTGCCGCTGGCGGCCCTCAACGCCTACGCCACCACGCTCACGCAAGGCAGGCCATTCGAGTTGCAGGCATCGTGGTTCCCGCTGGTCCAGGCCATCGAACCGGGCGTCGTCGAGGAGGTCGTCTACCGCTTCGCGCTGCTCGGCATCGTGTGGCTGGCGCTCAGGCCCTTCTGGGGCAAGAAGGCAGCCTGGCTGGCCGGCGTGTTCACGCTGCTCCTTCACTCCTACGCCCACTACGGGCACCTGCTCCTCGAACAGCCGCTGGTGTACCTGGGCTTCGGCGCGGTGCTCGCTGTCGTTTGGGGCGTCCCCCTGACCTTCCTCGCCTTGAAGCGCGATCTCGAGGCGGCCACCGGCTTCCACTGGGTGCAGGACGCGGTGAGGTTCATAGGCGGCCTCTAGTCGCGAGGACGGGAAGTCGGGAAGTGGCCCCGGCCGCACCTGCAGACCGATCCAAGCGAGCAAGCCGAACACGAGAAGAGCGGATACGACGACTAGCAGTACTTTCCTGCGCCTCTCCCCCATGCGACGCGGGTCGTCTCACTCTCGCGGCAGCAACCGAGCCCGAGGATCAGCGGGCGAATGACCCTATTCCTCCGCCTCGCCGCGACGCGCCTTCGTCGCGTGCCGGCCGCACCACCAGGCGCACGAGCCCTGCGAGCAACGCCGCCTGCATGACCTTCAAGGCCAGCCCCCACGGCTCGTACATCGGGGTGCGCGTGGGCGCCACCACGAAGTACATGACGATGGTGATGAGCGTCAAGAGGGCGCCCACCGTCTCCAGCCACCGCCGATCGGTGGCGAGGAGAAGTGCTGCCAGCACCAGGTAGGCGATGCCCGAGCCCAACCCGAAGGTCAGCAGATCCATGCCTTCAGGCCGCACAGGCGAGATGCGTGCGATCTCCGTCCCGATGAGCACGTAGACGACGGCGATGGCAACCGCGATCGCCGCCGCCCAGGTACGCACGGCACTGCGGGTACTCGGCCTCGAGATCGTTTCCCCGGTCTTCGCCATGACAACCTCCGGTCAGTCCGAGACTGCTGCACTGAGGCGCCCAGCGCCAGTTCCAGAAGTCCCGCTCACCGTCAGGGTCTCGGGCTGCAGTCAGCACTACTCGGGCTTCGGGACACACTTCACTATCTCCGAACGCCCCCGCGCCCCTAGCTTCACAACTGAAGCCGAGCAGCCGGGCGCCGCGACGAGCTCCACGTCCCGCTGCCTCGCTCGAGAGAGGGGGATCGGTATGACCGCCAACCGCTCGTCCAGCACGTCCGAGGCGCCGAGAGTGGACGCCCACGCGCCCATGGACGTCAGCCTCGTGACCCGCCTCGCTTGGCCCATTGCCGCGCTTGCCGTGATCACGGCAGTGGCAGGCCTGTCCCCTTTGCCCTGGTTCGAGCCGGGACCAGCGAGCTTCGTCAGCGTTCGCGGACAGGACGTCGAGCTCTTCGGCCACGGCCTCTACCGCTTCGACTCGCTGCTCGCAGGCGCCGGCCACCGCGGCGCCGACGCCATCACGCTGCTCATCGCCGTACCCGCCCTGCTCCTCTCGGCCCGCGCCCTCGCCACGGGATCGCTGAGGGGCGGCCTGCTGTTCCTGGGCACCCTGACGTGGTTCCTCTACGCCTTCGGTGGCCTCGCTTTGGGCGTCGCCGCGTACAACGAGATGTTCCTCCCCTACGTGGCCCTCTTCGGTCTGAGCCTGTTCGCCTTCATCGCGACGTTCCGCCAGCTAGAGCCAGAGCTCGAGAGGCGCGCAGAGGCACGCGTGAAGGGGCTGGCCGTCTTCATGGGCGTGAGCGCCGTGGCGACGTTCGTCATCTGGATGCTCGACCCGCTCACAGCCCTCCTGTCCGGTACGCTGCCCGTCGCCCTCGCCGGCTACTCGACCCTGTTCACGTACGCGCTCGACATCAGCGTGATCGCGCCGGCTGCTGCCATCGCCACCGTCGGTCTGCTGCGGCGCCGCGCTTGGGCGTACCTGACCGCCGCCGCGTCGCTCACCCTCGAGACTCTCCTGGCTCCGATGATCGTGGCCCAGACTCTCAGCCAGCTCGCTGCGGGAGTCAAGTTCACGCTCACGGAAGCCCTCGGACCCATCGCCGGCTTCGCCATCCTCAGCCTCGTCGCTGCGTGGTTCCTCCACCGGCTCGTCGTCAGCTTCGCCGATAGGGCAGCGCCGACAACCGACTAGTCTCAGTTAGGCACGGCGGCCAGCAACTCCTCGCAGGCTCGCTGGCAGGCCCGGCAGGCTTCGGCACAGACGCGACAGTGCTCCATGTGTCCGGCGTGCTTCTCGCACTCGGCGGCGCACTCGCGACACGCCACGACACACGCCTGAAGCTGCGACCGGAGGACCGCTCTGCTGGTCGCCGTCTGCCTCGACGCCAGGGCGCCGGTCGCCGCGCAGACGTCGGCGCAATCCAAGTTGAAGTTGATGCACGCCACAAGGGCCTGAGGTCGGTCTTCTGCGAGGCACGCATCGGCGCAGGCAGTGCAAGCCTGAGCGCAGTCGAAGCACGCCTCAATGCACGCTTGTAGGGCGCCAAGGTCCGTCCCTGACGGTTGCGGATGTGTCCTGAGCATGTCGGCGGTGTGGCGCACGAGTTCCCTCCCAACGACCACTGGTTCTGCGAAGTGCGCGACGCTTCACGTTTGCAGCCAGAGCGTCACCAAGGACTAGACTCTAGGGCGAGATCGTTAATGCGCGGTTAGGCGGACCAGGGTGGTGATGCGTGTGCCGAAGGTGCCTTTGTTGGTCGCGTCAGTCGTTGTGCTGTTGCTGGCCGCGTGCCGAACGGCCCCACCGCTGGACGAGACGCCGCCGGCCATGCCGACCGGGGTTGTCGCGGAGGCGCGCGACGGCGGCTTCGCGCTGGACTGGGACCCGAACGTCGAGAGCGACCTCGAGGGATACGCGGTCTCGTGGGGAGAGCCCGGGGAGCCGAGCATCGGCAACCTTTTCGTCGCGGCGCCCGGGACCTCGACCGACGTCACCGGCCTCACGAACG
>CAYNOS010000066.1:0-3568 GCA_964398985.1 uncultured bacterium
ACGGACAGTGGCCCACCTGGCGCACAGACCTCGCGACCTGATGACGGGAAAGCGGGCTCAGCCATCCGGCAAGGCGAAACGGGCCAGCAGCCCTCTAATCGCCTCGTCGTGATCGACGCGCGGCTGCCAGCCGGCGGCCCGCAGCGCGGCGCCGGAGACCTCGAAGCTCAGGTGCGTGCGGGCGTCCTGATCGGCGAATTGCAGCCGGCTGCCGGGCATGGCGACGACGATCGAGTTGGCTAGCTCCAGGATCGTCGGGTTGGCCGTGACGGCGTTGAGTACCGACAATCCCTGGTCCGCCTTCGGTCGCGGCAGTCCCGCCATGTGGACCATAGCCCTCGCAGCGTCCTCGACGTGGATCAGCGGCCGACGTTGCTCACCGCTCCCGTAGACCGTGACGGGCCGTCCGGTGGCGGCCCGAAACACGAGCCGGTTGGCGACGCCGTCGAGTCTGAGTGCAGGTGCGTAGCCGTACGCCATCCCGAGGCGCACGATCCTGACATCGAGGCCGCGGTCAGCCAGCTTGCCCAGCGCGTGTTCGGCAGCGGCCTTGCTCTCGGCGTAGGGCCCCACCGGCCGCAAGACGGTCGCCTCGTCGTGCGGCCCGCCGGGCCCGTAGACGGCGCTCGAACTCACGAACACGAAGCGCTCCGCGCCGGCGTCGAGGGCGGCCTCAGCCAAGCCCTGGGTGCCCCACTGGTTGACCTGACGCATCCAGGCGGGGTTCTCGAACGTCATCGGTGTGCGCACGATGCCGGCGAGGTGGTAGACGGTGTCGACGCCCGCGAGGGCGCGGCCCACCAGCGAACGATCGAGGACGTCGCCCTGCAGGAACCGGTAGCGCGCGCCCGCTGGCAGGTCCATCAGGGCCCGGTAAGAGTCGCGCTGCAGGTTGTCGAGGATGCGAACCTCGGCACCGGGATGGCTGGTGGCGAGGAGGCGGATCAGTTGCGAGCCGAGGTAGCCGCAGCCGCCGGTCACCAGAATCGCGGCCACGGCGTCGGCCCTCTAGGACCGGTCGGTCGTCTTGAAGTGGAGCCCGCACTCGGTCTTGTCGGTACCTGACCAGCGTCCGGCACGGGCGTCCTCACCGCTGACGGTGGGCCTGGTGCACGGCGCACAACCGATCGAACGGTAGCCGCTTGCGTGCAGCGGATGCTGAGGCAGCGCGTGCCTGGCCACGTACTCGGCCACGTCTCGGTCCGTCCAGTTGACGAGCGGGCAGACCTTGTAGCGATCGTCTTCGAGGGACACGGCCGGCGTGTCGGCGCGCTGCGCCGTCTGGTCCTTGCGGATGCCGGTGAGCCACGCGCTCCTGCCCGCCAGCGCCTTCTCGAGCGGCGCGACCTTGTTGAGGTAGCAGCAGGCATCGGGGTCGGTGCGGTGCAACTCGCCGTGCTCCCTGAGGAAGCCGGCGTGGCCGAGCTCGTTCCTCACGTCGATGACGCTCAAGCCCAAGCTGGCGGCCAGCTCGTGGCGGAACGCGAGCGTCTCGGGGAAGTGGAAGCCGGTGTCGAGGAACAGGACCGGCACCTCCGGCGCGACGCGCGACAGGACGTGCAGCAACGGGACGCTCTGTGTCTGGAACGACGAAGTCATGACCAGGCCGTCTCCGAACGTCTGATGCGCCCACGCGACGATCTCCAGCGGGCCGGCGTCGGCGAACCGCTCGTTGACGGCTCCCAGTTCGATCGTCATAGCGCTCCCTTGGTCTGCAGCGTCTCCAACAGCTCTTCTACCACTTCCTCGACTGTCCGGTCAGCCGTCTTCAGGTGCACGTCGGCGCCCTGCGGCCGCTCGTACGGGCTGTCGATGCCGGTGAAGTTGCGGATCTTGCCGGCGCGAGCCTTGGCGTAGAGACCCTTGGGGTCGCGCCTCTCCGCGACCTCGAGCGGCGTGTCGATGAAGACCTCGAGGAACTCGCCCTCACCCAGCAGGTCGCGGACCAGCTGGCGGTCGCTCCTGAAGGGGCTGATGAAGGCGGTGATGACGATGAGCCCGGCATCGACGAACAGCTTGGCCACCTCGCCGATGCGGCGGATGTTCTCGATGCGGTCCTGGTCGCTGAAGCCGAGGTCGCGGTTGAGGCCGTGCCTGACGTTGTCGCCGTCGAGGAGGTAGGTGTGCAGGCCCCTGGCAGCGAGGCGCTGCTCGAGGGCGTTGGCGATCGTGCTCTTGCCTGCCCCGCTGAGGCCCGTGAACCACAGGACGCAGGGGCGTTGGTTCTTGAGCCCGGCCCGGAATGCCTTGGTGAGGTTGGTGTCTTGCCAAGTGACGTTGGTGGCGCGATCCGGCAGCGCGATACGCCGTGCGCGCCTGACCATGCCGGCGCCGACCGTTGCGTTGGTCACGCGGTCGATGAGGATGAACGCGCCGGTCGCGGGGAGCGTGTCGTAGACGTCGAACGCGACCTTGCTGGCGAGCGACAGCGCGCAGGTTCCGATGTCGTTGAGTTCGAGCTGGCCGGCGGGCACCGACTCGAGTGTCTCCATGTCGCGCCTGTCGAAGATGGCCGTCACGGTGGCCTGCGTGGTTCTCGGACCGAGCTTGAGGTCGTAGTGCTTGCCGAGCCTCATTGCCTCGTCCGCCATCCAGACGACGGTCGCCTCGAAGGCGTCGTCGACGGTGGGGGCCTTGTCGGGGTGGACGATCATGTCCCCGCGCGCGACGTCGACCTCGTCGGCGAGCGTGATCGTGACCGCCTGCGGCGCGAAAGCCGACGCGAGCTCTCCCTCGTAGGCGAGGACCGCCTTCACCCGGCTGCGGCGCCGCGACGGGAGGACCATGACCTCGTCCCCCGCGCGGATCGTTCCCGAGGCGAGCGTGCCAGCGTAGCCGCGGAAGTCGGGGGCCTGTCGGGTCACGTACTGGACGGGGTAACGCAGGTCGGCGAAGTCGGAGGCCCGGACAACCGTCGTGGTCTCGAGGTGCTCCATGAGCGTCGGACCGTCGTACCAGTCGAGGTGCTGGCTGGGGCGCACGACATTGTCGCCGGTCAGCGCCGAGAGCGGGATGGGCGTGAGCTGCACGTCCTGCCTGCCGAGCCCCGCGAGGACCCGCGCGAAGTCGTCCACGATGACGTCGAAGCGCTCCTCGGACCAGCCGACCAGGTCCATCTTGTTGACGGCCAGGACCAGGTGGCGGATGCCGAGCAGCGTGGAGATATAGGCGTGTCGCCTGGTCTGCGGCAGCACTCGCTTGGTGGCGTCCACCAGAAGGATGGCGAGGTCGGCGGTGCTGGCGCCGGTCGCCATGTTGCGGGTGAACTGGTCGTGGCCGGGGGTGTCGGCGACGATGAACTTGCGCTTCTCGGTGCCGAAGTAGCGGTAGGCAACGTCGATGGTGATGCCCTGCTCGCGCTCGCTCTCGAGCCCGTCGACGAGGAGGGCGAGATCCATGTCCTCGCCGGTGGTCCCGAACCTGGCGCTGTCGTGCCTGACCGCCGCCAGCTGGTCGTCGTGAACGACCGCCGAGTCGTGGAGCAGGCGCCCGATCAGGGTGCTCTTGCCGTCATCGACGCTGCCGCAGGTGATGAAGCGCAGCAGGTCCTTCTCCGCTCTCTCCTCGC
>CAYNOS010000067.1:0-3247 GCA_964398985.1 uncultured bacterium
TGGAACCCCGTCTTGGACGGGGTTCTTCCATTTCCACATGGATGACGTCGAACCGAGCGAGCGCAACTTGACACCCGGGCACCGCTCGATGCCCGACGTCGGCAACCACCGGGCACAGGCGGTGCTGGGTGGGGAGTACGCGATCCCCGCCGGCCCACGCGCGGTCATGCAGGGCATCCTCGACTACTCCGCTCCCGACGCCGGAGCCGATCCCAACTTCAACCTCAAGTTCCTGTCGGTCTTGGCCTACCAGGTCGATACCCGCACGCAGCTCGACATCGGCTGGTTGCAGAACATCGACGGCAGCGGCGCGCTGCTGCCGAGTGCGTCGTACACCTTCGCGGACGGGGTGGTCGGCAAGGCCGCGGCCTACGTGTTCTACGGCGCCGACGGCACCGAGTTCGGCGACTGGCGGGGCAACTCGCAACTCAGGTTGTCCGTCGAGTACGGCTTCTGAGCAGACCCGGCGGTAACGAAAGGAGCGTCGAGATGTGGCCATCTCGACGCTTCCTGGCGGGCTCTGCCCATCACTGGTTCGCCCCTAGTGGCAGACCGAAGACCGTCAGTAGAAACGCAGCTTGTTGAACTCCAGCTCCACCTCTGAGTTGTCCTCGACCTCGAGCTCGAGATGCACGCCGTCCCTGACGTACTCGGCTTCCATGTCGTCGTCGTCACCGTCGTCGAACTCGGTCTGCGTCCAGCCTAGGTCCTGGAGGTGCTGATCGTAGTAGTCGAAGACGTCGGCGCGCGCGGTGTTCGGGTGATCGAAGTTGAAGTCCCACTCGACGTCCTTGACCTCTGCGCCCGGGTAGATCGGCAGGCCGAAGCCGGCGAACGAGGTCAGCGAGAAGCCCGCCGGGAACGGCGGAGTGAAGTCGTCGATGTCGAGGTCGACTTCGACGCGCCCATCGTCGATCTCGACCTCGATGTCGATCTCCAGGCCGGCAGCGTTCTCGTACTCGGCCTCGATCTCTTCACCGCCGGGGTCGAAGCTCGTCCGCGTGAAGCCGAGTGCCACCAGTTCGACGTGATGGTAGTCGTAGACCGCTTGCACGTCGCGAGTGTCGTACTCGATCTCGATGTCCCACTCGACGTCTTCGATGTCCTCGCCCGGCATGAACGTGAAGTCGAAATCGGCGCTCATCGCCAGCACCGTGGACGCCGTCACAGGCTTCACGTCGACGATCGGCTGAGCCGAACCGCAGGCCACCAGCAACCCCAAGATTGGCAGCACTGCCAAACCAAAGACCCTTCTCATCTCTCTCCTCCGCTCGACCGCCTGGCGCTTCGTGCGTCAGGGGCAGAGGTTTCAACGTAACAAGGGTTGCCGAGGGGCCATGTAGCCGGGGGTGGGCGTCGGATCACTCCTGCCACACGCCGTCCCCCGTGATGCGCAAGCGAACCGCTGCCGAGTTGTTGTCGGAGCTCAGTTCCTGGACGATACCGCCGGGGTTCGCGATGTTGAACAGCAGGTAGCGCCCGTCGGGCAGGTCGGTGATCACCAGATCCTGCTCGGCCAACTGAGCGACGTAGATGTCGCCGTAGCCGGGCGAGATGCCCTGAACATCCCCCAAGCAGTCCGTCGAATAGGTGGGCGCCGCGTCCGCCACGATGACCGCGTCGACCACGATGTTGTCCATCAGGCAAAACCCGACCTTGTCGTTGACGGCAACCAGTTCCAGCAGTCGGCCGTCAGCTGTCAGCGACCACAGCTCGTAGCGCGCGAACGCCGCCAGGTGAAGGTGACCGTGGCGGTGCTCGAACTCGAGCTCTCCGATGACGTCACCGTCGAGCAAGTTGCCCTCGGGCGTGTGGAACACCTGACGGGCAAAGACGCGCCCGCTCACCGCGTCTTGGCGGCCCCTGACCTCCAGAGGCCCGGGCCCGGCGTTCCAGATGGTCGTCGTGAACTTCAATCGGACGTCGCCGCCGCTGCCGCGCTCGTCGACTACGTAAAAACCGCTCGGTTCCAGGACGCGCAGGTCCGGGAGCAGTCGGTGAGCCGCGAAGGCGGCGAAGGGCCGGGCGGTGATCGCCACCGGCTCTTCGGACAGTCCGGCCTCCTGGACGGGTGCCTCGGCCGGACCGGCCAACGACCGCCACGCAAGGGCGCCGACCAGCAGCAACAGTGCGCCGCCGTAAGCCAGCTGCTTGTTGCGATTGGCGAGTGACTCCATGGCGCTGACGTGACCCTAGTCGATGAACGTGAAGAAGCGTGTTCGCCGCCTGGCCTCTTGGGCGCCGCCTCGTTGGCGCCGGGCGCCGGGTCGCAGTGCTCGCCGCCCGGCGCCCGGGTCAAGCAGGATGCCCTCGAGATCAGCAGAGGGTGTAGATGCCTACCCTCACCAGTGCACTGCGGACGTTGCCGAAGGAGTCGGTAGCCACCAGCGTGACGTTGTGGGTCACGCCCTGGCACACGTCGCTGTAGAGCCGGGCGGTGATCGAGGTGCCCGTGCCGAGCGTCGGCGCCTGCAGGCTCGTCTGATCGGTCGACCACACCAGCGAGGCGCCACTCAGAGCCCCATCCTCGGGGTCGGTCGCCGTGCCGGTGAAGGTCACGTCGGAGTACCACAGGTTCAAACCCTCGTCGTAACCGTCGTAGAAGTGAGTGCTCTGATCGGCGGGCGAGGTCACGGTCACGACCGGCGGTTGGTCGCTGCAGTCAGTGATGCTGAGGCCAACGCTGTCGTCGGCGAAGAGACCGCCGCTGTCGGTGGCGCGCGCGAACACCTGGATGGGCCCGGCGCTGTCGAAGGAGCGGCTGGTGGTCATGCCCGTAGCGAACGGGGCGGAAGCGCCCACGCGCCACGCGACGCTGGACCCGGGCACCGTGAGGCCCGGCTCATTGCGATCGAAGACTCTCGCGCGGAAGTCCAGCGTCTCGCCGATGCAGTAGGTGCCTGCCGTCGGACGCAGGACGTCAACGGTGGGTGGTTCGTTCGTCACGTTGATGGTGACGGTGTCGCTCGCTTGGTTGCCCTGTGGGTCCACGGCGCGCGCGGTGATCACGTGCGAGCCGAAGCCCATCTTCATGACGTCGGCGAACGAGAGGGCACCGTATCCCACCACTCCGTCGCGATCGCTGATCCAGGTGACCGAGACGTTCTTGCCCTCGGGGTCGGACACGTCGGCCTCGAACAGCAGCCCGCTGTAGCTCCTGGCATGGCTGCTGCCGGACGTCGGCGCGGTGATGGCGATCGTCGGAGGCTCACCGGGGTAGGCCCGGTTGACCGATGCGATGTCCCTG
>CAYNOS010000068.1:0-3229 GCA_964398985.1 uncultured bacterium
GCCTTCTGCGTGCGGTACGCGATCGTTGCCAGGGCGTGTTGGAGCAGCTTCACCTCGGGTTCGGTGAAGGCGGCCTTCGCGTCGACCGCCAAGGCCCGTTGCCGGTGCTTCGCGCTCAAGATCCGTCCATCTGCCAATGCCTAACCTTCGCGGAGCTTCTCGGCCTGGAGGGTGATGCCCTGGTCGACGAACACGAGCCGCTCGACGACCCCTCCGCTCCGCTCGAAGTCGAAGCGCTGGCGGTCGATGCGGAAGCCGACGACCTCGTCGCTGAGGCGGTAGGCCTTGGCCTCGCGCGGCGCGCTGCCCGACACCGCCACGAACACCCAGCTGCCGGCGCGGCTGACGGTGAACGCCATGCCCTCGACCTGGGTCGGGTAGACGCCGATCAGCGTATCGAGCACGTCCTCCGGCACGGTGAGCGGGGCGCGGGTGAACTCGAGGTTGGCGATGGCCGACTCGATCGGCAGCGAGATCCTCGCCAATTCACCTTGGTCGTCGGTGAGGTAGCGCACCTTGACGCGCACGTCGAAGTCGGTGATGTCCCACTCGAAGACGTCGTAGTGCTGGTGCGCGAGAGGCGTCCAGTCGAGGCTGCCGACCAGCCGAGCCCGCAGCGCTTCGCCGTCGACGGCGACCTCGATTGACGGGTAGCCGGGATGCTCGAACCTGCCCGCGTAGTCGCTGAGCGGGTGGGTGAAGGGCGCACCGGCGACCTGCTCGGCCGCGGTCGAGGCCTTGCTCCGCGCCCTGCCCGCGATGAGCGGGTCGGCGATGTGGTGGAAGCGCGCGTTCCAATCGTGATCATCGAGGCCAAGGACGCGGTCGATGCTCTCGTACAGCAAGGCGTCGCGCAGCGGCGTGGAGGCGAGGTTGGTCAGCACGACGACGCCGACCCTTTCACGCGGCGCGAACCCGATCATGAGGCTGTGGCCCTCGACATTGCCGCCGTGCTGGACGACGGTCGTGCCGCGGTACGGTTGCACCGTCCAGCCCATGGCGTACGTCATGATGGCGGTTCCGAAGAGAGCCTCCGTGACGCCCCCGCCGGGCATGACGGTGTGCGGCAAGTGCATCTGCTGCAGGTTCGCGGGCGACACGAGCTGGGTGGCGCCCGAACTGCCGTTGTTCACGTGGACGCCGAGCCAGCGCACCAGGTCGTCGAGGGTAGAGAAGAGCGCGCCGGCCGCGCCGGGGGAGAGGTCGGTGTGGGCTCCGAACTTCGTCTCGACGAGGCGCGTCACAGCGCCTGTCTCGTCGCGCTCGGGGCGGTATCCCTTGGCGAGAAGCTGGCCCGCGACCGGCGGTTCCGGTTGGAAGTTCGAGCTCGTCATGCCAAGCGGCAGAAAGATGCGGTCCCGAACTAGGTCTTCCCAGCGTTTACCCGCGACGGTCTCGACCAGGTGAGCGGCTGCGTAGTACATGAGGTTGTTGTACTGGAACCTCTCGCGGAACGTCGCGCTCGGCTCGAGGTGGCGCAGGCGCTTGACGTACTCGCCCCTGGGCAGGTCGAGACGCCACGCCGACAGGTCGTGGCGCGGCATGCCCGTGCGGTGGCTGAGCATGTCGCGGATAGTCACGTGCTGCGTCACGTAGTCGTCGTGGAATACCAGGTCCGGCAGGTACTCGCGCACCGGCGTGTCCCAGGCGATGAGCCCGTCGTCGACCAGGAGCGCCACGCTCATGGCCGTCACCGACTTGGTGACGGAGGCCAGCGGGAAGCGCGTCGCCGACGTGAGCGGGAGCCCCTGCCCGATGTCGCGCAAGCCGTGCACGTGCGAGAACACCAGTTCGTCGTCTCGGACGATGGCGATGGCCACGCCGGGTGCGTGCCACGACGCCATGGCGTCTTCGATGTACTCGCTGTAGTCGGTCAACCTGCTCGCTGTCGGGGTCACGCTCGAACCTCCGCCGCTCGGGTCTGAAAGACGATACCCGTTCGCGTCGGCTGTGGCCTCGCCAGTCCGCGCCCACGCGGATCTGCACTCTGTGGGCGGCGTGTCCTCGTCGGGAATGCCGGTCCCGCAGCACCGGATGCGCCCTTGTCGCCGGCCGGAAGTCGGCATCCGTGCCCAGGTGCAACTCGACGTCGCCGGACCTGAACCAGGCGCCGCCGTCCGCGGACAACGTGACGGGCTTCTTCACCTCGCTGAGGCCGAGGATGCCGGCGTAGAACTCGCGGGCGCGGTCCTCGCCGCCCGGCGGCATGGCAAGCAGCACGTGGTCGATGGCGGTGGGTCCCATAGCTCTACACGATAGGCGCGAACCTTCCGTGAATGCGCTGGTGGACCGATCGAGCTGGCGAGAGCTTCAACCGCGCGCCGCGGTCAAGATCTTCTTCACGGTGTGGAAGAACCGCGTCGTGTTCCGCGCCGGCAATACGTCAGTTGGGAACTTGCCGGATGGTGGGCGCCCGTTGACGATGCGCCAGACCACGAACGCCTCGCGGTCGGCGACAGCGACGAGTTCCATGTCGTCCTTCGACGACGTCACCGGGAGCTCTAGGTCCCGTCGCAGGCGCTCTGCGGTGAACACGACGCAGAAGCGCCGGTCTTCGGTCAGCTCGATTGCGCCGAACGCGTCATCGTCGACCACGGCTTGAAGCTCGTCGGGCGTGCGCAGGAAAACCGGTACCTCGTAGCCAAGAGCGGATTGAAGCGCCGTCTCGATCCTGCTCGTCAGGTCGGCGCGGCCGGACTCGCTGGTGTCGAAGAACACGTTGCCGCTGTTGATGTAGGAGCGGACGTTGTCCAGCCCCAGGTCCGCGAAGACCTCGCGCAGTCGCTCCATCTTCACCGTGCGCCCAGCGACGTTGATACCCCCGAGGAGCGCGACGTACCGCGAAGATGTCATCAACGCGCCGCGCGTCAGGCCGGCGCCACGGTCCGGCGCATAACGGTGTTCCTCAGGCCCTTGGAGCGGACGAACTCGAAGCCTGCTTGTTCGTACATGGCGCGGGTCCCGTTGTAGACGAAAGAGTTGTTCATGCGCTGCTCTCCGACCTCGTGGGGGTAACCCTCGACGACCCCGCCGCCTAACGCAGCGATCTGTTCCAGAGCACCCGCGAGGGCCACCTTGGCGTAACCCTGGCCGCGGTAACGCCTGTCCACGAAGATGCAGGTGACGCGGAAGTCGGGTAGCAGGTCGGCCTCGGCGAGGTACTGCTTGCGGTGCTGGATGTGTGGCAACTCGTCGGGCGTGCCGTACGAGGCCCAGGCGATCGCCTCGT
>CAYNOS010000069.1:0-2298 GCA_964398985.1 uncultured bacterium
TCGCGGGCCGCGAGGTTCCGGTGGAATCACCTTCGCCTCTGCTCGGCGGCACGCTGACCGTCGTCTACTGAGGTCCTTCCGGCACGCGGCTACTCCTCGCTGGTCTTGCGGAACAGAGCCGCCCGCCCGAGCGACATCATCGTCACCGGCGTCGTGACGGTGACGAACACCAGCAGCAGGAACTGGTGGATCATCGGCCGGCCCTCGGTCACCCACAGCGCGACCACCGAGCCGATCAGGATGAAGCCGGCGCCGAACGTGCTCGCCAGGGTCGGCGGGTGCAGCCGTTCGAAGAAGCTGCCCAGACGCAGCAGGCCAACCGCTCCGATCAGCGAGAAGGCGGCGCCGACGAGCACGGCCAAGGAGACGACGATGGCGGCCCACAGCGGCAGGTCGGGGACGGGGCTCACTCGATCACCTCGCCTCGCATCAGGAACTTGGCGAGGGCGACGCTGGCGGTGAAGCCGAGCAACCCGATCACCAACGCCGCCTCGAAGTACACCGAGCTGCCGGAGCGGATGCCCATGGTGACGAGCAGCAGCAGGGAGAGGGTGTAGAGCGTGTCGAGGCTCAGGACGCGGTCCTGAGCGCGCGGCCCGTGGAAGAGCCGGATCGCCGCGACCATCAGCGCCAGCGCCAGCATCACCTGGCTGGCCGACAGGGCCCAGAGGAGGATCGACTGGCTCATCTGAAGATCTCCAGGAGGAAGCGTTCGTAGCGGTTCTTGATGGTCGCGATCCACTGCTCGCGGTCGTAGAGGTCGAGCACGTGCAAGGTGAGGACCGAGCGCTTGCGATCGTAGTCGATCCACGACGTCCCGGGGGTGGCGGTGATGATGCCCGCCAGCGCCGCCAGGCCGTTGCGGGAGGTCAGTTCCAGCGGGACCTCGAGGAAACCCGACACGCGTTCGGCCTTGTGGCCGCCGAGGACGATGTTCGCCACCGCCACGTTCGAGCGGCCGATGTCGATGAGCACCCTGACGGTCAGGCTCATGATCGCAGCGAGGTTGCCGAACTTGATGGGCTCGGGAGCAAGGCGCACCATCACGTGCGGAAGCAGGATGGCCAACAGGCCGCCGATAAGCAGGTCGACGGGCGCCAGCGAACCCTGCAGCAGCAACCACACGGCCAGCAGCACGAGACTGTAGCCGTACGAGGGGAACAGGCGCCTCACGGTCGTCCCTCCGAACCGTTCTGGGAGTCGTCCGCAGGGCCGTTCTGAGGGCCGTTGGAGCCTTCCGGCAGCAGCGCCTCGGGTATCGGAGGCGGGTCGGCCGCCACCACCGCGCGGGTGTAGGTGGAGGAGTCGGCGAGGTACGCGGCGGTGTCGTCGAAGTAGCGCATCGCCGGGCCGCCGGCGAAGGTGAGCGCCACGCACACCCCGATCAACACGGCGATCGGCAGCACCTCGACCAGGCGCACGTCGGGGAAGGTGAGGTCCTCCTTGGTCCAGAAGGCGTCGATGCCGATGCGGATCAGCGCCACCAGCGTGAACAGGCCGGAGGCGATCAGGAACGCGATCAACACCCAGTGCCCGGCCGGCACCACGCTCTGGTCCTTCAACACGCCCCACATGATCGTGAACTTGGCCAGGAACCCTGCCAGCGGCGGCATGCCTGACAGCAGCAACGTGATCAGCAAGAACAGCGATCCCAGCAGCGTGACGGTGGCGGGCAGCACGATGCCGACCTCGTGGCCTTCGAACTCGTCGCCGACCCTGAGGCGCTGCTCGTCGGAGAACACCGGCTCCGGCTCCGGTTCGCTGGCCCGACCGCGGCGGATCAGCTCGGCGATCAGGTACATCGCGCTCACCGCCAGGGTGGATACCAGCAGGTAGTAGAGGGCGCCGCTCACCACCGACGACTGGCCGGTGCCGATCGAGGCCAGCAGCGTGCCTGACGAGACCAGGACGCTGTAGGAGGCCAGGCGCGCCAGCGACTTCGCCGACAGGATGCCGACCGCCCCGAACGCGATCGTCACCAGCCCGCCGTAGAGCAGCCACTCTTGGCCGAAGCCGGCGATGCCGACGTCGGTGTTGCCGAACACCAGGGTGTTGAAGCGCAGCACGACGTAGACGCCGACCTTGCTCAGCACCACGAAGATGGCGGCGACCGGTGGGGCCGCCACTGAATAGGTGGCGGGCAGCCAGAAGCTCAACGGCCACATCGCCGCCTTGGTGAGGAACGCGACGCCGAGGATGGCGGCGCCCGCCTGGAACAGACCCAGATCGCCGGCTTCGAGGGCGGGGAAGCGCAGCGCCAGGTCGGCGAGGTTGAGCGTGCCGGTGACGCCGTAGATC
>CAYNOS010000070.1:0-2033 GCA_964398985.1 uncultured bacterium
GAGACTTCGCGGGGGTTGATCGCGACGCCGTACTCAGCAGCGGTCTGCGAGATGATCAGCGCGAGCTGACCGCGGCGGTTGTTGCCCGAGTTGAAGTTGAGGTCGAAGGCGACACGGCAGCCGGTGCTCGGGTTGAACAACACGCCGTCCTGGCCCATGTCGGTGAAGCCGATCGACGCGAGCATCGCGACCGCGGTCTCGGGATCGAATTCGATGTCGGCGACCGTGTGGCCGTCGAAGGGAGCGGCGGCAGCCGAGGTCCAGCCCTTGGCCGGGTAGCCGAGGCCGCCCACGGCGCCCTGAACCAGCGAGTCGCGGTCGATCATCAGGTTGATCGCCTGGCGGAAGACGGTGTTGCTGAACATGTCCGCCTTGCACTGGTCGGGGTTGTTGAACGAGTAGGTGATGAAGTCGACCGAGGTGGCCGGGGCGACGTTCGGGTAGACCCTGCCCTGGATGGTGCCCGTGTTGACGGCATCGATGACGGCGCGGAGGCGGTCGGCGTTGTCGGGCCAGTAGGCGCTCGACTGACCGGTCACGACGCGCGCGAGGATCGCGTTCGCGTCCTGCGAGATCGTCACGATCCAGCGGTCAGGGCCGGGGAGGCCACTGCCGTCGGCGGCCTGGACGAAGTCACCGTACATGGGGTTGCGCTCGAAGACGAGGCGCTCGCCGGTGCGGACTTCGGTGAGGAGGTACGGGCCGCCCGAGACGAGCTCGGAAGGCGGGGTGTCGATGCCCCAGAGGGCCTGGATGCCGGCGGCGCCTTGTGCCTCGTAGACGGGCATGAAGATGTGGGCCGGCACGGTGCCGCAGTCCTTGGTCGCGAGCGAGTTGACGAACGGCTGAGGCAGCGTGAGGCGCATCGAGTAATCGCTGAGCTTCTCGAAGGTGACGGGGTCACCGCCGATATGGGTGCAAACGTACGAGTTCGCTCCCAGGTCGGGGTCGCCGATGATCGTGCGGGCGGCGATCACGTCGTCGATGGTGATCTCGACGCCGTCGGACCAGTACCAGCCCTGCTTGACGGTGATGATGAAGTCCTGGTCAGGAACGAGTTCCTCGACGCTCTCGGCCCAGTAAAGGTTCCAGTTGCCGTCCGCGTCGCGGAAGGAGCGAGTGCCGAGCCAGTCGCGGTAGGTGAAGGCCGGTCCGGCGAACATGCCGAGGACCGCGACTTCGGTCGCGTTGCTCGAGAGGACCGTGTTAAGGGTCGTGAAGTCGGAGAAGGTGTCCTCCAACACTTCGCCGCCGTAGGTGACGGTCGGAGCGTACTCCGGCCCGTACACGTAGGGCTGGGCCATCGCCGCGCCGAACAGGGTTAGGGCGGCGATACCGATGATCAATCTCTTCATTCTGCCTCCAAGTAGTTGCCGTCTTCGGAGACCCGTCGGCCTCCGCGTCCAACAGAAGGCCCGTGCGGAACGGTGCGCTGCCGGTCAGTGCCGAGCAAGCTTGCCGAGCCGTACGGGGAAACACCATGTGGGCAGTAGACCACCCGATGCAGCTGCACCCACATCGTCATTGAAGTTACAACGCCTGGTGGTCGCGGTCAATGAGCAGGGAACGCGGTCGCGACCACTCATCTGGCGGTAGACGCCCTGCCGGTGACGGCTCAGCCACCATCTCGAGGGCGGCGCCGGCCGGTTAACGATGCCTTCACACGTCGCGAGCAGGTCCGCAGACTGGTCGTACTCGGTCAGCGGCCGATCAATTGCAGCAGGAGGGCCAACAGTCCCCAGGCCACTCCCAGGTAGATGGTCGTGCGGTGCAGGCCGCCGGTGGTGCCTCGCATGCCGCCGAAGTCGACGCCGCCACCGCCGTCGAGGCCGCTACCGAGGCCTGATTGCTTCGGTTCCTGCATGAGGATCACGCCGGTCAACGTGACCGAGACCAGGACGAAGAGTACGAAGACCAACCAGAACATGTGTTTCTCCTTCAGTCGAGTGGTGCCGAGAGCGGGATTCGAACCCGCACGGGTCGCCCCGGTTGATTTTGAGTCAACTGCGTCTACCGTTCCGCCATCTCGGCTC
>CAYNOS010000071.1:0-2021 GCA_964398985.1 uncultured bacterium
CGAGGGCCTGTGTAGCTAGCGCCATCGCAGTTCCGATGGCCAGGGCTTGGAGTGCACGCCTGGATCCAGTCACCGTTGCCTC
The DNA here is from genome assembly GCA_964398985.1 of uncultured bacterium. GTDB lineage: Bacteria > Deinococcota > Deinococci > Deinococcales > Trueperaceae > CAYMRL01. The sequence continues at coordinate 83 of CAYNOS010000071.1, forward strand.
CCGTCTTCCGCTAGGGTAGCGATCCAATCACGCTCGGCTCGCTGGGACTGTTCGGGCCATAGGCCGCCTCCAAACCCCGTCCTGGAGCACCAGCCCGGCCTGGCCGCGGTCACCGCGGCAGCAATCGATTGATCACCGTCTGCGCGATTAGGATGACCAACGGCACCGAGATGGCCGACACGAAGTTGCGGAAGGCTCCGGTCGCCCACGGCCAAGTGGGCACGGCCTTGATCTGCTCGTGCAGACGATTGAGGCTCGCGAGCGCCTCGTCGAAGCCCTTCATGCGCGTCAGATCGTCCTGCTCGATGGCTTCATACAGCTTCTGACGCACCGACGCCACCCGTTGGCCGTTAGCCTCCAGCGTCGCCTGCTTCTCATCTTGCAAGCGACGATGGATCCCCATCAGCGGCAACAGCACGATCGCGAAGGACGCGGGCAGGAAGGCTATCGAGAGAACGAGGTTGATCGCCTTCTCACCGGACGACGCCTCGTAGAGGAAGCCGCCGAAGTATGTGACCCAGACCATCGCCTGAAACAAGAGGGCCGTGCGCATAGAGAGGCCGGAGAACGCATATAGCCGCCGCCGCTCGAAGATGTTGACCTCGGGTACCATCGCGTAAGCCTCGGACACAAGCTTGAGCTGCCGTACGGCATGCACCAGTAAGACCGGGGCCGTGGCGTAGGAAACGGCCGAATGGAACGCCGCAAGACCCAACGCCAACGGGTGTACCGGCCCCTCGGGCATGACGAGCACCACTGAGCTGGGGTTCACGATCCCGGCAACCGCGATGATGGCGGCAACGGTCAGGTACAGCAACAGCGTGGACGTGGCAGGCAACGTCGTCATCCGGTACCGGAGCTCTTCGATGACGGCGGGTTTGTCCCTGAGTAGCGGCTCGAAACGCTGCATGCCGTCCATCGCGACGTGGTCAAGATAATGGATGATCCCGAGAACCCATGGGAACCAGAGGGCGTTGTAGAACGCGATCGCCGAAGGCGCACCCCATGAAGTGGTCCCGTTCAGCCACTCGACGAGATGCAGGATGAGCGCCAGGTACAGGTACACGACCAGGTAGAAGACCCAGGCAGGGAACCGCTGGCGGTCGATCCACGTGGTAAGCCGATCGACCCAGCTTGGTCGGTACACAGGGTCTCGCTCGTTGTGCATCCAAAAGCAAGGATACGCACGTCTCCGCCTACCGTCTACAGGGCTCCGCGCGACCCGACGCAACCGCTATAGTGCAGTGACGTCACAAGGTAGGAAGTGCGGGTTGGAGGAGACTCACGCCCTGGATGACGGTCGTGGCAAGGTTACGCTTCGGGCAGTCCTACGCGGAATCGGTGTAGAGCTTGGTGAACTGCGGGAAGCGATCCTCCTCACGCCGGGGTGGCTGTGGCTGCGCTTCGGCTTGGCCGCGTTGGTCCTCTCCTGTTCGGGGTTGCTGCCGCTCGGCGCCTGGTCGCTGATGCTCCAAGTGCTGGGCTTCACCGCCATCGCCTGCGTGGTGGTGTGGCCCGAGTCCGTTGGGCGTCTGCTACGCTCCTCGGACTCGTTCGGAGTCCGAGAGCGCGATAGCTCTCGGGTCGTCACGTACCTACCGGTCGCCGTCGCGGCGTTCGGTCTCCCCTTCTACCTCTGCGCTCAGGCGGTGCTCTTCTGGCGCGTGATGCAGCACCTTCCCGGCGTGCTCAGCGGCTCGCCCCTGTTCGACGCGTGGCGCTACGCCGTCGACAGCCTCCTGTTCACGGAGCTGTTCCTCGACCTGTTCGACGTCTTCGGGCTCGGCCTCGCCGCCGACCCTCCAGGTTTCGCAGGCAGAAGCCTGGTGTTCGTGACCCGCCTGCTCCTCAGCATCGGATTCGTGCGTATCGCCCTGGCACTCGCACGTGCAGCGTTCTATCGGGCGCACGGGCTGGGTCGCGGCGAGGACTCGATCAC
>CAYNOS010000072.1:0-1749 GCA_964398985.1 uncultured bacterium
GGTCCCGACGGTCGAGCGCGGGTTGTGGCTGGTGGTCTTCTGATCGATGCTGATCGCCGGGCTCAAGCCCTCGATCGCATCGACGTCCGGCTTGTCCATGATGCCGAGGAACTGCCTGGCGTAGGCGGACAGGCTCTCAACGTAACGGCGCTGGCCCTCGGCGTAGATCGTGTCGAACGCCAGGGTCGACTTGCCAGAGCCCGAGACGCCGGTGAAGACGATGAACTTGTTACGCGGCAAGACGAGGTCGACGTTCTTGAGGTTGTGCTCGCGCGCGCCGCGGATGATGAGATCCTGCAAGAGCCCTCCTAGGTCGGTGCACTCGTCAGGGCAGAAGGCCTTCGACCCGGCAACATGCCAGTCTAACAGAGGCCCACAGAGGGCTGGTAAGCTGATGACGCGGCGTCGACCAGAGCGACCGTTACTGGCCTTCACGCGCCGCAGCCGGAGGACGCTGTGTACGACTCAGCTGCTGTCCGCCCCGTCAACGGGGCGAACTACGAAGTTGACAACAAGCCGATGCTGGGTGTCATCGGGTACGGCCTCGGCGCGATCCTGTCGTTGGGGGTCGGGCTGTTCTGGTCGATCGGCGCGATCGGCCTGCTGGGGCGCAACGCCGGGACGATCGTCGATCTCGGCCTCGAAGGCGTCTGGCGCTGGGCGTACCTCTCCTACCCGGTCGTTCTGATCGTGTTCCTCGGCCTCGGTCTGGCCGCGTTCGCGCTCAAGCGCCACCTCGAAGCGGCAGCCCTGGCGACTGCTCCGGTGGTGCTGGCGGCCCTGTACTACTTCGCGCTGGTGCTGCTCAGGTGACTTCTGCTAGTGGCGTGAGGCTGCGCTACCTCGGGCACTCCGCCGTGCAGCTGAAGACCGCAGGCTGCGAGATCCTGATCGATCCGTTCATCTCGGAGAACCCACTGGCGGCGGTCGGAACCGGCGACCTGAAGCCCGACTACATCGTGGTCACCCACGCGCACGGCGACCACTGGGGAGACACCGAGGAACTGGCATCGGAACACGAGGCGCTGGTGATCTCTTGCGCCGAGATCGCTGTCTATGCCGGTGAGCGCGGCCTCAAGTCGCATCCGATGAATACCGGCGGCAGCCACGCGTTCGAGTTCGGCAGCGTGCGCTTCACGCCCGCCTTCCACTCGAGCTCCTTCGACTCCGGGCGCTACGGCGGCATGCCGATGGGCGTGGTCATCGACCTCGGCGGTTTGACGCTCTACCATGCCGGCGACACGGCGCTGTTCTCGGACATGCGGCTGATCGGCAGGCACGGGCTCGACGTGGCGCTCTTGCCGATCGGCGACAACTTCACGATGGGTCCGGACGACGCGATCGAGGCCGTCAAGCTCCTGGCGCCGAGGCTCGTCATCCCGATCCACTTCAACACCTTCGCGCGGATCAAGCAGGACGGACTGCAGTTCGTCGAGCGGGTCATGGCGGAGACGTCCGCGCGGGCGGTGTGCTTGGCGCCGGGCGACATCATCGACCTCTAGCGATGCAGTAGGCTACTGCGAGCCTTCGGAAGGGGAACGGGGTTGGAGCAGGATCGCCCTGGCTTCGTGCCACCGGGATACAAGCTGCAACACAAGCTCGGGTCGGGACAGACCTCCGAGGTCTTCCTGGCGCGGCACTCGGTGTTTGGCGAGGTGGCTCTCAAGCTGCCGCGCCCCGAGATCCAGCAGCGGCCGGTGCTCAAGCGCATGTTCGAGAACGAGGTGTCGATCACCGTCAAGCTCTCGA
>CAYNOS010000073.1:0-1731 GCA_964398985.1 uncultured bacterium
ATCTTGGAGACCATGATAGATGTTGTAGGAAGTAGAGCGCTAGGTTGGTCGTCTGGAGTGGTTCTTGGCCTTGCGGGCGTCCACGCCGGGTGTCAGGTAGGCGTGCATGTGAAGCATTGGTCGTGTTCCTGGGCCGTTCATGAGACATAGTCCTGGTGAATCTCAGGACAGTGCTCCAGGGTCGATGGAACCAGCGTTCGACTGCTGCCACTCTGTGCTGTCCCGCATGGAGGATTGGCCCATGACGTTCGGTCACGGACTGCATCACTCAGAAAGGCGTTCACACAGACGCCGGTCGCCTGTCGTCCTGGCGGCAGTGGGGGCGGCTCTGCTCCTGGCGCTTGCCGCCTGCGCTACCGCTCCAGCTATCGCGCTCGGTGTCGACAGCTCGTCGGCGCAACTCCTGCGCGGCGGCGACGTCGCGATCGAGGTCTCTCTCACCCGCATCGGGAGCGCCACGGGAGACGTGGGCTTGTCGGTCACTGGCCTGCCCGCCAACGTCAATGCCGTCTTCTCGCCGGTGACCCTCAGCGGCGGAACCCTCACCAGCACGTTGACGCTCACTGCCGAAGCGGCTGCTAGCGAGGGCAGTTACGACCTGAGCGTGGTCGGCACGGGTGCCGGCGTCGCCGACAGCGCGGAGCTGGTGCTCGAGGTCGTCAGCTTGAGCGTCACAGGCCGGGTAATGGCGGGTTTCGGGCTACCGGTCGGAGGCGTGTCGGTCAGGAGCCAAGGCGACTTCGACGTCACCGACCTCGAGGGCTACTTCGATCTTGACGGGTTGTCGGTGCCGTACGACGTTAGCGTCTGGAGTACCACCGAAGAGTGGTTGAATGTCTTCGAAGGGCTGACGGCGGAGAACCCGGTGCTGGCACCGCTGGTCGCCGAGCCGCTAATGCCGACGGCGCGTTCCACCACTGTCACCGGCCTTCTGAGCGGCGGCGTGATTCCAGTCGCAGCCAATCAGAACGTCATCGTGTGCATCGAAGGACTGGACGGTCTGGTGCTCGGATGCGACATCGTCATCGCTACCGAGAACGCCTACAGCCTGGGCGCAGAATGGTATGGCCCCGCCACACGAGAGGTGCGGGTCCACGCGCTCCAGGTGGAGTTCGACGGCGACGGCTATCCCGTCAGCTATCAGGGTTACGCGAACGTGGACACGACCTTGACCGACGGGTTTGCGCAGGTGGCGGACCTCGATCTCGGTGATGCGCTGGAAACGACGACCGTCACCGTCGACATCGACGCGGCAGGAGTGCCCATCTCTCTGATGTCCGCGGTGGAACTTGGCCCTGATTTCGCCATGCGCAACGCGATCGTGCCCATTACGGACCTGACGCACGAGATGGTCATGCCGGTGATCGACGGCGCCAGTTACCGCTTCGCGTCCCTGATTGACCTTGAGCATATGGGCTGGAGCGTAGGCGTGACGGAGGCAACGGCCACGGTCACCATTCCCGCGGCTCCCCAACTGGTCGCCCCGGCCGATCTGACGACCGGTGTGACCAACGCGACGAGCTTCACGGCCTTCAACCCGTCTGGTGGACCGATGACGTTCATGTGGGATGCCGACGTCGGGAACCTCCAGGTCCTGGTAACCACGATGGAGTCGACGACTAGCATCCCCGACCTTGCCGAGTACGGCTTGGCGCTGCCTGCCGGCGCCGACTTCGGCTGGCAGGTAATCGGCAGCTCGGGCGCCGGCAGCGAGAGCGGTGCGCGCTTCAT
>CAYNOS010000074.1:0-1670 GCA_964398985.1 uncultured bacterium
GAGAACCTGATGGGCGGCGGCTTCAGCGTCGTCAACCCGAACGCGTCCAGCGAGTGCGGCTGCGGTCACAGCTTCCGCACCGACGGCGCGGCTGCACCTGCGGGCGAAGGCTCCAGCAGCTGCAGCACCTGACCCAGCACCCTCCCAGCAGGCACGGGGCAACACGACCCTACGCCAACGCAGCCGCCGACTCCTAGGCTGAGGCGATGCTCGAAGCAGCGGTGATCCTCGCCCTGATTCTGGCCAACGGCGTCTTCGCCATGGCCGAGATCGCGGTGGTGTCTGCCAACCGCCTGAGACTGCGCTCCCAGGCCGAGAAGGGCGACGCCGCGGCGGAGAAGGCGGCCGCGCTGGCGGAGTCACCCACCAAGTTCCTCTCGACGGTTCAGATCGGCATCACGCTGATCACGGTCTTCTCGGGCGCCTTCGGCGGCGCCGCGTTGGCGGGTCCGCTGTCGGAGGTCCTCGCCCGCTCAGCGCTTTTGGCGCCGTTCGCGTACCCGCTGGCGTTGTTCGTCGTGGTGGTGCTGATCACCTACCTGTCGGTGGTGGTCGGCGAACTGGTGCCGAAGAGGCTGGCGCTGCGGACACCGGAAGCGGTCGCGATGCGCGTCGCCCCGCTGATGACCGGGCTCTCGCGAGCCGCATCACCGCTCGTCGCGGTGCTCAGCCGGTCGACCAACCTGGTGTTGCGTGTCTTCGGCGTCAAGGAAGTGCGGCAGGACCTGGTGGGCGAGGAGGACATCAGCCTGCTGGTGGAAGAGGGTCTGGAACAGGGCACCGTCGAGCCGGCCGAGCGCGAGATCATCGAGAACGCCTTCTGGCTCGGCGAGCGGCGCGTGACGGCCATCCAGACGCCCAGGAGGCACGTGGCGTGGCTGGACGCGCGCTACGGGGTAGCCGGTCTCGCAGGTCTCCTGGAGACCGATCCGCACTCGCGCTACCTGGTGTCGGACGGCGACATCGACAAGATCCGCGGAACCATCAGGGCCCGCGACCTGCTGCCGCAATTGCTGCGCGGCGAGGAGGTCGACCTCGAGAGCCACGTCCGCGAGCCGCTCTACGTTCCGGAGACCATGCCGATCCTGTCGCTGCTCGAGCGCTTCAAGAGCAGCGGCGTGCACTTCGCGGTGGTGCTCGACGAGTACGGCGGCGTCGATGGGATCGTGACGGTCAACGACGTGCTGGAGGAGTTGGTCGGCGACGTGCCGACCGCCGAGGAGTTGGCCGCGCCCGCCGTCAGGCGTCTACCGGGGCGCGGCTGGTCGGTGGCCGGCGATCTCGACCTCGAGGAGCTCCTCGACGTGCTCGAGGAGGCCGGCGTCACCGCCGACAACGACGCCGTGGTTGAAGCCGCCGAGCAGCAGGTGCGCAGCGTCGGCGGCTACCTGGCGCTGAGGCTCGGCCGGGTACCCAAGATCGGCGACAGCGCACGACTGGGGCCGCTGAAGTTGACGGCCTCGGCGGCCGATCATCTCAGCGCCAAGCGCGTGCGCGTCGAGATCGAAAGCTCCTAGAACTAGTCGCCGCTCGGACCGGCGAACGCGTGCCTGAGCACCGGCTGCCGCGCGGCGCGCACCTCGTCGAGACGCCTCACCGGCGTGGTGTAGGGCGCGTGGGCGAGGTACTCGGGGTCCGCCTCGGCGCGCTTCAGGATCTCCGCCAACGCG
>CAYNOS010000075.1:0-1541 GCA_964398985.1 uncultured bacterium
CGATTCGCATGCTCGTTGGGTTCCTGTGCCGCACGACAGGCGGACGGCACCGGGCCCGCCCTGCTTGCTGTAGTTAGTCGCTCTTCCAGCGGCGTTGCAGGAGCGCGAGGCCCCTTGGTGTGGGGTAGCCGATGAGGCGCCACTCGCGGCGCCAGGCCCTGACGATTGGTCGCATGGGTCGCATGTCGGCGTCGTGCACGAACAACAGGCCCCGTGGTGCCATGCGGCCGGTGAGCGTCTCCACGTCCGCTTCCCTGGCGTCGTACGAGCTGTCGATGAACGCCAGGTCGACAAGCCGGTGACCGATCGAGGAGAGGTCCTCTTGCAGAGTGCGCGGCACGGCGTACAACCGCGCCTGAGCGTGGATCTTGAGGCCCGCTAGCCGCCTCACGCTCGCCTCGTACGCCTTGGGGTCGACCTCGTAAGTGCGCAGCTCTCCCCCGTGCCCTTCGGCCGCGTTCTCGGCCAGCGCCTGGTAGAGCAGGACGGCCGTGTCAGCGTGGAAGGTACCGGTCTCGATGACCAGGCTCGGCTTCAGCCACCTGACGTGAGCTGCGAGCAAGAGGCTGACTTCGCGTTCGGTGCCCATGCCGTCTTCGTCCGGCCTGGTGAAGGCGGCCTGACGGGCGTGCGGGCTGCGGTCAGGCTGCACCTGCATCGACCAACTCCTCCCGTGGGCAGTGGAACGACAGCGAGCGCTTCATGAACCGCTCCGGCTCTCTGGCGGTGCGGTCGTGCCTGTGCTGGACGACGTTCGGGACGATGACGTTCACGGGGAGGCCCTCCAAGGTCAGGCACTTCTGCACGGCGGCGTCAATGGCCTTCCTGACCTCACCGACGTACTGGTCGACCACCAACCGGGCGACGTTCGCGGGTAGGAGAACGGCCTGCGTGCCGTACAAGCCCGCGTACGTGATCGCCCGCACCGCCCTGACCGGGAGTGGCTGCCGGGCGGTGATGCTGTCGGCGAGCTGCGGGCCGTAGAGGTTCGCGATTCGCTGCTTGGTCTTGCTGTCGTGCGGGTTCATCTCGTTGATGTAGAAGTACGTCGTCACGCCCGTGGTGATGGCGTCGGCCAGCGCCCGCGGGAAGTCCGGCGCCAGGTCGATATCGTCCTCGAGGAACAGCACGGGCTTGGTGGGGTGGGTCTCCAGCGCCCAGGCGATGGCCTTCTGCCCGATCCACTTGTTCCCGAGCTCGGTCTTCTCCTTAGTGAGGACGCAGTCGTCGAGGAAGAGCCGCGGTGTGATGCCGATGGCTTTCAGTTGGGGGATGGTGAGGCGGCGGGCCGTCGTGCGTTGCTGGCACGAGACCATGACGGCCGTGACGCGCTCGCGCACGCGGACCTCCGGTGGTGGTTGGGTTACTCGGTGGCTTGGACTGGTATTGCGTCGGGCGGGTCGAGGATGGGCTGGCGCGTGTCGGCGTGGAACGTGCCGCTGCGAGCGTGCGGGCTGCGGTCAGGCTGCAACTCCATCTCTCACCTCCCTCGGGCAATCGAATGACAGGCTTCGTTTGACGCTATGGTCCGCCTCCCTGCC